>NZ_CDXDQE010000009.1:0-280326 GCF_978021625.1 Janthinobacterium foliorum | reverse complement strand
GGCCAAGCGCGACTGCGCCACGCCCTCGAGCAGCGCGACGGTCGCGTCGTGTGGCGTGTTGCCACGCAGCAGGGCCATGCCCGCCTGCCGCTGGCGCCGGTTCAACTGCGCAAACTGCGCGATAAAGTTGATCCATTCGGCTGGCTGCATGGCCTGCTCCCTGTGTGGTGGGTATGCAGAGTCAGACAGCAGCGCCAAGGAAAGATTCCTGCATTTCCCCTATTTGTCGATGACATAGCTTTTTTTTTCGCCCGCAACAGCTCAGACGAGGCCGCCATTCGCCCGCAAGGTCTGGCCATTCACCCAGCGTCCATCCGGCCCGGCCAGGAAGGCGACGGCGGCGGCGATGTCCTCCGGCGTGCCCAGGCGCTCCAGCGGCGCCATCTTGCTCATGCGTTCTATGGTGTCTTCCGTCTTGCCGGTCAAGAACAGGGCCGTGGCCGTGGGGCCGGGGGCGACGGCGTTGACGGTGATGTTCTTGCCGCGTAATTCCTTGGCGAAGATAGTCGTCATCGTCTCGATGGCCGCCTTGGTGGCGCCGTAGACGGCATAGCCGGGCAGGGCCAGGCCAATCACGCTGGTCGAGAAATTGACGACGCTGCCGCCGTGGCGCAAGCGCGTCGCTGCCTGGCGCATGGTGTTAAAGCTGCCTTTCACATTGATGGCGAACAGCCTGTCGAAGGTGGCGTCGTCCGTGTCGGCCAGGGCGGGCAACTCGGACGGCATGACGCCGGCGTTATTCACCAGCACGTCGACGCCGCCGAAGGCCGCTTCGGCCGCATCGAACATGGCCTGCACATCGGCCGCATCGGCGACGTCGGCTTTTACGGCGATGGCCTGTCCGCCGTCGGCCGCGATGGCCGCCACCAGCCTCTCGGCCTCGACGTTGCCGCTGGCGTAATTGACGACGACCCGCATGCCGTCGCGGGCCAGGCGGCGGGCGATGGCGGCGCCGATGCCGCGCGACGCGCCCGTGACGATGGCGACCTTGGCGGGGGTGGATGCTGTATTCATGCTGCTTCTCCTGTCATGGTGGGCGGCGCGCAATGCCGCGCCAGTGCAGCCATTGTGATCTTTATCTTGGCATGGATAAAGATGGCAAGGATGGTTTCAGCGTGCAATCTGCATTAACAATGCTGGTGGCGGCTGCCGGACATATACCCTGTATCGGCCAGGCGCGCATGTCCATGGTGAGGAATAGGACGGGCGGATTTTGCGGCCCGCCAGCCCATCCCGGTAAATTGCGCAAAGGAATGAAATATTTCTCAAAGTTAACTTTACACGTCAAATAATTTGGCCCATGATCGCTGCACTACCCCTTTGTCCCCGACCCCGACAAGAAGGAGCGCAACATGCGCCGAGCACCCGTATTATTCCTTGCCCTCGCCATGGCCTTGCTGGCCGCTTGCGGCGTGAGCCTTGAGCAGGCCGCCGTGGCGCCTGTCGCGCCAGTGCTTGCCGAGCTGCCGTCCGACGCCCGGGAGGCCGCCGTGCAGCCAGCCGAGGGCGATGGCCGGCACGCCTACCTGCACAGGGTGGGCGGCCACGACTATGTCAGCCTGAACCAGAGTGGCCCGGAGGGCGGCCTGCCCATCCTGACGGGGGCGCAGCGCCATGTGCGCGCCATCCGCCTGCTGGCTGCCGATCCGGCGCAGGCGCGGGCCATGCTGCGCAGCCTGAAGCTGCCAGCGCACCAGCGCAAGCTGTGGGGAGGGGAGGAAATCGTGCTCGATGCGGCCAGCTACGACATGCTGCAGGCGGCCCGCGGCAAAGGCAAGCCGCTGTATGCCGAGCTCAGGCTGGTAGGACTGGAAAAGTAGGGCCGATAGGCAAACGGGGCCGCATGGCCCCGTTGTCGTGATGCCGCCTGCGAGCGGTTAAATTTCCAGGTTGTCGATCAGGCGGGTCTGCCCCAGCTTGGCGGCGGCCAGCACCACTAGCGGTTCGCCGGCGGCCAGTTCGGCCGCGTTCGGCGCTTGCAGATTGGCGCGCTTGCGCACGGCGATGTAATCCGACTTCCAGCCGCGGCCGTCCAGCAGCCGCATTGTGGCCTGTTCCAGTTCGCCCACGGCCAGGTTGCCCTTGCGTACTTCCTCGGCGACGAAGTTAAGGCCCTTGTACAGTTCCGGCGCTTCCGCGCGTTCGCTTTCCGACAGGTACATATTGCGCGACGACAAGGCCAGCCCATCGTCGGCGCGGTAGGTTTCCGCGGCGATGATTTCCGTCGGCAGCGCGAACTGGCGCGCCATGTTGCGGATGATCATCAGCTGCTGGTAATCCTTTTTGCCGAACACGGCCACGCGCGGGCCGACGCAGGAAAACAGCTTGGTGACGACCGTGCACACGCCTTCGAAGAAGCCCGGGCGGAATTCGCCTTCCAGCGTATTGCCCAGGTCATCGGGCGGGCGCACGCGGTATTCCTGCGGTTCCGGGTACAGTTCTTTTTCCGTCGGGGCGAACAGCACGTACACGCCTTCCTTTTCCAGCTTGGCGATGTCGGCCGCCATGGTGCGCGGATATTTTTCGAAGTCTTCATTCGGCCCGAATTGCAGGCGGTTCACGAAGATCGAGGCGACGACGGGGTCGCCATGCTTGCGCGCCAGGCGCATCAGCGACAAATGGCCTTCATGCAGGTTGCCCATGGTGGGCACAAACGCCGTGCGCAGCTGTCCGCTGAGCTGGTCGCGCAATTCTTCGATGTCGGAAATAATTTTCATGGATTGCTTTCGCTAAAACCCCGTTGTACGGTGGTCAGTGACAAAGGGAAGGGATCAGGCGGGCGAATAGGCCAGCCGGACGTAGATGGGTGCAAACGGTTCTGCCTGCGTGATTTCGATCAGGGTTTCCTTGGCCAGTTCCAGCAGTGCCACGAAGTTGACCACCACCACGGGCACGCCGCCGGCGATGTCGAACAGTTCGCTGAATTCCACGAAGCGCGACGATTGCAGGTGGCGCAGGATGCTCGACATGTGCTCGCGCACGGAGAGTTCCTGGCGGCTGATGCGGTGATGCTGGGTCAGCTTGGCACGCTTCAGCACGTCGAGCCACGCCTGCTGCAAGTCCACCGGTTCCACGTCGGGCCAGGTGGGCGTCAGGCTTTGCTCGATGAAGATCTGCGTGCGCACGAAATCGCGCTCGAACTGGGGGATGGCGTTCAGGTCGTAGGCGGCCAGCTTGATCTGCTCGTATTCGAGCAGGCGACGCACCAGTTCGGCACGGGGATCGCCGCCGTCTTCCTCGACGTCGCTCTTGCGCGAAGGCAACAGCATGCGCGATTTGATTTCGATCAGCATCGCCGCCATCAACAGATACTCGGCCGCCAGTTCCAGGTTGCGCACACGGATCTGGTCGACATATTTCAGATATTGCAGGGTCACCTGCGCCATCGGGATATCGAGGATGTTGAAGTTTTGCTTGCGGATCAGGTAGAGCAGCAAGTCGAGCGGGCCTTCGAAGGCTTCGAGGAAGATTTCCAGCGCGTCCGGCGGAATGTACAAGTCCGTCGGCATGCGCAGCAGGGGCTCGCCATACAGGCGGGCAATGCCCGCCTCGATCGGATCGGCGGCGGGCGCCGCGTCCGCTGTTGCAGATGCTGCAGGGTCGCCGCCCCCGTCGCCGCTAGCGACGGGGGCGGGCGACTCGATGACTGCGCCCGCGCCGGAAGCGTCGGCTTCCGGCGTGACTGCAGACTCTTCAGGCAACATCGTGCCGGTTCCAGGTCTTAGTTCTTGTTCTGGTAAACGTAGGCCTGTTGCTTGATGGCCGATGCCATCTGGCGTTCCTGCTCATCCATGCTGACGGGCGGCTTGTCCCACAGCAGGGCGCGGCCCGCTTGCTGGCCCGCTTCCATGCCAGGGTTCTTGGCCTTCAGTTCAGCGATGAACAGGGTGTGGTCGGATACGTAGTTGGTGTGTTTTGCAGGCAGTTTCATAGTGTCTTCTGAGTGTCTTATAAGTAAGGTCAGCCGGCCGTATTCTACCGCGCCGGATGCACTGGCGGGTTGTTGTATGGGCAAGCCAGGGGCGAAAATGCTAAAAATCAATACCTTAGCAGGCGGCGCATCACCATCGGCGCCGGTTCGGCGGGGTTGGCGTGCGAATATTCCAGTTCCTCGGCCAGGTCGAATTCGAAGGCCGCGTAAAAATCGATGAGCTTGCGCTGGTCGCGCCGCACGGCCAGGCGCAATTCTTCCGCCTGGCACGACAGGCCGTGATGAATGATGGCTTCGAGCAGATGCTGCGACACATTGCTGCCCCGGTAGGCGGGCAGCACGCCCATGCGCGCTATCTTCCAGATGGCGGGATCGCTGTCGAGCGGCATCCAGCGCAAGGAACCGGCCGGCACGTCGTCGATCAGCAGCACGAAGCCGCCGCCGTGGCGCAATTGCTCCGCCACCTGCTCGGCCGTTTCGTGGTGCCCGCTCGATGACGGGGCCACCTTGCCGGCCCACGCGGCGCGGGTCAGCTCGGCAATCAGTTGTGCATCGGCATCTGTTGCTTCGCGCACCACGATATTCATCATCGGTCCTTGTGCGGGCTTAGCGGATGCGCATGCCAGGTTCGGCGCCTGGCCACGGGTTCAGGATGTAGATGCCCGGATTGGCCTTTTCGTCGGCGGCGGATGCAGCCATGACCATGCCTTCGGAAATGCCGAACTTCATCTTGCGCGGCGCCAGGTTGGCCACCAGCACCGTCAGCTTGCCGACCAGTTCTTCCGGCTGGTAAGCCGAGCGGATGCCCGAGAATACATTGCGCAGACGGCCTTCGCCCGCGTCGAGGGTCAGGCGCAGCAGCTTGTCGGAGCCGTCGACCAGTTCGCAGTTGACGATTTTGGCGATGCGCAAGTCGACCTTGAGGAAGTCGTCGATCTTGATCTCGGGCGCCAGCTCCTCGATGGCAGCAGCCGGTATTGCAGCGGCCGGCGCGGGCGCGGCGTCATTGGCGGCGTCGCCGGCCGGCGCGGCAATGGCAGCGGCCGCTTGCGGCGCATCGAACAGCGCTTCGATCATCTTGGCATCCATGCGCGTCATCAAATGGCTGTAGGCACCGATGGTACGGCCCAGCATGCTGTTCGAGACGGCGTCGCCGAACACCTGCGTGTCGGCCCAGCTGAATTCGGCGTCGTTGAGGAACGAAGCCACGTTCTTTGCCACGGCCGGCAGCACGGGCGACAGCAAAATCGTCAGCTGGCGGAACAGGATCAGGGCCGTCGTGCACACGTCGTGCAGCTCGGCCGTCTTGTCCGCGTCCTTGGCCAGGATCCACGGCTTGTTTTCATCGACATACTGGTTGGTGATGTCGGCGATTTCCATGATTTCGCGCAAGGCCTTGCCGAATTCGCGGTTTTCAAAATGCGCGGCAATGCTGGCCTGGCGCTCGACGATGACGCCGTTGACGTCCGCCGTCAGTGCGCGGTTGATCCAGCCTTGCGCGCTGTCCGACAGCGTGGACGCCAGCTTGCCGTCGAAACGCTTGGCGATGAAGCCGGCGCAGCGGCTGGCGATGTTGACGTATTTGCCGATCAGGTCGCTGTTCACGCGGGCCACGAAGTCGTCGCCGTTGAAATCGAGGTCTTCCACTTTCGAGTTCAGCTTGAAGGCGATGTAGTAGCGCAGCCATTCCGGGTTCATGCCCAGGTCCAGGTAGCGCAGCGGCGAAATGCCCGTGCCGCGCGATTTCGACATTTTTTCGTTGTTGACCGTCAGGAAGCCATGCACATTGACTTTCAGTTTGTCGATCACCGGGTGACCGGCGAATTTCAGCATGGCAGGCCAGAACAGCAGGTGGAAGGAGACGATGTCCTTGCCGATGAAGTGGATCTGTTCCGTCGTCGGATCGTTCAAGAGGGCGTCGAAATCGATGCCTTTCTTGTCGCAATAATTTTTCAGGCTGGCCAGGTAGCCGACGGGCGCGTCCATCCACACATAGAAGAACTTGCCCGGCGCATCGGGAATCGGGATGCCAAAATAGGGCGCATCGCGCGAGATATCCCAGTCGGCCAGCTTTTCACCCGCTTCGCCCAGCCATTCGCTGACCTTGTTGACCATTTCCGGTTGCAAGCGGCCTGGCGTATTCAGCCAGCTTTTCAGGAATTCGAAGCAGCGCGGGTCGGACAGCTTGAAGAAATACTGTTCCGACGGCTTCATGACGGGCGTCGCGTTGGTAAACACGGAGAACGGGTTGACCAGGTCGGTCGGCTGGTAGGCGGCGCCGCACACTTCGCAGTTGTCGCCGTACTGGTTCTTGGCGCCGCATTTCGGGCATTCGCCCTTGATGTTGCGGTCGGCCAGGAACATGCCTTTGACCGGATCGAAGAAGCGGTCGACGGTTTTCGTGACGATCAGGCCCGTATCGCGCAGCTTGCGGTAGATCGATTGCGACAGGTCGACGTTTTCCGGCGAGTCGGTCGAATACCAGTTGTCAAAGGCGATATGGAAACCGTCCAGGTACTGGGCGCGGCCGGCGGCGATGTTGGCGACGAATTGCTGCGGCGTGATGCCTTCCTTTTCGGCGGCGATCATGATGGGCGTGCCATGCGTATCGTCGGCGCCCACAAAGTGCACTTCACGTCCGGCTGCGCCATCGCGTTGCATTCGCTGGAACCGGACCCAGATATCGGCCTGGATGTATTCCATGATATGGCCAATGTGAAAAGCGGCGTTTGCGTAAGGCAGGGCAGTGGTGACGAACAGCTTGCGAGTCATGATTGATGCACTTTTGGGATGGATAATAGGGCATTTTAACAGCGGAAACGCAATATGAGCAGATGCAGGGCTGGCAAGTAGTGCTTTTGTCTCCATCGCGCCATGCAAATTTACGCTAGACTGCGCGTATTGCATACGGAGATTGTCATGAGCATCACAGTAGAAGACGTGAAGGCCGCACTGGCCCAGGTTATTGATCCCAATACACATAAAGATTTCGTTTCCAGTAAAACCGTCAAGAATCTGAAGGTCGACGGCGATGATATTTCGCTCGACATCGAGCTTGGCTATCCGGCGAAAAGCCAGATCGACCTGATCCGCAAGTCCGTGCTGGCCGCGCTGCGCGTGCTGCCGGGCGTGGGCAATGTCAGCGTGGGCGTGTCGTCGAAAATCATTTCGCACACGGTGCAGCGCGGCCTGAAGCCGATGAGCAATGTGAAAAATATCATTGCCGTCGCTTCCGGCAAGGGCGGCGTGGGCAAATCGACGACGGCCGTCAACCTGGCCCTGGCCCTGGCGGCCGAAGGCGCCACCGTCGGCATGCTGGACGCCGATATCTATGGCCCGTCGCAGCCGATGATGCTGGGCATCAGCGGCCAGCCGAAGACCCTGGACGGCAAGAGCATGGAGCCGATGGAAAACCACGGCCTGCAAGTGTCGTCGATCGGCTTCATGATCGATCCGGACGAGCCGATGGTGTGGCGCGGCCCGATGGTCACGCAAGCCTTGCAGCAGCTGCTGGACCAGACCAACTGGCGCGACCTCGATTACCTGATCGTCGACATGCCGCCAGGCACGGGCGATATTCAATTGACCCTGTCGCAGAAAGTACCCGTCACGGGCGCCGTCATCGTCACGACGCCGCAGGACATCGCCCTGCTGGACGCGCGCAAAGGCTTGAAAATGTTCGAGAAGGTCGGCATTCCCATCCTCGGCGTGGTGGAAAACATGAGCACGCACATCTGCTCGAACTGCGGCCATGCGGAAGAAATCTTCGGCGCCGGCGGCGGCGCGAAAATGTGCGCGGACTTCGGCGTGGAATTCCTCGGCGCCTTGCCGCTGACCATGGCCATCCGCCAGCAGACGGATTCGGGCACGCCCACCGTGGTGGCCGAGCCGGAAGGCCCGGTCGCCGTGATCTACAAGCAGATCGCCCGCACCATCGCCATCAAGGTGGCGGAAAAGGCCAAGGACATGACCAGCAAGTTCCCGTCCATCGTCATCAAGAACGATTAAGCCTGGCTGTGCCTGAGAGCGCGCCGGCCGGCTGATCCCGGCTGGCAGCGTCAGTCAGCAGTCGCAGTCGAATCGATACCCGGCCTATGCCGGGTATTTTTTTGCGCGGACGGGGGCGGCTTGCCGCGCGGGCCGGATCGTTGTCATATGAGTATTTTTCCTGGCCGGCATGGCGTTGGATAATCGGCAAAATTTCCCTGCTGCACTCTCCATGTTGCACCCTATAATGCAGCTCGCCTGCTGCCGCATGCCTCCCTATCCGCTTCCATTGCCCCGCCCATGAATAATTTCCGCGCCAGTTCCACTTCCACCCGCCACGCTTTCTTGCGGGGAGGGGGCGCGCTGGGGCGGATGATCGACGGCCACGACTGGTCGCGCACGGCGCTGGGGCCGGTGGAAGCCTGGCCGGCGCACATGCAGACGGCCGTGGCCATGCTGCTGCGTTCGCCGATCGCCATGGCCAGCATGTGGGGCGAGGAGGGCATATTGATCTACAACGATGCGTATGCCGTGGTGGCGGGCGAGCGCCATCCGCAGGCGCTGGGCATGTCGACCTTCCTGGCCTGGCCCGAGGCGGCCGAATTCAACGCGCAGGTGCTGCGCACGGTGATGGCGGGCGAATCCGTGCGCTATACGGATATCGAGATGACCATCACGCGCGGCGCCGCGCCGGAACGCGTGTGCTTCAACCTCGATTACTCGCCCGTGCCCGATCCCCATGGCGAACCGGCCGGCGTGCTGGCCATCGTGTATGACACGACGGAGACGGTGCGCGCGCAGCGCTGGCGCCATGGCGAGCATGAGCGCCTGCGCGCCATGTTCGAGCAGGCGCCCGGCTTCGTCGCCATGCTGACGGGCCCAGACCACGTCTTCACCCTGGCCAACCGCGCCTACATGTCGCTGGTGAACCAGCGCGACGTGCTGGGGCGCCCCGTGCGCGAGGCCCTGCCCGAGGCGGCGCAGCAGGGCTTCGTGGCCTTGCTCGACGGCCTGTATGCGAGCGGCGAGACGTATGCCGGTTCGGCTTCGCCGTTCTTCGTCGAGACCAGCGACGGCAGCGCGCCCAGCAAGCGTTTTCTCGATTTCGTCTACCAGCCGATGAAGGACGACGCTGGCGCCGTGTTCGGCATCTTCGTGCAGGGCGCCGACGTGACGGATCGCGTGCTGGCCGAGCAGGCCATGCGCGACAGCGAAAGCACCTTCCGCATGACGGCGCAAGCCTTGCCGAACCAGGTATGGGCGGCGTCGCCCGACGGCATCCTCGACTGGTTCAACGAGCGCGTGTATGCGTACAGCGGCGCGCGCGAGGGCGAGCTCGATGGCAACCGCTGGGGCAGCATCGTGCATGCGGACGACGTGCTCACGGCCGGCCAGGCCTGGCAGCAGGCGGTGCTGGCCGGCGAGATCTATGAAACGCAGTTCCGCGTGCGGCGCCACGATGGCGTGTACCGCTGGCACCTGGTGCGCGCCACGCCTGTGCGCGGCGCGGATGGCACCCTGCAGCGATGGATCGGCACGAATACCGATATCGAGGAACAGAAAAGGGCGAATGAACTGCTGGCGCGCCAGGTCGATGCGCGCACCGAGGAGCGCGACCGCATGTGGCGCCTGGCTACCGACATCATGCTGGTGGCCAGCCTCGATGGCCATGTGGTGGCCGTCAATCCCGCCTTCAGCACCTTGCTGGGCTGGCGCGAGGAGCAGGTGATCGGTTGCCGCCTGGCTGATTTCCTGCCCGGCGACAGCAGCCTGCTGCTGGCCGCCGCGCTCGACGCCTCGGTGCACGGCCAGGGCGCGTTCCGCTGCGAGGCACTGTTCCGGCGCGCCGACGGCGGCGACAGCATGATCGCCTGGACGGGCGCGCACGAAGGCGGCTTCACGCATGCGGTGGGGCGCGACATCACGGATGAACGCGAGGCGGCGGAAGTCGTGCGGCGCAGCGAACTGGCGCTGCAGCAGGCGCAGAAGATGGACACCATCGGCAAGCTGACGGGCGGCGTGGCGCACGATTTCAACAATCTGCTGCAAGTCATTTCGGGCAATTTGCAGCTGCTGGCCACGGAAGTGGGCGACAGCGCGCGGGCGCAGCAGCGCATCGCCAGCGCCCTGGGCGGCGTGACGCGGGGCGCCAAGCTGGCCAGCTACCTGCTGGCATTTGGCCGGCGCCAGGCGCTCGAACCCAAGGTGGTGCGCATCGGCGCGCATGTCGCCGCCATGGACGACATGCTGCGCCGCAGCCTGGGCGAAGAAATCGATATCGACATCACCTTGCCGGAAGGCTTGTGGAAAGTCCTGGCCGACGTGGCGCAGGTGGAAAACGCGGTGCTCAACCTGTGCATCAACGCGCGCGACGCCATGGGCGGCAGCGGCAAGCTGACCATCGAAGTGGCGAACGCCGTGCTGGGGCAGGGCTATGTGGCGCAGCATGCCGACGTCGCGGCGGGCGAATACGTGATGATCGCCGTCAGCGATACGGGCAGCGGCATGAGCGAGGACGTGCTGCGCCAGGCTTTCGATCCGTTTTTCTCGACCAAGCCGGAAGGACAGGGCACGGGCCTGGGCCTGTCGATGGTTTTCGGCTTCGTCAAGCAGTCGGGCGGCCACGTGAAGATCTACAGTGAGCTGGGCAACGGCACCAGCGTCAAGCTGTACCTGCCGCGCGCGCTGGGCGAGGAAGACGTGGCGCAGCCGCCGGACCTGCGCGTGGCGGTGGGCGGCACGGAAACCATCCTGGTGGTGGAGGACGACGCGGAAGTGCGCCACACCGTCATCGGCCTGCTGGGAGAGCTGGGCTACCGCGTGCTGCAGGCGCCCGAGGCGGTGGCCGCCCTCGACATCGTCAAGAGCGGCATGCCCATCGACCTGCTGTTTACCGACGTGGTCATGCCCGGCCCCCTGCGCAGCCCGGAACTGGCGCGCCAGGCGCGCGAGCACCTGCCCGATCTGGCCGTGCTGTTTACCTCGGGCTATACGGAAAACGCCATCGTGCATGGCGGCCGCCTCGATGCGGGCGTCGAGTTGCTGGGCAAGCCCTACACGCGCACGGCGATGGCGCGCAAGATCCGCCATGTGCTGGCCAATCAGCAGCAGCGCAAGCTGGCGGCGCGCCAGCAGGCCAGCCTGGCGCTGTCGCCGCCAGGCGCCCAGCCGCAGGCCGGACTGCGCATCCTGCTGGTGGAGGACGATGAGCTGACCCGCGTCACGACGGCCGAGCTGCTGGGCTACATGGGCCACGCCGTGCTGGATGCGGCGGACGGCGAAAGCGCCATCGCCATGCTGGGCGACAGTGCCGTCGACGTCATGATCACCGATATCGGCTTGCCGGGCATGTCGGGCGAAGCGCTGGCGTCGCAGGTGCGCGCGCGCTGGCCCGCAACGGGCCTGGTATTCGCTTCCGGACAGGACCAGCAGGCCGACATGCCCGGCGCCGTGATCCTGCGCAAGCCGTACGACCTGCGCCAGCTGCAGGACGTGCTGCGGCGCTTCGGCGCGCAGGGCTGATTGCCAGCGTCCCGGCATGCCAATTTGGATTGTCTTTGTCATCATCTTGTCATATCGTTTGCGTATGCTGCCCGGTGCCGAAAAGGGCGCGCGGCGTCCTTGCGAACAATTTTGATGAACGAGCGGATATGACGAAGAATTTTTCCCTTTCACGGCAGCTGGCGCATGCGCTGCTGCTGGTGTCGAGCGTGGCGGCATGCCAGGCCCATGCTGCCAAGGCCGCGCCTGCCACGCCCGCCGCCGCGGCGCAGCCCAAGCTGGTGGTGGTGCTGGTGGTCGACGGCTTGCCGCAGGAGCAGGTGACGCGCTACCGCGACCAGTTCGGCCAGGGCGGTTTCCGCCGCCTGCTGGAGCAGGGCGCGTGGTTCAGCGATGCGCACCAGGCGCATGGCATCACGGTGACGGCCATCGGCCACTCGGCCGTCCTGTCGGGTGCCTACCCGTACCAGCATGGCGTGATCGGGAATAACTGGATCGACCCCGTGACAAAAAAATCCGTGTACTGCACCGAAGACGGCAATTTCCATTACATCGGCGAAGAGACCAGGCCGGACGACGGCACGTCGCCGGCCAAGCTGCGCGTGAGCACCCTCGGCGATGAACTGCGCTACGCCACGGGCGACAAGGCCAAGGTCATCACCGTGTCGGGCAAGGACCGCGGCGCCATCCTGCTGGCCGGGAAAACGGGCACGGCCTACATGTACATGGAAAAGACGGGCAATTTCGCCAGCAGCACCTACTATATGCAGCAGCATCCGCAATGGGTGCAGCGCTACCAGGCGGCCAAGCCGCAGGACCGCTACTACGGCAAGAGCTGGACGCCGCTGCTGGCCGATTCCGCCTATGCCCGCGACGCCCGCGATGACCTGGTGCCGGCCAAGCCCGGCGCGCGCAACACCTTCCCGTTCGCCTACTACAGCGACAGCGGCAACCTCGATGGCGACTATTACAGCCGCCTGAAGGCCGGTCCCTTCCTTGACGAACTGACCCTGGAATTTGCGCGCGCCGCCGTCGATGGCGAGCAGCTGGGCCGCAATCCGGCCGGCGTGCCCGATATCCTGGGCGTGAGCCTGTCCGCGCACGATTATGTGAACCACGCCTATGGCCCGGAAAGCAAGATGTCGCACGACCATCTGCAGCGCCTGGACCGCATGCTGGCCGGCTTCTTTGCCGACCTGGATAAAAAAGTCGGCATGGATAATGTCGTCGTCGTGCTGACGGCCGACCATGGCTTTGCCAACGTGCCGGAATTTACGGAAGCGCGCGGCATTTCCGCCAAGCGCATCGACGGCGACAAGCTGGCGGCAAGCCTGGACCAGCACCTGGCCGGAGCGCTGGGCGTGGACAAGCTGGTGACGACGTGGTCGATGCCGAATATCTACCTCGATTACGCGCTGGCGGAAAAGAACGGCATCCGGCGCGCGCAGCTGGAAAACGCGGCGGCCCGCTTCCTGCTGGAGCAGGATGGCCTGGCGCAGATCTACACGCGCACGCAGATGGAGTCGGGCGCCGTCGCCACGCGCATGGACACGCTGATGCGCCGTGCCTGGAACCGCCAGCTGTCGGGCGACCTGATGGTGGTGACGAAGCCGGCCTGGTATTTCGGCAAGGGCGTGGGCGGCACCTCGCACGGCTCGCCGTATACCTATGACACCAACGTGCCGCTGATGGTCTTCGGCCCGCGCTGGATCAAGCCGGGAGCGTATGGCGAATACGCGGAAGTGGTCGACATCGCGCCGACCCTGGCGCACCTGCTGCGCGTGCGCCAGCCGTCGGCTTCCGAGGGGCGCATTCTGACGGAAGCGGTGCGCTAAGGTCAGCCTGCGGTTGCCCGGGGGCAGACCCGGCGGGTCTGACCCCGGAAAAGGTCATAGCAGCCAGTCGATCGGCAGCACCGACAAAATCGCCACCCCCATGCGCTTCCAGATGCTGGTGCCCGGTTCCGTGTCGTAGCGCGTGGTGCTGCCGTTGGCGTTGCGGGCGATCCAGTACAGCGAACCGTCCGGTGCCAGCAGCACCTGGTAGGCGCGCTGCGGGATCGTGGTGCGCATGGCCTGGCCCAGCTGGCGCGCCAGTACCGGGCTGTCGATGACGAGGCCCATCTCCGTGTTCAATTCGACGGAGCGGGGATCGAAATTGAACGATCCCACGAAGATGCGCCGGTCATCGACCGAAAAAGTCTTCGCATGCAGGCTCGATGCGGAGCTGCCGAAGCGGCCCGGCTGTTCGCGCGCATCGCCTTCCTCCCACGAGCGGCGCGATTCATACAGCAGCACGCCCGCCTCCAGCAGCGGTTTTCGCCACTTCGCATAACCGGCATGCACGGCCGCCACGTCGGTCGCTTCCAGCGCATTCGTCAGCACGCGCACGCCCACGCCCTTGTGCGCCAGCTCGGCAAAGGCCTTCGTGCCAGCCTTGCCGGGCACGAAATACGGCGAAATCAGGTCGAGTTCCTTTTCCGGCACGCCCAGCAGGTTTTCCAGATTGTCCGCCACGCTCGTGCCGGGTTTGGCCTTGTCCAGCACCTTGGCCGGGTCGTCGCTGATCATGCGCGTCCTGGCCCATTCGAAGGCCAGCTGGCGATCCATCAATTGCCGCACGAAGGGCGAGGTGCGCAACGCCCGCACGTATTCCTCGGCCGCCTTGGTGTCGTCGATGCGGTCCGCCTCGGCGGCGATGGTGGCCGCGTCGCCATCCACTGGCCTGGTCAGCAGCAGCTGCGCCGGGTAGGCCGAGGGACTGTTCCAGTAGCGGTCGAATTCATGCGACACCTCGTCGACGACGGGGCCGACGGCCAGCACATCGAGGTCGGCGAACAGCACGTCGCCGGCCGCGCCAAAGTATTCATCGCCCACATTGCGTCCGCCGACGATGGTGGCCTGGTTATCGGCGGTGAACGATTTGTTATGCATGCGCCGGTTGACGCGCGAGAAATCGGTGACAAAGGCCAGCGCGCGCGGCGAACGGGGCACGAAAGGATTGAACAGGCGGATTTCGATATTTTTCTGCTTGCCCAGCATCGTCAGGGTCTGGTCCAGGCCCGACGTGTTGTTATCGTCGAGCAGCAGGCGCACGCGCACGCCCCGTTGCGCCGCCTGGCGCAGGGCGTCGAACAGCAGGGTGCCCGTGATGTCGTTGTGCCAGATGTAGTACTGCACGTCCAGGCTGCGCTGGGCGGCGGCGGCCAGCAGGGCGCGCGCGGCAAACGCGTCGCGCCCGTCGGCCAGCGGGTAGATGCCGGACACGCCCGGATGCTGGGCCGCCAGCGGCGCGATGGCCACGCCAAGCGGCGTGTCGGCCGTGCCGGTGATGACGGTCGATGCCGTGCGCCCATCCAGTGATGGCAGCGAGGCGCAGCCGGCAAGGAGGGCGGATAGCAGCAGCGGCAGCACGAAGCTGGCGCTGCGGGGGAGGGCGGGGGTGTTGGCGGGCATGGCGGGCTTTCATCGAGTTGTGCCGATGGTAGCAGATGCGCATGCCCGCACGCGGGCGCGTGCTTGAAACGGATTAGAGCTGTTCGAGGGCGATCAGCTCGGCCACCGTCTGGCGGCGGCGGATCAAGCGCGATTGCTCGCCGTCGACCAGGTATTCCGCCGCGTGGGGGCGGCTGTTGTAGTTCGACGACATCGACGCGCCATACGCGCCGGCGCCTTCGAAGACCACGTAGTCGCCCACTTGCGCGGCGGGCAGCAGCCGCGTTTCGACCACGCCGCCATCGCGCTGGGTAAACACGTCGCCCGATTCGCACAGGGGGCCGCCGACGACAGTGGCGCATGCGGGGCTGGCATCCAGCGCGCGGCCGTCATGCGCGATGACCGACATTTCATGGTAGCTGCCGTACATGGCGGGGCGCATCAGTTCATTGAAGCCCGTGTCGAGCAAGGTGAAATGGTTGCCGCCCATTTGCTTGGTGGCGCGCACTTCGGCCACCAGCAGGCCGGAATCGGCGACGAGGAAGCGGCCCGGCTCGATTTCCATGTGCACGGGGTGGCCCAGGTGCGCCTCGATCTGCTTGCGCGCCGCATCCCACAGCTGGAAGTAGTGATCCGTGTCGACGGGCTGCTCGCCTTCGCGGTAAGGCACGGACAGGCCGCCGCCCGTGGAAATGGCTTCGATGTCGTGGCCCATGTTCCTGACCAGGTCGACCATGGTGCCGCAGACGGTTTCCAGGTGGCTGTAGTCGACGCCGGAACCGATGTGCATGTGCAGGCCCACCAGGTGCAGGCCATGCGCGCGGATGACGGCCAGCGCCTCCGGCAGTTCTTCATGCCAGATGCCGTGCTTGCTGTTTTCGCCGCCCGTATTGGTCTTGTTGCTGTGGCCATGGCCATAGCCCGGGTTGATGCGCAGCCAGACGCGGTGGCCGGGCGAGACAGGACCCAGCTGGCGCAGCATGTCGACGGAGCCGCAATTGACTTCGATCTTTGCCGCCGCCACGCGCGCCAGGGTGGCGCGGTCGAACAGGTCGCAGGTAAACACCAGGCCGGCGGCGCCGTTGGTTCGCGCCGGCGTGAAGCCTGCCTGCAGCGCGCGCTCGATCTCGCCCAGCGAGACGGCGTCCACGTGCACGCCCGCCTCGCGCATCAGGGTGAGCAGATGGATGTTCGAATTGGCCTTTTGCGCGAAGCGCACGGTGTCGAACTGCGCCAGCTGCGCGATGCGCGCGCGGATGGTGGCCGCATCGTAGACCCACAGGGGCGTGCCGTATTCCTGGGCGAGTTGGGCGAGGGTGGCGTCTGGCACTGGTTTCATGGTGTGGTCTTTGTCATGTGGTGAGATGGCGCCGGATCGCGCGCACGCTGCGCGCTGATCCGGCCTGCATGCAGATGATGGGGCTTTTCTCGGTAAACATAAAATATCCATTTGCGCTGACCTTATTCATTTATGATATGCCCATGACTATCTCCCTGCGCCATATCGAGGTTTTCCGCGCCATCATGACGACGGGCAGCGTGACGGCCGCCGCCGCCATGCTGCATACTTCGCAGCCCACCGTCAGCCGCGAGCTGGCGCGCCTCGAACATTTGACGGGCTTGACCCTGTTCGAGCGCGAGCGGGGACGGCTGCGCCCGACGGCACAGGCGCTGCAGCTGTTCGAGGAAGTGCAGCGCGCGTATTTCGGCCTGGAGCGCATCGTCAGCACGGCCACGGCCCTGCGCCAGTTCGACCAGGGGCAGCTGTCGATCGCCTGCCTGCCCGTGTTTTCGCAGTCCTTGCTGCCGCAGGCCTGCAAGCTGTTTGTCGCCGAGTTTCCCAAGGTGAGCATCAGCATCACGCCACAGGAGTCGCCGCTGCTGGAAGAGTGGCTGTCGGCGCAGCGCCATGACATCGGCCTGACGGAAGTGGGCAATGCGCCGCCGGGCACCGCGCTCGACACCCTGATGTCCGTCGACGAAGTGTGCGTGCTGCCTGATGGCCATGCGCTGGCCAGCAAGGCCGTGCTGCAGCCGGCGGATTTCGCGGGCCAACCCTTCATCAGCCTGGCCGCCGTCGACCCCTACCGGCAGCAGATCGACGCCATCTTCGCGCAGGCGGGCGTGGAGCGGCGCATGGCGCTCGACACGCACAGCGCCGCTTCCGTGTGCGCCATGGTGCGCGAAGGCGTGGGCCTGGCCATCGTCAACCCGCTCACGGCGCTCGACTATGCGGGGCAGGGCTTGCAGATCCGCCGCTTCGGCGTTTCGCTGCCATTCACCGTGAATCTCGTGAAGCCCTTGCACCGGCCCTTGTCGCAGCTGGTGGCCCTGTTCGAACAGGCGCTGCATGCGCAGGCGGGCGCCGTCACGCGGCGCTTGCAGCTGCTCTAGGAACGCCGGTGGAGCGGCGGCGGTCAACAGAGTAAAATGGTGTTTTCTTAATTTAAGCCTGATTACTTCGATGACCACAACCGCTACTCCCGTGCGTACCCGCTTTGCTCCCAGCCCGACTGGCTATCTCCACCTGGGCGGCGCCCGCACCGCCTTGTATAGCTGGGCCTTCGCCCGCCACTTCGGCGGCACCTTCGTGCTGCGCATCGAAGACACGGACGTGGAGCGTTCGACGCCGGAAGCCGTGCAAGCCATCATCGAGGGCATGCAGTGGCTGGGCCTGGACCACGACGAAGGCCCGTTCTACCAGATGCAGCGCATGGACCGCTACCGCGAAGTGGTGGCGCAGATGCTGGCTGAAGGCACGGCGTACCACTGCTATTCCTCGCCCGACGAAGTTGAAGCGATGCGCGAACGCATGCGCGCCGCCGGCGAAAAGCCCCGCTACGACGGCACCTGGCGTCCGGAGCCGGGCAAGACCCTGCCGGCCGTTCCCGCCGACCGCAAGCCTGTCGTGCGCTTCAAGAATCCGCTCGACGGCGACGTCAGCTGGGACGATGTGGTCAAGGGCACCATCACGATTTCGAACCGCGAACTGGACGACCTGGTGATCGCCCGTCCGGATGGCACGCCGACCTATAACTTCTGCGTCGCCGTCGATGACTGGGACATGGGCATCACGCACGTGCTGCGCGGCGATGACCACGTCAACAACACGCCACGCCAGATCAATATCCTGCGCGCCATCGGCGCACCGCTGCCGCTGTACGGCCATCTGCCGATGATTTTGGGTTCGGACGGCCAGAAGATGTCCAAGCGCCGCGACGCCGTCAGCGTCATGGATTATCCGGCGCAGGGCTTCCTGCCCGAGTCGATGCTGAACTACCTGGCGCGCCTGGGCTGGAGCCACGGCGATGATGAAGTGTTCTCGGTGGAGCAGTTCTGCGAATGGTTCAACCTCGATCACCTGACCAAGTCGGCCGCGCAGTTCGACCTGGAAAAGCTCAAGTGGCTCAATAACCACTACATCAAGCAGGCTGACAATACGCGCCTGGCCGGCCTGGCTAGAGCGCAGATGCTGGAAGCCGGTGCCGTCTTCGAAGGCGCGCCGGATCTGGCGCTGGTGCTGGGCATGATGAAAGAGCGCGCGCACACGGTCAATGAGCTGGCTGCCGCCTCGATGCTGTTCTTCCGCGAGCCGCAGCCGGAAGCGGATCTCGTGGCGCAGCACATCACGGATGCGATCAAGCCCGTGCTGGCGCAGTTTGCCGAACGCATCGCCACGGTGGACTGGAGCAAGGAAGCCGTCGCTGCCATGATCAAGGAAGTGCTGGCCGCGAACACCATCAAGATGCCGCTGCTGGCCATGCCTTTGCGCCTGATCCTGACGGGCCAGCTGCAGACGCCGGCCATCGATCAGGTGGTGGTGGTATTTGGCCGCGAGACCGTGCTGGCGCGCCTGGCAAAGTGGCTGTAATCGCCGCGATGTAAGACGCGTAGAAGTAGGCGTGGAAACAGCGTGTGGAAACCGTCCCTATGAAAAGTTGCTCATAGACGAAAAAGGGTATTTGCAGAGTGAAACTTCTTTGCTATACTCTTGTTTCTGCACCAACGGGGGTATAGCTCAGCTGGGAGAGCGCTTGCATGGCATGCAAGAGGTCAGCGGTTCGATCCCGCTTACCTCCACCAGCAGCAAAATCGCAGTCAGGTTTTGTTAGTTGTTGAAGTGGTGCAGTAGTTGTTTGGAAGTTCCGCGGTCCCCATCGTCTAGAGGCCTAGGACATCACCCTTTCACGGTGAGTACAGGGGTTCGAATCCCCTTGGGGACGCCAGGTAGTTGTGTTATAGTAGTGGCAGTTGTTTGTACTGATTGTTGTAAGTTCAGGTTCGTAAAAAGCGGGCTCTGGATGGAAAGCAAGTAGTGGAACAAAGTCGCCAAGTGCGGCTTTTATTATTTCTGCGCCCGGGGGGTATAGCTCAGCTGGGAGAGCGCTTGCATGGCATGCAAGAGGTCAGCGGTTCGATCCCGCTTACCTCCACCAACAGCGCAGGAGTAAAGTAGTAAAACTGTAGTTCCGAGGTCCCCATCGTCTAGAGGCCTAGGACATCACCCTTTCACGGTGAGTACAGGGGTTCGAATCCCCTTGGGGACGCCAGTTCGGTCTGGTGTTGTTGTCGTAAAGAAGTAGCAGTGTTTCTGCGCCCGGGGGGTATAGCTCAGCTGGGAGAGCGCTTGCATGGCATGCAAGAGGTCAGCGGTTCGATCCCGCTTACCTCCACCAACAGCGCAGAAATCACACGATAATCAAAGTCGCCATGGGCGGCTTTTTTTATTTTCGGACGGTTTTCCGCCATACCCCCCCCAGGGGAGTGTGGCTAAGCTGTGAGCGCGCTTGCATGGCATGCAAGAGGTCAGCGGTTAGCTCCCGCCTTACCTCCACCAACAGCGCAGAAATCATACGATAAACAAAGTCGCCTCGAGCGGCTTTTTTTATTTCCGGACGGTTTTCCGCCATACCCCAGGGAGTGTGGCTAAGCTGTGAGCGCGCTTGTATGGCATGCAAGAGGTCGGCGCTTAGCTCCCGCCTTACCTCCACCAACAGCGCAGAAATCACATGATAATTAAAGTCGCCTCGAGCGGCTTTTTTTATTTCCGGACGGTTTTCCGCCATGCCCCCAGGGGAGTGTGGCCAAGCTGTGAGCGCGCTGGCATGGCATGCAAGAGGTCGGCGCTTAGCTCCCGCTTACCTCCACCAACAGCGCAGAAATCACACGATAATCAAGGTCGCCTCGAGCGGCTTTTTTTATTTCCGGACGGTTTTCCGCCATACCCCTCCAGGGGAATGTGGCTAAGCTGTGAGTGCGCTGGCATGGCATGCAAGAGGTCAGCGGTCAGCTCCCGCCTTGCCTCCACCAACAGCGCAGAAATCACACGATAATCAAAGTCGCCTCGAGCGGCTTTTTTTATTTCCGGACGGTTTTCCGCCATGCCCCCAGGGGAATGTGGCTAAGCTGGGAGGGCACTGGCATGGCATGCAAGAGGTCAGCGGTTGGCTCGCGCCTTGTTTCCACTGGCAGCGCAGAAAATTACGTGGCTGGCAAAGCCATCTTGAATGACTTTTTTAGTTCCGCGATTTTTTTCGCCCTTCCTTTTCACTCGCCACTTATTGCATGTCTGCCTTGGGCGCCTGGCGCGGCATATCCGCATCAATTGCATTCCAGAATGCCATTTTTGCCGCTCGTCGTTTTTGGGCGGACATGCTGCTATCGAAAGCTTAAGATATCCTTGGTGCGAACCGTGGGTGGCGGGGCTCGTGCAAGCTGCCGTTTTGACGCCTGTCAGTCACCATGAAATTACTCAACTCCGGAGGTGGAATGTCCCGTTTATTTGCGCGCATATTGTTTGCCGCGTTCTTTTGCGCGCCGGTGGTCGCTGCCGCGACGCCTGCCGCTCCCTTTGATCCCGCTGCCCACAAGTTGCAGGCAGGGCGCATCAACGAAGTGATGGTGCTGGGCACGCCGCACCTGTCGCAGTTGCCGAAGTCGTTTGATCCTGCGCATCTGAGTTTGCTGAACGCGCGTTTGCTGGAGTGGCAGCCGCAAGCCGTCGCCATCGAAGCGTTGTCCGGCCTGCAATGTGCCTATCTGCGCAGCTACCCGCAGCGTTATGCGGACACGATCAAGTCATACTGCTGGGACCCTGCTGCCGCACAAGCGGCCACCGGCCTGGATGTGGTGGCGGCCACCGTGCAGGCGCAGCGTCTGCTGGCCGCGTGGCCGCCGGCGCCCACTGCCGCGCAGCGGCGCACCCTGGCGTCGCTATTCCTGGCCGGCGGCGAGCGTGCTTCCGCGCTGGTGCAGTGGCTGCGCCTGCCGGTGGAGGAGCGGCGGGCGGGCGACGGTCTCGACGAGAAACTGGCGGCCATGCTCAATGACAGGATGCAGCGGCGCGGCGAAGATGTCCTGATCGCCGCCGTCGTGGCGGCAAGCAGCGGGCATGAGCGGGTGTATGCCATGGATGACCATACGGCGGATGAGCCCGCCGAAAACGAGAAGGAAGAGAGGGCTTACGGCGCGGCGCTCATGAAGGCGTGGGACAACCCGCATACGGCGCAGCGCAAGCGCATCAGAGATGAGCTGGAAGCGGCATTGGCGACGCCGGCCGCCGTGCTGGCCATGTATCGCGCGCACAATGCGCCGGCCATGGCCGGGATGGCTTTCCGCAGCGATTTCGGCGCGGCGCTCGAGGAGCCATCGCCACAGCATTTTGGCCGCAACTACGTGGCCTACTGGGAAACGCGTAATTTGCGCATGGCATCGAATATCCGCGAAGTCATGATGGCGCGCCCCGGCATGCGCGTGCTGGTGCTGGTGGGGGCGTCGCACAAGGCTTACCTGGAAGCCTATCTGCAGCAGATGCATGACGTGCGCATCGTCGGCACGGACGCTGTCCTGCGCCAGGGCGACTGATTCCGTTTTCCTGGCTTCCTGTCATCATGGCGTTCCCATGGGGGCGGGAAGTGCAATAAGATGGAAAATAAGACGGCCGGCAGTTGATTTCATGAATCGCTTCGTGTTAAACTTCGCGCACGCTTTTTTGAGGGGCTAAACAAAGCCTTCAACGAAGAGTACGCTGAGAGTAAAACCAGCACAGGTCCCCATCGTCTAGAGGCCTAGGACATCACCCTTTCACGGTGAGTACAGGGGTTCGAATCCCCTTGGGGACGCCAGGATTTAGTTGTAAAGTAATATTGCAGTGCTGAATCGGCCTGACAAGTCAGGCTTTTTTTGTTTCTGCAATATTGCTGTAGTACCGGGTCAGGATGCGAAGTAGTGCATTCAGGACAGATTTCTGTCCCCATCGTCTAGAGGCCTAGGACATCACCCTTTCACGGTGAGTACAGGGGTTCGAATCCCCTTGGGGACGCCAGATTCGCAAGTAGTAGCGCAAGTAGCAAGTAACAGGTCGGGATGCAGGGTAGCGCATCCAGGACAGATTTTCTGTCCCCATCGTCTAGAGGCCTAGGACATCACCCTTTCACGGTGAGTACAGGGGTTCGAATCCCCTTGGGGACGCCAGACCGGCTGAATCAGCCAACAAAAAAGCCGCCTGGTCACAGAGCGGCTTTTTTGTTGTTGGCTGCCATGTCAACGTTTTTTTCTTCCCATTACCTATGCCATTCGCTACCGATCGCGCGCCATCTCTGGCTATCTTCTGTAAAGTTGTCGACAACTACGGCGATATCGGCATTTGCTGGCGCTTGGCGCGGCAGTTGCAGGACGAGCACGGCGTGGCGGTGACCTTGTGGGTCGACGATCTGGCCAGCTTCCAGCGCATCTGCCCTGGCATCGACGTGGCGGCAGAGGCCCAGCAGGCGTCCGGCGTTAGCGTGCGCCACTGGCGCGGCCAGGATGGGGCGTTTGCGCCAGCCGACGTCGCCGATATCGTCATCGAGTTTTTTGCCTGCGACATTCCGCCCGACTATATCAGCGCCATGGCGCAATGCGCGCCCCATCCCGTCTGGCTGAACCTGGAAGGCTTGACGGCGGAAGAGTGGGTCGAGGGCTGTCATGCGCTGACGTCGCCCCGCCACGGCATGATCAAGCATTTCTTTTTTCCCGGCTTCACGGAGAAAACGGGCGGTTTGCTGCGCGAAGCGGCGCTGGACGAGCAGCGCCTGGCCTTCCAGGCGGATGGGGTCGCCATGGCGGCATTCCTGGGTCGCTTTGGCGTGACTGCGGCGGACATGGCCGCGCTGAAGGTGTCGCTGTTCTGTTATCCGTCCGCGCCCGTGGCCGAGCTGTTCGCCGCTTGGCAGGGCGGTAAGAGGCCGGTAGTGTGCCTGGTGCCGGAAGGCGTTGCATTCGACGCCGTTCAGGCCTTTATCGGCGACGATGCGGCGGTGGCAGGCGCTGCGCGCACGCATGGCGGACTCACCGTGCGCGTGCTGCCGTTTGTCCCGCAGGACGAGTACGACCGCCTGCTGTGGGCCTGCGACGTGAATTTCGTGCGCGGCGAAGATTCTTTCGTGCGCGCGCAGTGGGCCGGCAAGCCTTTCCTCTGGCATATCTACGTGCAGGATGAAAATTTGCATCACGTCAAATTGCGCGCCTTCCTGCAGCGCTACGCGGTGGACGGGGAGGGGGTGGTCGACAGCCTCGTGCAGGCGGCGCTGGCCTGGAATGGTGCCAGTGCCGATCCCTTGCCGTGGACGGCGCTGTGGCCCGCATTGCAGGCCGACATGCCGCGCATGGCGGCACGCGCGCAGGGCTGGCAGCGGCAGATGCAGGCCAATGGCGATCTGGCAAGCAACCTGCTGGCATTCGCTGGCGCGTCGAGATAGGCGCTTGCCAAAAATTAAGGTAAAATGCCCGGTTATTTCTAACGTATTTTTAACCGATCAAACGCAAGCTTGCGGCGCTGATGGCACCCAGGCGGCAGATGGTCTTCATGCAACCCACTTTTTACGTACATTCCTATGAAACCCGCAAAAGAAATTCGTGTTGGCAATATCATCATGGTCGACAGCAAGCCAATGATCGTGTTGCGTTCTGATGTCAACGGTTCGAGCCGCACGGGCTTCACCTACAAATGGAAGATGAAAAATCTTCTGACGAACACCCCGATGGAAAACGTGTTCCGCGGCGACGACAAGTTCGACGTTGTTGTTCTGGACAAAAAGCCAGTGACCTATTCGTACTTCGCCGACCCGCTGTTCGTCTTCATGGATGCCGAATACAACCAGTATGAAATCGAAGAAGAAAACCTGGGCGATGCACTGCATTACCTGAAGGACGGCATGGAATGCGAAGCCATTTTCTACGACGGCAAAGCCATCTCCGTTGAACTGCCTACGACCATCGCCCGTCAAGTGGTGTACTCGGAGCCTGCAGTCAAGGGCAATACTTCGGGCAACGTCCTGAAGGAAGCCAAGATCGAAAACGCCATCGACGCACACCGCCACACCGTGCAAGTGCCACTGTTCGTTGCACAGGACGACGTCATCGAAATCGACACCCGTACCAACGAATACAAGCGTGTCGTACGCAACTAACAGATCGTCGCACTGCGATGCATGCAGGGCCCGGCACGCGCCGGCCTGGCGCGCTCCAGTTGTAGATCGTCAAGAAACGCTGCCTTCGGGCAGCGTTTTTTTTTGCTTAAAAAATAATTCCATTAAACAACTATTGAGTTGCTAGGGCTGCTATCCTATGAGGCACGCATTGTTGCGTTAGAAACACTGAAGTTCCCTGGAGATACCATGCAGCGCAGTCACATGTTACGCAATGGCACCTATCCGGGCGCCACGCCTGCGGCCGTGCCCGCGCGCGCTTCGCGTCCCGTGCTGTCCCGTCCCACGGCGCCCGCCAGTCCCATGGCCCATCTGCTCGATGCGGGCGTGCTGCCGCAGCAGCAGATGATGCGGGCCGGCAAGCTCAGTTCGCATGCGCTGACATCGCAATACCTGGCGCGCATCCGTTCCCTGTGCAGTATTGGCGCGCGCGCGCACGCCGGCATCGAAATCAATCCCGACGCCTTGAAAATTGCCCTGGAAATGGACCGCGAACGGCAAGTGCGCAAGGTGCGCGGCCCCTTGCATGGCATCCCCATCGTCTTGCGCGACAATATTGCCACCGGCGACCGCATGAAGACGCGCACGCAGGCGCCAGCATCGTCGCATGCCGGCTGCGATTCGTTCATCGCGTCGCGCCTGCGCGCGGCAGGCGCCGTCATCATCGGCAAAAGCAATTTGCGCCAGTGGGCTGCCGTCAGCGTGCCGCATGCCAGTGCCAGCTGGGCCGGACTGACCATCCTTGCCGTCGATAGCGAGGCGGACGGTTCCATCGTCGCGCCCGCTTCAAGCTGCGGCCTGGTTGCCATCCAGCCGACGGGCAGGGCCGCCCCCGGCCAAGGTGCCGAAGCGGCCACGGCCGGACCGATGGCGCCCAGCGTGCGGGAAGCGGCGTGGCTGCTGGCGGCCCTGTCCGGCGATTCGGGCGCCGATGGCCTGGCGCTCGACCCCGCCGGCCTGCGCGGGCGCCGCATCGGCGTGGCGCGCGCCCTGTTCGGCCAGTGCGCGGAGACCGATGCCGTCATCGAGCAGGCGCTGCAGGTGCTGCGCGAGCAGGGCGCCGAGCTGATCGAAACGATGCCGCCGCCTGCGCCTGCGCCCGCGCCCGCGCCCGCAGCCGATGCCATCGGCGACTTGCTGCGCGGACTCGCGCTCGACGCGCTGGCGGGGCCCACTTGCCAGGGCATGCCGCTGGCGCGCATGGTCCAGCCGCACATTACCGTGCCGGCCGGCATGGTGCGCGGCTTGCCAGTCGGCCTCTCTTTCATCGGCGCACTTCATGCGGAGCCGCAACTGATTGCCATGGCGTATGCCTATGAGCAGGCGACCTTGCACCGGCGCATGCCGGCCTTGCCATCCAGCATTACCGAAGCGCTGCGCTGAACATGAACTTTCTTTCCTTTTAGCTATCTTTTGATATCCTATGCTTGCAACTTTGCTGCTGAGTGCGGTCGTGACTGCCGCTGCCACTCCTTTCGATGTCACGCAACTGTCCGGCAGCTGGTCCGACAGCTTCAATACCAACAGCGTTTGCGACCAGCCGCGGCACTTTACGCGCATGCAGCTGTCTGACGATCATGCGCGCCTGGCGATCTTCAGCGACCGCATCTGGAAAAGCACGCTGGGCGAGACCAACCGCTTCGCGGCCACGGTGGTGGCGGAAACGGAGCGCAGCCTGACTGTGCGCTATGACAATGAAACGCGCCAGGCGGGGAATGGCAAGCTGGTGGAGTGGCAGCTGATCATCGTTGCGCCCGGCGTTTACCGCTGGCGCCAGACGGATTGGCCGGAAGGCAAGGTCAACGGCGTGGTCGGCATCCGCTGTTCTCCCTGATGTGGTCCAGGATGCCGGCGTAGAGGCCGGCATGCCATTCTGCTATGCTGCCGGCATTATTTGCTGCTTTAGGAGATGTCATGTCCGCACGTTTATTGTTGCCCTTGCTTGTCAGTGCTGTCGTGGCGCTGGCTGCCATGCCGGCGCAAGCCCGCACCCCGAAGCTGTCGCTGATCGAGCAGGCGCAAAGCTGTGATGGCGGCGCGTCCTGCCCGTATTTCGCCGACGTCTACACGGCCGACTACGCGTTCCGCCAGGCCTTCAACGTGGCCCTCAAGAAGGCGGGCCTGAAACGGCAGCGCTGGGTGCCGAATGGCGTGACCAGTCCCCTCAAGCCCGTCGAGATCGACGGCAAGGCGCGCCTGCTGAGCAGCGTCTGCGAGCCGCACAATTGCGGCCACCGCTATTCCATCCTGTACGATCCGGCCCAGCGCAGCATGACGGGCGTGTACATGGGCAGCGATGGCAAGGGTGGCTTGCGCACCGTGTATTTCGGCGAGCCCAGCATCGCCGAAGCGGACATGCTGTACAAGAATTGATGCCCGCGCCACTGCATATCTCCAGCGAGCGCGACGCGCTGGATGTAGCCATGATCCACCGCTACCTGAGCGAGCAGTCGTACTGGAAGCGGGGCGTGGCGCTGGAAACGGTGCGCAAGGGCATGGCCAATGCGCTGTGTTTTGGCGGCTATGTGGAGGGCCGCCAGGTGGCCTTCGCCAGGGTCGTCACCGATTACACGGACTGTGCCTACCTGCGCGATGTCTTCGTGCTGCCGGAATACCAGGGAAGGGGTTACGGCCGGCAGCTGGTGGCTGCCGTGCTCGATGACGCGCGCCTGCGCGACGTCGGCTGGATGCTGGGAACCGACGATGCGCACGGGCTGTATGCCAGCTTCGGCTTTGAGCCATTGGCGTCGCCACACAAGTATATGCGCCGCCCCGCGCCGTAAAAATTATCAAAATAGCCTTTAAGTGTCAAGATAACTATTAACATTATTATACATAATAATGTTGCCTTGATAATGACAACATGTCATTATGCGCGCTCTGCGGCCATTGCGCAGCGGTGCTTTGCTGGTGCTGTGCTTTGCCGTCATCCCCGGATGCGGCAAAGGTGGTGAGCGGTCCGATTGTTCGTCCCTTGGCACGTTTTCTCGACACTTTGAAGGAATACATCATGAAACAATATGGCGCCGAGTTTCTCGGCACGTTCTGGCTGGTGCTGGGCGGTTGCGGCAGCGCCGTGCTGGCTGCCGGTTTCCCCGGCCTGGGTATCGGCTTTGCCGGCGTGGCGCTGGCGTTTGGCTTGACGGTGCTGACGATGGCCTACGCCATCGGCCACATCTCGGGCTGCCACCTGAATCCCGCCGTTTCGATCGGCTTGTGGGCGGGCGGCCGTTTTCCCGCCAATCAGTTGCTGCCGTACATCATCGCGCAAGTGCTGGGCGCCATCGTGGCCGGCGGCGTGCTGTACGTGATTGCCAGCGGCCAGGCGGGCTTCGATGTCAGCAAGGGCTTCGCCTCGAACGGCTATGGCGCCCATTCGCCGGGCGGCTATTCGATGCTGTCGGCGCTGGTGATTGAGATCGTGCTGACGATGTTCTTCCTGATCGTGATCCTGGGCGCCACCGACAAGCGCGCCCCGGCAGGCTTCGCGCCGCTGCCGATCGGCCTGGCGCTGACCCTGATCCACCTGATCAGCATTCCCGTCACCAACACCTCCGTCAACCCGGCCCGCAGCACCGGCGTGGCGCTGTACGTGGGCGACTGGGCCACCAGCCAGCTGTGGCTGTTCTGGCTGGCGCCCATCATCGGCGCCTTGCTGGGGGCGCTGGCCTATCGCCTGATCGCAGGCGAGAAGAAATAAGCTGATTTGACCTGATGGCGGTTGCAGGCCGGCTTGGCCCGCATGGCGTCAGCCGGCAGTGCCGCCGGCTGGGCCTGTCGGCTGACGCGCCGCCTTGCCGCACCAAGCCGACCTACGCGCCGCGCCACTCGCTCAGGTAGTGCTGCGGCGTGCGGCCCAGGATGCGGCGGAACATGGCGCTGAAGGCGCTGGGGCTGGCATAGCCGAGCGCGTAGGCAATGGCAGCCACGCCTTCGCCCCGGTCCAGGCGGCAAAAGGCCTCCGCCAGGTGCACCTGCTGCAGCCATTGGCGGTAGTGCAAGCCCGTTTCCTTGGGGAACAAGCGGATCAGGGTACGGGCGCTGGCGCCCGCATCGTGGGCCCAGTCCTCGATGCTGCGCCGGCTGCCGGGCGCATCCATGATGGCCGAGCACACGGCCACCAGGCGCCGGTCGCGGGGCCAGGGAATGGCGATGGGGACGGTGTCGGCGGCCGCCAGTTCCGACAGGATCAGGTGCGCCAGCCAGTCGCCGCGGCCATCGAGCGCATATTCCACGGGTTCGGCCAGCAGGGCCAGGATCAGCTCGCGCAACAGCCGGCTCACTTCCAGCACCTTGCAATCGGGCCCGAAGGTGGCCGCGACCTGCGCTTCGATGTACACGGTGCGCATGCTCAGCTCGCTGAGGATGTGCACCTCGTGCATGATGCCGACGGGAATCAGCAAGGCGCGCCGGGGCGGCAGCATCCACACGCCATGTTCGGTCGTGACGCGCATCACGCCCTCGGTCGCATACAGCAGCTGGGCGCGGATATGGCTGTGCGGCGGCGTGACGTCGCCCGCCTGGTATTGCTTGGACATGGCCGTCACGGGGCGCGGCACGTGCTGGTAGTCGTGCGAATCGGTGCTGCGGCTGAAAGGCATGCCGTTCGCATCGGCCAGGGCAGGGTGGTTGGTGTACATATGCTGGTTGCCGGATGGATTGCCGGGTTTGTCACCGGTTTGTCACTTGCGCGACGATTATTGGAAGTTAGTAGTTCGGTGGCCATACTATACTGGGTTCTTTGCCGGGCCGCCTGCCGGGCCTGCTTATTGCGGAAGAACCATGCACACCACCACGACGTCTCCCGCCGCCATGCCGGCGGCTCCCTCGCTCCAAAGTTCCCAACAACAATCCGGTCTGGCCATGCACATCCTGGGCGCCGTCGCCTTCGTGCATTTGCTCAATGACTTGATCCAGGCATTATTGCCGTCGATTTATCCGATGCTGAAAGCCGAGTTTTCACTCAGTTTTACCCAGGTCGGCCTCATTACCCTGACGTTCCAGTGCACGGCTTCCCTGCTGCAGCCGTGGATCGGCCTGTACACGGACCGCCGTCCGCTGCCCTTCCTGCTGCCTGTCGGCATGTGCTTTACCCTGGCCGGCGTGCTGATGCTGTCCATCGTCTCGACCTTTCCGACCCTGCTGATCGCCTCCGGCCTGATCGGCGTCGGTTCCTCGACCTTCCACCCGGAAGCGTCGCGCGTGGCGCGCATGGCCTCGGGCGGCCGCTACGGCTTTGCCCAGTCGCTGTTCCAGGTGGGCGGCAACGTCGGCTCCGCGCTGGGACCGCTGCTGGCCGCGGCCGTCATCGTGGGCCGCGGCCAGGGCAATATCGCGTGGTTCAGCCTGCTTGCCGTGCTGGCCATCGGCGTGCTGTACAAGGTCAGCCACTGGTATCGCGGCCACCTGGCCAGCTTCAAGCCGAAGGCGGGCGGCCACGGTCCTAACCTGTCGCGCAACAAGGTGATGGGCGCGCTGGGCGTGCTGGCCCTGCTGGTGTTCTCGAAATACATCTACATGGCCAGCCTGTCGAGCTATTACACGTTTTACCTGATCGACAAATTCCACCTGTCGATCGGCGCGGCGCAGCTGTACCTGTTCCTGTTCCTCGCCGCCGTGGCTGCCGGCACCTTCATGGGCGGCCCCATCGGCGACCGCATCGGCCGCAAGCGCGTGATCTGGATCTCCATCCTGGGCGCGGCGCCGTTCACCCTGCTGCTGCCGTATGTCGACCTGTTCTGGACGGCCGTGCTGACGGTGATCATCGGCTTCGTGATTTCGTCCGCGTTTTCCGCCATCGTCGTCTTCGCGCAGGAACTGGTGCCGGGCAAGGTGGGCATGATCGCCGGGATCTTCTTTGGCCTGATGTTCGGCGTCTCCGGCATCGCCGCCGCCGCCATGGGCCACCTGGCCGACGTCTCGGGCATCGCCTACGTGTATAAAATCTGCTCCTATCTGCCGCTGCTGGGCATCCTGACGGTGCTGCTGCCGCATATCGAGCAGGCGAAAAAATAAGACTGCGGCGCCGGCGGGCTTGACGGCCCGCCGGCGCGCATGCGATATTCTCACCATGATTTCCTCCATCCTCATTCCAGTCACTGTCTCCGGCGCCGCCATGCGTGCCGCCGCGCCGTGTCCGTGTACCTGGCCCCGCGAGGATGCGGCCCTGCGCCGATAACGTTGACTCCTCATGCCGATGGCCACAGTGTTGAAAAACCTGTGGCCATTTTCTTTTTCCGCTACGCTCATGAAAGCCTCCGCATGACACTACATTTGTACGATACGTATGCGCGCAGCCTGCGCCCGTTCGAACCCCTCGCCGCCGGCCGGGCGGGCCTGTACGCCTGCGGCCCCACCGTCTACGACTATGCGCACATCGGCAACCTGCGTACCTACCTGTTCGTCGACGGCTTGCGCCGCGCGCTCGAGTTCAACGGCTTGCAGGTGCGCCACGTGATGAATATCACGGACGTGGGCCATCTGACGTCGGACGCGGACAGCGGCGACGACAAGATCGAGGCGCGCAGCGCCCGCAGCGGCAAGTCGGCCTGGGACATCGCCCTTGAATTTACCCGCGCATTCGAGGGCGATCTGCGCGCCCTGAATATCCTGCCGCCCACCGTCTGGTGCCGCGCCACGGACCACATCGCCGAGCAGATCGCCTTCATCGGCGACCTGGAAGCGAAGGGCTACACCTACCGCACGGCAGACGGCATCTATTTCGACACCACGCGCCAGGACAGCTATGGCAAGCTGGCGAATCTGCACCGCGACGGCCTGCAGGCTGGCAAACGGGTGGAGCTGGGCGAGAAGCGCGATCTCTGCGACTTCGCGCTGTGGAAGTTCAGCGGCGTGCCGGGCCAGCGGCAGATGGAATGGGACAGCCCCTGGGGCCTGGGTTTCCCCGGCTGGCATATCGAGTGCTCGGCCATGGCGGAAAAGCACCTGGGCGCGTATTTCGACATCCATTGCGGCGGCGAAGACCATGTGGCCGTCCACCACAGCAACGAGATCGCGCAGACGGAAGCGCGCCACGGCACGCGCCTGGCCAACTTCTGGCTGCACGGCGCCTTCCTGAAAACGGGAGAGGCGAAGATGTCGAAATCGTCGGGCGATTTTCTGCGCTTGCACAGCCTGGTGGAGCAGGGCATCGATCCGCTGGCCTACCGCTACCTGTGCTTGGGCGCCCACTACCGCAGCAGCCTCAATTTCACGGACGAAGCCTTGCGCGCGGCCGCCAGCGGCCTGGCGCGCCTGCGCAGCAGCGTGCACGGGCTGGGCGCGGCGGCTGGCGAGGCCGATCCCGCATGGCATGAGCGTTTTACGACCTGCATCAACGATGACTTGAATTACCCGCGCGCGCTGGCCGTGGCCTGGGAGCTGCTGAAAAGCGACGTGCCGGACGCCGTGAAAAAGGCCACCATGGCCCGCTTCGATGCGGCCCTGGGACTCGACCTGCTGGCGTGGCGCCCGGCGCGGGTGGACGTGCCGCCGCAGGTGCAGGCATGGATGGAAGAGCGGACGGCCGCCCGCGCGCAGCGCCAGTGGGCCGAGGCGGACCGCCTGCGCGCACTGGCGCGCGCGGCCGGCTACGAGATCGAGGATACGCCGCAGGGACAGCGGGCGCGCCTGCTGTGACGGGGGCATCGATGCCAGTGCGGCATAATGGCCGTCTGATGAATGCGGGAGAAGCCGTGAAGCGTGGTGTGCTGTTATTGAGTTGTTGCCTTGCCTTGCCAAACGCCGTCCATGCGGCCAGCGCCTGCCCCGGCTTTCCCGCGTTGGCCACGTCGGGCGAGGCGCTGCTGGCGCAAGTGCGCGCGCTGCCGCCTGTCGGCGTCGACCGCGAAGTGCAGGCGTGCGCCCCGAAAACCGTCATCGATTTTGCCTACAGCGGCGGGGTGCTGTGCCGCTTTGGCGATGAAGCGGAGGCGGCGACGGCCGCCGTCACGCGCCTGGCCGATGGCGGGGAGCTGGTCGAGTACCTGTATCTGTTCCCGTATGCGCCAGAGCGTCACGCGCGTCTGCTGGCGCTGCTGGGCGCGCAGTTTGCGCCGGTCGCCAAGGCGGCCTACCCCGCCTTTTTGCGAGGCGCCACGCCGGGCAAGGAAACCACGGCCCTGTTCATCCACGGCGGCTACTATATCTCGCTGGGCAAGCCCACCGGCGGCGATCCGGCGCAATGGTATTCGAACGTGATCTTTGAAAAGGTGGACAAGCCGGCACTGGGCGTGCGCAAAGTCTGCCAGGACGCCGGCGATGCTTGAAGCGCTAGCCTTTCCGGCCGCCCTGGCCGGCACCGTGGCGCAGCTGCTGCCCATCCTGTCCAGCAAGCTGATGCGCCCGCCGTCGGAAGCCTTCGAGGTGCTGCAGGATGGCCGGCGGCTGCGCATTCCCCTGCGTACCTACCATGACCGCGACGCGCTGCTGGGCGCCGCCGGGCTGCCCGGCGACGCCGGTGTTGCCGCCCTGTGCCTGGGCACGCGACACCATGACGGCCACGTGCGCGAACACTGCGTGGCGCAGCTCTTGCTGCAGGAGCAGGCGTGGACGGTGCCCTTCGTCGTGCACCTGTGCGGCGAATACGTGCTGGAGATCGTCGGGCGGATCGGCGCGGCACTGCCGGCCTGGAATGCGCAGGCGCTGGCGCGCTACCTGCGGGAGAATCCCGCGTATGTCGCCACGCTGCAGCGGCGCGCCGTCAGCTACTGGAACTGCTACTACCGCCAGCAATACCCCATATGGGACGAGTACCCGGGAAGCAGGGCCATGGCGGCCCTGCGCGCATTGCAGGAGCTTACGCCTCGATGAAGCGCATCTTGAAGCTGCGGCCCTTGATGTTGCCGAAGTCGCGGCCCAGCGAATTGCCCGCGTTCAGGCGCTTGAAGGCCGCTTCGGCCACGGATCGGTCGATGGCCACGTAGGTCATGAACTCGAACACGTTGATCTTGCCCACCTGTTCCTTGGTGAGACCGGCGTCGCCTGTCAGCGCGCCCAGCAAGTCGCCCGGGCGCAGCTTGTCCTTCTTGCCGCCCATGATGCACAGGGTCACCATCGGCGCCGGCAGGGCTTCTGCGCCATCGTCCTCGTCCAGTTCCTTCAGTTCGTGCCATTCGACGGCGCTGTTCTGGTATTGCTCGATCAGCTTGACCCATTTTTTCTCGTTCGGCGCGCACAGCGACAGGGCCAGGCCCTTCTTGCTGCCGCGGCCCGTGCGGCCGATGCGGTGGATGTGCACTTCCGTATCCTTCGAGACGTCGACGTTGATCACGGCGCCCAGGTCGGAAATATCGAGGCCGCGCGCGGCCACGTCGGTGGCCACCAGCACGGAGCAGCTGCGGTTGGCGAACAGCACGAGGATTTCATCGCGCTCGCGCTGTTCCAGCTCGCCGTACAGGGCCAGCGCGGAAAAGCCTTGCTGGCGCAGTTCCTCGGCCAGCTCGCGGCAATGCACCTTGGTGTTGCAGAAGGCCAGGGTCGATTCCGGCTTGAAGTGCTTCAGCAGCTTGCCGACGGCGGCATTGCGCTCGTCGAAGCCGATTTCATAGAAGCGTTGTTCGATCTTGTCGTTGTCGTGCTGTGCCTCGACCGTCACTTCCAGTGGATTGACGAGGAAGGATGCCGTGGCGCGGCGGATGTCTTCCGGATACGTGGCCGAGAACAGCAGGGTCTGGCGGCGCGCCGGGCAGGCGCTGACGATGCCGGCGATTTCCTCGTAAAAGCCCATGTCCGTCATGCGGTCCGCTTCGTCCAGCACCAGCGTCTGCACGTGGTTCAGGTTGATGGTGCCGCGGCCGATATGGTCGCGCAGGCGGCCTGGCGTGCCGACGACGATGTGCGCGCCGTGTTCCAGCGAGGCGATTTGCGGGCGCATGGGCGCGCCGCCCGTCAGGGTCAGGATCTTGATGTTGCCAGCCGCGCGTGCCAGGCGGCGCAGCTCATTGGCCACCTGGTCGGCCAGCTCGCGGGTGGGGCACAGCACCAGGCCCTGCACGGCGAACCAGGCCGGATTGAGCTTGTGCAGGATGCCGATGCCGAAGGCGGCCGTCTTGCCGCTGCCCGTTTTCGCCTGGGCGATCAGGTCGCGGCCATCGAGCACCGCCGGCAGGCTTTGCGCCTGGATGGTGGTCATCTCGTGGTAGCCGAGCGAATCCAGGTTGGCCAGGAAGGCGGGCGTCAGCGGCAGGCTGGAAAAGGCGGTAGTGGTAGAGGTGGTATTCATGGAGGGCGTCGCCGGTAAAAAACGGTGGATGGGCACAGTCTACAGGCATTACGCCCTTGTGCGGATGGTGGTGTGGCAGCTGGCGGCAAACGGCCGCCGGCGTTGGTGTGTCAGGTATCAGGCGCCCAGATGGGCAGGCCGGTCAGATCGAGGCCGGCGTCGCGCGTCCACACGGGCAGGCCCGTGGCGTCGGTCGGCTCCAGCAATTCCAGCTGCACCTGTTTCAAGGCCACCTTGCGCACGCGCACGCGGCGCTGCGGTTCCGGCGCCGGCTCTGGCGCGTCGTGCGCTGGCGGCGGGCCGAAACCGGGCAAGTCGATGGTGGCGTTGTCTTTTTTATCTCTCATTTCTGAACCTCTGGTCCCCGGCCGCGAAAACCCGGCGCCGGGGAGCGGGCAAAAAGTTGTCCGCTGTGTGAATACTCTGTACGCTTGGTCCACAAAACAAAAGCCCGGCTACTGGAGTCGGGCTCATGGTTGGGACAACCTGCAGGAAAACTTATCCTGCGGATTCAAGAACCTGTTCGGGCAGGAGGCTGTCTGCTGCTGATGTATTCATCTGCCGGGACAGGTTCAAAGTGCGGCACGCAGTGTATCACAGGCGTGCCGCACTGTGGGTGGCTTATAACGCCTGACAAAACCGTAGCGAGCGGCAGTGAGTTGTGGCTGAGAAGCGCGACTGTGCTTTAGCACAGTGAGCATCGCAGGCCGCAAATCACGGCGCGCAGCAGGTTTTGGATGGCGTTTAGCGGAAGCTCAGGGCACCTGTCAGATCGCCCGGCGGCAGCGCGCCGCGCGCGGCGAAGGCGTCGTTGCGCACCTTCAGGCCTTCGAGCAGGGGCAGGTCGTGCAGGCGCGTGATCAGGCGCAGGATCGACGTGGTGTCATAAAAACTGTGGTCGACGGCGCCTTTTTTCGCGTACGGCGAGACGACGATGGCGGGAATGCGCGTGCCCGGGCCCCAGCGGTCGCCCTTCGGCGGCGCCACGTGGTCCCACCAGCCGCCGTTTTCATCGAACGTGATCACTACGATCATGTCCTTCCACTGCGGCGAGGCCTGCAAGTGCGCGATGATGTTGGCCACGTGCTGGTCGCCCGACTCGATGTCCGAATAGCCGGCATGCAGGTTCAGGTTGCCCTGCGGCTTGTAGAAAGTCACGGCCGGCAGCTTGCCCGCCACGGCGGCGGCGAGGAATTTGTTCGAGATCGGGCTGTCGCCCGTGCCGCCATCGCGCAGGTGTTCCGCGCGCGCGGCCGTGCCGGGGGCGAACTGCTTGAAGTAGTTCAGCGGCTGGTGGTGGAACTGGAAGTTCGGCTTGCTGCCGCCGCCCTTGTGGTCGAGCGCCGCTTGCCAGCCGCCGCCGTACCATGCCCAGCTCACGCCCTTGCGCGACAGCAGGTCGCCGATGGTGTCGTAGGTTTGCGGCGGCAGGGTATTGGCGTCGGCCGGATCGGCGTGCAGCGGGTCGCCGTCGTAGGCGGGACGGATGTAGCTTGGCTGGTAGGGCGGCGCCATGGTGTTGACGGCATAGCCGTCCGGCGTGATGGCGCCGTCGTTGACGTATTTCGGCTTGCCGTCCAGCGCCGAGGCGGGGCAATCGGGCGCGATCGCCAGGCGCACGCCTTGCGGGCCGTCGGACAGCACGGCGATCTTTTTCTTTGCCGCCGTCTCGGACGCGTTGAAGTATTCGTTGGCGCGGCCCGTCACCAGGAACTGGTGGTTCATGTAGGAGCCGCCGAAGGCCGCCATGAAGAAGTTGTCGCACAGGGTGTACTGCTCGGCGATCAGCCACAGGTTCAGGTTTTTCGACGTTTCGCCGTAGTGGCCCATCACCAGGCCGCCGCTGTCGGCCCACGCGGCGAAGCCGTCGTTCTTGCCGCCGTTGATCTGCATCTGGTTGTTGTAGAAGCGGTGCACCAGGTCGCGCGTGATGATGCTCTCCGGCAGTGGCTTGCCGGCCGCGTCGCTCAATTTGTAGGGCGCGTTGGCCAGGCCCGTGATCTGATCTTCCTTGATCAGGTAATCGATGCCGCCGACGTTCTGCTGGTTCGGCACCAGGCCGCCCCAGATCTTCGGCAGGGTGGCCAGCGGCTTGCCGTCGCGGTCCAGCTGCTGCGCCTGTTCCGCCGTGACGGCGGACAGGGGCGCGCTGGTGCCGGGGAAGTTGGCGAACAGGTTGTTGAAGCTGCGGTTTTCCAGGTAGATCACCACCACGTTCTTGACGTGCGCCTTGAGTTTCGCGTCGAGCGATCCCTTGGCGATGGTCTTTCTGGCTGGCGCGGCGTCGGCCAGCGCGGGCAGGCTGGCGGCCAGGCCGACTGCGGAAGCGGCCTGGAAAATGAGCCGGCGCGAGGGATTGGCGGGTTGGTCGGCCGGATCGGCTGGCAGGGCGGGGGCGAGGTCCTTCACACATTCTCCTTGGGTGTCTCTGTGGCACGGGCCGCTATCGCTGCCCGTGAAGCGGAAAATTGTATCACCGGCCCTTGGGTAATGTGAAATATTCGCCCCGTGCCTCCCCAGCCGATTCAGGACATCAGAACTGGTAGCGCACGCTCAAGGCCACCTTGCGCGCCGGGCCGTACATGCCCGAATACCACCAGTCCGACACCGACGCCGTGTACTTCTTGTCGAACAGGTTGGCCACGTTGACGCTCGCCGACAGCTTGTCGCTGACGTCGTAGCGCGCCATCAGGCTGGCCACCGAGTACGCCTTCTGCTCCCAGTGCAGGGTGCGCTCGATCTGCCATGCATCGATGTCCGAATACACGCGGCTTTGCCAGTTCATGCCGCCGCCCACGGTCAGGCGCTGCAGCTCGCCGGGCAGGCGATAGGTGGTCCACAGTTTCACCAGGTGGCGCGGGAAGGTGGTCTGGATCGCCTTGCCCGTATTGTTTTCCGTCTGGCTGTACGACCACGACGCCGACACATTCCAGCCCGGCGCGAGGGCGCCCGTCGCTTCCAGGTCCACGCCCTGGGTCTTGGCGCCCTTGATGGTGCGGTTGGCGGGATTGCTGGTGCCTGGCACGGTGTAGCCGGGGTCCGATTCGGCCAGGTTGCTCTGGCGGATCTGGTACAGCGCGGCCGAGGTGTTCAGGCGGCCATCGAACCAGCCGCTCTTGATGCCCGCTTCGTAGGTCTTGCCCGAGCGCGGCGCCAGCAGTTTGCCATAGCGGTCTTGCGCGGCCTGCGGCTGGTAGATGGATGAATAGCTGGCGTAGAGGCTGTGCGTGGCGTCGATGTCGAACACCAGGCCGCCATACGGCGTGAAGACGCGGCTTTCCGAGGCCGGGGACTCGCCATAAAATGACACGGCAGGCGCATCCGAGATGTAATTCTCGCTGTAGCGCAGCACCTTGGCGCCGGCGATCAGTTTCAGGCGCTCGGACAGGTTCAGGCGCGTGGCGGCATAGGCGCTGGCCTGGCGGCGCGTGCTGTCGTAGGTGACGAAGGTATCGCCAAACACGGGTGCCGCGAGGCGATTCCAGCTATACAGGTTGACGGGGGTCTGCTGGATGTCCTTGTCGAAGCGGCCATCCGTCGTGCTCTGGAAGTCGTTGTAATCCATGCCCAGCGCCAGCTCGTGCTGGCGGCCGAAGGCGCTGAACGGACCGCGCACATTGACGTCCACGCTGTTGACCTTGAGCCGGTAATCGCGGTAGTCGCCGTTCAGCATCAGGCCATCGCCCGTGGCCTGGTCGGGAAAGGCGCTGCTCACGCTCATGTAGACGGCGCGCTCTTCCTGCGACGACTGCACGCGGTTGGCCGAGATTTTCAGCTTCCAGTCGTTCGCCAGCGCGTGTTCCAGAGTGGCGAAGACGTCGGTCGAATTGCTGCCGAAGCGGTTCGATTTGGCGGCCGGGCTGAAGGAACGGGGCAGGTCCGTCATTGCGCCATTGCTGTAGAACAGGGGGAAGCCCAGGTAGGACAGCGAACCCTTCGAGCGGTTGCGCTGGTGCGTCACGCCGGCCGTCAGTTTGGTCGCGGCCGACAGGTCCGCTTCGATCACGCCATACACCACTTTCTTGTCGCGGCTATAGCTGTCGATGATGCTGTCGGCTTCCTCGTACAGCGTGACCAGGCGGCCGCGCAGGCTGCCTGCCTCGTTCAGCGGGCCGGAAATGTCCGCCACGCCGCGCCGCTCGTCGCGGGAAGCCAGTTCGCCTTCGAGCGAGGCCTGGAACTGCGCCGTCGGCTTCTTGCGCACCATGTTGATGGCGCCCGAGGCGTCGCCGGCGCCCGTCATCAGGCCCGAGGCACCGCGCAGCACTTCGATGCGGTCGTACAGCGCCATGTCGGCCAGGCTTTGCGACGGTATCGCGTTGAGGCCCAGGTTTTCCGAGTGCGTGTTGACGCCGTCGAGCTGGTAGTTGGTGATCGCATAGCCGCGCGAGGTAAAGCCTGAGCGTTCGCTGCCCAGCGAGAACAGGGTGATGCCCGGCGTCTGCGCCATCACTTGCGCGATGGTGTTCAAGCCCTGGTCCTGCATGCGCTGCTGCGTGATGACGCTGACTGACTGCGGCGTTTCCCTGACCGACAGGCCCAGCGGCGTGGCCGTGGCGATCGGCAGGGGCGAGACATACGCGCCCGAGCCTTCGGTGGCGTCCTGCTGCGCCTTCACCGATACTTCCGGCATCATGGACAGCGCTTCGCCGCCCGCCGCCGCGTCGGCCGGGCGCAGCACGTAACTGCCATTGGCGCTGCGCTCGGCCTTCAGGCCCGTGCCGCGCAATACGCCGTTCAGGGCGGCCAGCACGTCGTGGCGGCCCGCCAGGCCGGGGGACGTCTTGCCGCGCGTCTGTTCCGGCGTGAAGCTGAGGATGACGCGCGACTGGCTGGCGACCTGGCGCAGCGCGGCGGCCAGGTCGCCCGCGGGAACCTGGAAGTCGAGAGTGGCGGCGGATGCCGCCGCGCTTTCCTGCGCCAGCGCGGGCGCGGGCATGGTCAGCAGCAGGGCGGAACCGACGAAGACGAGCTGGATGGCATGCGCCATGCGCGTGCGCGGCGGGCGTGACCGAAACGGGGTTCGGAAAGACATAACTGGAGACATGGTTACCTTGTGTTGGAGTCGTCAAAAAGAACGTTGCCTACACAGGTCACGCGAGAAACGGAAACGGGTAAGTTTTTTTTGCGGCGCGCATTAACTGATTTCGCGGCGCCGCTGCCGCGCCTCCACCTGCACCCAGTAGCGCGTGCGCAGGCGCACGTCGACGGGCAGGGAGTCGGGCAGCGACAGCAGCACGGCATCCAGGTCGGCCAGCGGGAAGACGCCGGAAATGCGCAATCCCGCCACGGCGTCGTCGCAGCCCAGCAAGCCATGGCGATAGCGGCTCAATTCGTGCAGGAAGTCGCGCAGCGGCATGGCGTCGGCCAGCAGCAGGCCCTGGCGCCAGGCCCAGATGTCGGAGGTGATGGCATGCGCGGGCAGGATATGCTGCGCCGTCATGCCGCCGCCCTGGCCCGCGCGGACGAGCAGCTTGCCATCGCCCCGGCGCGGTGTCAGCCTGACCGTGCCTTCCTCGACGGCGACGGTGGTGCGCTCTCTTTCCTGGCGCACCGAATAGCGCGTGCCCAGCGCCTGCGCGTGGCCGTGCGCCGTCTCGACGAGGAAGGGGCGGTAGGGCACGCCCGTTTCGCGCGCGGTGGCGATGAAGACTTCGCCCTGCGCCAGCTGCAGCAGGCGCTGCGTGGCCGTGTAGCGGATGTTGACGGCGCTGCCGCTGTTCAGGTGCAAACGAGTGCCGTCGGGCAGGGTCACTTCGCGGCTTTCGCCCACGCCGGTGGACAGGTCGGCCAGCGCGGCGCGCGCAAAGCCGGGCGCGTATTCCGAGCGCGCGCCTAGCCAGCCCGTGATGCCGATGGTGGCCATGCATGCCAGCAGCTGCAGGCTTTTGCGGCGCGTGGCCGGGCGCGCCAAGGGGCTGTGCAGCAGCGCCTTGCGGCTGGCCTGGGCATCGAGTCCCTGCAAGCCGCCGCTGACGTGCTCGATATGGCTCCATGCCCGTTCGTGTTCCGGGTGCGCCTGGCGCCAGTGCCGCCAGGCGTTTTTTTCCGCCGGCGTCGCTTCTCCGCTCATCAGGGTGGTAAGCCATTCGGCCGCCTGCATGGCGATGGCCAGGTCGATGGGCTGGCCGTTGGCATAGACTTTCGCGCCGCGCATGTCAGCTTGCCGCGAAATCGGGCACGGCAAAAAAGCACAGCAAATTGGCCTTGCTCAGGTATTTTTTGACGGAATGCGTGGTGGTGCCCAGTTCGGCGGCGATCTCCGCGTAGCTCATGCCGTCCAGGTGGGCCAGCAGGAAGGCGGCCTTGGCCTTGCCGGACAGCCGGTCCAGCGCGCGGTCGATCAGCTGCAGCGATTCGAGCAGGATGGACAGGGTTTCCGGCGATGGCACGCACGCTTGCGGCGCGTGCAGCAGGGCGTCCAGGTAGGCGCGTTCGAGTTCCTCGCGGCGGCAGTGGTTGGCCAGCAGACGGCTGGCGATGGTGGCCAGGAAGGGGCGCGGCTGCAGGATGTCCGCGCTGCTGCGCGCGACGAGAACCTTGATGAAGGTGTCCTGCGCCAGATCGCCCGCCAGCCCCGCATCGTGCAGGCGCCGCTTCAGCCAGCGCAGCAGCCAGGAATGGTGCTCGGCGTACAGCGCGTGAAAGTCGGATGGCGGGGAAGCGGCGGACAGCATATCGATGCGCAATAATCTAAATGAGAATTGTTCTCATTCTAACTGAGCGGCACGCGGCAGGCAATCAGGGAAAGCGCGGCGTTGTTGAAATGCGACTGGGGCATGGCTGCGCGCCTTTGTAAAAGTTTCTGTAGCGCAAGCTTTCATGTGAGAAAATGCGGCTTGTCGATGTGAGGCGGAGCGAAAAGATGATGTGGATGGTTGGCGGTGCCCTGGTTCTCCTGGTCGCCAGATTCTTATGGTTGGCCTATTTTCATCGTGTCAACGCGATGTCGCGCCAGGCTGAAATGATGAACTGGCTCGACATCGGCCGCGTGTCGAATGCGAATGGCGGCAAGGATATTTTGCTGGCGCGTAATGAGCGCGGCGTGAGGATCGACTGGCGCACGGGGGAAGTGTGGCTGATGAATCCGAAAGTGGCCGAGCCGTTCGCCGATTTCCTCGCCGTCGAACGCTGGCTGACCCTGCGCGACATGGCGCCTGCCGCCAGGCCGGTCGACGCGGCGCCCGCGCCCGTGGAACCCGAGCCGGCGCCGGCGCCCGGCCCCGTGCGCGACAGCTTGCCTGCCTTCCAGCAAAAGGTCGACGATTGCCTGGCCAAGGCAGAGGGCGGACAGGAATTGCTGGAAACGAAGCAGGCATTCGAAGCGGGCAGCGATGCTTATCTGGAAGCATCGACGGAATTGAGTCAGGCGGCATTGGAACTGGACGTGTCGCCGGCGATGGTCGCCACGTTTCATATCAGCGCGCTGGCCGCCTTGACGGAAACGACGGGCGCCGACAAGCTGGAGCGGGTGGCGGCCAGCCTGCACGCGGCGGCCCGGCAGATCAGGGTTGCCAGCGTCGAGTAAGCTGGCAGGCACTGGCAAGTCCCTGAAATGCAAAAACCGCTGAATCCCTTGCAGGAGTCAGCGGTTTTTCAGTATTGGTTGCGGGGACAGGATTTGAACCTGTGACCTTCGGGTTATGAGCCCGACGAGCTGCCAGACTGCTCCACCCCGCAGGCGAATTATATACGAGTTTGCTGCATTGCGGGAATGAACTTTGCCTGGCTTGGCATTTCGCTTACTTTTGCTGGAAAACCGTGGCCGTTCCCTGGCGCGTAAACGGCGTGCCCATACGGACTTCCTTGCCGCGCAGTTCGTATGGCAGGAAAGTCATCACCGAATAGCCGTCGCGATGGTCGAGCGCCACGGCTATCGCATCGGATTGTTTGCCGGACGAGGGCAGGGGAACGGTGGCGTCATACACGAGGGCGGTTGCCTTGTATTCGCCGTCGGCGGCGCCTTGCGCAAGCGCGTCCTGTATCAGCTTGATGATGTCGGCGGGCAGCGGCGCCCCATCTTGCTCCTCGCCATCGTATCCGCCGATGGCGACGATCTGGCCGGTAGACAGGATGGCGGCGCCAAACGGCATGAACTCGCCACGCTTTTCCAGTTGCCCGATGGCGAATGGCACGACGAAGTCCTGCAAGCGCCCGTTATCGGCAGGCGCGTCGGGGTGTGTGTGTGCCGCGGCAGGGGAAAGCAGGCAGGCAAGCAGTGCGGCGGTGCGAAGCGGCGACATAGGGGGGGGGCAGGCAAATGAAAGTGGCAATTTAACATGCCAGGATCCTGCATGTGACGCTATGACGCTGCGCAATAGAAAAAGCCGCTGATCTTTTGCAAGAATCAGCGGCTTTCCGGTATCTGGTTGCGGGGACAGGATTTGAACCTGTGACCTTCGGGTTATGAGCCCGACGAGCTGCCAGACTGCTCCACCCCGCAGGCGAATTATAGCGGGGTTTGCTGCATTGCGCAATGGCCGGGTTTCAGGCGCCCGATCAGGCCGCCGCCAGGCGCCACAGCGACGTGACTTCCTGCGAGCGGGCCGCATGCAGGAAGTCGGTGGCGTCCTGCGCGCGCGGGTGGGTGGGTTTTACGTCCAGGCGGTCGACGACCTTCAAGCCCGCTTGTGCGATCCACTCCAGCAATTGCGCGCGCGGGCGCAGGCCCAGGTGCTCGGCCAGGTCGGACAGGATCAGCCAGCCTTCGCCTCCTGGCTCCAGGTGGTCGGCAAGGCCGGCGAGGAAACCGCGCAGCATGCGGCTGTCCGGATCGTAGACGGCATATTCGATCGGCGAGCTGGGGCGTGCCGGCAGCCATGGCGGATTGCACACGACCAGCGGCGCGCGGCCAGCGGGGAACAGGTCGGCCTGCACCACCTCGACCTTGTCGGCCACGTCCAGGCGGGCCAGGTTTTCGCGCGCGCAGGACAGGGCGCGCGGGTCCTGGTCGGTGGCGACGATGCGTTCGATGCCGCGCTGTGCCAGCACGGCGGCCAGCACGCCCGTGCCCGTGCCGATGTCGAAGGCCAGCCTGGCGCGCGCCGGCAGCGGCGCATCGGCCACCAGGCCCACGTATTCGCCGCGGATGGGCGCGAACACGCCGTAGTGCGGGTGGATGCGCTGGCCCAGGGCCGGCAGTTCCACGCCCGTGCGGCGCCATTCATGCGCGCCGATCAGGCCCAGCAGCTCGCGTAGCGAAGCGACGAACGGTTCTTCGCCACGGCCATAGGCTTCATTGCACGCCAGTTTCACATCCGGCGCGCGGCGCAGCGGAATCGTGTAGTCGGCGTCGAAGGGCAGCAGCAGCATGGCCAGGGTGCGGGCGCGCTGCGACTGGGCCTGGCGGTGCAAATGGAACGCTTCCGTGGCGGTGGGTTCCGGTTTCGCCAGCTTGGCGGCCTTGGCCTTCTTGCTGGGCTTGTCGTTTTTGTGGTCGGCGCGCCGCGCCAGCGCCTGCAGCAGCTGGCGCGCGTTCTGGAAGTCGCCGCGCCACAGCATGGCCGTGCCTTCGCAGGCCAGGCGGTAGGCCTGGTCGGCCGTCGTGCGGTCATCGGCGATGACGACGCGCTTGGGCGGCGGCATGCCGCTTTCCGAGCGCCAGCGGGCCGAATGCTCGGCGCCGTTTTCGCTCCAGTGGATCTGCGGATGGACGGTAGGTGAAGAAGTGTCGGACATGGGATTCAATCGATAGAAGGTGGGCGCGCGGCATGGTCGCCTGCGCAGGCCGTCTTCTATTATACGTTGGCACCCGTGCTGGCCGTGCTGCCGGTGGTGTCCGTGCCGTAGGCTTCGGCCAGCGCGCGGGCGCGCGCCTGCGTTTCGGGCGTGGCGTCCGCCGTCTTTTTGCCGGCGTCCAGGGCGGCGTCCGGCTGCACCAGCTTGAGCAGGCGCAAGGTCAGGGTCCCCGCCTGGTCGCCGTCCTTGCCGCTGGCGCTGGCGTCATTGGCGTTGCTGTTGGTGTTGCCATTAAAGATGCTGCTTTGCAATTGCTGGCCCAGCAGCTTGAACAGGTCGTTCAGGTTGCCGCCGAAGTGCGTGGCGGGCAGTTCCCTGGCGGGCAAGCCGGCGTCATCGGAGGACTGGGCTGCCTGCGCATCCTCTTGCGTTTGCGTCAATGCGCCCGCGCTGATGGTCGACTGGTATTGCACTTCCATTTCGAAATCGAAGGTCTGGCCATCGGCCGTGGTGATCTTGCCCTTGCCGAGGAAGCGGGCGTTTTCATCGAGGCTGAAGGCGGCCGCGCTGCTGCTGCCATGCGCGCCCGAGACGCTGGCGCTGCCACTGCTGAAGCTGGAACCGGCCTGCAAATCGACGGAATCGAAGGCAATGCTGGCGCCGTCGCCGAACAGCTGGCGCGTCATGGTGCCGAGGAAATCCTGCGCCGCGTCGACGGTGGCGTTGCCGAGCGCATCGGTGCGCTGGGCCAGTCCCTTGGCCGACAGGTCAAGGCCATTTTTCGACAACGCCACCACGTCTTGCGTGGTGCGCTGCATCAGGGGCGAAGCAGCCAGGCCAGCCGCAGCCGTATTGGCGCCCGCTGCGGGCGGCGTTTGCCCTGCCAGGGTGTTGGCGGCAGGCTGGCGCGAGCCGGAAGTGAGGGCGGGAAGCTGGGGCATGGTCGATTCAAAATGGGCGTAGTACCGTTATTAACGGCGTCTCGCGCCCATTCTTTAACCATTAGTGGTGGTGCGACCAGCTACCGTCCGCCGATTCCAGGTACGACTTGACGGCATCGGCCTGGCCCGTGGCGTGGCGTTTGAGCTCGCCGCACGCGCAAATGCCCTGGTATGGCTGGATATGCGAGCAGGCGGAGACTTTTTGCAGGAAGACCTGCATGGATTTGTGACATTTTACGCACTTGAAGGTGAGGCTGCGGGCGGCTTTCATGGGTTTCCTTGAACTGTTGCGGGGCGTAGGTGGTGTTTACGCGAAGGCGGCGATTTTAACGCACTCCGCCCGTCGTTACACGTTGTTGCATCTGCGCCACGCGCAGGTCAACTGAATCCGTGCCGTGGCGTTGAACGTATATAGGAGGCCGTCTGGCATCCATCGAAGAGGTAGCACCATGGACAAGTGTGACAAGCAACTGCCTGCAAAGCCTGCCAAGGAACTGGTCAGGAAATGGTTGAAAGCGGAGCTGGAGCAGCGCCGGCCGCCGCCCGACCCCGAGCAAATCCGCCGCGAACTGGGCTGGGACATGCTCAAGCTGTGCCGCGAGCCGGCCACCCGCTAATGAACTGCTTGCCTAGCGCACCGTCACCACGCTCCTGCCGCCGGAACCGGGCTGGACCAGGATCTTGGTGGCGATGCGCTCGGTCATTTCCTGCACGTGCGAGATGACGCCCACCTTGCGGCCCATGGCCTGCAAGCCGTCGAGCGCATCCATGGCCACGCGCAGGGTTTCCGTGTCCAGGCTGCCGAAGCCCTCGTCGATGAACAGCGATTCCACGCGCACCCGGTTCGATGACAGCGAAGCCAGCCCCAGCGCCAGGGCCAGCGAGACGAGGAACGATTCGCCGCCCGACAGCGAGTGCACGGAGCGCAGCTCGCCGCCCATGTCCTGGTCGCGCACCATCAGGCCCAGCGACGGGTTGTTCGGGTTGTCGATGCGTTCCAGTTGATAGCGGCGCGCCAGGTGGTTCAAATGCGCGTTGGCATAGCCGAGCAGCACTTCCAGGGTGAATTGCTGGGCATAGTTGCGGAAGCGCTTGCCGTCTGCCGAGCCAATCAGTTCATTCAGGCTGGCCCAGCGCCGTTCGATGCTGGCCTGCGCCTCGATCTGCGCCAGCATCGCCTGCGCGCTGTGGCGCTTGGCGTCATCCTGCGCGATGGCCAGGCGCAGGCGCGTCGCTTCCTGGTTCGCCGCCTGGCGTTCCTGCAGCAGCGAGGCGAGCGCCGCGTGCAGCACGGTCACGTCCGTCTCCAGCCCGTCTGGCGGCTGTGCCAGGTGCGCCGCATGCTGCCGCTGGCGCTCGGCCAGCACGGAAACGGCGGCCGTATGGCGGTCGGCGATCACTTGCAGCGCATCGCGCTCGGCGCGCATGGCCTCCACGGACACCGTCAGGCGCGCGCGCAGGGCGTCGAGCGTGGCGGGCGCGTGGCCGCCATGCGCCTGCTGGAACTGCCGCAGCCAGTCCTGCAGGGCAGCTGCGGCGCTGTCTTCCTGCGCACGCAGGGCGGCCAGGCGCTGCGACAGCTGCGCGCAGGCTTCGTCGAGGCGCGCGCGTTCCTGGCTGGCCGCCTGCGCCGCCGCCTGCCGCTGCGCCAGTTGCGCTTTCGCCGCCGCGATATTGGCGACCAGCGCGCGCTCGACGTCGGCCACGGCCTGGCCTTGCCACAGCGCGTTGCGTTCCGCTTGCAGGGTTTTCAGGTGCTTGTCGAGGGTGGCGAATGCCGCATGCGCTTCCTGCGCCATGTGCTGCGCCTGGCCGGCCGCCAGCGTGGCGCCATCCAGCTGCGCCGTCATGGTCGCCAGCGCATGGCTGCGCTTGTCCTGTTCCGCGTGCTGCTTCAGCCATTGCCGGCTTTCCGTTTCGCGCGCGGCGCGGAAGTCGGCCGGGCCGGCGCGCCAGCTGTCTTTCCAGTCTTCGGCGCCCTCGGCCTCGGCAAACGCGCCATCGAGCTGCGCCAGCAAGCCATCGAGCGCGCCGCGCGCCGTCTCGCCCTTGTCCGTGTTCGCCGCCTGCTGCGCCTGCAGCTGCGCCAGCCGCGCCTGGGCGTCGGCGAGTGCGCCCGTGCAGCGCGCATGCTCGCTGGAGGCCAGTTCGTGCGCCGCCTGCGCCTGCTCGCGCCCGATGCCGGCCTGGCGCAGCGCCGCCTCCTGCTGCGCCAGCGCCTGCAAGCCGGCCGCATTCGCCGCCAGCTGCTGCGTGAACCAGTCCGCGCGCAGCGCCGCGGGCGGCAGCTGCAAGGTGTCCGCATGCGGCTGCCACTGTGCCTCCAGGCTGTCGATGGCGGAAGGCAGGGCGGCCAGTTCGGCCGCCGTCTGCGCCTGTTCGCGCGCGCTCGCGGCCAGCGCGGCCCTGTGCGCGGCCAGTCGCTCCACGTTGGCCCGCGCTTGCGTGCGGCAAGCCAGCACCTGGTCCTGCAAGCTGGCCAGCATCGCCTGCAAGGCGTCGTCGGCGTGGCTGTACGGGTGCTCCAGCGCGCCGCAGACGGGGCAGGGCTGGTCGTCCTGCAGATTGGCGCGCAGCTGCTCCACGCTGGCCGCGCATGCCGCTTCCGCGCCCCGCAAGGATTTCTCCGCCTGCGCCAGTCCCGCTTCCAGCGGCGCCGTTTGCGCCGCTTCCGCCGCCATGGCGGCGCTTGCCGTCTGCGCATCCTGCGCCAGCTGCGCCGCCCTGGCTTGCCACTGCGCCAGCGATTGCTGCTGGCGCGCCAGTTCGCTCCAGGTCTTTTCCGCGCTGGCCAATACGCGCGCGCGCGCCTCCAGCTGGCCGCGCTGTTCCTGCAAACTCTCGCCATCGATGGCGCGCACGGCGGCTGCCGCCGCTCGCCGCTCGTTCTCGCGCGCCGCCAGCACGGCGGCGGCGCTGGCCTGCGCCGCCTGCGCCGCCTGCGCGGCGTCTCCGGCCTGGCGCACCAGCTGCGCCGACTGGGCCACGCTGGCGTCGGCCGCATCGGCTTGCGCGGCGGCCTGGCCGGCCTGGGCGAACAATTGATCCCACAACTGCCACGACTGCGCCAGCGCCTGCCAGTGCCCGTGTGCTGCCAGCCATGCATGCCCCTTTTCCTGTTCCGCCTGCATGCCATGCTGGCGCTGCTGCAGCGCGTGCAATGCGGCGCGCGCCGCGTCGTTGGCCTGGTCGGCCGCCAGCGCGCCATCCTGCGCCTGGCGGTGCGCCGGCAAGTGGGCCGCCATGCCCGCGTCGAGCGCCTTGGCCTGGTCGAGCAGGGGCGCCGCCTCGCGCTGCGCCGCTTCCTGCGCCTGCAAGGCGTCAGCCGCCTGCCGGGCGGCGCCGGCCTGCTGCGCCTCATTGGCCACGGCATGCGCGGCCTGCTGGCGCGCTGTCGCCAGCGCCGTATCGGTGGCGGCGATATCGCCCGCCAGGCGTGCCACGGCGTCGACCAAGGGGCGCGCCGGCTGCAGCAATTCCCACTGCGCCAGCGCCGCGCGGCGCTCGTCGGCGGCCGCGCGCTCCACGGCGGCGCTATCGAGCGCCTCTTGCGCCGCCGTCGCCAGCGTCTGCAGCTTGTGCGTCTCCTGGTGCCAGCGCTGCTGCTGTTCCAGCACGGCCTTGCGCAGGTCGATGGCGTGCAGGGCGGCTTCGGCGGCGACGCCCAGCGCTTGCGTTTCGGCCCGCTCTTCCGGCGACAGGGGACGCTGGTCGGCCAGTTTTTCGCCCAGGCGTTCGAGGATCTGCTTTTCCTTCTTCGCCCGTTCGAAGGCGCGCACGGAGATATCCGTGTAGATGCTGCTGCCCGTCAGGGTTTCCAGCAATTCTCCCCGCTCATTGTCTTCCGTCTTGAGGAAGGTGGAAAATTCGTTCTGCGCCAGCAGCACGGCGCGCGTGAACTGGTCGAATGACAGGCCGATGCGCTTTTCGATCTCGTCCTTGACTTCCGTCTTGGTGCCGCCGATGGGCTGCAGCGCGGGCAGCTGGTGCAAGCTCATGGCGGTCGCCTGCAGCGCGCCTTCCGCCCGGGTGCGAGAGCGGCGCACGCTCCAGCGCGCGCGGTAGCTGGCGCCGTCATTACCGACGAAATCGACTTGCGCGTAGCCGTCCGGCGTCCCGCGGCGCAGCAGGGTGCGCGTATCCTGGGCGTTGACGGTTTCCTTGCCCACGTCGGGCAGGGCGCTGCCGCGGCCCAGCACCTTCAACAGGCGCGGCGTGGCGTCGTACAGGGCCAGGCACAGCGCGTCGAGCAGGGTGCTCTTGCCCGCGCCCGTGGGTCCGCTGATGGCGAACAGGCCCGCGGACGCCAGCGGTTCCTGCTGGAAGTCGACTTCAAATTCGCCGGCCAGCGAGGCCAGGTTCTTGCCGCTGATTTTGAGGATTTTCATGGTTTTTCTTGAGCGGTCATGCGCCGGGCAGCAGCAGTTCGGCCAGGGCCGAGAGGAGTTCGGGCGGCGCGTCCTTGGCGTATTTTTGCCGGTACAGGCGGCGGAAGATGTCGTCGGGCTGCAATTGCCCCAACTGGTCGAGCGTCATGGACTCGGGAGCGCTGCTGCGCGCCGCGCTGGACGTCTCGATCTTCGCCAGGCGCACGCTCTTGCCTTCCAGCGCCGCCTCGATGCGCGTGCGCAGGCCAGGCTCGGGCGCGTCCAGGCGCACGCGCACTTCCAGGAAGGGCTGCGTTTCGGCCGGAGAGTCCGGCAGGTCGAGGGCGGCCAGCTGCGCCAGCACCTCGGCGATCGGCGCCGGCGCGCCGGGCACGCGCAAGAGGGGCACGGCGCGCGGCACGTCGATGGCGCGCACGTCCTTCAGCTGTTCGTCATCGATATCCAGGCACAGCACCTGGTGGCGATAGTGCACTTCCGCGAAGGACAGGGGAATCGGGCTGCCGCAATAGCGGATGTGCCCCTGGCCGCCCACGGCCTGCGCCTTGTGCAGATGGCCCAGCGCCGCATACGCGATGGACGCATCAAAAATCCCCGACGGCAGCATTTCCGTGCCGCCGATGACGATGCGCCGCTCGGAGTCGTTCGACATTTCGCCGCCCACCATGTGGCAATGGCCCATGGCGATGATGGCCTGCCCTGGCTGCCGGCGCGCCAGCGCCAGGTCCGTCAACTGGCGGTACAGCAGGGCGATGCCGCCCAGGTAGGCATCCTGCGCGTCGCCGGCCGGCAGTTTCGGCACGTCGCCGGGGCGCAGGAAGGGCACGGCCAGGCACCAGGCCTGCACCCGGCCGTCGCTGCCGGCCAGCGGCAGCAGCAGGCGCTCCAGGTCGATCTGGCCGTCGTCGCCGCGCAGCAGATGGCCGATGACGTGCGTGCCGTGCGCCGCCAGCAGGGGGCCGGGCGCTTCCAGCCGGCCGGCCGAATCGTGGTTGCCCGCGACGACCACCAGCTGCAGCGCCGGCAGGCGCGCGCGTGCCTGCTGCAGGAACACATACAGCTGCTTTTGCGAGGCGGCCGAAGGGTTGGCGTTGTCGAACACATCGCCCGCGACGAGCAGAACGTCGATCCGTTCGGCCACGAGGGTATCGAGCAGCCAGTCGAGGAAGCGCTGGTGCTCGTAGCCCCGCTCATAATTGTGCAGGGTCTGGCCCAGATGCCAGTCGGAAGTGTGCAGCAGGCGCATGGTGGGGCAAGGGTAGGGAAGACAGGCGCCAATATAGCAGGAATGAGGGGGGGGCAGACCCGGGGAATCCGGCCCCGGCCTTCAATCCACGGTCGCGCCGGCCCGGTAGGTATTGCGCCCATCCTGTTTCGCCTGGTACAGCAGCACGTCGGCGCGCTGCAGCAGCACGGCGGGCGAGATGTCTTCGTCGCGGTAGAAGGCCAGGCCGATGCTGGCGGAAATGCGCACGGTGATGCCTTCCAGTTCGAACGGCTGCTGCATGGCGGCGACGATTTTCTCCGCCAGCACGGCCGCGTCTTCCGGCTTGCCGATCTGCTCCATGATGATGGTGAATTCGTCGCCGCCCAGGCGGGCGATGATGTCGGTGACGCGCATGGTCTGCGTCAGGCGCTGGGCGAAGGCGCGCAGCAGGGCGTCGCCGATGCCGTGGCCGTGCGTGTCGTTGACGGGCTTGAAGCGGTCGATATCCATGTACATGACGGCCATCAGGTGCCGCTGCTGGCGGCTGGCGTGCATGGCGTCGCTGAGTTTTTGCTGGAAGCCGGCGCGGTTCGACAGCCCGGTCAGGGCATCGACCTGGGCCAGTTTCAGCAGCCGCTGTTTTTCGCGCTTCTGCACGGTGATATCCTGGCGCATGACGTGAAAGCCCGCCACCTGCAGGTTGTCTTCGCCGATCTGCGGGATGTAGATCACTTCCATGCAGCGCTCGATGCCTTCTTTTTCGTCTTCTTCCTCGAAGCTCAGGGTTTCCCCCATCAGCACGCGCTCGATGTAGGGCGCCACCGTCCGGTAGCGGTCCTCGCCCACGGTCTCGCGCACGCTCTTGCCCAGCACGTGCCGGCCCGTCAGGCCGAATTCGCGCTCGTAGGCGAGGTTCAGGAAGCGGTAGACCTGGTCCGCGTCGACATAGGCGATCATGGCCGGCAAGGTGTCGGCGATGGTGCGCAGGCGCGCCTCGCTTTCCAGCAGCGCCACTTCCGATTCGCGCAAGGTGGTGATGTCGTCCAGGCTGCCCACGTAGCCTTCGATCCGGCCATCGATGAGGATGGGGGCGATCTTCATGGAGACCCAGACCAGCTTGCCGTCGCGGTGCAGGCAGCGCAGGGTGGACTGGAAGGGCGCGTGGCTGCGCGTGAGCTGTTCCAGCGCCACGTGCATCAGCGGATAGTCTTCCGGGTGCAGCGCGCTGGTCCAGCCGGCGCCCAGCGCGGCGGCGCGCGGCAGGCCCGTGATGGCCTCGAAGGTGCGGTTGGCGTAGGTGCAGCGGCGCTGGCGGTCCAGGCGCACCAGTCCCAGTGGCGAGGCGTCCGTGACTGCGGCCAGCTCCGCCTGTTTCTGGCGCAGTTCCAGCTCCTGCTGGCGGCGCTGCGAGATATCTTCGGCGATGCACAGGATATGCTCGACCTGCTGGCGCTCGTCGAAGACGGGCACGGAGACGGCGTGCAGGTAGCGCAGGCTGCCATCGGACAGGCGCAGCGGCTTCTCGGTATGGTCAATGACGCCCCGTTCGGCCAGGATGGCGCGGTCGTCCTCGGCGTCGTGCAGGCCGAAGTCGGGCGGGAAGGCGGCGCAGTCGGTCTTGCCGATGACGTCGTCCGCCAGGTAGCCCGTGATGTCTTCGGCGGCCTTGTTCCACACTTCCATCTGGCCGAAATTCTCTGGCCGCGCGCTCTTCACGTACACCAGCACGGGCAAGTGGTCGATCAGCGACTGCAGGAAGCTGCGGTTGTCCTGCAGCGCCAGTTCATCGTGCTTGCGCGCGCTGATGTCGCGCGAGGTGACGGCCACGCCGTCCGTGATCGGCACGACCTGGTGGCGCAGCCAGCGCGTGCCGCCCGACGCCAGCGGCAGCTCGAACTCGTCCTCCAGCGGCTGGCCCGTTTCCATCACCAGCAGGAAGCGCTTGAAGAAGCGCTCGCCGCGCAGCAGCGGCACCTGCGGCAGCACGCGCTGGCCCAGCAGTTCCGAGCGTGGCTTGCCCAGCATGTCGGCGGCCCGCTCGTTGACGTCGGCGAAAATGAAGTCCTCCACCGGCTTGCCCGGCGCGGGGCGCCAGGCTTTCAGCAGCAGCACGGAATCGAGGCTGCCCTGGTGCGCGGCGCGCAGCAAGGCCTGCGTTTCCTTGGCTTGGCGGATGCTGCGGCGCAGGCGGGCGCTCTGGCGCGTCAGCAGCGCCGTGAAGCCGGCGATCAGCAGGCTGGCGGCGATCAGCGCGCCCAGGTATACCTTGCGGCGGTGCTCGAAACGGGCCAGGGCCACGGCGCGGCTGACGCCCACCACGGCCAGCAGCGGGTAGCGCGGCAGCTCGCGGTAGCTGTAGATGCGCGAGGTGGCGTCGACGGGCGGCTCGATCACCAGTTCCTCGGGCGCGTGATCCGGCGCGCCGGGCATGCGGAAATCGATGCGGTCGCTGATGATCAGCTGTTCGCCGATGCGCCCCACCGTCAGGCCGCTGTCGCGCGCCACCAGCATCAGCGCGCCGTGTTCGTCGAGGTTCAGGCGGTCGTAGTCGTCGACGAAATAGGTGGGATCGACATGGATGATGATGGCGCCGGCGAAGCGGCCCTGGCCATCGTTCAGGCGGCGCGCCAGGCGGATGGTCCAGTGCTTGCTGGCCGCGTCGAGCATGGGCGTGTCGACCAGGGCCGTGTCGGCCGGATTGGCGGCCAGCGCGCGGAAGAAGGCCTGGTGCGCCAGCTTTTCCGGGAAATACGCGTTGGCGCTGTCGATCACGTTGCCGTGCGCGTCGACCAGCGCGATGGGCAATTCCAGCTTCGATGGCAGCACGCTGTCGAGCAGTCCCTGGCGGCGCGTGAATTCATTGAGGCGCAGCTCGCCGCTGGATTCTTCATATTTGAGCTTGAACAGCTGCGTGGCGTGGTCCGTCTGGCGCAGGATGTAGGCGGTATGGTCGGCCAGGGTGCGCGCCAGGCTCTGGCTGCCGGCGACGGCGTCGCGCACGGCTCCGGCCTGTTCCTGGCCCACCTGATAGATGACGGCGCCCCACATCACCAGCAGCAGCAGGAGCGCGAACAGGGGCACCAGGCTGATGCTGTAGAGGCGGCTGGCGAGGCGTTGCAGGGGTCTCGTTATCGATATCACGGGCACTTGCAGGCTAGAATCATTGAAAAGGGGAGGGCGGGTGGCGCGCATCATAGCCGATATTGGCCACCCTGCGCTGAACCCGTTGCTGTCGCTCCCATCGTCTGTTCGTGGTCTGTCGCTGGCCTTATTCTGCGTTAAATCAAGTAGCTGTGGTGCCACGCACGTTAAAAAAAGCACGCCGCCCCCGGTACGGGCGGGCGCCGTGGCAGAAAAAGTACAATTGCGCCGCCTTCCTCATTAAAATGGGCGCTTCTTCCTCCCATATCGAAAGTTGTCATGCAGAGTAAAAAGCCCGACGCGGCAAGACTGGACAAGATCGTGGCCGAAGCGCGCCGCGCCGCCGACCAGCGCGAGAGCGGCTACCGCGAGCGTTCGCTGAAGATGTACCCGTGGGTATGCGGCCGCTGCATGCGCGAATTCACGCGGGCCAACGTGCAGCAGCTGACGGTGCACCACCGCGACCATAACCACGACAACAATCCGCCCGATGGCAGCAACTGGGAGCTGCTGTGCCTGTATTGCCACGACAACGAACACTCGCGCTACCTGGAAGCGGACCGCGGCGCCGGCCTGCTGTCGGCCGAAGTGGCGCCGGCCACGCACAATCCGTTCGCCGCGCTGGCGGGCCTGATCAAGAAAAAGGACTGAGCGGGCCGCCTGGCCCCGATCCCATGCGCATCCTGCTGACCGAAGACGACCCGCAACTGGGCCGCGCCACGCAGATCGGCCTGGAACAGGCCGGCCATGCCGTGGACTGGGTGCAGTCGGCCGAACACGCCCATACGGCCGTGCGCCTGCACGACTATGCCTGCATCCTGCTCGACCTGGGCTTGCCGGGGCAGGACGGCATGCAGGCGCTGGCTGCCTTGCGCGACAACGGCTACGGCGGCGCCGTGCTGATCGTCACGGCGCGCGACCAGGTGGGCGAGCGCATCGCCGGCCTGGACGCGGGCGCCGACGATTTCATTGTCAAGCCATTCGATCTGGACGAGCTGGCCGCGCGCATCCGCAGCGCCTGCCGCCGCGCGGCCGGCCGCCTGCGCGAGCACCTCGTGCATGGTGAGCTGGTGCTCGATATCGCCGACCGGCAAGTGACGCAGGGCGGCCAGCCCGTGACCTTGACCTTGAAGGAATTCCGCATCCTGCAATTGCTGCTGGAGCATGCAGGCCGGGTATTGAGCCGCGAACAGCTGGAAAAGAACCTGTACAGCTGGGGCGGTGAAGTGGAAAGCAATGCCGTGCAGGTGCACATCCACCACTTGCGCAAAAAGCTGGGGCGCGAGCTGATACGCACGGTGCATGCGATCGGTTACTGCATCGACAAGCCGCAAGCGGCTTGATCAGAAAAACGGGCCGCCCTGAGGCGGCCCGTCGCGGTGATGGCTAAGCGCCCGTCACGGCATCAGAAATCGACAGTGGCCGACAGCCACAAACGGCGCCCGTCCAGGCTGTTGACGTAGCGGTTGGCATAGGTCAATGCCGGTGCGCGGTAAGGCTGGTAGTCGATGAAGTCCTTGTTGAGCAGGTTGTACACGGCCGCGTTCAGCGTGACGCGCTTGTTCAGCTGGTAGCTGCTGCCCAGGTGCAGCATGGTGTAGCCCTTGTAGTCGCCCAGCGCGGCCTTGGCGGCGCGCGTGGCGGCCGAGGTGCCCGGATCGCGGAAGCGCTCGCTGCGGTATTCGCCGCGCAGCCAGCCATTCCATTGCGGCGAGATATCCCACGACAGGCGCGCATTGGCGGCGTGCTTGGGCGTGTCGCTGAGCGGCATGCCCGCGTTGCTGCCGCTCTTCTGTTCGCTTTCCGTGTAGGTGTAGTTGGCGCTGGCCGACAGCGTCTTGCCCAGCGGGAAACGGGTGTTCAGCTCGACGCCGCGCGTGACGGCCTCGTCCACGTTGATCGACTGGCCGAATGCGTCCACATTGGGCCAGTTGCCGAAGCTGACGCAGCCGGGACGGTTCGGCGATGGACGATAGCTGCAGTTGATGAGGCCCGTGCCCGTGGTGATCTTGTCCTTGAATGCATTGTTGAACACGGAGCCGCTGGCCGTCCAGCCGGCCAGGTTGTCGAAATACGCGCCGATTTCCGTCGTCGTGCTCGTTTCCGGCTTGAGGTTCGGGCTGCCGACGAGGGGAATCGTGCCCTGGCCGCCGAAGCCGTTGATGCCTGGCGACAATTGCTCCACGCGGGGTGTCTTGTAGCCCTTGCTGACGCCGCCCTTGATGGTCCAGCTCGGGTTGGCGTTCCACACGGCATACGCGCGCGGGCTGGTCTGGCCGCCGAAGATGCTGTGATCGTCATAGCGTGCGCCGACGGTCAGGGCGACATTGTCCAGCACTTGCCATTCGTCCTCGGCGAACAGGGCTTTTTGCGTGAATTCGAATTTCGCCGGCGCCACGCCGTCCGTCATTTCCGCTTTCCACCATTGCGCGCCGATGGTGGCCATGTGTTTGCCCAATGGCAGTACCAATTTGGTATCGAAGACCTGGCTTTCCACTTCCAGCGTTCGGGCGCTGCCGGCGACGGCGCCCGGCGTGCCTGGCGGGATCGTGCGGCCCAGGGTTTCCGTCTTGTTCACCATGTAGCTGCTGTCGAGCGTGCCGAAGCCGAAGCGGCCCGTATGCGACAGGGTCCACTGGTCGCGCTTGTATTTCTGCTCGGGGCCGTAGCCGCCCTGCACCGACTGCGTGCCCAGCTGGCCGCGCGAATTGTCGTAGGTCTGGCGGCCTGCGTCCGCGTCGAGGATAACCGTGTGGAAGCGGTTCGGCGTGAAGGACAGGCGCGCGCCGAAGTTCTCCACGTCCGAGCGCACGGGGTTGGCGCCCATGCTGGCGGGCACTTCCGCGCCGGCCGCGTTGGGGACGCGGATGTCGGCCGCGTCGCGGCGCTGCTTGCTGCCGCGCAGGGACAGGCCCAGCAGGTCGGTGGCGACAGGGCCGCTCAGGTAGAAGCGGCCCGCCTTGACGTCGCCGAAGTCCGCTTCTTCCTGCAAGGTGTAGTCGGCCGAAACGGAGCCCATCCATTTTTTGCCCACCTTGCGCGTGATGATGTTGATCACGCCGCCCATGGCGTCCGAGCCGTACAGGGTCGACATGGGGCCGCGGATGATCTCGATGCGCTCGATGGCGGCCAGCGGCGGCATGAAGCTCGTCTGCGTGCCGCCGAAGCCGTTCGGCGTGACGTTGCCGGCCGCGTTCTGGCGCCGGCCATCGATCAGGATCAGGGTGTAGTCGCTGGGCATGCCGCGGATGCTGATGTTCATGCCGCCCGTCTTGTCGGCCGCCGCGCCCACGTCGATGCCTTCCACGCTTTCCAGCGCCTGCGTCAGGTTGCCGAAGCGCTCCTTCGACAGCTCCTCGCGCGTCAGCACGGTGATCGAGGCGGGCGCCTGCCTGATGTCCTGTTCGAAACCGGCGGCGGAAACGACGACTTCCGGCATGCTGGCCGGTGTGGCCACCTGGGCCTGCGCAGGCAGGCAGGACAGGGCGGCCAAGGCCAGGGCCAGGGTGGTGGGACGCGGCAGGCGCGCGCGGTGGGTGCGGTTGGACATGCAAACTCCTGATGGTGGACTGGTTATTATTTCGTTGTGGATGTGTGCTGCGAATGGCGTTGCTTTGGTAATGGGAATCATTGGCAAAATAAGAATCATTTACAATTGCGGACCTGGCTTCCCATAAAATATTTCGCTCCGGATCTTGCGCAGAAGTTCTTAAGAGATTCTTAACAAGCCCGCGGCATCATGCAAACTCTTCCTCGGGGTCGCCCCATGCTCATAGTCTCCGCCACCGTTGGCCCGAAAACGCACGTGCATCTGGCGCAGGCGGGCGCATGAACGGGCCGGTCCTGCAAACCTGGTCGCTGCGGCGCAATCTGCTGGCTGTGCTGCTGGGCCTGACCCTGGCCCTGTGGGTGGGCAGCGCCGCCATCGTGTACGTGGAAGCGCGCCGCGAAAGCCAGGAACTGTTCGACCAGTCGCTGATCGAAACGGGGCATCTGCTGCTGTCGCTGGTGGAAAAGGACGTGCGCGAACATGGCTTGACGGGGCCCATCGACCTGCCCCTGCGCGGCCATCCGAACCCCCACCATTATTTGCTGTTCAAGGTGCGCGACGCGCAGCAGCGCGTCTTGTACCGCAACGACGCGGCCTCCGATATCACCCTGTCGCGCAGCGCGCCCGATGGCCTGTCGTGGACGACGATCGCCGGCCAGCGCTGGCGCCTGTATTCGCTGTGGGACCAGCCGCGCAGCCTGCAGCTGCTGGTGGCCGAGCCGACCAGCCACCGCGACGACATCAGCCGCGGCTTCTTTTACCGCATCGCGCTGTTCGGCCTGCTGCTGGTGGCGCTGGCCACCATCGCCATCTGGTGGAGCATCCACCGGGTGTTTCGCGTGCTGCAGGCCTCGGCCGATGAAGTCTCGGCGCGCACGCCGCACGACCTGGCCGACGTCAGGCTGCAAGGCGCGCCCGCCGAACTGCATCCGCTGCTGCTGGAAATTAACCGCCTGTTCGGCAGGGTGCGGCACAGCCGCGACAACGAACAGCGCTTCACGGCCGATGCGGCGCACGAACTGCGCACGCCGCTGGCCGCCATCAAGACCAATCTGCAAGTGCTGCAGCGGGCCCGCAGCGCGGACGAGCGCGACGAATTCATCGCCGGCCTGAGCGCCAGCGTGGAGCGCGCCGCGCGCCTCGTCAACCAGCTGCTGGCGCTGGCCCAGCTCGACCCGCAGGCGCCTGCCGGCGCGACGTTGGCGCCCGGCGACCTGGCGCCGCTGCTGGCGCGGCAGGCAGAAGCCTGGCAGACGCTGGCCGCGCCATACGGGCTGTCGCTGGCGGTCAATGCGGCGCCGGCGCCCTGCGCAATGGACGTGGACAGCCTGCAGATTTTGCTGCGCAACCTGGTCGACAATGCGCTGCGCTATACGCCGGCGCCCGGCAGCGTCGCCGTCAGTTGCGGCGTGGAAGAGGGACGCAGCTACCTGCGCGTGGCCGATACGGGCCCGGGCATCGCCAAAGAACAGCATGCGCGCGTGTTCGAGCGCTTCGTGCGCCTGGTGCAGGTGGAAAGTGCGGCACAGCTGCCGGGCAGCGGGCTGGGATTGTCCATCGTGCGGCGCATCGCCGAGCGGCATGGCGCGCAGATCGTGCTGGGCCCCGGCCTGCAGGGCCGGGGACTGGCGCTCACCGTCATCTTTCCATGACGGCGGCGCCAGCGGTGCTGCAAACGCCTACAGCGACTTCAGGAAGGCCAGCAGCGCATCGCGGTCCGTCTTCGACAGGTTCTCGAAGCGCTGGCGCGCCTTCGTCCCTTCGCCGCCATGCCACAGGATGGCTTCCGTCAGGCTGCGCGCGCGGCCGTCATGCAGGTAGCCGGCCTTGCCGCCATTGCCCATGACCTTTTCCGTGTAGCCGATGCCCCACAGCGGGGCCGTGCGCCACATATTGCCTTGCGCCTGGCCTTCGCTGAACTTGTCGGCCAGCTCGGCACCCATGTCGTGCAGCAGCAGGTCGGTGTACGGGCGGATGGTCTGGTTGCGCAATTCCGCAAACAGATGGCCCGCGCCCGTCTTCATTTCCACCGTGTGGCAGGCGGCGCAACGCATGCCCTGGAACAGCTTCGCGCCGGCGGCCACCTGCTGCGGGTCGACCTTGAGTTCCTCGATCGGCGCCACGCCTTGCGGGAAGCCGCTGGCGATGCTGCGCTGGGCCGGCACGGCCACCAGGGCCAGGTATTGCGTGATCGACTGCAGGTCCGCTTCCGAGATACCGGGCTGCGCGCCGCCGGTTGCGCACGCCGCCGGTCCCGCCATGCAGGCGCGGCTGCGGTAGACGGGCGAGGTGACGGCCATGTCCAGCAGCAGCGCGTCGGCCGCCTGGTGGCGCAGGGTGGCCTTCGATGCTTTCCAGCCGAAGCGGCCCAGGCGCACGGCGCCCGTTTCCGGGTCATACACATAGTTGGGCTGCCCCTTGACGCCATCGGCGTCCGGCGCGCTGCGGGCGCGCGCCAGGATGTCCGCTTCCGGCACGGCTTCCAGCAAGCCCGTGCCGATCATCGGCGGCGCCGCGCGCAGCGAGACGATGGCGGGCACGGGGCCTTCGAAAGCCAAGGCAGGCTTGCGCAGTTCGACTTGCGTGCCATCGGCCAGGGCCACGATGCGCGCCGTGAAGCCGCCCACGCTGACGCTGTTGCCCCAGTTTTGCGGCACGCCGGAAGGTGAGACGGCATTCATCTGGATCGCCGTGCCGTATTGCGGATGTGGCACCTGCTGGCCCGCCGCATTGACGCTGGCGACGCGCACGGCCATGGTGTCGAGGCGCTGGTTCAGGGCCGCGGGCGCCGGGCTGCGGCCATTGTTGACGTGGCAGGCGATGCAGGCCGACTGGCCGTAGCGCTGCCCCTGCAGCTTGACGGCCGGCGCGTAGCGGTCGTTGCCGCCTTCGTTATGCTCGCCGGTGGTGAAGTTCGTGTGCACCAGGCGGCGGCCTTCGACGAAGCGCTGCATATTCTGCATGCCGATATGGTTGTGCGGCTGCTGGAACATGAACAGGGCGTTGTCCGAGTAGTTGTACGACACGGAACCGAGGCCGCCGGACAGGGTTTCTTCCGGCAGCGGCACGGAATTGAGGCGCGGCTGCACGCCGTACCATGGCCGCAGGCCCGCGCCCACCACGTAGGTCCATTCATACGAGTAGTAGCGGATGCCGCCATCGTCGCCTTTCGACGCCATCGAGGCGGTGCTGGAGAACATCGATGGCGACACTTCGATGATGTCGCCCGCCGTCAGCGCGCGCGCCTTGACGTCCGTGCCATTCGGCATGCCGGCCGCATCGAGGCCGCCATGGCCGGGATACTCCTTGATCAGGAGCGTGCAGGCGCCGTTGATGCCGTTGGCGTTCGTCAGCCTGTCGTTGGCGGGATAGGCCATGGGCTTGCAGACGGGGACATTGCGGTCCACCAGTTCGCCGGGCGACATCCAGCCGTAACCCGTCACGCCGGGACGGTCGAAGCCGCGGAAGAAGGCCACGCCGCCGGAGAGGAAGTCGACGGTGGTGTACTGGTTGACGATCAGGGTGGGTCTGGTGACGCCGCGCACCTTGCTGTTGTCGATGATTTCCACGCCCCAGGTGCGGTTCTTGAAGTACTGCGGCACGAAGGTCAGGTAGTTGCCCGGTCCCTTGTCCTGCGGCAGGCCCGTGACGGGGTCGACCGTTTCATTCGGGCCGTAGCCGATTTCGTTCCACTCCTCGCCCCGCTCGCGGCCATGGCGCGCCAGGCCGCGCGCGCCGAAGCGCGTCACCAGGGTGCCGTCGGCCAGGGTGAACTGCAGGCTTTCCAGCGGCTGCGCGGCGGCCGGCAGCGGCGTCATGCCCGTGCCGTCGGCAGGGAACTGCAGCGCCGAGGTGGTGCTGGACGGCAGGCTGTTGTCGCTGCCCGGCGACTTGAAGCTCACTTCCAGCAGCGAGTAGCCGTACTGCGTGGCGCGCGCCACGCCCTGCAGGCGGATGTAGCGGGCATTGGCACCCAGGTTGAAGAATTCCTCGGTGCCGCCGCGGCCATTCGTCACGTAGCGGATTTGCGACCATTGCTGGCCGTCGTCGGACACCTGCAGCGCATACTGCTTGCCGTAGGCGTTTTCCCATAGCAGCTTCATGTAGCCGACGGGCGTCTTCGCGCCGAAGTCGAACTGGATCCAGGCGCCGTCCTCGAACTTGCTGGCCCAGCGCGTGCCCGTCTTGCCGTCGATCGCCATGGCGGCCGACATGCCGTTGTTTTCCACGGGCGAGGAGGTGGCGGCCACGGGGCGGATCTCCACGCCCGGCTGGTTCGGGTCGCCGGTGACGGGTGGCGGCTCGGTGACGGGCGGCGTCTCGGGCGGCAGCGCCGGCGTGCCAGAGAAAGCCTGGATCTCAAAGATGGAATAGCCATACTGGCCCGAGCGCTTCACGCCCTGCATGCGCAGGTAGCGGCCCTGGGCGGCAAAGCCCGTGATGTCCTCGATGCCGCCCTGGCTGTCGTCGACGCGCCGGACGGTGGTCCAGTGCGCATTGTCGTCCGAGACCTGCAGCAGGTAGGCGCTGGCGTGCGCGTTTTCCCACGCGATGTGCACGCGCGTGATGGTTTGCGAGGTGCCGAAATCGAGCGTCAGGTATTCATTGTCCGTAAAGCCGCTGCCCCAGCGCGTGCCATCGTTGCGGTCGATGGCGGCGCTGGCCGACAGGTCGCCCCGTTCCGCCGAACTGGCCGTGGCGGCGACGGGCGTGAGCGCCGTTTCCGACGCGGTCTGCGCCAGCAGGCGCTGTGCCATGGGCGGCGCGCTGGCGGTCTCTCCGCCGCCGCAGGCCGCCAGCAGCATGGCCAGGGCCAGCGGCAGGCCCTGTCCGGAGCGACGCAGGAGGCCGGGCCGTCGTGGCCGTTGCCGAAGCAGGGATGTGTGCATGTTCTCTTCCTTGTTTTTATGAATTAAGCGAGATAGATGAATGAGCGGGACTGGCCGGGCGGCCCGTCTGCGTTTTTCCCTCCACCCGTGCCGCGCCCATGCACATGCGCTTCCGTCACTGCGGCGCCTGGCGGCCGGACGGCGGCCAGGACGATGCGCGGAGGCTGAACAAGGACGGGAGCAGGGCATTTTTAAATTGCCTCACGGCAATATTTTTCATAAATTATAGAAGCATGGGAGGCCTGTCAAGCGGTCCCTCGCAGTTGTCATCAAATCGTCATGCTGCCCTGGTTTTTCGCACTATCGCGGTGCGGAACATGAAAAAAAATACGCGACAGCATGAAAAAAATTCAGGAAAAAATGCCGGGTGCGGCACGGGAATGCGGTATCTTCCAGATATGCCTGCCGATGGCGCGCGCCCCTTTTTTGCTGAGGACTATCCGACCTTGCCGACCATGCCGACACCTTCCGCACCTTCCGCCACCCCGCTGTCCCTCGCCGCCGCCCGCGCGCTGCACCTGGCCGCGCAAGGCCTGCTGCAGGCGCGCCGCAGGAAAGCCGTCAAGGCCGACGTGCTGGCCGCCATCCGCCAGATGGGCGTGCTGCAGATCGATACCATCCACGTGGTGGCGCGCAGTCCCTACCTGGTGCTGTGGAGCCGGCTGGGCGATTACCCGCAGCCCTGGCTGGAGCAGCTGCTGGCCGAGGGCGCGCTGTTTGAATACTGGGCCCACGAAGCCAGTTTCGTGCCCATCGAAGACTATGGCCTGTACCGCCATCGCATGCTCGACCCGGCTGCCATGGGCTGGAAATATTCGGTGAAATGGATGACGGAGCAGGGCGATGCCGTGGCGGCCGTGCTCGAGCACATCCGCGCCAACGGCGCCGCGCGTTCCGCCGACTTCGAGCGCACGGATGGCCAGGCGGGCGGCTGGTGGAGCTGGAAGCCGGAAAAGCGCTCGCTGGAAGTACTGTTTACCTCGGGCGTGTTGATGATCGCCAAACGCCATAACTTCCAGCGCTATTACGACCTGGCCGAGCGCGTGCTGCCGCACTGGCACGACGGCCTGCTGCCGTCCGCGGACCAGGTGCGGCGCCAGCTGCTGCTGGCCAGCGTGAAGGCGCTGGGCCTGGCGCGCGCCAGCTGGATCAGCGACTACTTCCGCACGAAGCAATCGCGGGCCAGCCTGGCGCACGATCTGCAAATGCTGGCGGACGAGGGCGCGCTGCTGCGCTGCAGCGTCGCCGGCTGGGACGATGCCGTCTACGTGCATGCCGCGCATGGGGAATTGCTGCGCGCGGCGGCGGCCGGCAAGCTGGCGCCCACCTTGACGACGATCCTGTCGCCGTTCGATCCCGTCGTGTGGGACCGGCGCCGCGCGCTCGAATTGTTCGGTTTTGACTACCGGCTCGAATGCTATACGCCGGCCGAGAAACGCCAGTACGGCTATTTCACCTTGCCTGTCCTGCGCCGTGGCGCGCTGGTGGGCCGCCTGGACGCCAAGGCGCACCGCGCGCAGGGCCGCTTCGAGATCAAGTCACTGGCGCTGGAAGACGGCGTGCGCATCAGTCCCCGCCTGGCGCAGGACGTGGCCGGCGCCGTGCAGCGCCTGGCGCTCTGGCATGGCTGTCCCGGGATCGATATCGTGCAGGCGCGCCCGGCAGCCTTCGGCGCGCTGCTGGCAGAGGCGCTGCACGACGGCGGCGCTGCCGCAAGGCGGGCCGCATGATGCTGCCGCCGGCTCCGCCCCACCTGCTCGACGCCGACGGCCTGCCCCGGTTTGGCCGCTACACGGGCCAGCTGGGCGCCTTCGACTGGGCCGCAATGGCGCCGCCGTACGCGCGCGGCGCTCTCTGGCGCCTGTTCCACCACAAGCGCTGGCATTACGTGGCCCTGTCCACGCCCGCCCTGTTCTGCGGCGTGGCCATCGTCGACCTGGGCTGGACCAGCACGGCGTTCGCGTATGCCTTCGACCGCCACAAGGGCAAGATCGTGGCTGCCTTTTCGCAGGATGGCGTGCCGGGCCTCTCGGCTGGCGTGGCGCCGCACGCGGGAGGCAGCAGCCGCTTCCGTTTTTTCTCGCAAAAGATCAGCATCGAAGCCCAGCCCCAGCAGCGCTACCGCCTGCTGCTCGACTGCGGCCTGTTCGGCATCGACGCGGAATTCGGCCCGCCCGTCTCGCCCACCCTGCTGGCCGTGGGGCCGGTGGCCGATGGCGGCGCCGTGCACGCCACGCAAAAGTCGGGCGGTTTGGCGCTGTGGGGCACGGTGCGCTGCGGCGCCATGGGCTACAGCTTGGACGATGGCGTGGCCAGCTTCGATTATTCGAACGGCTTGCTGGCGCGCGAGACGGAATGGCGCTGGGCCTCGGCGCACAGCCTGGACCTGGGCTTCAACCTGCAGGCCGGCTATTTCGGCGCGCATGAAAACGCGCTGTGGCTCGATGGCCAGCTGTACCCGCTGGGCCGCGCGCATTTCGATTTCAACCCCGACAACCCGCTGGCGCCGTGGCATGTGTGGACGGACGATGATTTGCTGGACCTGCATTTCAAGCCCGAAGGCGCGCGCCGCGAAGACAAGAATAGGTGGATCGCCGCCAGCCGCTATATCCAGCCCATCGGCACCTTCAGCGGCTGGGTACGCGCCAGCGCGGACAGTCCCAAGCGCATCGTGGCGCAGCTGGCGGGCGTGACGGAAAGCCACCGCTCGCGCTGGTGAGGACGGGCTTTTTCGTGAAATGCACGACAAGGTCAAATTTTTTTGGCAACGCATCCTATACACTGGCGCGTAGCCGCTCCGGCAATCCGCTTCGGCAATCCGCTTCGGCAATCGACAAGGCCAGAACATGAGTATCCGTAATCTCGACAAGCTGTTCAAGCCGGCCTCGGTGGCCCTGATCGGCGCCACGGCGCGCGAACACAAGCTGGGCGCCATCGCCCTCTACAACCTGCTCGGTGGCGGTTATCAAGGCGAGATTTGGCCCGTCAATCCCAAGTACGACGAGCTGATGGGCTTGAAATGCTACCGCAAGCTGGCGCAGCTGCCCAAGGCGCCGGACCTGGCCATCATCTGCACGCCGCCCGCCACCATCACGGCCCTGATCCGCGAACTGGGCGCGCTGGGCACGCGCGCGGCCATCGTCATGACCTCCGGCCTCGATCCGAAGCGCGAACAGTCGCTGCGCCTGGCCATGCTGAAAGCGGCCAAGCCGCACCTGCTGCGCATCCTCGGCCCCAACAGCATGGGCTTGCTGGTGCCGAAACTGGGCCTGAACGCCAGCTTCGCGCACCTGGGCGCGACGAGCGGCAAGATCGCCTTTGTCTCGCAATCGGGCGCGCTGGTATCGGGCGTGCTCGATTGGGCCAATGCGCACGGCGTGGGCTTTTCCAAGTTCATTTCGCTGGGCGGCAGCTACGACATCGACTTCGGCGACCTGCTCGACTACCTGGCCGGCGACATCGACACGGCCGCCATCCTGCTGTACATGGAAGACATCCACGCGGCGCGCAAATTCATGTCGGCCGCGCGGGCGGCGGCGCGCAGCAAGCCCGTCATCGTGCTGAAGGCGGGGCGCGAGGCGGAAGGCGCGGCCATGGCGGCCTGGCACACGGGCGCGCTGGCCGGCTCGGACGCCGTGTACGACGCGGCCATCCGCCGCGCCGGCATGCTGCGCGTGTATTCGGCCGAGGAACTCTTCGACGCCGTGGAAACCCTCACGCATATCCGCGCGCAGCGCGGCGAGCGCCTGGCGATCTTATGCAACGGCGGCGGCCTGGGCGTGATGGCCACGGACGCGCTGGTGGGCAGCGGCGGCAAGCTGGCCGAACTGTCGCCCGATACCGTCATCGCGCTGGAAAAGGCGCTGCCGCGGGGCTGGTCGCACGACAATCCCGTCGGCCTGCCCGGCGACTCGGCCGTGCAGCGCTATGCGGACGCCATCAAGCCGCTGCTCGACGAGCCGCAGGCGGACGCCTTGTTGCTGCTGCACGCGCCCACGGCCATGGTCTCGTCGATCGATATCGCCGAAGCCGTCACGCCGCTGATCAAGGCGACGTCGCGCACGGTGCTGTCGTGCCTGTTGGGCGGCACCACCGTGGCGCCCGCGCGCCAGGTCTTCAACCGGGCCGGCATTCCCACCTACGACACGCCGGAAAAGGCCGTGCATGGCTTCATGCAGATCGTGCAGTACCGGCGCAACCAGGAAACCCTGATGCAGGTGCCGGCGCAGCTGCCCATGTCGGCCACGCCGCGCCGCGCGCGCGTGCGCGAAATCGTCGCCGCCGCGCTGGCGGCCGGCCAGACGGTGCTGGGCGAATGCCGCTCCAAGGAGATCCTGGCCGCCTACGGCATTCCCGTCGCCACCACGCGCATGGCGGCCGACGTGGAAGAGGCGCTGGCCGTGGCGGCCGATATCGGCTATCCGGTGGCGCTGAAAATCCACTCTCCCGACATCGCCCACAAGTCCGACGTGGGCGGCGTGGCGCTGGACCTGGAGACGCCGGACATCCTGCGCACGGCCGCCGCCGCCATGCTCAAGCGGGTGCGCCGCATGCGGCCCGACGCGCTGATCGACGGCTTCACGGTGCAGCAGATGGCGCGCCGGCCGCAGTCGCATGAGTTGATCGTCGGCGTGACGACGGATGCCGCCTTCGGCCCCGTCATATTAGTGGGGCAGGGCGGCATCGCCGTGGAAGTGACGGCCGACCACGCCATCGGCCTGCCGCCGCTGAACATGGTGCTGGCGCGCGACATGCTGGCGCGCACGCGCGTGTCGAAGCTGCTGGCCGGCTACCGCAGCCAGCCGCCGGCCGACATCGACGCCATCTGCTACACGCTGATTCAGGTGGCCGAACTGGTGGCCGACATCGGCGAGCTGGCCGAACTCGACATCAATCCGCTGCTGGCCGACGCGGACGGCGTGATCGCCCTCGACGCGCGCATCCGTCTGCAGCCGGGCCAGAAGAGCGACCGGCTGGCCATCCGCCCGTATCCGCAGGAGCTGGAAGAGCAGGTGACATGGATGGGCCAGCCGATTTTGCTGCGCCCCATCCGTCCCGAGGACGCGCCGCAGCACATGGAGCTGTTCCACGCGCTGGACCCGGACGACGTGCGCCTGCGCTTTTTCACCTCCATGCGCGAGCTGCCCGTGTCGCAGCTGGCGCGCCTGACGCAGATCGACTATGACCGCGCCATGGCCTTCATCGCCACGCACACGGGGCCGGACGGCAAGCCGGAAACCCTGGGCGTGGTGCGCGCCGTGGCCGACCCGGACAATATCCACGCCGATTTCGCCATCGCCGTGCGCTCGGCCCTGAAGGGCAAGGGCCTGGGCCATATCCTGTTCGAAAAGCTGGTCGACTACTTCCGCAGCCGCGGCACGGAAGCGCTGGTGGGCGAGGCCATGGCGCGCAACAAGGGCATGCAGCGGCTGGTGAAAAGCTTTGGCGGCGAGGTCACGCCGTCGGAAGAGCCGGGCGTCGTTAACCTGCATATCGGCCTGCGCTGAGGCCGCAGAAAGCGGGCCGCCGTCCCGCTTGAGTTTGTGCAGGATCAAACCCGCCCATGTCGGTAGTCTTTACACTTTCACTTCCAGGATGATTCATCCGGCACGCTTTGGGAGTGAGTGCATGCTTACTGCAACATATATATTGGTGTCCTTGTCAGTGGAACAGGCCAGCATCCGCATGAGTTTGCTGGCATTTCAGAAGTACATGCATGTGCAATTGCGCCACCAGAGCAGCCTGAGCCTGGCGCAGCTGCAGTACGCGGGGGACTGGCTGAGCCGGCTGTACCAGGGCGGCTACTGGCGCAAGGTGGAGATGTACCTGATTCCCGCCATCCGCCAGGCCAAGCCCCATGCGGATGGATTGCTGGACGAAATCAATGGCTTGAATCACGCGGCGCTGGAAAGCATCAATGCCGTGCAGCGGCACGCGGGCGCCGCCATCGACAATTCCGAACTGCAGGCCGGGCAACTGTGCGCGGCCATCGACGGCTTTTGCGCGGCCCTGCTGCAGCGCCTGGAAAAAGAGGAGCGCGAACTGTTTGCCCTGGCCCGCAAGGTCATCGTGGGCGAGGCGTGGTTCGCCATCGCCTATCAATTCCTGGCCCACGATGCGCGGGCACAGGAAGCGCGCCGCGACAAGGCGCAAGTGCTGCCCTTTGTGTTGCCGGCACCCATGGCGGCGGCTGGCAGTGGTGTGGAAACGGCAGTGCAGGACAGCGCGCCCGCCGTGCCTGCGCCGGCACGGCCGTTGCGTGCGCAGGCTTGAACGGGTAGCGAGCGCACACCCCGCCATGCCACGCTTGCCGGGGGCGCTTTTGTTCCTGTGAGCGGCGTGCCGCCAGAGGAGAAATAGCTAAGGAAAAGATTGGCTTTATTCATTTGATAACTTGTTCAGCCCTGTCCGATGCAATACCCCGGGCTTTGTTATGATGGTGGTTTTGATCCACGCGAAACCCGTCATGTTCGAATTTCTTTTCAAGCGTTCTGCCAGCAAGACTGCCGCCCCCGATCCTGTCGTGGCAGAACAGGCCGCCGCGTCGGCGCAGAGCGCATCGCGCCGCGCCGAACAGGTGGCGCGTGCCCATGCCGTGGCGGGCGACGAAGCCGCCGCTGCCGATTTCATTGTTTCCAGCGAATTTGCCGATGCCCGTTTGATCGCGGCCGAACACGTCCACTCCCTGCCCCTGCTGGAAAAAGTCCACCAGGCCATGCGCAACACGGACCGCCGCGTCGCCAAGCTGATGCAGGGCCGTATCGACCTGATCCGCCATCAGGCGGCCGAAACCCAGCGCGCCCAGGCCAGCATCGACACGGCGCAGCGCCTGTTGAACGATGAAAAGCTGAGCCCGAACCAGGTGGCCGAACTGGACCGCCAGTGGCAAGTCATCAAATCCACGCCGGAACTGGCCACGGCCTTCGCCGCCGCGCGCGCCGCGCTGGCCGCCCGCCTGGAAACGCAAGTGCTCTTGCAGCGCGCCGTGATCGATGCCGTGGGCGCCATGCGCGCGCTGGCTGCCGGCGGCCAGTCCGCCGACGGGCTGGCGCAGGCGCTGGCCCGCCTCGATGCGCAGCACGCGCAACACGCGCAATCGCCTGAGCGCGCTTCCCTGCCGAAACACCTGGAAAGCGACTTCGGCCAGGCGCGCGAACAGGCGCAGTCCGCCCTGCAGGCGCTGCAGCAGCACCAGGCCGTGTTCGATGCGCGCCAGCTTGCCCTGGCCGACTGGCAGGCGCAGGACGCCGCCGCCCTCGACGCCGATGCCTTGCAACGCGCCTGGCAAGCCTTGCCGCGCCTGCCCGAGTCGCCCTTGTCGGACAGCTTGCAGCAGCAATTCGCGGCCTTGCTGGCCAGTGCGCCAGCCCCCGTGCAGGCAGCGCCTGTGGCCGCCGTGCCTGGCGAAGCGGCGGAGCATGCGCCTGCGCCGCGCAAGCCGCGCCAGGAGCACGCCCCCGTCTCGAAGGAAGCGACGGAACAGTTCTTCAAGACCCTCGACGCCATGGAAGCGGCGCTGCAGGAAGGCTTGCTGCACGTGGCGTCCGAGCACGACAAGACCTTGCGCGATACCAAGCATGGCCGCTTGACGCCGGCCCAGTCCGACCGCCTGGCCCATGTGCGCGCGCAGTTCAAGCAGCTGGCCGACTGGGCCCGCTGGGGCGGCAACGTCTCGCGCGAGGAACTGGTCAAGGCGGGCGAGGAACTGCCGGCGCAGCAATTGCCGATGGCCGAACTGGCCAAGAAAGTGGGCAGCCTGCGCGAACGCTGGAAGTCGCTCGACACCTTGTCCGGCCCGGCGCCCAAGTCCCTGTGGGAGCGCTTCGACGCCGCCTGCAGCGTGGCCTATGCGCCGGCCGCCCAGCATTTCAAGCAGCTGGCCGAAGAGCGCCATGGCAATGCGGCCAAGGCCTTGGCCCTGATCGCGGAAACGGCGGCCCTGGCAGCGGAAGAAAGCACGGACTGGAAACACGTCGCGTCAAGCTCGCAGCGCCTGCGCCAGGCGTGGACGCGCCTGGGCACCATCGACCGCAAGGAAAAGAAACGCCTGGATACGGAATTTGGCGCCGCGCTGGACGCGCTGTCGAAGCCGCTGGACACGCAGCGCCAGATCGAGACGGCGCGCCGCGAGCAGCTGATCGTCGAAGTGGGCCTGCTCAAGCCATCCGAGCGCAACACGGTCGACATGCTGAAAGCCCTGCAGGATAAATGGCAGGAGCTGGCCAAGGCCTTGCCGCTGGAACGCCGCGCCGAGCAGGCGCTGTGGCAGCGTTTCCGCGCCGCCTGCGACGATATCTTTGCCAAGCGCAAGGAAACGGCGCATGCGGCCGACCATGAGCGCCGCGAACACCTGCATGCGCGCGAAGCGCTGTGCGCCAGCCTGGAAACGGCCGTCATCCCCGACGGCGACGACAAGGCCCGCACGGCCGCCATCAACCAGTTGCTGCGCGATACGCGCAGCGCCTGGAACGCCACCGGCCCCGTGCCGCGCGCCAGCGAAGCGAAGATCGAGCAGCGCTACCAGGCGGCCGTGGCCGGCGTGCAGGCGCAGGCGGACGCCATCGCCGAGCGCGCCGGCGCGGCGCAGGCCAACGCCTTGCGCGACAAGCTGCGCCTCGTGCAGGCGCTGGAAGCCTCCTTGGCCGATGGCGAGGCGAGCGTCGACGCGCAGGCGTGGAGCGCGCGCTGGAGCGCCTTGCCGGCGCTGGACGCCCAATACGAACGCAGCCTGCAGCAGCGCTTCGCCGGCGCGCAAGCGGCGCTGGGCGAGGGCAGCGCCGCCTACGTGCAGCAGTTGCAAGCCAACCAGGCCCGCCTGCTTGATGAAGTCTTGCGCCTGGAAATTGTCGCCGGCGTCGACAGCGGCGCCGAATTTGCCCGCGACCGCCTGAAAATGCAGGTGGAAGTGCTGCAATCGTCGCTCAAATCAGGCCAGAAGCCGCTCACGCAAGTGTCGCAGCTGATGCAGCTGTGCGCGATTCCCGCCGCCACCGACGCGCGCACGGCCAGCCGCATTGAAACCCTGCTGCGCCGCATCGGAGGCCAGGCCAGATGAGTACCTCCGTCCGCGTCCAGCAGGCCGATTTTGACCTGAGTGAAGAAATCGCACAATTGCGTGCAGGCAACCCCAAGGTGGGCGCCGTCGTCGGCTTCGTCGGCACCGTGCGCGACATGAACGAGGGGCTGGACGTGGCGGCCATGGAACTCGAGCATTATCCGGGCATGACGGAGAAATCCATCGAGGCCATCGTCGAGCAGGCGCGCGCGCGCTGGCCATTGTCCGGCGCGCTGGTGATCCACCGCGTGGGGCCCTTGCTGCCGCAGGAGCAGATCGTGCTGGTGGCCGTGTCGTCCGCGCACCGGGGCGAGGCCTTCGCCGCCTGCGAGTTCATCATCGATTACCTGAAGACGGAAGCGCCGTTCTGGAAGAAGGAAGACACGCCCGAAGGGGCGCGCTGGGTCGACGCGCGCGACAGCGACGAGACGGCCTTAAACAAGTGGGCCGCAAAAGCAAGCGCCATTTGAATCGTACGCGCGCCGCACCGTAGCATTTGCCTTAGTGCATCAGTTTTCTGCTTTGTGTATGCTTGAAAAGTACTGCCTCACCCCAATTTGGTTAACAACTAATTAACCGGGAGCGCTTTTCATGCGACAAGATAAACTGACTACCAAGCTACAAGAAGCCCTGGCCGATGCGCAAAGCTTGGCTGTGGGCAACGACAATCCTTACATTGAACCAGTCCATCTGCTGACGGCCTTGTTGAACCAGGACGACGGCGGCGCCCGCTCGCTGTTGCAGCGCGCCGGCGTTAACGTGGGCGGCCTGTCGAAGGCCCTGACCTCGTCGATCGACCGCTTGCCGAAAGTTTCCGGCACGGGCGGCGACGTGCAGGTCAGCCGCGAATTCGTGGCCCTCTTGAACCTGGCCGACAAGGAAGCGCAAAAGGCGGGCGACCAGTTCGTTTCCAGCGAAATGGTGCTGCTGGCGATGACGGAAGACAAGTCCGACTGCGGCAAGCTGGCACGCGAGAACGGCCTGACCCGCAAGGCCCTGGAAGCGGCCATCGACGCCGTGCGCGGCGGTAACAAGGTCGATTCGCAAGAGGCCGAAGGGCAGCGCGAAGCGCTGAAAAAATACACCCTGGACGTGACGGAACGCGCGCGTCAGGGCAAGCTCGACCCTGTGATCGGGCGCGACGATGAAATTCGCCGCACCATCCAGATCCTGCAGCGCCGCAGCAAGAACAACCCCGTGCTGATCGGCGAACCTGGCGTGGGCAAGACCGCCATCGTCGAAGGCCTGGCGCAGCGCATCGTCAATGGCGAAGTGCCCGAGTCCCTGAAGGGCAAGCGCGTGCTGTCGCTGGACATGGCCGCCTTGCTGGCGGGCGCGAAGTTCCGCGGCGAGTTCGAGGAACGCCTGAAATCCGTGCTGAAGGAACTGGCCATGGACGAAGGCCAGACCATCGTCTTCATCGACGAGATGCACACCATGGTGGGCGCGGGCAAGGCCGAAGGCGCGATGGATGCCGGCAATATGCTGAAACCGGCGCTGGCGCGCGGCGAACTCCATTGCGTGGGCGCCACCACCCTCGACGAGTACCGCAAGTACATCGAGAAGGATGCGGCGCTCGAGCGGCGCTTCCAGAAGGTGCTGGTCGACGAGCCGACCGTGGAGGCGACCATCGCCATCCTGCGCGGCTTGCAGGACAAATACGCGCTGCACCACAAGGTGGAGATCACGGACGCGGCCATCATCGCGGCGGCCGAGCTGTCGCACCGCTACATCACGGACCGCTTTTTGCCGGACAAGGCGATCGACCTGATCGATGAAGCGGCGGCGAAGATCAAGATCGAGATCGATTCCAAGCCGGAAGTGATGGATAAGCTGGAACGCCGTTTGATCCAGCTGAAGATCGAGCGCGAAGCCGTCAAGAAGGAAAAGGACGAAGCATCGTTGCGCCGCCTGGCCTTGATCGAGGAAGAAATCGTCAAGCTGCAGCGTGAATACAATGACTTCGAGGAAATCCTGAAGGCAGAAAAAGCCGTGGTGCAAGGCAGTACGCACATCAAGGAAGAGATCGAAAACGTCAAGCTGCAGATGGAGCAGGCGACGCGCGAGAGCAACTGGCAGAAAGTGTCGGAGCTGCAGTATGGCAAGCTGCCGCAGCTGGAAGCCCAGCTCAAGCAGGCCGACAGCGGCATGCCGAAGGTCGATCCCGATCATCCGAAGCTGCTGCGCACGGAAGTGGGCGCGGAGGAAATCGCCGAAGTGGTGTCGCGCGCGACGGGCATTCCCGTGTCGCGCATGATGCAGGGCGAACGCGACAAGCTGCTGCACATCGAAGAGAAGCTGCATGAGCGCGTCGTCGGCCAGGATGAAGCGATCACGGCCGTGGCGGACGCCATCCGCCGTTCGCGCGCCGGCTTGTCCGACCCGAACCGTCCGTATGGTTCCTTCATGTTCCTGGGACCCACGGGTGTCGGCAAGACCGAGCTGAGCAAGGCGCTGGCGACTTTCCTGTTCGATACGGAAGAATCGATGATCCGCATCGACATGAGCGAGTTCATGGAGAAGCATTCCGTGGCCCGCCTGATCGGCGCGCCGCCAGGCTATGTCGGCTACGACGAGGGCGGCTACCTGACGGAAGCCGTGCGTCGCAAACCGTACAGCGTGATACTGCTCGATGAAGTCGAGAAGGCCCACCCTGACGTCTTCAACGTGCTGCTGCAAGTGCTCGACGATGGACGCATGACGGACGGCCAGGGCCGGACGGTGGACTTCAAGAATACCGTCATCATCATGACCTCGAACCTGGGTTCGCACAAGATCCAGGCCATGGAGAGCGATGATCCCGGTGTCGTGAAGCTGGCCGTGATGGCCGAGGTACGCTCGCACTTCCGTCCCGAGTTCGTCAACCGTATCGACGAAATCGTCGTGTTCCACGGCCTCGACGAGAAGAACATCGGCGCGATCGCGAAGATCCAGCTGAAGATCCTCGAAGAACGCCTGGCGCGCATGGACATGGCGCTGAGCCTGACCGACGCGGCACTGCAGCAAATCGCCGAAGCGGGCTACGACCCGGTGTATGGCGCCCGTCCGTTGAAACGGGCGATCCAGCAGCAGATCGAAAATCCGCTGTCGAAGCTGATCCTGGAAGGCCGCTTTGGCCCGAAAGACGAGATCCGCATCGACGCCCAGAACGGCAACCTGGTATTTACGGGTGCGCAAGTGGGGCTGGACAAGGTGTAATTTACCCCAAAGGCGAACAAAAGCCGGGGTCAGACCCGCCGGGTCTGACCCCAGTTCTACGCTGTGGGGTGTTGGCGCAAGTTAACATCGGCATAATCTAAAGCAGGGCGGTATCAGGCTAGACCTGATACCGCCCTTCTTGTTATGATCGGCACTATTTTCTGACTAATTCCGGAGGCGGTACGATGGCAAACATATGGCAGGCAGGGCAGCGCATTGGAGTGGGATTGACCTTGGCGGCCGCCGTGCTGGCATTGCCTGCCCAGGCTCTGGCCCAGGAAGAGAAGGTCTTGAACATCTATAACTGGTCGGACTATATCGGCGACGATACGATCAAGAATTTTGAGAAGGAAACGGGCATCAAGGTGCGCTACGACGTTTTCGACAATAACGAGATCCTCAATGCGAAACTGGTGGCGGGCAAGTCCGGCTACGACATCGTCGTGCCGACGGCCCAGTGGGCGCGCCTGCAGATCGATGCGGGCCTGTTGCGCAAACTCGACAAGAGCAAGCTGACGAACCTGGGCAACCTGGACCCGAACCTGCAAGCGAAGCTGTCGAAGATCGACCCGAACAACGATTACCTGGTCGACTGGCTGTGGGGCTACACGACGGTGGGCATCAACGTCAACAAGGTCAAGGCCGCGCTGGGCGCGATGCCGCTGCCCGACAACGCCTGGGACCTGATCTTCGACCCGAAATACGCGTCGAAGCTGAAATCGTGCGGCGTCTCCTTCCTCGATTCGCCGTCGGAAGTGCTGCCGGCCGCCCTGCAATACCTGGGCAAGCCGGCGTATTCCAAATCGGCGGCCGACTATCAGGAGGCGGGCAAGGTGCTGCAGGCCATCCGTCCCTACGTGACCCTGTTCAGTTCGTCCGGCTACATCAATGACATGGCCAACGGCTCCGTCTGCGTAGCGCTGGGCTGGTCGGGCGACATCAATATCGCGCGCCAGCGCGCCATCGATGCGAAGAATGGCAACGTGATCCAGGTGCTGGTGCCGAAGACGGCCGCGCTGATGTTCGACACCATGGCCATTCCGGCCGACGCGCCGCACCCGAACAATGCGCACCTGTTCATCAATTACATCCTGCGTCCGCAAGTGCATGCCAGCCTGAGCAACAAGGTGTTTTACGCGAATCCGAATCCTGCCAGCATCAAGTATGTGCGCAAGGACATCGGCGAAAACAAGGCGATCTTCCTGTCGGATGCCGACAAGCAGCGCATGGCGGCACCGGAAGCGACCACGGCCGATATCCGCCGCCTGATGACGCGCATCTATACCAAGTTCAAGACGGGAGTGTAAAAACAAGGATGGCGCGAGAGACGGACTTGTGGCCGTCGCTGGCGCCATGCGATATTGCCGAGGTGAACACTACTCGTGGTAGCGGTCCAACAGCTTGTGATGACTGCCGCGCATTTCTTCGATCAATTCAAAGGCGACGAAGCCGATGATGGCGGCGAAGATGGCGATGAAGAGAAAAACGAGGAAGGTTAACATGGTCTTTCAGCCGCCGTTGGACGGCTGTCCGCTGGGTTGCTCAATGTGCCAGAGCAGCGCTCCAACACGTAGTTGATGCAATTAAACTCTAGCAGATCGGCAGCGCTTTGCAAGGCTGCCGAGTTGTAATTTCCACCAGAATTTGTCCCAGCGCACTTTTTGCGCATTTCCCGGCGTGAGGCCCCTTATTTCACGAACAGGTCATGCGTCATGTCGGCCTTCAGGTCAACGCTGATCGGGGCACCGGGCTCGCGTCGGGAGAACCTGGTCATCCTGCGCTGGCCTTGCGCATTTCCCTGCTTGAACACTCTTACTTTACGACCAGATCATGCGCCATCACGGCCTTCAGGTAAACGCTGATCGGGTCACCGGGCTCGCGCTGGGAGAACCACCACGCGCTGGCCTTGCGCATTTCCCAGTCCTGCACTTCGCCCGTCAGCAGCAGGGCGGCCGCCTGGCCCAGGGTGGGCTGGTGGCCGACGATGAGCACGGTTTCCTTGCCGGCCGGCCAGTTGGCCGCCTTCAGGATGTCTTCCGCTTCGGCGCCGGGCGCCAGTTCCGGCATCAGCTTGAACTTGCGCCCCAGCGCCTCGGCCGTCTGCAGGGTGCGCAGGGCAGGGCTGACAAGGATGCGGCAATTCTCGGAGAGTTGCGAACCGAGCCATTCGCCCATGCGGCGCGCCTGTTTCTGTCCCTTGACCGTCAGTGCGCGTTCCAGGTCGGGCACGCCCGGCTCGGCTTCCGCGTGTCGCCACAAGATGAGATCCATGCTGTGCTCCTCTCTGTTGAAAGTCGAAATACGCTTATTCGCCGACCTCCGCGCCCGGCGTGCCCAGTGTGTGCATCAGGTATTGCTGGGCGCTGAACGGACTCTGCTTGCCGCGCGGCTTGCGGCGCGCATAGTGGCCCGTCGGCTCCAGTTCCCATGCATTTGTATTATCCTTCAAATACGGATTCAGGCCTTCGGCGATCACGCGCCGTTTCAGCGCCCGGTCCAGGATGGGGAAGGCCACTTCCACGCGGCGGAACAGGTTGCGGCTCATCCAGTCCGCGCTGGCCAGGTAGACATCGTGCGCCAGGTCATTGCGGAAGTAGTAAATGCGGCTGTGTTCCAGGAAACGGCCGATCACGGAGCGTACCTTGATGTTTTCCGACAAGCCCGGCACGCCCGGCTTCAGGGTGCAGGCGCCGCGCACGATCAGGTCGATTTTCACGCCGTCGGTCGAGGCCGCATACAGGGCGCGGATCACGGATTCATCCACCAGCGCATTGATCTTCACGATGATGCGTCCGCGCCGGCCCGCGCGGGCGATCTTCGCCTCGTTGCGGATGGCCTTGATGATCTCGCTTTGCAGGCCGAACGGCGCCAGCCACAGGTGGTTCAGGTTGTGCGGCTTGGTCAGGCTGGTCAGATGGATGAACACTTCGTTCACTTCCACGGCCAGGTCCTGGTTGGACGTCAGCAAGCCGAAGTCCGTGTACAGCTTGGTCGTGGTGGGATGGTAGTTGCCGGTACCCAAGTGGGCGTAAAAGCGCAGCGCGCCTTCCTCGCGGCGGATCACGAGCGCGACCTTGGCGTGCGTCTTCAAGCCCACCACGCCGTAGACGACCTGCGCGCCAGCCTGTTCCAGCTTGTCGGCCCAGTTGATATTGGCTTCTTCGTCGAAGCGCGCCATCAGTTCCACGATGACGGTCACTTCCTTGCCCAGCTTCGCCGCCGTGATCAACGACTCCATCAGATCCGAGTTCATGCCCGTGCGGTAGATGGTTTGCTTGATGGCCACGACGGACGGGTCGTAGGCGGCGCTGCGCACGAAGTCGATCACCGTCTGGAACGACTGGTACGGGTGGTGCAGCAGGATGTCATGCTTGTTCAGCGCGGCAAAGATGTCGTTGCCGATGGCCTTGTGCGCCAGGCCGGGGAAGAAAGGCGGGAAGCGCAGTTCGGGCTGCTTGACGTGGTCGATCATTTCCGACAGGCGCACCAGATTCACGGGGCCATTGACGCGGTACAGCCGGCTTTGATCGAGATTGAACTGGTCGAGCAGGAATTGCGACAGTTCCGGCGGGCAGTTGCGCGCCACCTCCAGCCGCACCGAGGTGCCGAACTGGCGGCCCACCAGCTCGCCCTTCAGGGCCTGGCGCAAATTCTTGACTTCATCCTCGTCAACCCACAGGTCGCTGTCGCGCGTGACGCGGAACTGCGAATAGGCGATCACTTCGCGCCCGGCGAACAGGTCCGAGATATGCGCATGGATGACGGAAGACAATAAACAGAAGGACACGCCGTCACCGGAAATGTCATCGGGCAGCTTGATCACGCGGGGCAGCACGCGGGGCGCCTTGACGATGGCGATCGCCGTGCCCCGTCCGAACGCATCCTTGCCGCTCAGCGAAACGATGAAATTGAGACTCTTGTTAACGACTTGCGGGAACGGGTGGGCCGGGTCCAGGCCGATCGGCGTGAGCAGGGGGCGCACCTCGCGGTCGAAATATTCCTTCACCCACGCGCGCTGCGCCTCGTTGCGGTCGCTGTCGCGCAGCAAATGCACGCCCGCTTCGCGCAGGGCAGGCAAGACTTCGTTATTCAATATCTCGTACTGGCGTTCCACCAGCGCATGGCATTCCTTGCCGATGCGTTCCAGATTGGCCGCCAGGGCAGGGTGGCCGGCCAGCGAGCCGCCGATGCTGCCGGCCGCCAGCAGGCTGGCCACGCGCACCTCGAAAAACTCATCCATATTACTGCTGACGATGCACAGGTAGCGCAGGCGTTCGAGCAGGGGAATGTTCGGATCTTCCGCCTGGGCCATCACGCGCCGGTTGAAAGTCAGTTGCGACAGTTCGCGGTCAAGCAAGATGCCCGATTTCGTCACTTCCATGTGCAGTTCAGGTTTCATATTCTTTTGTCTTTGCAGATAGTTAATTCTAGCCGTATTTCATCATGTATGACGTGTTGTGAGTGTAATCATGAAATATGACGTAAGCGTGACATAAGCTGTCATAAAGCGTCGCCCGCCCTGTCATTTTTCGCGTCAAAAATGGCATTTCCCCGGGCGTAGGCAAATATTTCAGGAAATTTGGCGCATGTCATAAAGCTGTCATATTCGCTTGCTAGACTGCGCAGCATTCAACCGGGACTTTGTGCCCTAACAACCCTGAGGACTTGATATGCAAATGAAGCAAATGTTCAAATTTATCGTCGTGGGTGCTTCGGCAGCGATGGCATTTTCTTCCGCTTCCGTCATGGCGGCAGATATGACAGGTGCTGGTGCAACCTTCCCGTACCCAATCTACGCCAAATGGGCTGAGACTTACAAAGCCAACACCGGCAACGGCCTGAACTATCAGTCCGTCGGTTCCGGCGCCGGCATCAAGCAAATCAAGGCCAAGACTGTTGAATTCGGCGCGTCCGACATGCCGTTGAAGGCTGAAGAGCTGGAAGAGTCGGGCCTGATGCAATTCCCGGCCATCATGGGCGGCGTGGTCACCATCGTCAACCTCGACGGCGTGACGCCAGGCCAGCTGAAAATGACGGGCAAGATCGTCGGCGACATCTACCTGGGCAAGATCACCAAGTGGAGCGCTCCTGAAATCGCTGCCGTGAACCAGGGCGTCAAGCTGCCAGATACGGAAATCACCGTGGTGCACCGCGCCGACGGTTCGGGCACGTCCTTCCTGTTCACCGACTTCCTGTCGAAAACCAACCCGGAATTCAAATCGAAAATCGGCGCTGGCTCGGCTGTGAAATGGGCAGTGGGCGTGGGCGGCAAGGGTAACGAAGGCGTTGCTGCCAACGTACAGCGCATCAAGGGTTCGATCGGCTACGTCGAGTGGGCTTATGCCAAGAAAAACAAAATGTCGCACACCCAGCTGCAAAACAAGGACGGCAACTTCCTGCAGCCTGACGACGAAAACTTCAAGGCCGCTGCCGCTTCGGCACCATGGACGCAAACCCCAGGCTTCGGCGTGGTACTGACCGACCAGGCTGGCAAGAACAGCTGGCCTATCACCGGCGTGTCGTTCATCCTGATGCACAAAGTGCAGGCTGACGCAGCCAAGGCCAAGGAAGTCCTGAAATTCTTCGACTGGGCCTACAAGAACGGTGGCGCCGCTGCTGCTGAACTGGACTACGTGCCAATGCCGGCATCGGTCGTGAAACTGGTGCAGGAATCGTGGAAAGCCAACCTGAAAGACGCATCGGGCAAAGCCATCTACTAATGCGATAGCTTGACCAGATAAGTACCGATCCTTGTCCCCGCCAGCAGCACGGCGGGGCAGGGAGTTAGCCAGGACCGCCCGCAAGCCCTTGCAGACGGTCCTGGCTAAAGAAGTAATAATAAAACAAGAGTTCACAACAGCAGTACCTGCAAGCAGTAATACCGGCAGTACCACCCACATCTGGCACACTATGAGCGCACAATCTACCTCTTCCACGATCCCCATGCCAGGCGGCACCATGACCGATTCCATCAGTCACGCGCAGATGCTTTCCACCATGCGCAAGCAGCGCTTCCAGGACTTCATGTTCCACAAGGTGACGATGCTGTTCGCCCTGTCGGTGCTGGTCGTGCTGGTCGGTATCATCATTTCGCTGATCATGGAATCGATTCCGGCCTTCCAGACCTTCGGCCTGCATTTCATCGTGTCGGCCGAATGGGATCCCGTCAATGACCAGTACGGCGCCCTGATTCCCATCATCGGCACCCTGGTGACATCGGTGATCGCCCTGCTGATCGCCTTTCCCGTCAGCTTCGGCATCGCCCTGTTCCTCACCGAGATCTGCCCGGCCTGGCTGCGTCGCCCGCTGGGCACGGCTGTTGAGCTGCTGGCCGGCGTGCCATCGATCATCTACGGCATCTGGGGCCTGTTCGTCTTTGCGCCCCTGTTTGCCGACCACGTCCAGCCGCTGCTGAAGGCTACCCTGGGCAACCTGCCCCTCATCGGCCAGCTGTTCAGCGGCCCCATGATGGGCATCGGCCTGCTGACGGCCGGCCTGGTGCTGGCCATCATGATCATCCCTTTCATCGCTTCGGTGATGCGCGACGTCTTCGAGATCGTGCCTGCCGTGCTGAAGGAATCCGCATACGGCCTGGGCTGCACGCGCTGGGAAGTGGTGCGCAAGATCGTCTTGCCATACACCAAGACCGGCGTCGTCGGCGGCGTCATGCTGGGCCTGGGCCGCGCGCTGGGCGAAACCATGGCCGTCACCTTCGTCATCGGTAACGCCAATAAACTGTCGTGGTCGCTGTTCGCCGCCGGTAACAGCATCACCTCCCTGCTGGCGAATGAATTCGGCGAAGCGCAATCGGCATTGCACGTGTCCTCGCTGTTCTCGCTGGCACTGATCCTGTTTGTCATCACCTTTATCGTCTTATCCGCCGCCAAGCTGATGCTGGCTGGCATGTCCCGCAAGGAAGGCACGAAATGAGCCAAGTAAGCACTCTCGACGTTCCGGCCAAGCCGGCCATGAATCCCGTCTACCGCAAGCGCCTGCTGATGCACCGCGTCGGCATCGCCCTGTCGGTGGCCGCCATGGCCCTGGGCCTGGCCGTGCTGGTGTGGATCTTGTTCACCCTGGTGGTGAAGGGCTTTGGCGCCCTGTCGGTCGATTTGTTCACGCAAACCACGCCAGCCCCGGGCAGCGAAGGCGGCGGCTTGATCAATGCGATCGTCGGCAGCGCCCTGATGGTGGGCCTGGCGACCCTGGTCAGCACCCCGATCGGCATCCTGGCCGGCATCTACCTGGCCGAATACGGCGAAGAAAACAAGCTGGCGCAAGTGACGCGCTTCGTCACCGACATCATGCTGTCGGCCCCGTCGATCGTCATCGGCCTGTTCGTGTACGCGCTGTACGTGGCGCACGTGAAACACTTCTCCGGCTATGCGGGCGCCATCGCGCTGTCGCTGATCGCCGTGCCCGTGGTGGTGCGCACGACGGACAACATGCTGCGCCTGGTGCCGAACAGCCTGCTGGAAGCCGCGTTTGCCCTGGGCGCGCCGCGCTGGAAGGTCGCCACCCTGGTGCGCTTGCGCGCCGTCAAGGCGGGCGTCATCACCGGCGTCCTGCTGGCCCTGGCGCGTATCGCCGGCGAGACGGCACCGCTGCTGTTCACGGCCCTGAATAACCAGTTCCAAAGCTTCAACATGAATGCGCCGATGGCCAACTTGCCGTCCGTCATCGCTTCGTTTGCGATGAGCCCGTACGACAACTGGCGCTCGCTGGCCTGGGGTGGCGCACTGCTGATCACCTTCAGCGTGCTGGCCCTGAATATCCTGTCGCGCACCGTGTTCAGCCAAAAAGTCCCTAATTAAACAGATATCGAGCGAAGCGAACCCATATGAATACGCAAATGAATCCAGCCCAAGACTTGGCACCAAAGAAAAAAACCATCGAGATTTCGGGCCTGAACTTTTTTTACGGCAAAACGCAAAGCTTGCATAACGTCAACCTGGACATCCACGAGAAAAAAGTCACGGCTTTCATCGGCCCGTCCGGCTGCGGCAAGTCGACCCTGCTGCGTACCCTGAACCGCATGTATGACTTGTATCCGGGCCAGCGCGCGGAGGGTTCCATCCTGTACCGCGGCCGCAACGTGCTCGACGCGGACCAGGACGTCAACATGCTGCGCGCCAAGGTTGGCATGGTGTTCCAGAAACCGACGCCATTCCCCATGTCCGTGTACGACAACATCGCTTTCGGCGTGCGCCTGTATGAAGACCTGTCGAAAGGCGAGATGGATGAGCGCGTCGAGTGGGCCCTGAAAAAGGCCGCGCTGTGGGGCGAAGTCAAGGACAAGCTGACGAAGAGCGGCCTGTCGCTGTCGGGTGGCCAGCAGCAGCGTTTGTGCATCGCGCGCGGCGTGGCCGTGAAACCGGACGTGCTGCTGCTCGATGAACCGACCTCGGCGCTGGATCCGATCTCGACCTCGAAAGTGGAAGAGCTGATCAGCGAACTGAAACAGGATTACACGATCGCCATCGTGACGCACAATATGCAGCAGGCGGCACGCTGCTCCGACTACACGGCCTATATGTACCTGGGCGAACTGGTGGAATTCGGCGAAACGGACCAGATCTTCATGAATCCGGCCCGCAAGGAAACGCAGGATTACATCACGGGCCGCTTCGGCTGATCCGCCTGGCATAACGACATACAAGACAACTGAATACGGAGAGACAGCATGATAGGCGAACATTCATCCAAGCAATACGACAACGAACTCGAAGCGATCCGCTCGAAGGTACTGCTCATGGGCGGCATCGTTGAAACCCAGTTCCTTGACGCGATGACCTGCTTTCGCATCGGCAATCCGGAACGCGCCGACCGCGTGATGCGCGAAGACGACGTCGTCAACCAGCTGGAAGTGTCGCTCGACGATGCCTGCAGCCATCTGATCGTGCGCCGCCAGCCGGCCGCCAACGACCTGCGTACCATCATGGCCACCATCAAGGTGATCACGGACCTCGAACGCGTGGGCGACGAGGCGACGAAAATCGCCCGCGTGGCGAAGAATCTGCACAAGCGCGGCAACGGCGTCGTCAACCATTACGAGATGGTGCGCGGCATTGCCAACACGGCCACCGACATGCTGCATGATGCGCTGGATGCGTTCGCGCGCAATGATGGCAAGCAGGCATTACAATTAATTGCACAAGATGCCATCATCGACCATGAGTTTCGGTCTATCATGCGCAACTTGATTACTTTTATGATGGAAGACCCGCGCACGATTTCGGCGGCGCTCGATACCCTGTGGGTGGCCAAGGCCATCGAACGGATCGGCGACCATGCGAAAAACATCGCCGAATACGTGATTTACGTGGTTGAAGGCAAGGACATCCGCCACACCAAGGTGGCTGCTCCCGCCATTTCCGAGGAGCTCCCTGAGTAAGCTTTATGGCATCTGATAAAACCACGGTATTGATTGTTGAAGATGAGCCGGCCATCGTTGAACTGGTGACCTATTCGCTGCGCGAATCCGGCTGGAATTGCTGTTCTGTACAAAACGTCGCCGATGCGTGGGAATTCATCCAGCACCGCACGCCCCATTTGATCCTGCTGGACTGGATGCTGCCGGATCAAACGGGCTTGCGCCTGCTGTCGCGCATCCGCGCCGACCGCAATTTCGCCGCCATCCCCGTCATCATGCTCACCGCCAAGAGCATGGAAGAAGACAAGCTGGCCGGCCTGAACAGCGGAGCCGACGATTATGTCACCAAGCCGTTCTCGCCACGCGAGCTGCTGGCGCGCGCCAAGGCGCTGCTGCGACGCAAGAGCCCGGAACACGCGCAGGCGCCCATGCGCGCCGGCAACGTGGCCCTGGACCCCGTCAGCTGCACCGTGATGATGGATGAGCAGAAGATCGATATCGGCCATGCCGAGTACAAGCTGCTGAAATTCCTGCTGGCCCATCCGGAGCGCGTGTTTTCGCGCAGCCAGCTGCTCGACAAGGTGTGGGGCGACCATGTGGTGATCGAGGAACGCACGGTCGATGTCCACGTATTGCGCTTGCGCAAAGCCTTGAAGGAGGCGGAAAGCCTGATCAAGACCGTGCGCAGCGTTGGCTACATGTTGTCTGAAAAATAAAGCTGGCCTCTATGAATCCGAAATTGCTGTTCTGGGTACCGGCCGCCTTGCGCATGCTGCTGGCGCTGCTGGGCGTGGCCGTCGTCTGGTATCTGTTTGGCGCCACGTATGCGCTGGGCATCGCCTTCGTGCTGATGGCCATGATGGTGTTCGTGCAGCTGTCGTATCTGTTCCAGCTAAGTAACTGGCTGGACAATCCGCAAAGCGCCAAGCTGCCCGACGGCTGGGGCGCCTGGACCAGCATCTTCGCGCGCCTGTACCGCATGCGCCGCGACGACGAGAAAAACCAGGCCGAGCTGACGGAATGGCTGGCGCGTTTCCGCCAGGCAATGCACCTGCTGCCCGATGGCGTCGTCATCATGGATGACGTGCTGTTCCTTGAATGGTGCAACCCGGCCGCCGAGAAGCACCTGGGCCTGACGCACGAACGCGACAAGGGCATGCGCGTCACCAACCTGATCCGCAGTCCCGAGTTCATGGACTACATCATCCTGGGCCGCTACGACCAGCCGCTGACGATCACTTTCCGCAACCGCAAGCTGATCGTGCAGATCATCCCGTTTGAAAACCGCCGCCAGATTCTCGTCACGCACGACGTGACGGAGACGGAGCGCATCGAAATGATGCGCCGCGATTTCATCGCCAATGCCTCGCACGAACTGCGCACGCCGCTGACGGTCATCGTGGGCTTCCTGGAGATCGCTTCCGCCGAGCTGGACCTGGACGCCGCCACGCGCGCCGCCCACCTCAAGCTGATGACGGAGCAGGGCCACCGCATGCAGCATTTGATCGAGGACATGCTGACCCTGTCGCGCCTGGAATCGGTCGACTATCCCCTGCGTCCCGAACCGGTGGATATCAGGAAGCTGATGCAGCAGGTCTTGCGCGATGCCAAGGCGCTGTCGGCCGGCAAGCACGAAGTCAAGATGGAATGCAACGGCCCTGACGTGCTGGGCAGCTACGACGAGCTGTACAGCGCGTTCGGCAACCTGGCCTCGAATGCCGTGCGCTACACGCCGGCCGGCGGCAGCATCACCCTGCGCTGGCAGGATGGCCCGGCCGGTCCGCAGTTCATCGCGCAGGATACGGGCATCGGCATCAGCCCGGAGCATATCTCGCGCCTGACGGAACGTTTCTACCGCGTCGACAAGAGCCGTTCGCGCGAAACCCAGGGCACGGGCCTGGGCCTGGCCATCGTCAAGCACGTGCTGCTGCGGCACGGGGGCACGCTGGCCATCCAGTCCGTCGCCGACAAGGGCAGCAGCTTCATCGTCAGCATGCCGAAGTCCGTCGTCACGCCGCTGAAGGGCGAACTGCTGGTCAAGTAAGCGGGACGGGGGCGGTGCCCCCTGTTTCCCCGGCGACTGGTGCAATGTTGGCAAAAGTCGTTACAATCAGGCCATGACTTTAATCAACGCTTCTTTTCGCCATGCCGGTGCGCAGCAACTGGCGCAGTCGCTGCTCGCCGCGCGCCAAGCTACCTTGTCCCTGTTCGATTGTTATGTGTCCGCCGGGCTCGACGTGGTGGAACGCATGCCGCGCCATGCGCAGCTCAATCCGCCGCTGTGGCAGCTTGCGCACATCGCCTGGTTTGCCGAGTGGTATATCCTGCGCGAAGCCCCGTCCAGCCATCCGGCCGACGCCGTGTATAACTCCCTGCTCACGCGCGGCGACGACTTGTTCGACGCCAACATGCTGGAGCAGCGCGCGCGCTGGACGCTCGAACTGCCCAGCCCCGGCGCTGTGAAGACGTATTGCCACGAAGTGCTCGACCGCGTGCTTGACAAGCTCTCGCGCGAAGCCAATGTCGATGGCGCCCTGTATCCGTACCGGCTGGCGCTGGCGCACGAGGATTTGTGCGGCGAAGAAATGCTGGCTGGCTTGCAATGGCTGGGTGTGGAAGCGCCCGCAACCCTGGCCGCCAGTCCCGCCTTGCCGCTGCCGGCAGGGGAAATCGCCTTTGCCGGCGGCAGCATCGAGCTGGGTTCGCGCCGCGACGCCGGTTTCGCCTTCGACAATGAATGCCCGCCGTATGCCTGCTATGTGGCGCCATTTTCCATCGACGCCGTGCCCGTGTCGAATGCCCAGTACGCCGAGTTCGTCTCGGACGGCGGCTACCAGAACCGCCAGTTCTGGAGCGCGGCCGGCAGCGCCTGGCTGATGCGGCAGGAGCGCTCGTCGCCCCTGTACTGGCTGCGCGAAGCGACGCAATGGCGCACCATGCGTTTTGGACGGCGCACCACCTTGCCGCCGAACGAAGCCGTGCGCCACATCAATCTGTACGAGGCGCAAGCGTATTGCGCCTGGGCCGGGCGCCGCCTGGCGAGCGAGGCGGAATGGGAGTATGCTGCGCTGTCCGGCCATCCGCTGTTCCGCTGGGGACAGGTGTGGGAATGGACGGCGACGCCGTTCGAACCGTATCCGGGCTTTGTCGCCGACGCCTGGCGCGAATATTCGCTGCCGTATTTCATGCAGCACCAGGTGCTGCGCGGCGCCGCCTTCGCCACGCCGCCGCGCCTGCGTTCGCCGCACATGCGCGCCTTTCACGCGCCGGAGCGCGGCGACATCTTTGCCGGCTTGCGCACCTGCTCCTGGTAAAGCGTTCACCGCCGTCACAATTTTCAGGATTTCTTTTGAGTACAGATAACGCCCCGCAGTTCATTCCCAAACGCATTACGCCCACCCCGGAACAGGTCGCCATCCAGACGGCGCAAAAGAAAGTCGTGCTGATCGACGCCAACGCCGGCGCCGCCAAGACGACGACCCTGGCCCTGCGCCTGGCCGAGGCCCTGCACCGGGGCCGCGCGCCTGAACGCATGCTGGCCCTGGTGTTTACGGAAGCGGCCCGCGTGGCCCTGCGCCAGCGCCTGCTGGAAGTGGGCGTGCCGCTGGGCGTCGTCAAGCGCCTGACCATCGATACCTTCGACGCCTTCGCCGCCAAGGTCTTGCAGCAGATGGAGCGCGTGCAGGTGGCGGCCATGCGCAGCGATGAAGAGCTGCGCCCCGTGGCGTGGGAAGCGCTGGAAGTCGTCGCCGAGAAATACGCCGACCGTTACCCTCTGGAAATCAACATGACGAACGGCGCCATCGCCGAATTCCTGAAATTGCAGCTGCGCACCAAGGCGCGCATGGACTTCCAGCATCCCGACTTCGAGAGCAATTCCCTGGAAGACAATCTGGAGCTGCTGGGCATGTCGCGCACGCATTATCTGTGGCTGCGCGAATATGAAGGCTTGCGCGGCGCCGACACGGGCGATATCCAGTTCCGCGCGCCGTTCGATGCCACTTACGACCTCGTGCGCATGCTTGACGGCGATGAACCGCTGCGCCAGCAGTTGCCCGCCTTCCAGATCATCGTGGCCGATGAATTGCATGACTTGAATGAAGCGTCATTCCGCCTGCTGACCATGCTGATCCGCCGCGGCAACGCGTTTTTTTGCGGCGCCGGCGACAAGGACCAGGTCATCTATACGTGGTCGGGCGCCGACCACCGCTTCCTGCGCCAGCGTTTCGAGCAGGAATTTCCCGCCTTGCAGCGCTTGCCGCTGACGGCGTCCTACCGCTACGGCCCGCAGCTGGCGCACGCCGTCGGCGTGCTGAAAAACAAGGCCAGCGTTTCGGCCCTGTCGCGCGCCACCCACATCGAGCTGCTGCAGTACGACCATGCGCAGCCGCAGGCATGCAGCGCGCAGCTGATCGCCGCGCTCGAGCATGCGCATGCGGGCACCACGGCCATTCTCCTGCGCGACCGTGACCAGGCCATCCGCGTGGAAACGGCGCTGTTCCAGAGCGGCATCGCGTATGGCCTGGTGGACATGAACAGTTACTTGCTGAGCCAGGAAGTGCTGATGCTGCGCGGCATGGTCGCCATCGCCCGCAAGGATTTGCACGCGATCAAGAACGGCCCGCGCCGCGGTGACATCCTCGAAGCCCTGGCGGCGTTCGCGGAAATCCCGTTTACCCGCACGGAGTTGCAGCAAGCCAAGGCCGACGTGGCCAATTACCCGGACTTGCTGGAAGGCTTTTTGACCAATCAGCTGGCCAAGTCGCACAACCAGGCCAAGGCGGCCCTGACCGAGGCGGCCGTCGACTACCTGCGCGCGCTGCCCCCCGATGCGCTGGCGGGCGATGCCTTGCAGCACATCTTTGGCCTGATGCAGCTGGAACAGACGGCGCGCCGCATCTATGTCGATCCGGCCCAGGCACGGGTCGTCGCCCGCTCCTTGCACGGTTTCATCGACGTCTGCCGCGAGGCGGGCGTGGCGCTGGGCGGCTTTGCCGGCTGGCTGGGCGAGATGGAAGAGGCCGTAGCCGTGACCAGTGGCAAGGCCAAGGTGGTGATCGCCTGCATCGACCAGATCAAGGGCCTGGAATACCACCACGTGATCCTGCCCTACCTGGCCGTCGATGAATTCCCGCGCAGTAAGACCGACCCGCTGGAAGAGGAAAACCGCTTTTACGTGGCGGCCACGCGCGCGCGCGACAGGCTGAGTTTGCTGACGCCGGAAGACCCTGCCTACCGCAGCCGCTACATCGACGCCTTGCAGCTCAAACAGAAGATTGTTGCGTCCAAGTCATAGATCATTTGTCGTGCCACTGCTTTTTGCGAAAGACGAAAGCGGGCATACTGGACTGGTGTGATTGACAGCAATCTAACCAGACAGGGAGCAAGATATGAACGTGTTTTTGACGGGTGCGGCGGGTTTCATCGGCAGTTCCATTGCGGCGGGCCTCGTGCGCGCCGGCCACCAGGTGACGGGCCTCGTGCGCAAGCCGGAGCAGGTGGCCGAACTGGCCACCATCGGCGTGCAAGGTGTCGTCGGTACCCTGAACGACCGCGAGCTGATCGTTGAACAGGCGAGGGCGGCGGACGCCGTCATCAATGCGGCCAGCAGCGACCACCGCGGTGCCGTGGAAGCCATCATCGAAGCGCTGGCCGGCACGAATAAAGTGTTCCTGCACACGAGCGGCTCGTCCATCGTGGGCGACGCCTCGGGCGGCGAAGGCACGCAGCAGATTTATTATGAAGACAAGCTGCCGGCCCCCACGGCCGACAAGGCGGCCAGGGTCGCCATCGACGACCTGATCCTGGCCAGCGCCGCGCAAGGCGTGCGCGCCAGCGTGCTGTGCAACACCCTGATCTACGGCCATGGCGCCTTGCCGCGCGACAGCGTACAACTGCCGCGCTTGCTGAAACAGGCGCGCAAGAGCGGCATCGTGCGCCACGTGGGGCCGGGCCGCAATATCTGGTCCAACGTGCATATCGACGATGTCGTCAGCCTGTACCTGCTGGCGCTGGACAAATCGCCGGCCGGCACTTTTTACTTTGTGGAATCGGGCGAGGCGGCATTCCGCGACATGACGGCCGCCATCGCCGAAGCGCTGGATCTGGGCCCGGCGCAGGACTGGCCGCTGCCGGAAGCGATCGCCGAATGGGGCTATGAAATGGCATCCTACGGCCTCGGTTCCAACAGCCGCGTGCGTGGCGATCGCGCGCGCAAGCTGCTGGGCTGGCAGCCGCAGGGACCGTCCGTGCTGGAGTGGATCCAGCGCGACATGCTCCATCCGCCGCAGTGACCGGCTGCCTGGGTTGATGCAACTCAGCAAGTGCGTTTCTGTGTGCGCTAGCGAACGGTGAAATTTCGCAATCGGGAGTATGATGGCTTTGCTTGGTTGAGACGCACTGCCGTGAAGTGGGCGGCATGTTCGATCTTCCAGCAGGTCAGCCGGTCGCCTCAAGGATCGGCACCATATTTCTCCACATGCACGTCATCGCGATGTGCATGGGAATCCGCAAGTCGTGTACTGCATTAACCCCTTCAAGGCCGGCGCCAGCCGGTCTTTTTTTTCGCCATCTCTTCCCGCTGTCGCCATCCACCGTCCCGTATCCGCCATTCGCCGAAGAAGGCTGTCGCTGCGCGCCCGTTGCGGGTATCTTTACGCTCGAACAATCCAAAAGGGGGTAGCGTGAAATCTGAACAAGCATATGGCCGGCGTACCCAGCTGCTGTGGGGCGTGCTGCTGATCGCCATCGGCGCCATCATCCTGCTGGACCGGCTCGATGTGATCTTCCTCCACGATTACTATGCACTATGGCATTATTGGCCGGTGATCATGGCCATCTTCGGCCTCAACAAGCTGCTTGCGCCCGTGTCCGCCAGGCAGGTGCTCAGCGGCCTGTGGCTGATATTCTTCGCCGCCTGGTGGTATGTCTCGTACGAGGAACTGTGGAACCTGAATTTTTATAACAGCTGGCCGGCCCTGCTGATCGCCTGGGGCGTGGGGCTGGTGCTGGAGCCGCTGTTGAACAGACACTTTATTGCCTACCGGGAGTCCGAGCATGAAAAATAAACCGCAGATGCACTCGGCCTCGCAAATCGTGCTGGGCGTGCTCGTCATCGGCCTGGGGCTGCTGTTCCTGCTCGATAACCTGGGTTTCATCAATGTGCGCTACACCTTCCGTTTCTGGCCCACCATCCTGATCATTTTCGGCCTGCTGAAAATATCGCAAAGCCGCACGCGTTCCAGCTACATCGTCGGCGGCGTGATGGTCTTGCTGGGCGTGAGCTGGACCCTGAAAGCCATGGGACTGTTCTACGTCAACTGGAGCATGCTGTGGCCGCTGGTGATCATCGCCGTTGGCGTGGCCGTGGTGTCGAAATCCCTGCCCGGCGCGCAGCAGCGGCAGCGGCGCCGGCATTTCTCCGCGCGCCAGGACGGCGCTGCGCCCGCCGATGCGTTCGGCCAGCCCAGGAATGGCGCCGTTTCACTGGACAAGGAGCCGACGGCGACGCCGGGCGCCAGCGCAGCGGCCGATGACGACAGCATCATCGAAGTGACGGCCATCCTGGGCGGCTTCGTGCGGCGCGTCTCGTCGCAGCGTTTCCGGGGCGGCGACATCAACGTCATCATGGCGGGCTGTGAAATCGACTTGCGCCAGGCCTCGATCGAAGGCGAAGCCGTGCTGAACGTGTTTGCCCTGTGCGGCGGCATCACCATCAAGATTCCGCCTGACTGGAGCGTCGTGCTGCAGGGCACGCCCATCCTGGGCGGCTTCGAAGAGAAGACCATCGTGCCGCCGAACCAGGACAAGCGTTTGTACGTGACGGGCTACGCCATCATGGGCGGCCTGGAAATCCGCAACTAGGCGCGCATGTCCGGGGCCTTGTCGAAGCGGCGCGGCGCCGTGGCGGTATTGCTGGTTTGCATGATACTGGGCCTGGCCCTGGCGTCCGTGCTGGCCAGGGTGGCCCACGCGCCCTGGCTGAATGCCGCCTTGCTGGTCGTGCCCGCCACGCTCGTGTATGCGATCGGCACGGGCTTTTCCGCATTTTACCTGTGCCGCGCCTATCCCTTGACCACGCGCCATCCGGCCGCCATCGCCGGCGTGATGGGCGTGGCGGCCCTGTTTGCCGGCTTGCTGTGGGCCACCCTGCTGCAATTTTTGAATAGCGTCAGCCTGCTGCTGGAGGTGCACTGGCTGGGCGTGAACCTGGCGCCCTCGCTGCTGGCCCTGTTTTTCGGCCTGGGCGTGCTGCTGTATTGCCTGGCCGCCGCCGTGCATTATCTGCTGCTGGAATTCGTGCGCGCCAGGATGGCCGAGCAGCGCGGGCTGGAAGCGCAGCTGATGGCGCAGGAAGCGCAGCTGCGCATGCTGCGCACGCAGATCGACCCGCATTTCCTCTTCAATAGCTTGAATTCCATCAGTGCCTTGACGTCCATCAATGCGGCCGGCGCGCGGCAGATGACCTTGCAGCTGGCCAGCTTCTTTCGCCAGAGCCTGAGCATGGAAGCGCACCGGAAGATCACCGTGCAGCAGGAACTGCTGCTGATCCGGCATTTCCTGGCCATCGAGCAAGTGCGTTTCGGCGCGCGCCTGCAGGTCGACGAAAGCATCGACGAGGCGGCGCTGGCTTGCCTGCTGCCACCCATGCTGATCCAGCCGCTCGTGGAAAACGCCGTCAAGCATGGCATTTGCGGCTTGACGGAGGGCGGCGTGATCGCGCTCCAGGTCCGGCGCGCGGGCAGCCTGCTGCAGATTTTGCTGCGCAACCCGGTGGAGGCGGACCAGACCGCGGCGCGCGGCAATGGCGTGGGCCTGGAAAATGTGCGCCAGCGCCTGGCTGGCGCGTATGGCCACGAGGCCAGCGTGCACTGGGCGCGGCGCGCCGACATGTTTGAAGTGACGCTATCGATGCCGGCGCAGACCGGCGAGACGGAGGAAAGATGATGCAGGCAAAAATGCGGGTCGCCATCGTCGACGATGAGCTGCTGGCGCGCGGCGTGCTGCGCGAATACCTGGCGCGCCATGACGATATCGACATCGTGGCCGAGTGCGCCAATGGTTTCGAGGCCGTCAAGGCCATCGCGGAACTGGAGCCGGAACTGGTGTTTCTCGACATCCAGATGCCGCGCCTGGACGGCTTTGAAGTGGCCGAACTGATCGGATCAAAGACGCGGCTGATCTTTGTCACGGCCTATGACCAGTACGCCCTGAAAGCCTTCGAATGCCATGCGCTCGACTACCTGCTCAAGCCCTTCAGCGAACAGCGCTTCGAGCAGGCGCTGGCCCATGCGCGGGCCCAGCGCAGCATGCCGGACGCCTCGGCTGGCGTGCAGGCGGCGGCGCGCGAGGCGGCCACGCGCGCGGCGCCCCTGGACCGCGTGCTGATACGCGACGGCGCCAAGGTCCACGTCATCGCCAGCGCCCGCATCGACTACATCGAGGCGCAGGACGATTACGTCAGCATCCGTTCCGAAGGCAAGTCCTACCTGAAGAGCCAGCGCTTGAGCGAGCTGGAAACCCAGCTCGATCCCGCCAAATTCCTGCGCGTGCACCGTTCTTACCTGCTCAATATCGACGGCATCCGCCGCATCGAGGCGGCGACGAAAGACAGCCACGTGGCCATCCTGCGCGACGATACGCGAATACCAGTGAGCAAGGCGGGCTACCAGAAGCTCAGGTTGCTGGTGGGCTAGCCGGCCAGCTGCACATCCCACCACGTCGGCAGCAGCTGGCGGATTTCCGGGCGCGAAAAGCGGTCATCGATCAGGTAGACGACGCCCTTGTCCGACTGCGTGCGGATGACCCTGCCGGCTGCCTGCACCACCTTTTGCATGCCGGGATACAGATAGGTGTAGTCGTAGCCGGCGCCGAAGATGTCGCCCATGCGCTGACGGATCTGCTCGTTGACGGGGTTGATCTGCGGCAGGCCCAGGGTGGCGATGAAAGCGCCGATCAGGCGCGCCCCCGGCAAGTCGATGCCTTCGCCGAACGCGCCGCCCAGCACGGCGAAGCCGATGCCGCGCGTTTCCAGGCCGAAACGGCCGAGGAATTGCGCGCGCGCAGCATCATCCATGCGACGGGGCTGCTGCCAGATGGGCACGTCGGGATAGTGCTGGGCAAACAGGGTGGCCGTCTTTTCCATGTAGTCGAAGCTGCTGAAAAAGGCCAGGTAGTTGCCTGGCGTCTCCGCATACTGGCGCGCCATCAGCTGGGCGATGGGCAGCAGCGAGGCGGCGCGGTGCTGGTAGCGCGTGGAAATGGTATCGGCCACGCGCACGGATAGCTGTTCCGCCTGGAAGGGCGACTCCACGTCGACCCAGGCCGTGTCGTCCGGCATGCCCAGGGTGTCGCTGTAGTAATTCCACGGACTCAGGGTGGCGGAAAACAGGGCCGTGCTGTGGCTGGCCGCGAAGCGTTCCTTGAGGAAGGGCGCGGGGACGATGTTGCGTATGCAGACGGTGGAGCCGGCATTGACTCCCGTATTCGTTCTGCTGACGTCAAACAGCGAATGGGCGCCGAAACTTTCCGCCAGGCGGTTGATCAGCAGCACGTCAAAGTAAAAGCGCTGCAAGTCCTCGTCCAGCGCCGTCGCGTGCTCGGCCATGTAGTCGCCGATGGCCGTCGCCACGCCTTGCAGGGCGCCAAAGAATTTATCCGGCAGGGCCGCATGCACATGGTAGTCGCCGTCCTGTTCCTTCAGCAGGGCCGTCCACTGGCGCGACAGGCGGTCCAGCGGCTTCTTCAAGGCGTCGGGCGCGAACTTGCGCAGCAGCTTCAGGTTGCTCTGCTGCAGTTCGGCCGTGTACATGCTGCGCGCGCGCGACACCATATTGTGCGCCTCGTCGACCAGCACGTTGACCTTCCAGTCGTGCGCCAGGGTCATGCCGTACAGCATGGCGCTGAGGTCGAAATAATAATTGTAGTCGCCGATGACGACGTCGCTCCAGCGCGCCAGTTCCATGCCCAGGTAGTACGGACAAATACCTTGCTGCAAGGCGATGGCGCGCACGGCTTCCTTGTCCAGGATCAAGCCGCTGGCCAGCGCCACTTCGCGCGCCAGCGGCAAGCGGTCGTAAAAGCCCTTGGCCAGCGGACACGATTCGCCATGACAGGCCTTGTCCGGATGCTCGCAGGCGCTGCTCTTGGCGCTCAGTTCCAGCACGCGCAAGGGCAGCAGCGGCGCGCTGTCTTTGAGGATGGCGCAGGCGTCGAGCGCCATTTGCCGGCCCGGTACCTTGGCGGCGAGGAAAAACAGTTTATCCAGACCGTGCGCGGCCGTGGCTTTCAACATGGGGAACAGGCTGCCCACCGTCTTGCCGATCCCCGTGGGCGCCTGCGCCAGCAAGCCGCAGCCGCGGCTGCTGGCCTTGTACATGGCTTCGGCCAGCTGGCGCTGCCCCGGGCGGAAATCCGCGTGGGGAAAGGCCATGGCCGCCAGCTGCGCATCGCGGCTGGCGCGGTGCGCCAGCTCCTGCTCGGCCCAGTCGAGGAACAGGGCGCAATGCTGCTCGAAAAAGATGCGCAGCGCCTCGGCCGTGCATTCCTCGTGGATCACCGTTTCCTTCTGGCTCACGATATCGAAATACACGAGCGCCACGCGCAGCATGGGCAGGTTCAGCTGCTGGCACAGCAAGTGGCCATAGATGCGCGCCTGCGCCCAGTGCAGCTGGCGGTGGTTGGCGGGCATGGCGTCGAGCTCGCCCCGGTAGGTCTTGATTTCTTCCAGCTGGCGCCGCGCCGGGTCGTAGCCATCGGCGCGTCCCCGCACGTGCAAGGCCCCGAAGTCGCCGGAAAGGCTGATTTCGCGCTGGTAATCATCGTCGCGCCGGCCCGTGACGGTGGCGTGGCCCGCCATGCCTTCCTGCGCCGTGGGCGACGGCGTGAAACGCAAGTCCAGGTCACCCACCTTGGCCGTGAATTCGCACAGGGCGCGCACGGCGATGGTGTAAGTGCCACGGCTCATGCTGCCTCCTGCCATTGCAGGTAGCACACGCTGACGGGCATGGCGTGCCGGGCGCAATAGGCGATCCAGCGCAGCTGGTTGTCTTGCAGGCGGTCGCCCGGTCCCTTGACTTCGATCATGCGGTAGCGCTGTTCCGCCGGCCAGAACTGGATTAAATCAGGAAAGCCGCTGCGGTTGCTTTTAATGTCGAGCAAGATGCGTTCGAACGCTTTTTTCAGGTGCGCGGCGGGAATGCACGCCAGCGCCAGGTCCAGCAAGCCATCGCCCAGCACGTCCCAGCTGACGAACGGCGAGACGATGCCGTGCTTGGCGGCCAGGGTGGCGCGGATGGCCGCCCGGTAGCTGCCGTCGTCCAGCCGGGCCAGGCAGGCGGCGAAGTCGGCGCTGCGGCGCAGGTAGAAATCGGCGCTGTGCAAGTCGGCCGGGCCCCGGTGGAAAGGGTGGAAAAAGGCGCCGGGGATGGCCTTGAAGATGGCGGGCCAGCACAGCAGGCCAAACAGCGAATTGATCAGGGTATTTTCCACGTAGTACACCGGCGCGCCGTCATGGCTCAGGTGCTGCTGCACCACGCCTTCCACATAGCAGGCCTGGCCTGGATGCGGCAGCAGCAGGTCGATGCGCTCCACGCTTGCCGCCGCACTGGCCGCCTGTTTGGCGTGGCCCAGCTTGCGCCGCAGTCGGGGCGCCATGCGCAGCAGTAATTGCTGTTCCGCCTCGCTTTCCGGTGCGGCCAGGGCGATGAGCAGGCGGTCGTAGGCCGCTTGCGCTTGATCATCCTTTTCCAGCACGCGGATGGCGCGCCCGCGCGCGCCCGGATAGCGGCAATCGGCATAGGCGCGGTAGGCGGCGGGCCAGTCCTGGCATTTTTCCAGGTGCTGGCCGATCTGGAAGCACAGCTTGTCGCGCCGGCCGACCAGCCAGGTATTGTCTGGCGGCAGGGGCAGCGCGACCAGTGCCTGCAGCACTTCATCCGCTGGCGCGCCGTCGTTGTAGCGCTCGCGGCACTGGTGCAGCACTTCATAGTGCTCGATATCCTGGCGCGTGCGGAAACCGCGCGAAGCGGGCGAGAATTCCACTTTTTCGTACTGGTACACGCCCAGGTCGGAGAGCACGAATTCCGACCAGTCCTGGTGATAATTGCCAAAATAAATCAGGCGCAAACGGTCGCACAGGGGCTGCATGCCGATGCGGTACAGCACGTCGGCGGACGCAGGATGCCAGGCGGAAAACGCTTGATCCTGCGCATGCTGTTCGCGCAAGGCATCCAGTTGCTCGGCCTTGCGCGCCCCTTTCAGGGGGGCGGCCAGATCGAAGGCCTGGGCGATTTCCGCCTTCAGCAGCAGTTCGAACAGTTCTTCGAGCGAGATGACGGGATCGGCCACCACCCAGCCCGTTGCCAGCAGGGGCAGGGCGGCCGCGCGCGTATCGCCGATTTCCGGGTAATTGAGTTTGCTGGCGCGAAACAGACAACCCTTGCGCATGACGAGGCGCACGAACAGGGCGCGCGACGGCAGGGGCAGCGCGGTGTAGTCGGCGATGAATTGGGTTTCTTCAGCGCTCAGCAGGTCGGCATAGCGCGTGCCGATCCAGCTCAGCACATCCTGGAAATTATCCAGATAGTACAGGGGATTTTCCAGGACTCTCAGCATGGGAATATCAATAGGGCAAGATGCAAGGTGATCGGCTTTACTGTGTTTATATACAGTTTAAACCTTCATCCGCCGCTTGCCCAGCGATTTCATGCTCAGCTGGGCGCGCCGTAGGCAAAACAGCTGTCGAATTTTTCGTAGGGAATGCATTCCGCGCGCAGGCTGGCCAGTTCGATATCGGTCAGCAAGCCCCGGTGCGCCTCCTTGCGTCCTTTCGGCAGCGTCACGTCGTAATCGAGGATATCCCTGGCCAGCAAGGCCTGCAGCAATTGCGCCTGGCGCGCCGTCAGGTAGCGCGCATGCGTGGCCATGGTTTTTTCCAGCTGCTCCCTGAATTCCCCGTCGCTGACCGCGTTGTACGTATCCTGGTCGGCCATGCCCTTGAGCAGCATGAGAAACAGGAAATCGTGCAGATTCCTGGCCAGGTACTGGGCTTCCTCCTGGTCGTGCCACAGCAGCACGACCGGCATGTCGTCGCCTTGCCGGCCGCTGGCGAAAAAGCAGTAGTGGTCGCCGGCGCCCGTTTGCGCGAACGGCATGAAGCGCAAGGCGGGATCGATATGCCGGTAATCCCCGGGATCGGCCAGTTCCTCAAGCGCTGCCGCGACGGCCTTGACGCTCAGCAGTTCGAAATCGTCGGCATGCAGCAGCAGGGTGGGCTGGTCCTTCAAAGTGGGGTAGACCTCCCGGTACCAGTCGGGTCCATATTCGCCCACGTCCAGCATGCCGTCGCGTTCGAGCTGCTTGTAGAGTGGCGGATAGGCAAAGCCATGGGCGCGTTCGATGTCGGAGAGGGTCATGAAGGTCGTCGATTGGTGTCATGGGGATGGCGCGCACTGTAGCATGGGCCGCGTGCCGGCGGCGGCACGGTTGCCGTTCGCCTTCCCCAATTAATAAACAAATTAGTTTACTTATGTGCCGGCCCCGGCTATTCTTGCCGCATCACTATCATCAAGACACCTGTCAAGGCTGCATGAAAAATATCCTCCTGATTTCCGCCGCCTGTTTGCTGGCGCTGCTGTCGACCATAGGCGCGTCCCTGCCGTATCCCATCCTGCCGCCGCTGTTTGCGGCCGAAGCGCCGAATGCCTTCAATAATTTCCTCGGCTTGCCCTCCAAGCTGCTGTTTGGCCTGGCGCTGACCATCAATCCGCTGGGCCTGCTGATCGGCTCGGCCTTGCTGGGGCCGCTGTCCGACCGCTATGGCCGCCGCCCCTTGCTGATGCGCACGGCCGTGGGCGCCGCCATCGGCCACGCCATCACGGCCTGGGCGCTGGTGATCCAGTCGTATCCGCTGTTCATCGTCGCCCGCTTCATCACCGGTTTGCTGGAGGGCAATGGCGCCGTGGCGCGCGCGATGCTGGCCGACCAGCTGACGGGACCGCTGCGCCTGCGCGCCATGTCGTGGCTGAACGGCGCGTTTTACCTGGGCTGGCTGGTGGGGCCCATCCTGGCGGGCGCCACCCTGCACTGGGGCGTGACGGTGCCGTTCTGGATCGCCGCCGGCGCCCTCATGCTCGTCGCCGTGCTGGTGGCCGTGGGCTTGCCGCGTGAAACGCCTTCGTTGCTGACCACGTCCTGGTGGCAGGTGGCGCGCGACCAGCATTCGCTGAACCTGCTGCGCCACGACGAACTGCGCACCCTGTTCATCGTGCAGCTGGCGCTGACCTGCGGCGTGGCCAGCTTTTACGAGTTCTATCCGCTGTGGCTGGTCGAGACAGCCAATTACCATGCGCAGGCGATTGCCTGGGTGAACGTGGGCCTGTGCGGCACCATGACCATCACCTCCTTGCTTGCAGGCGGTCCCAGCCGCCATGCGCCCTTGCTGCGGGCCAGCTGGTATGCCTGCGGCGTGGCGCTGGCCGTGGGCGTGCTAGCGATGGGCAATATCTGGGTGGGCATCGCCGCCATCGTGCTGTTCGGCATTCCGAACGCGCTGTACAACACGGTGATTCAGGGCTGGTGCGCCGAACGCTTCAGCGCGCACGGGCAGGGTGCCGTGATGGGCTTGCTGGCTACGACCTTTTGCATCGCCAACATCGTCGTCGCCTTGAGCGGTTCCGTGCTGACCCTGATCGACACGCGATTGATCCTCATCGCCGGCGCCGGTTCGGCCGCCTGGGCCGCGTGGCGCATGGCGGCCTGGCGCCGGCAGCTGGACGGCGCCGTCGATGCCAAGGCGGTGGCATGAGCGCCAGCACGTCCGAGCAGACCTTGTTCCTGCTCAAAATGCGCGGGCCGCAGACGGCGCAGCAGCTGGCGGCCTTGCTCGATATCACTTCCATGGGCGCGCGGCGCCAGCTGGAAGCGGCGCAGGACAAGGGCCTGGTGGCTTTCGACGACGTGGCCGACAAGGTGGGACGGCCGTCGCGCCGCTGGCAGCTGACGCCGGCGGGCCATGCGCGCTTTCCCGACCGCCATGCGGACCTGACCCTGGAATTGATCGCGCAAGTGAAAGCCCTGTTCGGCGAGGAGGGACTGGATAAGCTGATCGGCGCGCGCGAGCGCAGCAGCGAGGCGGCCTATGCCAGCCTGGTCGATGCGAGGGATGATCTGGCGCGGCGCGTGGGCAGCCTGGCCCGCGCGCGCGACGGCGAAGGCTACATGGCCCATGCGGAGCGTCAAGACGATGGCAGCGTGCTGCTGGTGGAAAACCATTGCCCCATCTGCGCGGCGGCCACGGCGTGCCAGAATTTCTGCCGCTCGGAGCTGGCCATCTTCCAACGGGTATTGGGAAGCGATTGCACGGTGGAGCGCAAGGAATATCTGCTGGAGGGGGGAAGGCGCTGCGTGTACCGGATTACCCCGGTCGATTCCTTGTAGGCCGGATTGGGGGTAGGTCGGATTAGCGCGCAAGCGCGTAATCCGACACCACGGCAAAGCCGGCAATGCGTCGGATTACGCGCGGCCTTGCCCCGCTAATCCGACCTACGTCCTTACTTTTTAGTGGCCTTCGGCTTGGCGGCGGGCGCCGCCTTGTCAGCCGCTGCCGTGGCGCCGGCCGTGGCTTTTTCCGTGGCTTGCGCCACTTGCGCGCTGGCCTTGGCGATCTGTTCTTCCACCGTTTTCACGGCCTGTTTCGTGGCCTTGGTGACTTGTTCGTAGCCCAGGAAGGCGTTGTCGATGGCGGCCTTGACGATGGCCACGGCGTTTTCCGAGCCGGGCGGCACGTTTTTCGTGACGTCGTAGATCAGCGCGCTCAAGTTGCTTTTCGCTTCGGCCACGTGGGCTTCGGCGGCCGTGGTGAATTCCGTGTGGATTTCCTTGATGATGTCGTCGAGTTGCTGCTTGTACGCTTTGGCGCCGGCCACGCCCGGTTGCAGCTGGGCGGCAGCGGCGGCCATGGCGGCCTTCGGATCCTTGGCCTGGCTGATTTCCTTGCCGGCGGCGATGCCATCCTCGATGCCGGACTTGGCGGTGGCCATGTTCAGTGCCAGCACCTGCTCCACGCCTTGCACGGCCTTGGTCGTGAGCGTGTTGAAGGTCATCAGCTGGAATTCAAACAGGGCCTTGGTGGCCGATGCGAATTGTTCCGGATTCGTAAACATGTGGTCTCCTCGGTTTGAATAGATACGTTCTTATCGTTCCATACTCTTTCGACGCCGCATTGCCATCGCTTGCTGTTTTAAGTCATCTAAGCCGGCTGCCCCGTGTTGTCATGGCCCCATTATTTAACAAGCACCGGTTTTTCGCAACGGCTATCTTTGTATGGTCCCGAGGCCAGTTCCCAGCCAAATCCCAAGGTGGATTGGGCGCACGACAGGGTGCCGTCGACCTTGCTGCGCCATTGGTACCAGGGGGCGGGACCGGCCCAGGCGCTGGCGCACAGGGCCAGCAGCATGGTGGCGAAAATGTATTTCATGGCAATGCTCCCTCAAAAAAACGCTGGGGGCATTGTAGCGCGCCCGGGCGTCAGGCGGCACCCGACTGGGGCGCCACGGCAGGCAGCAGCAAGGTGAAGGTGGTGCCGGCGGGGCTGCTGCTGGCGTCGATATGGCCGCCAAGCACGCCCGTGACGATATTGTGCGCCACGTGCAAGCCCAGCCCCGAGCCGCCGGACCCCAGCTTGGTGGTGAAGAACGGGTCGTAGATATGCGTGAGGTCGTCGGCGGGAATGCCCACGCCCGTGTCGGCGATGGACAGGGTGATGTTCCGGCCATCCTCGCTGCCGCGCGCCGTGATGGCGATGCCGCCGCCGCTGCGCCCTTCGAATGCATGGCGCAGGCAGTTTTCCAGCAGGTTGCTCAGCACCTGGCCCAGCGGACCGGGATAGCTGTCCATGGCCAGGTCGTCGGGCACGTCCTGCGTCAGGCTCAGGCTGGCCGCCTTGAGCGGGGTGGACATGGGCAGCATCAGTTCGGCGATGAACTGGCGCAGCAGGAAATGGCGGCGCTGCGAGCTGGCGCGGTCGACGGCGATCTGCTTGAAGCTCGACACCAGGTCGGCCGCGCGCTGCAGATTGCGCAGCATGATGGCGTCCGCCTCGCTGGCCTGCGCCAGATAGGTTTCCAGCTCGGAGCGGCGCAGGCCGTCGAGGAAGCTGGCCTGGATTTCGCGCGTGCGCTCGGCCATGGTGGTGGCCACCACGAGGCCGTTGCCGATCGGCGTATTGAGTTCATGCGCGATGCCGGCCACCAGCGCGCCCAGCGCGGCCAGCTTGTCGCGCCGCACCAGTTCGCCTTGCGTGATGGACAGGTTTTCCAGCGCGGCCGCCAGTTCGCGGTTGGCCTGCTCCGATTGTTCCTTCGCCTGCGTGAGGGCGGCCGTGCGTTCGGCCACCAGTTCTTCCAGATGGGCCCGGTGGCGCTGCAGCTCGCGTTCGTGGCGCATGCGGCCAATGGCAATGCCGGCCAGGTCGGTGGCCGTGTCGATCAGGCCCTGGTCGTGCGCATCGGGACTGCGCACCTCGCGGTAATACATGGCAAACGAGCCCAGCACGGCGCCATCCTGGCCGAAGATGGGGCGCGACCAGCAGGCGCGCAAGCCGAATGGCGCGGCCAGTGCGCGGTAGGGCGCCCACAGCGGGTCGTGCATGATGTCGCTGACGATGACGGGCTCGCGCCGGAACATGGCCGTGCCGCAGGAACCCACGCCGGGGCCGATGGCCACACCTTCGAGCAGGGCCATGTAGTCGGGCGGCAGGCTGGGGCCGGCCGCGCTGTGCATGTGGATGCCGTCGTCGTCGAGCAGCATGATGGAGCAGTACACGCCGCGCGACTGGCCTTCGATCAGCAGCAGCAGCTGGTTCAGGGTGGGAATCAGGGGCGCGCCCTTGGCGACCATTTCCAGCAGGGCGCTCTGGCCCGCGCGCATCGCTTCGGCCAGGTTGCGTTCCGTCAGGTCGATGATGCGCGCATGCACCAGCTGGCGGCCTGGCACGGACAGGCGCATCAGCCGGATTTCGCAGGCGATCGGGTGGCTGTCGCGGTGGCAGCAGGTGGCGCGGAAGACGACGATCTTGCCTTGCAAGGTGGCGCGTATCTTTTCTTCCAGCAATTGTGGCGAGGCGCGCCCATCGGACTGTTTCTTGGGAAACAGCGGTTCCATGCCGCCTTGCAGCAGGTCGGCCAGCGGCATGCCGAACAGCTCTTCGGCCAGGTGGTTGGCGTCGATGAGCAGCTTGTTATCGATGTCAAACAGCAGGACGGCGTCGGGCGAGCCGGCCAGGATGGAGTGGTAATTGACTTCCAGCGTTTGCGGATGCAGGGGGCGCGGCGGCGTGGCGGCAGACGGTGCAGGCGCATCGGCCTTGTGCAGCGCCAGTTCCATGAGGATTTTTTCCGCCACGTCGCGCGCATTGAAAGGCATCTTGATGTAGTCGCTGGCGCCGGCACCCACGCTGCGGCCTTGCTCTTCGGCGCTGGGCTTGGACGACATCAGCAGCAGCGGCACGCCGTGGCGCCCGCCCGCATTGCGCAGGCGCATGCAGGCCGCGCCGATGTTCGTGCCGGCCAGGGCCGCGTCGAGCAGGATCAGGTCGGTGCCGCCGGCGGCCAGTTCCACGCCCTCGTCGACATCGCCGGCCAGTCCCGTGCCCAGGTTGTGCCGGTCCAGCACATACAGCAGTTCGCGCACATCGCTCGGCGAATTGCTGACCAACAGCACATTGGCCCGGTCGGCGATGGAGGAAATCAACTGATTCATGGTGTCGCGCCCTTACGCGTTTCATGGGGCTAGTATTACATCAAGGCAAGGAGGAGTAAACGATAATTCTTGATGACTAAAAGCAATGCGTTTGGGTATGCGTTTGCATGCGGTCAGGCCGCGTGTTGCGCTGCCGGCGCCGCGGCCAGGTCCGCCCGCGCCTGCTCGATGCGCGGGTAGTTGTCCTCGATCCAGTCGACCAGTACGGCCAGCCGCTCGGCCGCCTCGCGTCCCAGCGGCGTCAGGCTGTATTCCACCTTCGGCGGGATCACCATGTAGGCCTGGCGCAGCACGAAGCCGTCGCCGGCCAGCGCTTCCAGTGTTTGCGCCAGCATTTTTTCGCTGACGCCGCCCACTTCGCGGCGCAGTTCGCTGAAGCGGCGCGTGCCGCTCAGCAGCAATACCAGCACCAGCACGGCCCAGCGGCTGGTCAGGTGGCTGAGCACAGCGCGTGACGGGCAGGCGGCGGCCAGCAGGTGCGCGCCCTGGTTCTGGCGGGCGAGGGCGGCGCGCATGCTGGCGCCGGGAGTGTCTGTGGACATGATAGTTGGCCTTGAAAATAAAATTGATTCATACTTACCAAAAGGTACGTACTTACAATAAGTAAGTAATAGTCCTATTATAGGGTTTTACCACCCACGTACCAAGGAGAAATCATGATCGTCATCACCGGCGCCACAGGCAATCTGGGCCAGCACGTCATTGCCAGCCTGCTCGCATCCGTTCCCGCAAACCAGATCATCGCCGCCGTGCGCAACCCGGCCAAGGCTGCCGGCCTTGCCGCCAAGGGCGTGCAGGTGCGCCAGGCCGATTACAACGATGGCGCCAGCCTCGACGCCGCTTTCCAGGGCGCAACGAAAATCCTGCTGATCTCGTCGAGCGAAGTGGGCCAGCGCGCGCAGCAGCACCAGAATGTCATCGATGCGGCCAAGCGCGCCGGCGTCGCCTTGCTGGCCTACACCAGCGTGCTGCGCGCCGACACCACGCCGCTGGGCCTGGCTGCAGAGCACGTGATCACGGAAGCGGCCATCCGCGCATCGGGCCTGCCCTACAGTTTCCTGCGCAATGGCTGGTACCTGGAAAACCATACGGAACACCTGGCACCCGTGCTCGAGCATGGTGTCGTGCTGGGCGCGGCGCAAGATGGCCGCTTCTCGTCGGCCGCGCGCCTGGACTACGCCGCCGCCGCCGCGGTGGTGCTGACGGCAAACCAGCCGCAGGCCATCTATGAGCTGGCCGGCGACCATGGCTTTACCCTGGCGGAATACGCGGCCGAAGTGGCGCGCCAGTCGGGCAAGGCGATCGTCTACAAGGATCTGCCGCAGGCGGACTTCAAGGCGGCGCTGGTGGGCGTGGGCGTGCCGGAAGGCTTTGCCGACCTGCTGGCCGATTCCGATGCGGGCGCGGCCAAGGGCGGCCTGGAAGACAATGGCAGGCAGTTGAGCGCGCTGATTGGCCGTCCGACGACGACCCTGTTTGATGCCGTGAAGGCGGCGCTGGCCAAATAAGGGGAGGGTGCCGCAGGTCGGGAAGATCGCGCGGCATTCTGGAATGAAAAAAGCCGCAAACTCGTGAAAGTTTGCGGCTTTTTTGCGAATTAGGTAATGGTGCCCACGAAGGGACTCGAACCCCTACACCCGAAGGCACATGGACCTGAACCATGCGCGTCTACCAATTCCGCCACGTGGGCACTGATGCTGCTTGTTGCTGCTTACTGCTATGTCTCACTACTATACTGCGGATTACAACGAAAACGACTCGTTGCTGGTGGTGCCCACGAAGGGACTCGAACCCCTACACCCGAAGGCACATGGACCTGAACCATGCGCGTCTACCAATTCCGCCACGTGGGCATTGTGCTGCTAACTGCTGTGCTACCTTACTACTTTTTACTGCGGACCACAACGAAAACGACTCGTTGCTGGTGGTGCCCACGAAGGGACTCGAACCCCTACACCCGAAGGCACATGGACCTGAACCATGCGCGTCTACCAATTCCGCCACGTGGGCATTGTTGCTGCTTGCTGCTTGCTGCTTGTCGCTGCGTGTTCTGCAGCGAGGACAAAATCATAAGGGCTGGCGCGCATTCGGTCAATCAACATTTTGCACTTTTCTTCAAGAAACATGTTTTTTCTTCCGAAAAGCGTCTTTCCCTATGAAAAAAGCGTAAATCTGCCTGTTTTTTCAGCGCTTTTGCGCCGTCGTGGTGCTGGCCGGTGCCTGCCTGGCCATGTGGCGATGCGCGGCGAATGCAGGGGGCGTGGGTGGCGTTGCCCATCTTCGTCGCTCTTTGCCTGCGGATTCGGGGCGGCTGGCATCAAGGAGGGGGGGGGATTGCCGGGGCAAATGGGTATTGAACGCGGTGGCGAGGAGGGCAGCGTGCCTGCGAAGCAAGGTTTTGCCGTGCACATGAAAAAAGCCGCAAACTCGTGAAAGTTTGCGGCTTTTTAGCGAATTAGGTATGGTGCCCACGAAGGGACTCGAACCCCTACACCCGAAGGCACATGGACCTGAACCATGCGCGTCTACCAATTCCGCCACGTGGGCACTGATGCTGCTGACTTACTACTTTTTACTGCTCGAGTATTTGTTGCAAAACAACTTACTGCAACAATTCTGCTATTATAGCGACTTGAAGAGTTTTGCGCCAGATGAGCTTTCGCTCCATACTGCACATCAACCCTGTACCGCTTTCCTGCAACTGCATTCCCGTGAAGGTTTGTCGCTGCAAGAGACCGAGATTATAGAGCAATATTTGCCGAAGTCAAATGCATTGCGCAGCTTTTCTCCTTTTTTTCATCGGCGGGGTGCTTGTACTGTTTCCGCTACGCTGTCCGTTAGGCAAACCAAGGCGTCGTCCGGTACACTACCGGACATCACCGCGTCAATATTGACGGTGATGTCATCGGTCTTTGTTCTCCGTTTGATCACTGTCAATAACAACTATAGAAATACTTTTGAGCCAAAATACCCACACCATCCCCAGCCGGGAGGACATTCTCGGCATATTCCGCAGCGTCAACGCGCCTCTCGATCCGCAGTCTCTCGGGAAAACGCTGCAAGTGCATGCCGATTCCATGGATGTCCTGGTCCGTCGCCTGAAGGCGATGGAGCGCGACGGCCAGCTCAAGTCTGACGCCAGCGGCGTATTCTCGCTGGCAGACCAGAGCGCGCTCGTCGCCGGTCGCGTCACCAGCCACCGCGATGGATTCGGTTTCGTCATTCCCGACGATGCCAGCGCCGACCTGTTCCTGCCTGAGAAAGAAATGCAGAAGGTACTGCATGGCGACAAGGTCATGGCCCGCATCGTCGGCACCGACCGCCGCGGCCGTCCGGAAGGCACGATCGTGGAAGTCACGCAGCGCGCCAACACCCACGTCATCGGCCGCCTGATCCAGGAAAACGGCAACTGGGTGGTGGCGCCCGAAGACCAGCGCATCGGCCAGGACATTCTGGTCACCGGTTCGGTGGGCAAGGCGAAAGCCGGCCAGATCGTCAGCGTCGAGCTGACCGAGCAGCCCATGCGCTTCAAGCAGCCCGTCGGCAAGATCGTCGAAGTGCTCGGTGCCCTCGATGATCCCGGCATGGAAATCGAGATTGCTGTACGCAAATTCAATGTGCCGCACGTCTTTTCCGCCGCCGCCTTGAAGCAGGCGGAAAAGCTGCCATTCGAAGTGCGCGCCGCCGACCTGAAAGACCGTGTCGACCTGCGCGACGTGCCGCTCGTCACTATCGATGGCGAGGATGCGCGCGACTTCGACGATGCCGTGTACTGCGAACCCGTCAAGGTGGGCCGTGCCAACTGCTTCCGCCTGATCGTCGCCATCGCCGACGTCAGCCATTACGTGAAACCGAACGACGCGCTCGATACCGATGCGCTCGAACGCAGCACCTCCGTATACTTCCCGCGCCGCGTGATTCCGATGCTGCCGGAAAAACTCTCGAATGGCCTGTGCTCGCTGAACCCGGCCGTTGACCGTTTGACCCTCGTCTGCGACGCCGTCGTCAGCGACAAGGGCGAACTGAAGGCTTACCAGTTCTATCCCGCCGTCATCCATTCCGCCGCGCGCCTCACGTATGACGAAGTCGCTGCCGTGCTGGGCAACACCAAGGGACCCGAAGCGGCACGCCGCGCGGATATCCTGCCGCACCTGCAAAACCTGGAAGCCGTCTACCGCGCCTTGCTGAAAGCGCGCATGGAGCGGGGCGCCATCGATTTCGAGACGACGGAAACGTATATCGTCTGCAATAGCGCCGGCAAGATCGAAAAGATCATTCCGCGCACGCGCAACGAAGCGCACAAGATCATCGAAGAGTGCATGCTGGCGGCCAACGTCTGCGCGGCCGATCTGTTGCTGCGTAACAAGCACCCCGGCACCTACCGCATCCACGCCAGCCCGACCAAGGAAAAGCTCACGCAAGTGCGCACCTTCCTCAAGCAGGTGGGCTTGAACCTGACGGGCGGCGATACGCCATCGGCATCCGATTACCAGACCCTGATGCAGCAGATCAAGCAGCGTCCCGATGCGGCCCTGCTGCAAACGATGCTGCTGCGCTCGATGCAGCAAGCCGTCTACAGCCCGGACAATATCGGTCACTTCGGCCTGGCGTACGAGGCGTATGCCCACTTCACCAGCCCGATCCGCCGCTATCCCGACCTGCTGACGCACCGCGCCATCAAGGCGATTCTGCAAGGCAAGAAATACGAGCCCAAGCTGTCCGACAAGGTTGTGCTGAACACGAACGTGTCGAACGCCACGCGCAAGCAGCAGGCGAAGGACAAGGCCGACGGCAAGCCGAAGAAGACGGACCTGACCATCTGGGACGCGCTGGGCGTGCATTGCTCGGCCAACGAGCGCCGCGCCGACGAAGCGTCGCGCGACGTCGAAGCGTGGCTCAAGTGCTACTTCATGCAAGACAAGCTGGGCGAAGAGTTCACCGGCACCATCACGGGCGTGACCACCTTCGGCGTGTTCGTGCAGCTCGATACCCTGTTTGTCGAAGGCCTGGTGCACGTCACCGAGCTGGGCACCGATTACTTCCAGTACGACGATGCGCGCCATGAACTGCGCGGCGAACGCACGGGCAAGCGCTACCAGCTGACCGACCGTTTGACGGTGCAAGTGGCGCGTGTCGATCTGGAAACGCGCAAGATCGACCTGCGCCTGGTGACCGAGGCGGAGCAGGCGGGCGAAGAAGCGCCAGCCAAGCCGAACGGCGCCGGCAAGCGCAAGGGCGAAAAGAAATCGATGGTCAAGCCCGGTCCCGCGACCGAGCAGCGCCACGAGATCAAGACCAGCGTCAAGGCTGGCAACGGTTCCGGCAACCGCGCCAATGGCGCCAAGTCCGCAGCCAAGGCCGCGCCGCAGGCCGCCGCGCCGAAGGCAGCCGCCAAGGCCGCGCCGAAGGGCGCGCCGAAGCGCAGCAAGAAACCAGCCGCGGCACCCGCTGCGGCGGCACCACGTGCAGCAAAAACTGTATCAAAATCAAGCAAGAACAAGCGATAAAAGAAACGATAACAAATGAAGAATAAAATGATTTTCGGCTTCCACGCCGTCACCTCGCGTCTGCGTCATGAAGCGTCGTCCGTGGAAGAAATTTTCGTCGATGCCAGCCGTGTCGACGGCCGCATGAAGGACATGATCGCCGCCGCCAAGTCGGCCGGCGTGCGCGTCATGCCCGTCGATTCCTCGCGCCTGGACAAGATCGTCGGCACGCGCCGCCACCAGGGCGTGATCGCCTTCGCCTCGCAGCTGTCGCTGGCGCGCAATCTGGATGAACTGCTGGACGCCATCGACGGCCCGCCGCTGCTGTTGATTCTCGACGGCATCACCGACCCGCATAACCTGGGCGCCTGCCTGCGCGTGGCCGACGGCGTCGGCGCCCATGCCGTCATCGTGCCGAAGGACCGCGCCGTGGGCCTGAACGCCACGGCCGCCAAGGTCGCCAGCGGCGCCGCCGAAACCGTCCCGTACATCACCGTGACGAATCTGGCGCGGACCATGCGTGAACTGAAGGACCGCGGCATCTGGCTGATCGGCACTTCCGACGATGGCGAAAAAGGCTTGTACGAAGCCGATTTCACGGGCCCGACCGCCCTGGTCATGGGTTCCGAAGGCGAAGGCATGCGCCGCCTGACGCGCGACACCTGCGACATGCTCGTCAGCATCCCGATGTTCGGCTCCGTCGAGAGTTTGAACGTGTCCGTGGCTTCCGGCGTGTGCCTGTACGAAGCCCGCCGCCAGCGCATCGCGAAAGAAGGCTAAATAACGTCCAGGGCGGCGTTGCATTGCCTCGCCGTACTTGCGTACTGTCTTCGGCAATGCGCCTTGCCCTGAACGTTTTGTAGCGCTACTTTCATAAGCCGCCGCCCTCGAGGCGGCGCTTGTTTATCTGCCTCTCCGGCAGCACGCCGCCGAATACGCTACCATTTGCGTCTTGTCTCTTACCCATTCAGAAATCCGTCTTATGTTCCACCACCTGCGCGAAGACATCAACAGCATCATCGAACGTGACCCCGCCGCCCGCAATGGCTGGGAGGTGCTGACCTGTTATCCGGGCTTGCACGCCATCGTCATGCACGGCTGGGCGCACTGGTGCTGGACGCGGCGCATGAAGTGGGTGGGGCGCTTCATTTCGTATATCGGCCGCATCATCACGGGCATCGAGATCCACCCGGGCGCCACCATCGGCCGGCGCGTCTTCATCGATCATGGCTTCGGCGTGGTGATCGGCGAGACGGCCGTCGTCGGCGACGACTGCACCATCTACCAGGGCGTGACGCTGGGCGGCACCTCGCTGCACAGTGGCGCCAAACGCCATCCGACCCTGGAGCGGGGCGTCATCGTCGGTGCCGGTGCGCAAGTGCTGGGTAATTTCACGGTGGGCGAGTACGCCAAGGTGGGCTCGAACGCCGTGCTCCTGAAACCCGTGCCGGCCGGCGGCACGGCCGTGGGCAACCCCGCGCATATCGTGCAAAAGGACGTCAACGCCTTGCGCGAAGGCAGCACGGCGCATCTGTTTGCCGCCTATGGCGTCACGCCGAACGGCGACGATCCGCTGTCGAAAGCCCTGCAGGGCCTGATTACGCACGCCGTGGCGCAGGAGCAGCGCATCGAAACCATCCTCGCCACCCTGAAGGCGGCGGGCATTTGCTGCCAGGCCGTGCCTGAATGTGATAAATTTGATTCCGAGCAAATGAACAAACTGGTCGATTAAGGATTTATGCATGAATACTGATGTGACGGCAGCTGACAAAAGCAGCGACAATCCCAATCTGCTCGACCCCTTCGAGATCCGCGTGCTGGCCGTGCTGGCCGAAAAGGAAGCGCTGACGCCGGACAGCTATCCGCTGTCGCTGAACGCCCTGACCAACGGCTGCAATCAATTGTCCAGCCGCGACCCCGTCATGGCCCTGTCCGAGGAAACCGTGTACGACGTGCTGCAGCGCCTGATGCAGCGCAAGTTCGTCAACGGCATCACGCAGGCGGGCGCCCGCGTCGCCAAGTACGAGCACCGCATGCGCATCAAGTGGTCGCTGGAGCAGGACAAGCTGGCCATCCTGACGATATTGATGCTGCGCGGCCTGCAGACGGCGGGCGAGATCCGCAGCCGCAGCGGCCGCGTGCATGACTTCAAGTCCGTGGCGGAAGTGGAGTCCGGCCTGCAATTCCTGATCGACAAATACCCGCCGCTGGTGGCCAGGCTGGCCGTCGCCCCGGGCGCCAAGGAACCGCGCTACGGCCACTTGCTGGGCGGCGAGGAAGCGCTGGCGCAGAGCGAGACGGCGGCCGGTTTTGCCGGCGCCGTCAGCGCGCCGCAGCAGGGCAGCCGTGTCGCCCAGCTGGAACAGGAAGTGCTGCAGCTGCGCAGCGATTTCGACGGCCTGGCGGCGCAGTTCGAGGCCTTCCGCAAACAGTTTGAATGATGGCGCAGGCCGGATGAGCGGGGCCGCCGAGGCGCAGTGCCATCCGGCGCCATCCTTGGCCGGCAAGCTTGTCCGATGATGCCCGGCAAGCTTTTCCGATGACGCGGCGTGCCGCTGCTGCTCCGACCGACGCAACTTTTCCATGACGCTTACTTTTTTGTGCCGCTCCTGCGGCGAGACGCACACGGGCATGCCCAGCTTCGGCGCCGATGCGCCGTGGCTGTACGAGCAAATGACGCCGGCCGAACGGGCCGCGCGCTGCCAGCGCGACAGCGACGCCTGCATCGTCGACGAAACACACTGCTTCGTGCGCGCCACCATCGACATCCCCGTGCATGGCGCGGATGAGCCGTTCAGCTGGGGCGTGTGGGTTTCGCTCGGCGGCGACAGCTTCGACGCCTGGGACGCCTGCTTCCATGATGCGAAGCGTTCGCACATCGGCCCCTTCTTCGGCTGGCTCAGTACCCAGCTGCCCGTCTATCCCGCCACCCTGAACCTGAAGACCCGCGTGCACTTGCGCGACGACGGCATACGCCCGTGCCTCGAGCTGGAACCGACGGACCACCCGCTGGCCGTGGAACAGCGCGAGGGCATCACGGTGGAACGGGTGGCCGAGCTGTACGCGCTGCTTGTGCATGGCGGGCAATGACGGCGCCTGTTCTTTTGCAAACGGCTTTTTTCAGGGCCCGCATGCGTGCGCGAAAGCGGCGGACGTCAGCCGGCCCGCACCACCCGCACGCTGTTGCGCCCGTCGCGCTTTGACGCGTACAAGGCGGCGTCGCCCAGTTCGAGCAGCGCCGCCAGGCTTGCCGGCGGCCGCTCGAACAAGGTGCCGCCCACGCTCAGGGTCACTGCCTTGGGCGTGACAAACGCCTGCTGCGCCATCTGGCCGAACATGCCGCGCAGGGCATCGCCCAGCATCACCACGCTGTCGCTGCTGGCGCCGCGCAGCAGGATCACGAACTCGTCCCCGCCCAGCCGGGCGGCAAGGGTGCCGGGCGGCAGGGTATTGCAGATCATTTCACTGAGCGCCACCAGCAATTTGTCGCCGGCGCTGTGACCGTGCAGGTCGTTGACCTGCTTGAAGTTGTCGATGTCGATCAGCAGCAAGGCGCCGGGGCTGTGGGGCGAGGCCTGCTGCAGCAGCGCGGGGGCGCGCTGGTCCAGGGCGCGGCGGTTGTACAGGGCGGTGAGTGGGTCGCGCGCGGCGAGCTGCTCGATGCGCTCTTCGCGGCGGTGGCGCTCCGTGCCCGTCATGGACAAGGCGATCAGCATGATCGCCATGGCGCCTTCCACCAGCGAGATCTGGATGACTTCGCCACGGAAGGAGGCCAGGTCGACGAAGGCATGCAGCGCCACGGTGGCGCCCGCCTTGGCGCAGTAGAAGAGACCGTGCAGCAGCAGCACGTAGCGCAGCTGCACCGCGCCCACGCTGAGGGAAACGCCGTGGGGACGCAGCAGGAAGCTGGCGCGCAGGCTGATGCCGCCGATGAGCAATGATTGCACGACGAACATCACCCTGGACCACCACGGTTCGTTGGGCAGCAACAGCATGGCCAGCCAGGCGAAGGCCAGCAGATACCACGCGCGCGACAGGCGCATGTCCGTGAACCTGGCGACGCCAGCCAGGAACAGCCAGTGCGCGGCGATCAGCAAGCCGTTGGCAAACCAGATCCCGATCAGCAAAAAGCCGCTGCTGCGCAACAGGGCCAGGACGCAGCCCACGGTGATGACGGCGAACCCCGCGCTCCAGAACAGCAGCGATTTCTCGCGCACGCCGCGCCATTCCACGGCCAGGTACAGTGCGGCGGCAGCCGCCAGGGCGGTCGTGAGGATGAGAATGGTGGAAGGATCGAGTGCCATGGGTCGGAAAGGGGATGAGATTGCTCAGATAAGCCGTGGAAGAGAGGGCCGCTATTTTAGCGCTCTCCAGGACAAGTGTAGCCCATCTTTGTTGACCACAAGTATCAACTATGTGCTGGCATCAAGAGAAAACGGCCAGTGCATGCCAGTGCGTGGCCATGCCGGAGGTGGCAGGACGGGACGATGGCGCGAACGTTGAGGCGCGTGGCGTCGGGCAATGGACCCGCCAGGCTGGCAGGAGAGCGGCTGTTGCCATGCGCAGGGCGGGCGCCGCCTGCTCCCGCCAGAGCCAGATGCGCTCGCCAGGGAGGCATCCGGCCGCGCGGCCGGAGCAAGGGGAAGGCCGTGCCGTCACCGCTCCCCCATCGACTCCGAAAACGTCTTGGTGATCGGTTTCGTCAGATAGCGCAGCACCGTTTTGCGCCCCGTGTTGATTTCCACCGTGGCTGTCATGCCGGGCTGGATCAGGATGGGTTCGCCGTTCTTGCCCATCAGGTTGCGCCCGCTGGTCTTGATCTGCACGCGGTAGTAGGGCTGCTCGTTGCCCTTGTTGTCTTCGCTTAAGGTATCGGCGCTGATGTAGCTGACGGTGCCGCGCAGGCGGCCGTAGATGCCGTAGTCGTAGGCGTCCAGTTTCACGGCCGTGGGCAGGCCCGGCTTGATGAAGGCGATGTCGGCCGGCTTGACCTTCGCCTCGATGATCAGGTCATCGTCGGTGGGCACGATCTGCAGGATTTCCTCGCCCGGCTTGGCCACGCCGCCCAGGGTGGTGAGGCGCACGTTGCGCACGATGCCGTCCGTGGGCGCGTAGATATCCGTCGAACCGAGCTGCTCCTTGCGCTGCGTTACCGTCTGCAGCACGCCGGCCAGGTCTTCCTGGGCTTTCACGAGGTCCGTCTGGCTGTCCTGCAAGTACTTGTTGCGCCGGTTGGTGATCTGCGCCTGGATGTCGACCACCTGCCGCCGCAGCTTCAGCACTTCCGCGCGGCTGACGTCGCCCGTTTCCAGCAGCGGCAAGTTCATTTCCAGTTCTTCCTTGATCAGCTTCATGGCGCTTTCCAGCGCGCCCACTTCCGCCTGCACGGCGCCCTGGCGCTTGGTGAACAAGGTCATCTGGTTGGCGCGGAACTCGGGAAAGGCCTGCAGCTCGGGCGGGAACTTGGGCGTGCCGCCAAATACTTCCGCCTGCAGGCGCGCCACGGTCGCCTTCAGGCCCGCCGCCTTGGCCGTGCTTTCCAGGTAGCTCGTCTCGGCCCGCGTGCGGTCGAAGCGCGCCAGCAGTTCGCCTTTTTTCACCACGCTGCCTTCATGCACGCGCAATTCGCTGAGCACGCCGCCGTCGGCCACCTGGATGATCTGGTTGCGCGAACTGGCGATCACCTGGCCGTTGGCGCGCGTGACCTGGTCCAGCTCTGCCCACGACGCCCACGCGATCACGCCCACCAGTGCCGCCGTGCAGCTCCAGATCAGCACCCGGCCCCGTTTTGCCTCTTGCTGCGTTTCGACTTTGGCCAGTTTCATGCGACGGCTCCCTGCACGGCTGCCTGCGCCACTGGCGCTGGCGACGGGGCGGCAGCCGGCACGGCCTGCGGCTTGCCCGACAGCTTGGCCAGCACGACGTCGCGCGGGCCATCGAGCAGGATCCGTCCCGCCTGCAGCACCACCAGCCGGTCCAGCAGGGGCAGCAGGGCGTTCTTGTGCGTGGTGGCGACCATCGTCACGCCTTCGGCCGCCAGCTCGCCGAGCAGCCCGACGATGCGCGACTCCGTCTTCGCATCCATGGCGCCGGTCGGTTCATCGAGCAGCCAGATGCGCGGCTTGGCCAGCAGCAGGCGCGTGACGGCGATCAATTGCCGCTGGCCGCCGGAGACGCCCCGTCCGCCCTCGGTAATGGCCAGCGCCAGTCCCCGCGGCTGGCCCAGTATCAGCTCGATCAGCCCCGTGCGCCTGGCCGCCGCCAGGATCGCTTCCTCGCCCGGGTCGGCCAGGCCTAATAACAGGTTGTCGCGCAGGCTGCCGCTGAACAGCCGCGTTTCCTGCGGCAGGTAGCCGACCATTTCGCGCACCACGGGCGGCGCCAGCAGGGCCATGTCGACGTCGCCCAGATACACCTTGCCTTCGGCCGGCTGGTACAGGCCCGAGGCCAGTTTCAGCAAGGTGCTCTTGCCCGAGCCGATGGCACCCACCAGGCCGACCCGTTCGCCGGGACGGATGGCGAGACCTTCCACTTCCAGCGCCACCTTTTGCGCGCCGCCATACGTGAAGCGGATGCGTTCGAAGCGCAGGCCCGTGTCGAGGCTGCGCGGCGTCAGCGCGAACTGCGCGTTGTCCGCCTCGTTGGGCAGGCTGATGACCTGTTCCAGGCCGTCGATCGAGGCGCGCGCATGCGCCCACTGCACCATCACGGCGGGCAGCTGCACGATGGGCATCAGGGCGCGGTTGCTGATGATGGTGCAGGCCATCAGGGCGCCCATGGTCATCTGGTTTTCCGCCACGAACCAGGCGCCCATGGAGATCAGGGCCACGTTGGTCAGCTGCTGGAAGGCGGCCGTGATGTTCTGCGACAGGGCCGCGTAGTCGCGGATATTCTGCTCCGCGTGGCTGCTCTCGGCCACCAGTTCGGCCCAGCGCGCCTGCATCATCCATTCGGCGCTGCTGCCCTTGAGGGTTTCCACGCCATCGACGGCTTCCACCAGCAGGCCCGCCTTGCGGTTGCTGGCGTTGAGGTTCTTGCGCGTGTGGGCCTGGATGGCGCGCTGGAACATCAGGCCGCACACCAGGGCCAGCGGCAGGGCCACCAGCGGCACCACCACCAGCCAGCCGCCGATGATGGTGATCATGGCCAGGAAAATCAGCGCGAAGGGCACGTCCGTCAGCACGAACAGGGAAGTGGAGGTGAGCACGCCGCGCACCATTTCAAAGCCTTTTACCTGCGCCGCCAGGGTGCCGACGGAGGCGGGGCGCGCTTCCATGCGGATGCCCAGCATGCGCTGGAAAAACCACTCGGACAGCTCATGGTCGACGTCGTTGCAGCTATGGTCGACGATGCGGCTGCGCACCTGCTTGAGGATGAATTCCAGGCCGATCGACAGGGCCACGCCCACCACCAGCACCCACAGGGTGCTGAAGCTCTGGTTGGGAATCACGCGGTCGTACACCTGCATGGAAAACAGCGAGGTGGCCATGGTCAGCAACGTCACCAGCGCGGTGGCCAGCACGGCGTCGAGAAACACGCTTTTTTTCAGCCACAGCGCCTCGCGCACCAGGCCCAGGGCGCCGGGACGGGTAGCGCTCTTTTCGGGCCGCCGGGGCAGGCCCACGCAGGCCAGGCCGGCCAGCGAGACCAGCTGCAAGGCACGGCCATCGACGCCCTCGCCGCGCCAGGCGCCGTCCGCGCCGCGCGACTGCAGCAAGCCCCAGCCCGTGCTGGCGCTGTAGACGGCGAACGGCAATTCGCCCGGCGTCGGTTCGTGCAGCGGCCGCGCCGTGCCTTCCAGCCCGGCCGCCTGCCAGACGGTGGTGAGCACCGTGCCGGGCGCGCCGTTGTCGTCGATGTCTTCCAGCTGGCGCTGCAAATCGGCCAGGCGGGCGGCGGCCAGGTGCTGGCCCGTCAGCCGCGCGGCGCGGTCGATGAGTGTCAGCAAGCCGTGTTTGATGGAGGTATCCATGCTCTCTCCTGTAGGAATTCTGTGGCGCTCAATTCGCGCGCATCGTGGAGGCGGGCGCCGTGCGCCCGGCCAGGGTGCCTGTCTGCGCGGCCAGGCGCAGGCTGGCGGCGATGGCCTGCGCGCGCGTGTCTTCCAGCGCAAACTGCGCCTGCGTGGCTTCGCGCACGGCGTTGAGCACATCGTTCCAGCTCTTGCGCCCGATGACGTACTGGCGCGCATACGATTCGAAGACTTGCGTCGAGGTGGTGCTCGCTTCGCCCGCGTTGCCCAGGCGCTGGCGGCTCGCCTCGGCCTCGGTCCAGTCCAGGGTAAAGCGCTCGCGCACATCGCGTTCGGCCACGTCGTGCGCGGCGCGCGCGCCTTCGCGCTTGGCCACGGCCGCATCCACGCCGGCCTTGGCGGACAGGCCCGCGCCCGGCTGCGCCTGCAGTACCAGCATGGCGCGCGTGCGGTTGTCGGCGTTGATGCCGCCCGTGGGCTTTTCCACGCGCAGCAGCACTTTCGGCATGTAGGCCGAGCGTTGCAGGGTGATGTCCGAGTCGGCCGCCTGCGCTTCGAAATCGAGACGCCGCAAAGTGGGGGAGTAGGCGATGGCCAGCGGCATGACGCGCTCCAGGCTGGCGTCGGGCAGCGGTTCGCCCACGCCGATGCCGGTACTGCTGACCAGCCGCACGGGCTTGCCGGCCAGCTGCGACAGCTGCGCCAGCGCGCTGTCGAGGGCCTGGCGCGCATTCGACACGTCGTTGGCCGCCTGGTAGGCGCGCGATTCGGCCAGGCGCTGGTCCGTCTGCGAGCTCACCGACTGCACCACGCGGCGCTTGATCATGTCGAGCAGGCGCTGGTGTTCGGCCAGTCCCTCTTCGGCCGAGCGCACGCGGGCCGTCTGGCGCAGCGCTTCCGTGTAGGCGGCGATCACGCGCAGGGACAGGTTCAGGCGTTCTTCCTCGATGGCGGCGCCGGCCGCGTCGAGCCGGCTGCCCGCCGCGTCGATGCCCGCGTCGATGCGTCCGCCGCTCCACAGGGGCTGGTCGATGCGCACCACGCCGCCCGTTTCCTGCGAGCCCGTGGGCACTTCGGCCGACAGGCTGGGGAAGCGCTGCCATTGCGCGCCGTCGAGGTCGGCCCGCGCTGCCGCTTGCGCCGAGCGCCTGCCGGCGATGGTGGGATGGCTTTGCAGCGCCTGCTGCAAGACCTGGTCGAAGCTCCAGGCCGTGGCGCTCTGGGCGCCGGCAAAGGGGGACGCGCTTGCCATGGCCACGGCCGCCAGTACGGCCGCGATGCAGGGCAGGATGCCGGGCCAGGAGCGCCGGCAAGGTTGCGATGCTGGATAACTGCGTAATCTCATCCCGTGTTTTTCCGGCCACGCGGCCTGAAGGTTTTCATGGGTGTCACCGGAACCGCAGGAGCGCGGCGCGACCGCGTTCGCGCCCCTGCGGCCGTGCCGCCTACACGTCCATGGCCAGGACCTCAGACATGGAAGTTCGCCGCCGTCAGCTGCGTGATGTTCACGCCGCTCAGCAGCACCAGCGCCGTGTCGATGGCATTGGCGTTGCTCAGGTCACTCGAGTGATAGACCGTCACGGCGCCGCTGTTTTGCGCATCGGCGATGACGATGTAGCCCTGTCCCGACAAGACGCTGTTGTCGGCCGCGATGGCGCTGGCGGCATCGTGGATCGACACGGCCGTGCTGTCGAAGATGAACAGGTTGTCCGAGCCAAAATCCGTGCCCAGGGTGACGCCCACCGCCACCGATGCCGTCAGGTGGGCGATGGCCGACATGTCGATCACGTCGCCGCCGGCGGCCGGCAGGCCTGTGTGGAAGTCGGCCACCGTCAGCGGATTGTGCAGGGCATTCTGGCTCAGCACGAACAGCTGGCTGGCATCCGTCAGGTCCGCCTGGGCCTGGGCGGCGGCGGCCGCCGCGGCATCGGCATTTGCCGTCACCGTCAGCGCGGCGGCATCCGTCAGGTCCGCGTGGGCCTGCGCCTGCAGGGCGGCGGCGGCTGCCGCGTCGGCCGCCAGGTGCAGGGCGTTGGCGTCCGTCAGGTCGGCCGTGTGCGCCGCTGCCAGCGCCGCTGCCGCAGCCGCGTCGGCGGCCTGGGTGAGCGCCACGGCATCGGTCTGGTCGGCGATGGCTTGCACGGCGGCGGCGTGGGCCGCATCCGCATTCGACACCGCGGCCAGGGCGTTGGCATCCGTTTGGGCGGCAATGGCGTTGGCTTGCGCCAGCGCCGCATCGGCTGCCTGCGCATTCGCATGCGCCTGCGCCGCTGCCGCGTCATCTGCCTGGGCGGCATTGGCATTGGCGTGCGCCTGCGCTGCCGCTGCCGCCGCGCTGGCCGCTGCCGCATCGTCGGCTTGCGCCGCTTGCAGGGCCAGCAGCGAGGCGGCGGCCTGTGCCTGGGCCAATGGTACGGCGGCATCGGCTGCATGGGCAGCGAGTGCCGCCGCCGCCGCGTTGTTGGCGTTCACGGTGGCAGTCGCTGCTGCCGCATCATCGGCCTGCGCCGCTTGCGCTGCCGCCAGCGAGATGGCGGCCTGGGCCGCTGCTGCCGCTGCTGCGTCGTCGTCATTTTGCGCTGCCGTGGCGGCGGCTTGCGCGGTGGCTGCCGCGGCGGCCGTGCTGACGGCCAGGGCGTCGGCGGCGATGGCTGCCGCGTGAGCGCCGGCGGCGGCAGCCGCAGTGGCCGCTGCCTGGTTGGCGGCCGTATCGTCGGCTTGCGCCGCCTGGGCTGCAGCCAGGGCGGCGGCGGCAGCGGCGGCGCTGGCGGCGGCCGTGGCGTCGGCCGCTGCCGCTGCCGTGGCGGCCGCCTGTGCCAGCGAGGCGGCGGCAGCGGCGTCGGCTGCGGCCTGGTCGTCGGCGACGGCGGCGTCATGTGCGGCCTGGGCGTTGGCGGCATTCGTGGCAGCCAGCGCGGCGGCCGCATCGTCGGCCTGCGCCGCTTGCGTGGCTGCCAGGGAAATGGCGGCCGCCGCTGCTGCCGCTGCGGCGGCGACATCGTCGGCATGCGCATTTTGCGCGGCCAGCTGGGCGGCGGCTGCCGCTGCGGCCGTGGTGGCGACGTTGGCATCGGCGGCAAGGGCCGCGTTCAGCGCCAGTTGCGCATTGGCGGCGGCGGTGGCGGCGGCGGCCGCCGTGGCGTCGTCGGCCTGGGCATTGAGCGTGGCGGCCAGCGAGATGGCCGCCTGCGCCGCGGCCGCTGCCGCGACGGCATCGGCGTTCTGCGCCGCGACGGCCGCCGCATGGGCTGACGCCGCATTCGCGGCGGCCGTGGCGGCTGCCGCATCGTCGGCCTGGGCCGACGCCAGCGCCGCGTGGGCGGCGGCGGCATTGGCATTGGCCTGGGCGGCATTATCCGATGCGCTCTGGGCGGCGAGCAGGAGGTTCAGTTTCAGGGTCTTGTCATTGTTCGCATCCAGGGCGTTGGTATCGGCCGTGACGGCGGCATTCAGGTTGGCGACGGCCGCATTGAGCGCGGCGTGGGCGTTGAGGGCCGCCGTGTCGGCCAGTTGCGCCGCCAGTGTGGCGGCCGCCGAAAGCGCCGCCGTGTGGGCGGCATTGGCGGCGGCATCGTCGGCAGCCAGCGCCGCGGCGGCCGCGGCCAGGGCATTGTTGGCCGCCGTGGCGAGGGCCGCCAGGGCGGCGTCGGCCACCAGCGCGGCGTTGGCAAGAACTTGCGCCGCCGCCGCTGCCGCTGCCGTGCTTGCGGCAGTGGCGTCATCGTTCTGCGCAGCCGTGGTGGCGGCGAGCGAGGCGCTGGCCGTCAGGATCGCCGCGTTCAGTGCCGTCGTGGCCGCATTCAGGGCCGCCTGGGCATTGCTCGCTGCCGTCGTGGCGGCGGCGGCAAGGTTGTCGTCGTTCAGGGCCTGGTTCAGCGCTGCCAGCGCGCTGGCTGCCGTCGCTGCGGTGGTGACAACGGCCGCATCGGCCGCTTGTGCCGCTTGCGTGGCGGCCAGCGAGATGGCTGCCGTCAGGGCGGCGGCAGCCGCGGCGGCATCGTCCGCCTGCGCATGCTGCGTGGCGGCCAGCGAAATGGCGGCGACGGCGGCAGCCGCGGCGGCCGCCGTGTCGGCGGCGGTGGCGGCAGCCGCGGCGGCGGTGGCGTTGGTGGCGTTGATTGCGGCAGCCGCGGCGGCGGCATCGTCGGCCAGCGCCTGGTTCAACGCGGCCAGCGCGTTGGCGGCGATGGCGGCGGTGCTGGCGGCGGCGTTATCGGCCAATTGCGCCGCTTGCGCCGCCGCTTGCGAGGCGGCGGCCACGGTGGCGGCCGCGGCGGCGGCCGCATCGTCGGCGATAGCGCCGGCGGTGGCCGCATTGGCCAGGACGGCGGCGGCGGCCGTGGATGCAGCATTCGCGTCGGCGGCCAGGGCGGCATTCAATGCGGCCAGGGCGCTGGCGGCCGTGGCTGCCGTCGAGGCGGCCGCCGCATCGGCCGCTTGCGCGGCCTGGGCTGCGGCCAGCGAGGTGGCCGCCACGCCGGCGGCGGCTGCAGCTGCCGCGTCGTCCGCTGCGGCAGCCGTGGCCGCCGCCTGCGAGGTCAGCGCCAGGGTGGCAGCCGCCGTGGCGGCGTTGTCGGCAGCGATCGCATTGTTCAATGCCGTCAGCGATGCGGCGGCCGTGGCGGCGGTCGAGGCGGCAGCAGCGTCGTCCGCTTGGGCCGATTGCGCGGCGGCCAGCGACAAGGCCGCCGTGGTGGCAGCCGTCGTCGAGGCCAGCGCGGCCACGAGGTCCAGCGGATGGGCGGCCGAATAGGCGGCCAGCGAGGCAGCATGCGCGGCGTCGTTGTTGGCGATGGTGGTCAATGCGGCCGCATCCGTCAGCGCCGCCTTGGTGGCGGCCACGGTGGCGGCCGTGACGTCGAGCGTGTGCTGGGTGCCCAGCAGCACGGCGTCCGTCAGGCCGGCCACGGTGGCGGCGGCCGTGGCGGCGGTGGCGTTCACTGTCGCCACCAGTCCCAGTGCCACGGCGTCCGTCAGGTTGGCCGTCGTTTGCGCGGCAGCGGCGGCGGCCGCATCGACGGTGGCCGTCAGGCCCAGGGCCACGGCGTCCGTCAGCGCGGCGGTGGCGGCTGCCGTGTTGGCCGCTGCGGTGGCGGCCGTCGAGACGGTCCCCAGGGCCACGGCATCGGTCAGGTTGGCCACGGCGGCAGCGGCGCTGGCGGCCGTGTTGGCAGCCGTCGAGACCAGACCCAGCGCGACGGCGTCCGTCAGGTTGGCCGTCGCCTGCAAGGTGGCGGCGGTCGCCGCATCGGCCGTGGCAACCAGGCCCAGGGCGGTTGCGTCCGTCAGTGAGGCAGTGGCGGCCGCCGCGTTGGCGGCGGCGGTGGCCGCTGCCGACACAGTGCCGAGCGCCACCGCGTCGGTCAGGTTGGCAACGTTGGCGGCGGTATTGGCGGCAACCGTGGCGGCGGTGGCGACCAGCCCCAGGGCGGTGGCATCGGTCAGATTGGCCGTGGCCTGCAAGGTGGCGGCCAGGGTGGCGTCGGCCGTGGAAGTCAGGCCCAGTGCGGTGGCATCCGTCAGCGCCGCCAGGCTGGCGGCCGAGGCGGCGGCCAGCGCATCGGCGTTGGAGACGAGGCTCAGCGCGATGGCGTCCGTCTGGCCGGCCGTCGTGACGGCGGCGGCGGCGGCGGCATCGGCTGCCGACGATGCCAGGCCCAGGGCGACGGCATCGGTCTGGTTGGCCACCGATTGCGCCGCCGCCAGCGCGTTTTGCGCCAGCGTATTGGCGGCGGTGAGGGTGTTGACGGTGGCCTGCGCCGCAGTTGCGGCGGCGGCATCGGCGGTGGAGACGAGGCCCAGCGCACCGGCATCGGTCAGGGCCGCCGTGGCAGCGGCTGCCGTGGCGGCCGCCTGTGCGGCAGCGGCGGCGCTGACGGCCGAGATATCGATCCCGCCCAGCAGGGCTGCCGTTTCCGCCGCCGAGACGGCAGCGGCGGCGGTGTTGGCAAGCGCCGTGGCGTCGGTCAGGTCGGCGGTGGCTTGCAAGCCGGCCGCCACCAGCGCATCGGCGTTGGAGATCCCCAGCAGAATGTTGACATCCGTCAGGTTGGCGGTGAGATCGGCATTGTCGGCATCGAGCTGCAAGGCATTCACGGTGGCCGTCAGGTCGACCACGCTGGTCTGGCCGGCCGTGACGTTGGCGGCCAGGGCGGCGAGGTTGGCGAGATTGAAGGCGTTGAGCGCGACGTTGACGTCGAGCAGGCTGGCTTGCGCATTGGCGGCGGCCGCATCGGCGTCAGCCTGGTCGGCTGCCTGCTGCAGGGCGACGACATCGGTCTGGTCAGCCACGGCCTGCGCATTCGCGGCGTCGGTGGCGGCGGCCGCGTCGGCGGCGGCCAGGGCGGAGGCATCCGTCTGGTTGGCCGTGGTTTGCGCAGCCAGCGCGGCGGCGGCATCGGCGTCGGAAATGACTTGCAGGGCGGCTGCGTCCGTCAGCGCGGCTTGTGCGGCTGCCGCGGCGGCCGTGCTGGCGGCCGCGTCAGCGCTGATCTGCAGCGACGCGGCATCACTCTGGTTGGCGGTGATCACGGCATTGGCAGCGGCGGTCGCGGCAGCGGCGGCGGCAATGTCGAGCGCGTTGGCGTCGCTGGCAGCGGCTGTCGCTGCCGCCGCGGCGGCGGCTGCCGCATCGGCGTCGGAAATCACCTGCAGGGCGGCCGCATCGGTCAGGCCGGCCTGGAATTGCGCCGCGTCCGATGCCGCGGTGGCGGCGTCGGCGATCAGGCCCAGGGTAGGCGCATCCGTCATGTTCGCTTGCGCCTGCGCATTGGCGGCGTTTGTCGCGGCGGCATCGGCGGCCGCCTGCAGGGCGACGGCGTCGGTGGCATTGGCGATCGAGGCATCCCAGCCGGCAACACCGGCGGCGGCGTCCGCAGCCATGCTCAGGGCGACGGCATCGGTCAAGCCGGCCTGGGCATTGGCGGCGATCGCCGCATTCGCGGCGGCCGTGGCGGCGATGCCCAGTGCCGCGGCATCAGTGGCGTTGGCTGCCGTGGCGGCATCGGCGGCGGCCGTGGCGGCGGCGTTCGCGGCAGCGGCCAGGGCAGCGGCATCGGTGACATTGGCCAGTTCGGTCGCCGCGGCGGAGGCAGCGGCATCCGCATCGGAGACGAGGGTCAGGGCGGCGGCATCGGTCAGGCTGGCCTGAATGCCGGCGGTGACGGCGGCGTTGGCGGCGGCGGTCGCCGCCAGGTCGAGCGCGGCGGCATCCGTCGCATTGGCCAGCGCCGTGGCGGCAGCGGCGGCGGCGGCATCGTTGGCTGCCACGATGGCCAATGCGGCGGCGTCCGTCAGTGCCGCTTGCGCGTTGGCGGCGGCGGCAACGACATCGGCAGCATCGGCAATCAGTTGCAGGGTAGGGGCGTCGGTCTGGTCGGCCTGCGTTTGCGCCGCACTGTCGGCGGCATGCGCGGCGGCGGCGTTGGCGGCGGCGGCGGCGGCGGCCGCATCGTCATTTTGCGCCGAGGTCGTGGCGGCCTGCGAGGCGGCTGCCGTGGCGGCGGCGGCGGCGGCCGCATTGTCGTCATTCGTGGCGGCGGTGGCCGCTGCCTGGGCGCCGGGAACGACGGCAGCCGTGCTGGCGGCCAGCGCATCGTCGCTGGCGGCGCTATTGGCGGCGGCCAGGGCCGCAGCCGCAGCCGCAGCCGCCTGCGCGGCCAGCTGGTCGTCGAGCGTGGCGGTGTTGGCCGCTGCCTGCGCGGCGGCGGCGATGGCGGCGGCGGCGGCGGCGGCCGCATCGTCGGCCAGCGCGCTGTTGGCGGCTGCCAATGCGGCGGCGGCGGCAGCTACCAGCGTGTCATCGACCGTGATGGTGACCGATTGATGCGTCGGATCGGTGCCGGTGCCCCCGGTGCCGCCCGTTCCGCCCGTGCCGCCGGTGCCGCCGGTGCCGCCCGTGCCCTGGCCGCCGGTGGATCCGCCTGTGCCCGGGCCGCCCGTACCGCCGGTGCCGCCCGTACCTGTTCCTCCCGTGCCACCTGTGCCACCCGTGCCGGTACCGCCGGTGCCCGTTCCGCCCGTGCCGGAACCGCCAGCGGCCGCGCCACCGCCGCCACCGCCCACTGCAGCTACCAGGCCGATGCCGCCGAGAGCACCGATCACGCCGAGGCCGCCCAGGCCGCCGAACGTGCCGGCGCCCGCTCCGCCGGCGCCCGCCGATGCGCCGGCGATATCGACGACGTTGCCGCTGGGGATGCCAGCAGCACCCGCGCCTGCTGCGCCGGCCGCGCCGCCGTTGTTGCTGCCGCTGTCTGGCGCGCCCAGATCGGCGCTGCCGTTGCCGGCCTGGCCCGCAGCCCCGCTGCCACCGCCGGCTGCCGCCGCAGCAGCGGCGATGGCCGCCGCCGCGCCCAGGGCGCCGGCATTGCCGCTATCGGCGCTGCCCATCACTTCCACGACGTTTTCAGGCGGCATGGCTTGGTTGGCATCGGTGGTTTGCACCATCTCGTCATCGTCATACTGCTTGCGCTCGCCATTCTTGGCATTGGCGGCTTTTTTAACGGGTGTCGCGAGTTTGGCGCTTGCGCCATCGGCATTGACGGGAACTTGTGCTGGATTTGGGGTGGTGGCCATTTGAAAATCTCCGGAAGAGGTTATGTTTTCGTTTAATTTTTTAAGGTATTAAAAAATCAATAAATATATTTCGTTTCCATGGTTTCTCCGGCGTGGCTTGGGCCGTGATCGATCTGGGGTGCTATTGATGCCTGCAGTGGCAAGTAAAACATATCTGACTAAAAAACGCTGGTGCAAAAGAGTGGCTGTTAAAAAATTTTAAAAGTATTATTTTTATATTTGTTTCTTGTTGCCGTATTTATTACCTTGCTGCCTGGTTGGAAACTGACTTGTCTGGCGATATTCTCTCTCTGGCTACGTCAATTTCTCTACTGCCGAACTTGCCTTCACTCTGATGGTAGTTTCAATTCTGAAACTTTCAATTTCATTTTGATCACTCTCCATGGCACTATTCTGTCAAGGTTAGCTCAAGGCAATAATCACAGATTGTCACTAAATGCGGGTTTTCTGCTGAATCTGCTATCGCGTTCCAGTATTTCTGCGCCTTTCAACCAAAAACCGTCTCGCTATCAAATTGCTAGTTGTTGCTTTTTGGTGCGTTGATTATCAAATTTGATTGGTAATAAAATACGATAGAAATAATTATTTGTAATTTTTATATCGACTGCAAGGTATCGATTGAATAGTCTTTATATGCGAAGGGGTTTTTTAATAATAACTATCAGAAAGGTAGTTATTCTCGGCAGGGAAAAAACAGGGCGTTGAAATGAAAAACGCCCCGTTTGGACGGGGCGTTGTGCGGCAGGCAGGGCATGGCTTCGCCAGGCGTGGCGTCCGTCTTTGTTGTCAGGCTTCCTCGCGCCAGCGGCGCAGGCGGATGGCGGCGTACATCATTGCCGCGCCGGCCGCGGCGCCAAGCCAGGCGGCGGGCGAGGCCAGGCTGGACCAGGAATTGCTGAACAGGTCGAAGCGCGTCAGCTGGGAACCTTGGGCCAACGCTTCCATCGGCCGCAGCAGTGCCGGCTCGAACAAATACCAGCTGCCGGGGATGGTGCCCAGCAGGGCCCGTCCGATGACATTCATCTGTATCCAGTTGATATCGTTTTCCGTCAGGGTCAGCTTGCCTACCCAGACCGTCAAGATCAGCAGCAGCAGCGGCACGCCGACGGCCCACAGGAACACTTTTGACCTGGCCCAGCTCGATACCATCAGCAGCCAGCCCACGGTAGGCAAGGCCCACAGGCAATACACGGGCAACAGGCCGAACACGCGCAGCGGTCCCAGGTACAGGGCCGGTGAGCTGGCCAGTTCGGCAAACACGTGGATGCCGTTGAGCGCCAGCACGCCGCTCAGTATCAGCACCAGCACCAGCGACGTGAGGCTGGCGGCGGCCGCCACGATCAGCGGCGCGACCAGCAGCGCAATGGCCGCTTTCGACAGCACCGTCTGCGCATCCGAGACGGGCAGCGACTTCCAGAACAGCACGCTGCGGTCGCGGCGCTCGTCAAACAGGGCGCTCAGGCAATAGAAAAACACGAGGAAGCCCAGCGCCAGGAACAGCGGCGCCGCCGTGTAGGTGTAGTTATTGGCGACATGCTCGATGATTTCCGCGCGGCGCGGGCTGAACGTGCGGGTATTGAAAATGGCGCTCCAGGATATTTCCTGGCCATTCACGACCAGCGCCGTGCGCACCTTGGTCTTGGCGATGGTGGCCACCGTCACCAGGACGCCCAGCAGGGTCATGGCGATGCCGATCAGGGCCGGCGTCCACAGCAGCATGCCCTTGTGCTCCCACAATTCGCGCCGGATCAGCCATTGCATCTTCTTCAGGGGGGAAATACTCATTGGTACGATCCTTTCATGGTCGCGACAAACAGGTCAGCCAGGCTGGGCGTGCGCAGTTCGCCCAGGGCGGCCAGCTGGGCACGGGCAACGCCATCGAACAGCATGACCGACTTGCCGAACACGCTGCGTTCGCTGATGGGCTGCAGGGCGCGGGCCGGATTCACGTGCTGCGGCCCCACCATCACCTCGACATAGCGCTCGCCCACCTCTTCCATGCTCGAGGCCAGGACGATCTTGCCGTCGCGGATGAACATCAGGTCGCTGAGGATGTGCTCGACTTCCTCGATCTGGTGCGTGGTGATGACGATGGTCTTGTTTTCATCGAAATAGTCTTCCAGCAGGTTCTGGTAAAACTGCTTGCGGTACAAGATATCCAGGCCCAGGGTCGGCTCGTCGAGCACCAGCAGTTTGGCATCGATGGCCATCACCAGCGCCAGGTGCAACTGCACGATCATGCCTTTCGACATGGCCTTGACCTTCATCTTCGGCGCCAGCCTGGTGTGCGCCAGATAGCGTTCGGCCTTGTCGCGGTCGAAGCGCGGATGCACGCCGGCGATGAAGTCGATGGCGTCGCGCACGCGCAGCCAACCGGGCAAAATCGCCACATCGGCGATGAAGCACACGTCGTCCATCAGCGCGTCGCGCTGCGTGCGCGGATCGCGCCCCAGCACGGACAGTTCGCCGTCGCAGCCCGTCAGGCCCAGGATGGCTTTCAGGGTGGTGGTCTTGCCAGAGCCGTTGGGACCGATCAAGCCGACGATGCGTCCCGGCGCGATATCAAAGCTGATGCCGTCCACGGCCACCCGCTTGCCGTATTGCTTGCGCAAGCCGCGCGCGCTGATAACGCTGTCCTTGTTCAATGCATTCATGCGGTTTCTCCGTGTGCGCCACCGTCGTGGCTGGCTTGCAGTAATTGCTCCAGGTCCAGACCCAGGCGCTTGATGTGCTCCAGCAAGCCCGGCCACTCTTCGCGCAGGAAGCGTTCCCGTTCGCTGGCCAGCAATTTGTCGCGGGCGCCATCCAGTACATACATGCCGAGTCCTCTGCGTTTTTCCACCAGCGCATCGTCGACCAGTTCCTGGTAGGCACGCGACACGGTGATGGGATTCAATTGGTAATCGGCGGCCACCTGGCGCACCGAGGGCAAGGCGTCGCCAGGCTGCAGCGCGCCATCGAGCATCATGCCCACCACTTTCGCCTTGAGCTGGCGGTAGATGGGACTATTGTCATGCCATTCGCCGCTCATGGAATGCGCTCCGATAAGGGGATGGCCGGATGACGCGCAAAAGGTGCAGGGAACATCGGAACTCCTTGGTGAGTTATTGATCTGGTGTTGTAGTTAACTATAACACTAAAAAACACATGCCAACAACCGATGTATTTATATCCATAAGGCAACTATAATATTGTTTATTTGGGAATCTTACTTGATAACTTATGGCGACACTCATCGCCAGCCACCATGAAAGCGGAAATGATCAATCGATATGGCGAGTTGCAAATTATGTTCACGCGCGCCGCTTGCGGCGGCGCCTTGCTGGCGGCGTTGAGCGCCTGCGGCGGCGGTTCCGGCGATGGGGGCACGCCTGCCGCGCCCACCGTGCCGACGGCCGAGGCGCCGCGCTACCTGGTGGGCGGCACGGTGAGCGGGCTGGTGCCCGGTGCCCAGGTGGTGCTGGCCAACGGTGCCGAAAAATTGACCGTCACGGCGAATGGCGCCTTCCATTTCGCCGGCAAGCTGGCGGCGGGCGCCAGCTATGAAGGCAGAATCGAGAGTACTTCCGAAGGCCTCGGCTGCAGCATCGCCAAGGGCGCGGCGACGGTGGGCAATGCGGATGTCAACACGCTCGCCGTGCGCTGCCTGCCTGTGGTGCTGGCCGGCGTGCAGGAAAAAATCCAGAATATTTCCGGAATGGTGCAGGATGCGGCCGGCAATTATTACATTGCCGATGCCGTTCTGCAGGTCATCCATAAAGTCACGCCGGCCGGCACGGTGAGCGTGCATGCGGGCATCCCTGGCAAGCCGGGCGCCGACGATGGCGCCTCTGCCTCCGCCACTTTCCACATGGCGGGCGGCGTTGCCGTCATGGCGATCGATCGCGCGGCAAACCTGTACCTCGCCGACAGTTGCAATGCGCAGCTGCGCAAGATCACCCCGGCTGGCGTGGTCAGCACGGTGGCGGGACAGCGCCGCGCGGCGTGCGACTGGTCCAACACGGCTCCGAGCTTTGCCGATGGGCAAGGGACGCAGGCGCAACTGGGGCGCATCGACAGCGTCGCCATGGACATCAATGGGGATGTCCTGCTGACCGATCCGGACCAGCAGATGATCCGTCGGGTAACGCCGGGCGGATTGGTCAGTTCTGAAAAAGTACTGGATGTGAACGGGTTTTCGATACGGGCCGGCGACGTGGTTGTCGATGCCGGCGGCACGATCTACTTGGGAGAGATGTTTGGCGGCCGCCTCTTTCGGTGGCAGCAGGGCGTCGCCGTCCTGGTGGCGGGAGGATTCAGCCAGAAGGGCAATGATGGCAAGGGCTCGGCCGCCAGCTTTCTTTCCATCCGTGGCATGGCGCTCGGCCGCAATGGCGATCTGCTGCTGTCCGACCGTGACGCCATTCGCCGCGTGACGCCGGGTGGCGACGTGAGCACCGTAATCGGCCGGACAGTGACAGATGCGGCTGGTGCCGCCGCCGGCTTCTCCTACCTGGGCGCCTTGTTGCAAGACAGCTCGGGCGCCATTATCGTCAACGATGCCAATTTACATCGCTTAATCAGCGTCAGCGCGGCAAAGGTATTGTCCCCCTTGTCCTTTCTGCCGGGCAGTATCGGGCCCAAGGACGGTGTGGGCGCTGCGGCTCGTCTGGGCTACGTGGGCGCCGCGGGCATGTGCAGCGATCCTGCGGGTAACGTCTACATGCTCGACCGGGCGAACAAGGTGCTGCGCCGCCTGACGCCAGACGGTAGTTACAGCATCTACGCCGGCATTGCCGGACGCGCGGGCAGCGATGACGGACCACGCGCCAGCGCGACCTTGCGGGCGCCTGTCGCGATCGCCTGCGACCAGGAGGGAGGGGTCTATCTTGCCGACCGTGCCCCTGCTGGTGCTGCGTATAATCTGCGCAAACTCAGCAAGGACGGGGTGGTTTCCACCGACGGGGCGTTGCCCAGCATTCCAGGCATTACCACAACGGAATACCTGCTGGGGGTCGACAAGGATGGCTATGTCTTCTGGCAGGGCTGGGGGCTCGATGGCATTCACCGGCGCGCCCCTGGCGGCGCCTTCACCTCGCTGGTCTCATTTGAAGCCTTGGCACGCTCGCTGGGCGATACGGAGTATGAATGGCAGTACATGCTGCCGGCCAGCATGGTTTTTGACAGCAAGGGCAATCTGTACTTTGATGATGTCGTGCATCAAGTTGTCTTCAAGGTGGACCGTGCAGGCAAGGCCAGCGTTTTTGCCGGCACCCTGAAGAAGAGCGGTGGCGGCGATGGGCCGCCCGGCGTGGGGGGCTTGCCGTTTTCAGGTGCCACCAGCCTGGCCATGGATGCCAGCGACAATCTGTACATGAGCGGCCAGGGCTGGCTGCGCAAGATCGATGCCGCCGGCGTCATTTCCACGCCAGTGTTGCCATGGGGCCATCCTGACGTCGGCATCCTTGCCTATGGCAACAATACCTTGTTTGGCTTCACGATCCAGGCCGTGCTGCAAACACCGTTACCTTAAGTCGTGGCATTCATGCGCGGTTGACGCGCTTGCAGCCGCGCCTGCAGGTCCAGCGCATTGAGCAGGGCGGCGCCTGCCGCCGTGTTGTCGAAGATGCACCAGCTATCCGCGCGCACGGGTGGGTGCAATGCCTTGGCCAGCGCCGCCAGGTATTCTGCGCCATAGTCCGAATAATAGATGCGCGGGCTGCCATGCAGGCGGAGATACGCCGCATCCGTCGTCGGCACATGCGGCCCAGGCTGGCCGGCGGCGGGATCGGCGCGCACGCGCGTGATGCGCCGTTCCATCAACAGTGCCGTGGCTGGCGCAGCAAACCAGCTGGCGTGGCGCGCTTCGCACGCCAGCATGCCGTCGAAGCGTTGCCGCAAGGCTGACAAAAACGTGGCGGCAACGTCCGCTTCAAAATGCAGGCTGGGCGGCAGTTGCACCAGCACGCAGCCGAGTTTATTTTCCAGTTGCATGACCTCTGCCGCAAAGCGCTCCAGTTCCGCCGAGCAGTCGCGCAAGCGCAGCTCGTGCGTGATGCGGCGCGGCAGTTTCACGCTGAAACGGAAGGACTCGGGCACGCTGGCGGCCCAGCGCGCATAGGTGGCGGGCTGGTGCGGGCGATAAAAGGAACTATTGATCTCCACGCAATCGAGCACCTGGGCATAGCGCTGCAGGTGGCTGCCATCGGCTGGAAAATGGCTGGCGGCGGCGCTGGAAATGCTCCAGCCGGCCGTGCCGATCAAGGGCGTGGAAAAGGGCGTGCTCATGCCGCCATTACAGCAAAGTCAGGCGGGCGCGGCTATCGGACAAACGCCCGCGCGGCGGTCGGCGCAGGCCTAGTCGAGGATGTCGCCGTTGAGGTCGTGGCGCGTGATGTTGCCGCGCGCATCGATGGCGATCCAGCCGCCGCGCGGCTGTTCCGGCGGCGTCACGTCGCATTCCCAGTCCGGCAGCACATAGCGCAAGGTATTGTCGACCTGGTGCAGGGCGGGGCGGTGCGTGTGGCCGTGGATCATGACGGTGCTGGCATGTTCGGCAAACACTTGCGCCACGGCATCGGGCGTCACATCCATGATGTCGTACGATTTTTCGCCGTTGTGTTCACGGCTGCTCTGGCGCAAGCCGTCAATAATCGCCTTGCGCTGCGCCAGCGGCATGGACAGGAACTGCTTTTGCCATGCGGGCTGGCGCACCATGGCGCGAAACTCCATGTATTTGACGTCTTTCGTGCATTCGGCGTCGCCATGCAGCAGGATGATGCGCCGGCCGGCAATGGTGGCCACGTGCGGTTCGCTGAGCAGGGTGGCGCCGGCGGCAGCGGCAAAGCCGGAGCCGACGAGGAAGTCGCGGTTGCCGGCAATCCAGTAGACGTGCACGCCCGCATCGCTGACGGCGCGGATGGCGGCCGTCATGCGCGCATTGAACGGGTCTTCCAGGTCATCGTCGCCGGCCCAGTATTCGAACAGGTCGCCCAACAGATACAGCGCCTGCGCATATTGCGCATGGTGTTCAAGGAAAGAAAGAAACGCCGCGCTGGTGCGCGGGTGCGAGTTCTGCAGATGCAGGTCGGAAATAAAGAGTGCGGCAGGCATTGTCATCGTTCAACGCTCCCGTCGGGTAGGGATTGCTTGCTTGCGGGACGCATGATTGCTGCCTGATTTGTCTGGTGTTTTGAATGCATTGTTGACGGTGGCGCTGAAAACCGTAGCGAGAAGCCCAATGCCGGATCGAGTAGCGGAGCTGTATCTTGAGTACAGCCAGCAAACCCGGCAGTGGGCTGCGCAGTCGGCCTGCAGGGCTACCTTAAGCGGCTTCGACTTTTTCGATGACGACGTCGGTCACTGGCACGTCGGCGAACATGCCGGCGCGCGAGGTTTTCACGGCGCGGATGGCGTCGACGACTTCTTTGCCGTCCGTTACTTTACCGAACACGGCATAGCCCCAGCCGTCCTGGCCCGGGTAGTCGAGGAAGCTGTTGTTCTTGATGTTGATGAAGAACTGGGCCGATGCCGAGTGCGGGTCCGACGTGCGGGCCATGGCCAGGGTGTAGGTGTCGTTTTTCAGGCCGTTCTTGGCTTCGTTTTCCACGGTGGCATCGGCTGGCTTCTGTTTCATGCCTGGCTCGAAACCGCCGCCCTGGATCATGAAGCCGTCGATGACGCGGTGGAAAATCGTGTTGTCGTAGTGGCCGGCTTTCATGTAGGCCAGGAAGTTGGCAACCGTTTTCGGCGCTTTTTCAGCGTCCAGTTCAGCGGTGATCTTGCCCAGATTGGTGGTGATGATGACGGAGGTCATGATGATCCTTAATAAATTGGATGAATAATTTGATTTGGCGGCGCCGGCAGGCCGGCGCCGCAAAAACGCTATTTTACAGTTTTGCGGGCGCGGACTTGAGTAAAGTCGCCGATTCGATCACCACGGGCGTGACGGGCACGTTCTGGTGCGGTCCCTTGTCGGCGACGGGCACGGCCTTGATCTTGTCGACCACGTCCATGCCGCTGACGACCTTGCCGAAGACCGTGTAGCCGAAACCGTCGCGGCCAGGGTAGTCGAGCGCGCCATTATCGTTGACGTTGATGAAGAACTGCGCCGTGGCCGAATGCGGGTCGCCCGTGCGCGCCATGGCGATGCTGTAGGTGACGTTTTGCAAGCCGTTTTGCGCTTCATTCTTGATCGGCGCCCTGGTGGCTTTCTGTTTCATGTTCTTGTCGAAGCCGCCACCCTGTATCATGAAGCCATCGATGACGCGGTGGAACACGGTGCCCTTGTAGTAACCGCTCTTGACGTACTGCAAGAAATTGGCCACGCTTTTCGGCGCTTTTTGCTGATCCAGTTCCAGCACGATCTCGCCCATATTCGTTTTCAGGGCCACGTGCGGCGTGGGATCGAGGGCGGCGGACGGGGCGGCAGGAGCGGCGACGACGGCGCCGCCCAGGGTCAGGCTGGCAAACAGGGCACAGAAGCGGGCCAGGAAAGACAGGCGATATGGTTTGGTTTCTTGCATGAAGGCGTCCTTAATCGTTATTTTTCTCTAAACTTGCTTTAATTGTAAAGAAATGAAAATTCGGTTGAACATCGTAAAAACCTGATTCATATCGGGCCAGTATGGTTTTTATCAATGTTATACTTGACCGCTAACGCCCCAATTCTAACAAACAAGAACAACAATATAGCGGGTCGTCCCGTCTCGGCGCACACGGCAGTTCAGTGGCGCGGCACCCACGGTGTCCGCGCCTGTCTGTCGTTTTGCCAGGCTGGCGGCCGCTCCACTTGCAAAGTACGATGAGCAATCTAAAGATTTACAACACCCTGGCGCGCGAGAAGCAGGCATTCGTCCCGATGGAAGCCGGCAAGGTACGCATGTACGTGTGCGGCATGACCATCTACGATTATTGCCATATCGGCCATGCGCGCATGATGATGGCCTTCGACGTCATCTACCGCTGGCTGAAGGCGTCCGGCTTTGACGTTACCTATGTGCGCAATATTACGGACATCGACGACAAGATCATCCGCCGCGCCGTGGAAAACGGCGAGACGATTTCGCAGCTGACGACGCGTTTCACGCAGTACATGGATGAAGACACGGCCGCGCTGGGCATCTTGACACCCGACCACACGCCGCGCGCCACCGAATACGTGCCGCAGATGCTGCGCCTGATCGAGCAGCTGGAAGCGAAGGACCTGGCTTACCAGGGTCTTGACGGCGACGTGAACTATGCCGTGCGCAATTTCCCCCACTACGGCAAGCTGTCGGGCAAGTCGCTCGACGACCTGCGCGCGGGCGAACGCGTCGACGTGAACACGGGCAAGCGCGACCCGCTCGACTTCGTGCTGTGGAAGTCGTCGAAGGAATCGGAGCCGGAAGAAGTCAAATGGGATTCGAAGTGGGGCCGTGGCCGCCCGGGCTGGCATATCGAATGCTCGGCCATGTCGTGCGCCTTGCTTGGCGAACAATTCGACATCCATGGCGGCGGCGCGGACCTGCAATTCCCGCATCACGAAAACGAGATCGCCCAATCCGAAGGCGCGTTCGGCCACACCAGCGTGAATTACTGGATCCATAACGGCTTCGTGCGCCTGGACAATGAAAAGATGTCCAAATCGCTGGGCAACTTCTTCACGATCCGCGAAGTGCTGCAAAAGTTCGATGCCGAAGTGATCCGCTTCTTCATCCTGCGCGCGCACTACCGCAGCCCCCTGAACTACTCGGACGTGCACCTGGACGATGCGCGCCTGTCGCTCACGCGCCTGTACACGGCGCTGGCCGACGTGGCGGTGGAAGCGGGCGCCATCGACTGGAGCGAGGCGCACGCCGTGCGCGTGGCCGAGGCCATGGATGACGATTTCAACACGCCGCTGGCCGTGGCCGCCCTGTTCGACCTGGCAACGGAAGTCAACAAGAGCAAGTCGCCGGCCCTGGCGCGCCAGCTGAAGGGCCTGGCGGGCGTGTTCGGCTTGCTGGAGCGCACGCCGCAGCAATTCCTGCAAGCGACCGTCGGTGCAGCCGCCGGTGGCGAGGACGAGGCCGCGGGCATCGAAGCGGCCATCGCGGCGCGCAGCGCGGCGAAAAAGGCGCGCGACTTTGCCCAGTCCGACAAGATCCGCGCCGAGTTGCTGGCAGCGGGCATCATTCTCGAAGACAAGCCGGACGGCTCGACCAACTGGCGCCGCGCATGATGCCAACGTCCAGGGAAAACGGGGAAGCCCCGGTGGCGGCACAGGTGATCCAGGTGCCGCACTATTGGGAAGAGGCGAAGATCGAGCTGATGAAGCGCGACCGCATCATGAAAAAGCTCATCCCGCAATTTGGCGACCTGCACCTGGTTGGCCATAGCGACCCGTTTACCACCCTGGCCCGTTCGCTGGTGGGGCAGCAGATCACGCCCAAGGCGGCCGATGCTGCCTGGAAAAAGCTGCTGCTGGCCTGCCCGAAATGCACGCCCTCGCAAGTGCTCAAGGCGGGCGCCGAGCAGCTGGCCGCCTGTGGCTTGTCCAAACGCAAAACCGAATACATCCTCGACCTGGCCGACCATTTCAAGGCCAAGCGCGTGCACGCCAGCCAGTGGGACCAGATGGATGACGAAGCCGTCATCGCCGAACTGGTGCAGATCCGCGGCATCGGCCGCTGGACAGCCGAGATGTTTTTGATATTTAATCTGCTGCGACCGAACGTCTTGCCGCTCGACGACCCGGGTTTGATCCAGGGCATCAGCGTCAATTACTTCTCCGGCGAACCTGTTTCCCGCAGCGATGCGCGCGAAGTTTCCGCCAATTGGGAACCGTGGCGCACCGTGGCGACGTGGTATTTGTGGCGCAGTCTCGACCCTGCAGCCGCCCCTGCCGCACCCGATGCAGCCCCCGGCGCACCAGCCGGTACGGTAAAATAAACATAGATGACGCCGCGCGCCCTGGCGCCGTGGCCGGTAAAACCTGGAGGTACAATGACTAAAACGACTTTCCTCAATTTTGAACAGCCGATCGCGGAACTCGATTCCAAGATCGAAGAGTTGCGCTTCGTGCAAGACGATTCGGCCGTCGACATCTCGGAAGAGATCGACCGCCTGGCCAAGAAGAGCCAGCAGCTGACCAAGGATATCTACGCCAAGCTGACGCCTTGGCAAGTGGCGCAGATCGCGCGCCACCCGCAGCGCCCCTACACCATGGATTACGTGAATGAAATCTTTACCGATTTCCACGAATTGCATGGCGACCGCAGCTATGCGGACGACCTGTCCGTCGTCGGCGGCCTGGCCCGCTTCAACGGCCAGCCGTGCATGGTGATCGGCCACCAGAAGGGCCGCGACACGAAAGAGCGCGCCATGCGCAATTTCGGCATGCCGAAGCCGGAAGGCTACCGCAAGGCCATGCGCCTGATGAAAGTGGCGGAAAAGTTCAACCTGCCCATCTTCACCTTTGTTGACACGCCAGGCGCCTTCCCCGGCATCGACGCGGAAGAGCGCGGCCAGTCGGAAGCCATCGGCCACAACCTGTACGTGATGGCGGAACTGAAAGTGCCGCTGATCGCCACCATCATCGGTGAAGGCGGTTCCGGCGGCGCGCTGGCCATTGCCGTGGGCGATGCCGTGCTGATGCTGCAATACTCGACCTATGCCGTGATCTCGCCGGAAGGCTGCGCCTCGATCCTGTGGAAGAGCGCCGAGCGCGCCTCCGACGCGGCCGAAGCGCTGGGCCTGACGGCGCACCGCCTGAAAGCCATGGGCCTGATCGACAAGATCATCAACGAACCGCTGGGCGGCGCCCACCGCGATCCGAAACAGATGGCCACCTTGCTGAAACGCGCGCTGGCCGACACCTTGCGCCAGTTCCACGGCATGAAAACCAAGGACTTGCTGGCCGCGCGCCACGAGAAATTGCTGAGCTACGGCAAGTTCAAGGAAACCACGCCGAGCGAGTAAGCCGTCGTGGGTCGGCGTAGGTCGGCTTAGCGCAGCGTAAGCCGACAAGACGTAAGCCGACAAGACGTAAGCCGACAAGACGTAAGCCGACAAGACGTAAGCCGACAAGACGTAAGCCGACAAGACGTAAGCCGACGCAAGACAGTAAAACACCAGGGACAGTCCGCTAAACGACACCATCCGTTTAGCCGCCTGTCCCTCTTTGCATTCCCGGAGTCCACATTGAAAAAGCAACAAACCGCCACCGTCGCCGATATCTTTGCCAGCGCCATGCACGCCTGCGCGCCGCCAGCCGGCAGCACCGTCGGCATCGCCCTGAGCGGCGGCCTCGATTCCTCCGCCTTGCTGCACCTGGCGCATGCCTGGGCGCAAGAGCAGGGTGTCGCCTTGCACGCCTTCCACGTGCACCACGGCCTGAGCCCGAACGCGGATGCATGGCTGGCGCACTGCGCGCAATGGTGTGCCGGCATGGACATTGCCTTCGAGGCGCGCCATGTCACGCTGGAAAAAAATGCGAAGACGGGCACGGAAGAGGCGGCCCGCAAGAGCCGTTACGCGGCCCTGGGCCAGCTGTGCGCCACGCACGGCGTGCGCCTGCTGCTGACGGCCCACCACCAGGATGACCAGGCCGAAACGGTGCTGCTGCAATTGCTGCGCGGTTCCGGCACGGCGGGCTTGTCCGGCATGGATGGCGCCAACAGCGCGCCCGAGCTGCTGGGCAATCCTGACCTGGTGATGGCGCGTCCGCTGCTGCCCGTGGCGCGCAGGCAGCTCGAAGCGTATGTGGCGAAGCATGCCATCGCGCATATCCACGACGAATCGAACGACGATCCCCGCTTTGCCCGCAATGCCTTGCGGCAGCAGGTGATGCCCGTGCTGGCGCAGGCCTTTCCCGGTTTCCAGGAACGCTTCGCCCGCAGCGCCCAGCATGCGCAATCGGCGCAGCGGCTGCTGACGGAACTGGCGACGCAGGACCTGGCCGCGTGCCTGGACGGCGAGTGCATCGAGTTGGCGAAATTGCGCGCGCTGAGCGCGGATCGCTGCTACAACCTGCTGCGCCACTGGTTCGGCACGCGCGGCTTGCGCATGCCGTCGACGGCGTGGCTGGTGGAAATGCTGGCGCAGTTGCTGGAAGCGCGGCCCGATGCGCAATTGCTGGTGACGCATCCCGATTGCCACGTGCGGCGCCACCGCGACCGTTTATATTTGACGCCCAAGCTCGGCGACCTGGCCGGCATGCGCGAGCGTGACGACGCGGGCATTCCCGGCCTGGAAAAGGCCAGCCAGCAATTTTCGTGGCAAGGCGAGGCCAGCCTGGCGTTTCCCGCATATGGCGGCGTGCTGCATTTCGATGCGGTGGAAGAGGGCGGCCAGGGCATCGACGTGGCCTGGCTGCGATCGCAAGCCTTGAGCATCGATTTCCGTCAGGGCGGCGAGCGCCTGAAGCTGGCCCTGAACCGTCCCACCAAGAGCTTGAAATACCATTACCAGGCGTTCGACGTGCCCGCCTGGGAGCGCGAACGCCTGCCCCTTGTCTGTGCGGCGCAACAATTGCTGTTCGCGGCTGGTATTGGCCTCGACTGTCATTGCCTGAGCTTGCTGGATCGTCCCCGCGTCACCCTGCGCTGGCAGTCCTGCTGAGCGCAGGAGCCGCCGCCACGGCCGCTTGCAAGGCGGCCGGGAAGCGGCTGTTCAAGCCAGCTGGACTGCATGAATTGGTTATTTCCATATGTGTAATTGGTATGAGCTAATGCGCTTTTTAGCTTGTTATTTTGCATTGCGGCATGTAGAGTAAAGCCCTCCTTTTTTATTCTTCTTGAGCGGAAACTTCACTCTTATGGCTTTAATCGTCCACAAATATGGCGGTACGTCGATGGGCTCGACTGACCGTATCAAGAATGTCGCCAAGCGCGTTGCCAAGTGGCACGACGCTGGGCATCAAATCGTGGTGGTGCCATCCGCCATGTCGGGCGAAACCAACCGCCTGATTGGACTGGCCAAGGAAATCATGGATCAACCCGATCCCCGTGAACTTGACATGATCGCCTCGACAGGCGAACAGGTGTCCGTCGGCCTATTGTCGATGGCACTGCTGGCGATCGGCAAACAAGCCGTATCCTATGCTGGCTGGCAAGTCGCGATCAAGACCGATTCCGCCTTTACCAAGGCACGCATCCAGTCGATCGATGACGAAAAAGTCAAACGCGACCTCGATGCGGGCAAGATTGTCATCATTACCGGTTTCCAGGGCGTCGACGAGAACGACAATATCGCGACCCTGGGCCGCGGTGGTTCCGACACGTCGGCCGTGGCCATCGCCGCCGCCATGAAGGCGGCCGAGTGCCTGATCTTCACGGACGTCGACGGCGTCTACACGACCGACCCGCGCGTGGTCTCCGAGGCGCGCCGCCTGAAGACCATCACCTTTGAAGAAATGCTGGAACTGGCTTCGCTGGGCTCCAAAGTGCTGCAGACGCGTTCGGTGGAATTCGCCGGCAACTACCGCGTGCCCACGCGCGTGCTGTCGTCGCTGACCGACCCGATGTTGCCGCTGGAAATAGAAGCCAATTCAGGCACCCTGATTTCGTTTGAGGAAGATACAAACATGGAACAAGCAGTCATCTCCGGCATCGCCTTCAACCGCGATGAAGCCAAAATCACCGTGCTCGGCGTGCCCGACCGCCCAGGCGTGGCCTACCACATCCTGGGACCGGTGGCGGACGCGAACATCGAAGTCGACATGATCATACAGAATCAGTCGGTCGACGGTAAAACGGACTTCACCTTCACCGTCTCGCGCGGCGAATATGCGCGCGCCCTGGCCGTGCTGGAAGCGAACCGCGAATCGCTGGGCGCGGCCAGCATCACGGGCGACGCGAAAGTGTCGAAACTGTCCGTCGTCGGCGTCGGCATGCGCAGCCACGTGGGTGTCGCATCGCAGATGTTCCGCACCCTGTCGGAAGAGGGCATCAACATCATGATGATCTCCACGTCCGAGATCAAGATTTCCGTGCTGATCGATGAAAAGTACATGGAACTGGCCGTGCGCGCGCTGCATAAAGCGTTCGAGCTGGAAAAAGCTTAAAAATGTAAAAATATTGCCCCACGCCCTTGACCAAAGGGGGGGCAATCGATATTATGACGTTCGTCGCTGCAGCGCAGTTAGCTACAGAGATATAGTTGAGTAATCAGCTAGGAGACGTGGCCGAGTGGCCGAAGGCACATCCCTGCTAAGGATGCATACGGCTTATACCTGTATCGTGGGTTCGAATCCCACCGTCTCCGCCAGAATCAAATAAAAAAGCCTCCCCTGCGGGAGGCTTTTTTATTTGTCTGGACGGAACGGTGGGATTCGAAGGGCTGGGCCGTGCCGGCCCGGCCCTCTCCGAATCGCCATTCTGCCGCGCTGCGCGCGGCCGTTGGCCGCGCAGCGGCCAACGCCGTCCCCTCATCTCAGGCCGTAGCAGCCAGCGCAACCCCAACCCCAACCCCAACCCCAACCCCAACCCCAACCCCAACCCCAACCCCAACCCCAACCCCAACCCCAAACGCAGCCCACGCAGCAAAAGCAGCCCACGCCTCCAGCCAACCGTGCGCCGCCCCCCTGCGATACAGTGCAGTCTTCGCCACCCCCATCTCAAACGCCACGCCCATGACCACAAGCAAACACGCCGCGGCAGCCCTGGCCCTGTGCGCCACCCTCTCGCCTGCCATGGCAGCGCCACCGTTCCTGGACGTGCTCGCGTATGAGTATGGGCAGTGCGTGCAGCCGGCGTATCACCAGGCCGATCTGCAGATCTATGACGGTCCTGGCAGCTACCGGCTCAAGGTGAAGGACGAGGCGTATAGGGTCGCCTTGCAGGAACGCATGGGGTTTTCCTTGCAGGCCGGCATCGACGGTCCCGTGGTGGCCGTGGTCAAGCTGGAGCGCCCTCCGGCGGCGCAGTTCCAGGAGCAGGCGCGGTGGCGCGAGCGCGGCCTGCGCGACGTGGCTGAGCGTAGTGGCGTCTCGCTGGAAGCACGGGTGCTTGCAGACGGCGCGCGCCTGCTGATTGTCAATAAAAGCGAGGTAACGGGCAGCTATGTGGGCCAGTCCCTGCTGATCGACCCGCGGCGCCAGTTGCTGATCGACACGGCGTGGCCGAACAAACTGCCGGGCTACCAGGAGCCTGGCGGCATCGCGCTGGTGCGCAAGGTGCAGGATGACGTCTGGCAGCGCATGCAGTCCTGTCAGCCTGCCGCCTGACGCGCGCAAGGCGCGGCCGATACCCCTACACCGCGCACGCGCATAGATAAATAATAATGATTCTCATTTATAATACGATGCAACGGGGTGGATATGGGCAGGCGCCAGCGCGCCGCACGCAGTGGAGGAGGGCAGGATGGGTATCTTGTACGACATCGAGGAGGGCATCGCGCACGAGCACCGCGTGCTGCTGGGCGAGTACGGGCGGGCGCAGGCGCGTTGCGGCGCGATGCAGGCCGAGCAGGTGGCACAGGCTGCCCGTATCGCGCAGCTGGAAGCACAGCTGATGCGCGCGCGGGCGCAGGTCGTCATCCGCGATACGAAGCTGGCGCTGGCCCGCGAGGAGCTGGCCGAGCTGGCCGCCGCCGCGCCGGGCTTGCCCACGCGGGCGCGGCTGGCGCGCAAGGTCGAATGGCTCAGCGAGCGGGTGCAGGACCTGATGCGTGAATTGCTGCGCCTGCAGTGGGTGCCATCGCCTTCCGCTGCACCCTTGCCCACGCTGCAGCCCGACCTGCTAGCCGGCGTGCGCGAGAAAGCCGTGCTGTACGTGGGGCGGTATGTCGAGCGGACCGTCAGCGAGGAGGGGCGGGGTGCCAACGTGGCGCAGCAAGCCATCGAGCAGGCCGGCGGGCGCTTCCTCCATCACGCGGGCGGCGATGACGGCGCCGACGACGTGGCGGCCCTCGAGGCGAGCCTGGTGGCGGCCGACCTGGTGATCTGCCAGACGGGCTGCGTCAGCCACGACGCCTACTGGCGCGTGCATGACCACTGCAAGCGCACGGGCAAGCAGTGCGTGCTGGTGGACCAGCCGCAAGCCATGCATTTCGTGCGCAAGGAAGCGCTGGCCTCGTTTTAGCGTCCGTTTTAACGTCCCCTTAATCCGCATCGGGCACAATGGCCGTCCATTCGACGCCATTGAAAGCGCCCATGCTGTCCCTGCAAATCGGCCCCCTGGCTCTGCCCACGGGCCTGGTCCTGCTGTTCCTTGCCCTGTGCGCCGCCTACGGCGTGGCGTGGTGGCTGCGGCGCTACCGCCAGCTGTCGGACGCCGGTCCCCTCGTTTCCGACATGCTGATCGCCGGGCTGCTGGCGGCACGGCTGGCCTTCGTCCTGCGCTGGCATGAGCAATATCTGTCCGCGCCCTGGTCCATCATCAATATCCGCGACGGCGGCTTCATGGCGCCGGCCGGCATCGCCGCCGCGCTGGCCGTCGCCGCCTGGCGCTGCCGGCGTCCGGCCATGGCGGTCATGCGCCGTCCGCTGGCGGCCAGCGTGGCGGCCGGCGCGCTGGCCTGGGGCGTGCTGAGCGCGGCGCTGGGGCTGGCGTATGACAAGCCGACGGCCTTGCCCGTGGTGGCGCTGCAGACGGTGGATGGCACGCCCGCCAGCCTGGCGGCGCTGGCCGCCGGCAAGCCCATGGTGGTGAACCTGTGGGCCAGCTGGTGCCCGCCCTGCCGGCGCGAGATGCCCGTGCTGGCTGCCGCGCAGCAGGCGCGTGCGGACGTCGTTTTCGTGTATGCGAACCAGCGCGAGGATGCGGCCGCCGCGCATGCCTTCCTGACGCCGTCCGGCCTGGCCCTGCGCAACGTGGTGCTCGACGGCGAGGCCGCGCTGGGCAAGGCGGCCGGCTCCTCGGCCTTGCCGACGACCCTGTTCTATGACGGGCAGGGGCGCCTGGTCGACACGCATCTGGGCGAGCTGTCCGATGCTTCGCTGGCCAGCAAGCTGCAGAAGATCGCGCCGCCCGCGCCATAACGCATATTCCGGCCTTGCCCAGCCGTCCATCCGCGAGGTGGTGCGGCTTTTTTACGTCTTGCGCAATTGCCGCGCTTTCCTGATAGTATACCCCCCTATAGTATTTTTCAGGATGAAGACATGGGACACACGGCGCACAACAAGACCAGGCTGCTGAATCGGATCAAGCGCATCAAGGGCCAGGTGGAAGGCCTGGAGAGGGGCCTGGAAGAAGGACGCGACTGCGGCGACGTGCTGCAGCTGATTGCCGCCGTGCGCGGCGCCGTGAACGGCCTGATGGCCGAAGTCATCGAAGAACACTTGCGCGAGCACGTGGCCAGTCCCGATATCTCCGGCGCCGAACGCGCCCGGGGCGCCGACGACATTGCCGGCATCCTGCGCACCTACCTCAAATAAGGAGCACGCCATGCAAACGCCATCGCTCAAGGAAGACCTCTCCGCCTGGCAGCATGAACATGTGTTTGACAGTGCCAATGGCAAGGCGGAGAGCCGCGCGCGCCTCGTCATGTGGATCACCCTGGCCACCATGGTGCTGGAGATCGCCGCCGGCTGGTGGTACAACTCCATGGCCCTGCTGGCCGATGGCTGGCATATGAGTTCGCACGCGCTGGCCATCGGCCTGGCCGCCTTTGCCTATGCGGCAGCGCGCCGCTATGCGCGCGACCCGCGCTTCGCCTTCGGCACGTGGAAGATCGAAGTGCTGGCCGGTTACACCAGCGCCATCGTGCTGCTGGGCGTGGCCGCGCTGATGGTGGCGGCCTCCGTCGAGCGCCTGTTCGCTCCGCAGGCGATCCACTATCCGCAGGCGATGGCGGTGGCGGCCTTCGGCCTGCTGGTGAACCTGGTGTGCGCGCTGATCCTCGGCGGCCACCATGACCACGGCCATGAGCACGGGCACGGCCACCACGGCCATGAACATCACGAGCAGCATGGCGAAGACCTGAACATGAAGGCGGCATACGTGCACGTGCTGGCCGACGCCGCCACGTCCGTGCTGGCCATCGTCGCGCTGGCGGGCGCCTGGCTGTATGGCTGGCGCTGGCTCGATCCCGTGATGGGTATCGCGGGCGCCGTGCTGGTGGCGCTGTGGGCGAAAAAGCTGATGCGCGACACGGGCAAGGTCTTGCTGGACCGCGAAATGGACCACCCCGTGGTGGCTGAAATCCGCGAGGCCGTGGAAGTGGAAAGTGCGGGCGACACGCCGCGCATCGTCGACCTGCACGTCTGGCGCGTCGGCAAGCAGCTGTATTCGTGCGCCCTGTCGGTGGTCAGCCGCGATGCCAGCCTGACGGCGGCGCGGCTGCGCGCGCGCATCGGCATTCACGAGGAAATCGTCCACAGCACCATCGAGATTATTCGCCGCACTTGACAATGATGGTGAAAAAAGCATGCTGATGCGGGGCGTAGGCAGTATACTGTCCGCTTTTACAGCACAGCGCTGTTCACCAGACAGAGAGAAGTATGAGCACATTACCACCATGCCCGCAATGCAAGTCCGAATTCACGTACGAAGACGGCAGCCAGCTGATCTGCCCCGAGTGCGCGCATGAATGGTCGGCGACGGCCGGCGAGGCGGCGGAAGAGGGCGCCCGCGTGTACCGCGATGCTGCCGGCAACATCCTGCAGGATGGCGACACGGTCAGCGTCATCAAGGACTTGAAATTGAAGGGCGGCGGCGGCGTCGTCAAGATGGGCACCAAGGTCAAGAACATCCGCCTGGTCGACAGCGACCACGATATCGACTGCAAGATCGACGGCTTCGGCTCCATGAGCCTGAAGACTGAATTCGTCAAAAAAGTCTAAGCCCCTCGCCTGCCATACGGCGCGCCGGGCTTCACTCCTGCGCGCCGTTTTTTTCTTCGGACGCCATGCAAATCGACCATCTCCGCCAGCGCCTGCGGGCCCTGGGCGCCAAGCCGCTGCACGAACAGCGCGTGCTGCGCGACTGGATACAGGCGCAGCCGCACGACCAGGGGCGGCGCCGCGCCGAGGATTTCCTGCCGCTGCCCGTGCGCGAGGCCCTGCCCGCGCTCGACCTGGAATTGCAGGGCATGCTGAAACTGCTCAGCACCCATCCGGGCGCGGACGGTTCGGCGCGCCTGCTGGTGGGACTGCGCGATGGCCAGACGGTGGAAAGCGTGCTGCTGCCGCGCGACGGCCTGTGCGTCTCCAGCCAGGTGGGCTGCGCCGTCGGCTGCCAGTTCTGCATGACGGGCCGCGACGGCTTGATCCGGCAAGTCACCAGCGGCGAGATCGTCGCCCAGGTGGTGCTGGCGCGGACCCTGCGGCCCGTGAAAAAAGTCGTCTTCATGGGCATGGGCGAACCCGCGCATAACCTGAACAATGTGATGGAAGCCATCGAACTGCTGGGCACCGAAGGCAATATCGGCCACAAGAATCTGGTGTTTTCCACCGTGGGCGACCCGCGCGCCTTCGAGCGCCTGCCACAAGGACGCGTGAAACCGGCACTGGCGCTGTCGCTGCACACGACGAAGCCCGCGCTGCGCGAACAGCTGCTGCCGCGCGCGCCCAGGCTCACGCCGCGCCAGCTGGTGGACTTTGGCGAATCGTATGCGCGCCTGACGGGCTACCCGGTGCAGTACCAGTGGACCCTGATGGAGGGCGTCAACGATGGCGTGGACGAGCTGGATGGCATCGTGGCGCTATTGAAGGGCAAGTATGCGGTGCTCAACATGATCCCGTATAACGCCATCGACGACTTGCCGTTCCGGCGTCCCAGCTGGGAAAAGGCGCGGGCCATCGCCGCCGCCCTGCACGAGCGGGGCGTGCTGACCAAGCTGCGCGATTCGGCGGGGCAGGACGTCGAAGGCGGCTGCGGGCAGCTGCGGGCGCGCGCGGCGCAGGGCAAGGTCATTGCCATCCGCGCGGCGTAACGGCACCCAGCGTAGAGCCGGGGTCAGACCCCCGGATACGTTGGCACTGAGCTTGACGCCAACGGCGTTGAGGGGCCGACCCCAGTCCTGGCTTATGCCCCGCCCAGCAAATCGTTTTCATTCAAGATCGCAAACGCGATCTCCGGGTGCGCGGCCAGGCAGCGGCGCACGGCGGCGGGGATGGCGGCGCGCGTCTTGCGGCACAGGCCGGGCCGTTCCAGCAGGCGGATCTGGAAACCGCGCACGGTGCGCACTTCGCCGCTGCCGGGCGCGATCTGCAGTTCCACGCCCAGGTTGTCGCGCAAGCGCTGCTGCAGCTTCTTCAGCTGCGCATAATCGCCGATGTTCTCGATATGCGCGAGCAAACGCTTTTCTTCCGTCAGGTTCAGGCGCAGGATGGCAACGTCCGCCTGCGGATCTCCGAGCAGCCGCTCGCGTTCGCAATCGCACAGCTGCGGCGGGCATTCCTTGCGGACTTCAAAGTCGACGATGCGCATGCGGGCATTCCAGTGGCGTTGTACAGGCGATCAAGGCCCGGTCCAGTATCGGCCGGCGCCCGGCGCCTGTCAATCTGCGCCGCAGCATCGCCCGGCGGCACGCGGCATCAGCGCGGGCTGACGATCAGGCGCCAGCGGATCGGACCTTGCTCGCTGCTGTGCTGATGGTGGTTTTGCGGCGGCATGACGTGGCCTTCCGTCGAGACGATTTCATGCGCGCAGCCGTCGCAGCGGTAGATGCCCGAATACGGCACGGCTTCGCCCGGCGACGTCAGTGCATCGAAGCGCGGGTGCATGGAGCGGGCCACGTAGCTGGGGTTCTTGTAGTCGGCCATGGGTGCCTCGGGAAGTGGATAATGGCCCATTCTGGCACACAATCGCGCGCGGCCTTGACCGCGTGGCTTGGCGCGCGCGCCGCGCCGTGTTGTAATGTTGCTCATCCATCCCGAATACGCCAGGCCATGAGAACCCGCATCAAGATCTGCTGCATCGCTTCCATCGACGAAGCGCAACTGGCCATTGCCGCCGGCGCCGACGCGCTGGGCCTGGTGGCGGCCATGCCGTCCGGGCCCGGCCCGATCCCCGACGCGCGCATCGCGCAGATCGCCGCCTGGACGCCGCCGCCCGTGGCCACGTTCCTGCTGACGTCCGAGACGACGGCGCAGGCCATCGCGCAGCATGTGCGCGCCACGCAGCCATCGACCGTGCAGATCGTCGGCCATGTCGACCCGGGCGAAGTGGCGGAACTGGCGCGTCTGCTGCCGCACGTGCGGCGCGTGCAGGTGATTCATGTGGAAGGGCCGCAGGCGCTGGCGCTGATCCCCGCCTACGCGCCCCACGTGCACGCCTTTTTGCTCGATTCGGGCCGCCCCGGCGCGGCCGTGCCGGAACTCGGCGGCACGGGCCGCACGCATGACTGGTCCGTCAGTGCGCGCTTCGTGCGCGCCAGCCCCCGTCCCGTCTTTTTGGCCGGCGGCCTTGATGCCGGCAACGTGATGGAGGCGCTGCGCCAGGTGCGGCCCTACGGCATCGACCTGTGCTCGCGCGTGCGCACGGACGGCAAGCTCGATGTCATGAAGCTGGCCCTGCTGATGGCGGCCGTGCGCGACGCCGATGCGGCGCTGTATGCGGAAGGCTAAGCGGCCGGCAGTGTGGCCATCTCGCGCACGAACGCTTCCGTAAACGCGGCCACCATGCCGCTGGCCGCGCGCGGCGAGATCAGGCCGACGATGGAGTGCGACTCTTCGTCGGGCAGGCCGATGAAGCGCACGCCGGGCGGCGCCACCAGGCGCATGCTGTCCGGGACGATGGCGATGCCCATGTTCGCCTCGATCAGGTTCAGCTGCGACGTCTTGCGCGACAGGGCGCGCGCCGCCTTGGGGAAGAAGCCCTGCGCCAGGCACAGGCCCGCCACCAGGTAGCTCAGGCCGCCCCGGTCCTTGTGCGGGATCGAGACGAACGCTTCATCGCGCAGGGCGGCAATCGTCGTGCGCTGCAGCGCCGCCAGCGGCGAGGCCGACGACACGGCCACCACCAGCTTTTCCGCGAACAGTTCGCGCACGACGATGTTGGCGTGCTTGCGCAGGGTGGGCAGGCGCACCAGGCCCAGGTCGGCGCGGCCTTCTTCGATATCGGCCGCCTGGTTTTCCGACGATCCCTTGGAGATGTCGAGCGATACGCCGGGGAACTGCGCCAGCAGGCGGTTCAACACGGCGCCGATGGCGGGCGTGAGGGTGACGGAACTCGAATGCAGCAGGCGGATGATGCCTTGCGCGCCCTGGCCCACGTGACGCGTCTGGCGCACGGTTTCCTCGATGTCTTCCAGGATGCGCCTGGCCCGCTCATAGAAGACCTGGCCGGCCGGCGTCAGCTCGATATGGCGCGCGTCGCGCGTGAGCAGCAGCGCCTGTACCTCGCTTTCCAGTTCCTTGATCTGCCGGCTCAGGGCCGACTGCGCAATATATAATTTTTCCGCCGCGCGCGAGTAGCTGCCCGCATCGACGATCTCGACAAAATACTTGAACTGTTTGAGTGAAATCAATCGTATGCCTTTTCGAGATCGGTGACTGCCGGATTTGATATTAGCCTGGGCCCCGCAAGCGCGCTACAGTGGATTGGTCTGCTGTCACTGCAAAGGAAAGACCATGCTGGAATTGATCGGGGTGCTGGGGCTGCTCGTCAGTATTATCGCAAAACTGATTTTCGTCCAGATCGGCGGGGCGGCCGAGGGCAAGGAAGACTAGTATGCCAGGGTCGCCACATACGGAGCCGCCAAGCGCAATGCTTGCAGGCGGCAAGCCGGCGCCACCCCATCCCACTCCGTCAACTGCAATCCCGCGTATTTGAGCGCCGCCTCGCGCGCCGCCCACGCGCGGGCCAGAGCCAGGGGGCGCTGCTCGGCAGGGCAGGCGCCCAGCTCGGCGGCCACCTGCGGCCCCAGGTAGTCGCGGGCCAGCGTGAACCAGTCGGGAATGTCCTGCACCCGCATCACGTCGATGCCGACAGGGCCATGCAGGTGGATGGCGGCCAGCGAGATGCCCTCGTCATGGCTGAACGACAGGCCCGCGGCGCGGCCAGCCAGCAGCAGGCGCGGCGCCTGGCCAGGCGTGGACGCCACCTCGATCCCATTCGCATCCATCTGTAGCCATGTCGCCGCCGCCGCGCGCGCGGCGGCGCGCAGGCGCAACCGGGCTTCGGCGCGCGGCAGGACGGCGGCGACGCCGATGACCAGCACGCCGTCGCCCGACAACAGAACCGTATGGTCCATCAGCTGCGCAGCGGTGCCGCCGGGCAGCCCGCCCAGTTGCTGCCGGCGGGGATGTGCTCGCCCTTCATCACCAGGGTCAAGGGACCCAGGCGCGCATTGTCGCCCACCTTGGCGCTGTACAGCACGGAGCTGCGCGGACCCATGTAGACGCGCTGGCCGATCTCCACGTGATCGATCTTCATCACGCGGTCTTCGAACAGATGCGTTTGCGGGCAGGTGAGGGCGTTCAATTCGCTGTAGTCGCCGATGTGCACGCAGTCGAATTCCGTGATGTCCGTCGTGTCCATGTAGACGCCGCGGCCGATCTTGCAGCCGAACAGGCGGAAGGCCAGCGGCAGCCACGGCGTGCCGCGCAGGTAGCGCATGAAGTTGGGCACGGCGATGCCTTCGTACAGGTTGGTCACGCCTTCGGAAACCCAGACGAACGGCGTCCACATGGGCGCCGCATGCTTGCGGTAGCGTCCCAGCAGCAGCCACTTGAACAGCACGACCACGAGGAAATTGCCAATGCCGTAGGCGATGCCGGCAATGGCCAGGTCGCCCACCACTTCGCCCCAGCGCCCGGCGCCCGCGATCGGCATCACGTCCAGCACCAGGGTGTAGCCGACGGCGATCACCACCGCGTGCGGCGCGACGATGCGGAAGGCTTCGATCAGGCTGCGGCCCAGGCGGCGCAGCATGGATGGCTTGAAGGTCAGGTGTTCGGCAAAGCCGCTGACCTGTTCGCGCGCGGGCAGGTGCATGGGCGGCGAGCCCAGCCACGTATCGCCGCTGTGCATCTGTTCATTGCGCGGCGCGTGCGTGTGCACGCCGATCAGCACGTGCTCGGGCAGCACCGTGCCATCGGGGATGTAGCTGCCGTTGCCGACGAAGCTGCGGTGCGAGACGACGGTGGGGCGCATGGTCATCCAGCCGCCGTCGATCTGCTCGTCGCCCAGCATGACGGCGTCGGCGATGAAGGTGTCGTCGCCCAAGGTCAGCATGTCGGGCACCACGCCCAGGGCCGTGGAAATCTCGGCGCCCTTGCCCACCTTGGCGCCCAGCAGGCGGTACCAGTAGGGCGCGAATACGGTGGCGTAAATGCCGTGCAGGACGTTCAGGCTCGATTCCTGGATATGGCTGACCAGCCATTTGGCGCAATAGATATTGCTGTGCACGGGCGAGATGCCGGGCTTGAGGCGCGGCAGCGCGCCCCAGCGGATGGCGGCAGACAGCAGGGCCGTGAGCACGATCAGCACGGCGCTGGCGGGGAAGGCCAGCAGGAAGTAGCGGGCCAGCTGGGTCGTCACGTCGCGGCCCTGCAGCCACGGCATCATTTCGCGCTCGTCGAACCAGTCGATCAGCACGAAGCTGGGGAAGACGGGCATGAAGAACAGCACGGCGATCAGGATCATGCCGAAGCAGAAGAACAGCGTTTCCCCGGTCAGGCGCAGGCGCGAGACGGCGGGGCGGGGCGGCTGGCTGGCACGGTCGTAGGGACCGGTGTCGCGCGCGGGCGAACCCGTGTACACGCGTCCGGCCGGCACCGTGGCGCCGTCGGCCAGCGCCGACTGGCCCTCCAGGTGGCCGAACGCGCCCATGCTGGTATTGCCTTCCAAAATCGCATAGGAGCTGATGCAGCAGTCGTCGCCGATGCGGATCTGGCCCAGCAGCAAACGGCCCCGCTCCACCCGGGCGTTTTCAAAGTTGACGGCATTGCCCACGCTGACGTTGTCGCCGATGGCCAGCAGGTCGGGCGCGCGCAGGGTCATCGAGCCGATGACCACTTCCTTGCCCACCTTGGCGCCCAGGGCGCGCAGCCACCAGCTGTTCAGCGAGGAGCCGCTGAGCAGATAGGCGGGCGCCGATTCAACGAGGCGGTCGGCCAGCCACCAGCGGTAGTACGTGACGCCCCAGAGCGGGTAGCTGCCCGGCTTCAAACGCCCGGCGATCAGCCACTTGCCGGCAATCGCAATGGCAAATTCGGCCAGGGTCGCCAGCAGGAACACGCCGATGGAGGCGGCGATGGCGCGCGGCACCGTGTCGCCCGCGTCGCCCGTGAAGAAGTGATAGGTGAAGAACGGCGCCATCCACTGCGCCATGCGCAGGGTGACGAGGCCCGGCACGGCCGCCGCCTGCGCCGCGCCGCAGATCCAGCGCTTGATGGCCGATGGCGGCGTCCACTCCGCTTCCGGCGTGGCCAGCGCGGGCGCCTCGTTCAAGACGGCGGCGATCTTGCCGATCTGCCGGTTCTGGTAAATGTCGCGCACCGTCATGTGCGCATAGGCGGGATCGGCGCGCAAGGTGGAGGCCAGGCGCGCGGCCAGGAAGGAGTGGCCACCAAGGTCGCTGAAGAAGTCGAGCCGGCGCAAGATCGCCTGGCCCGGGAACAGCTTGGCCAGCGCCGCGAACAGGGCCGCTTCGGCCGGCGTTTCCGGCACGTCCGATTCACCCGCCTCGCCGGCCGGCGGCGCCGACAGGGGCATGGCTTTCAGGGCCTTGCGGTCGATCTTGCCGGAGGTCAGGCGCGGCATCAGCGGCAGCAGCTCGAAGCGGCCCGGCACCATGTATGGCGGCAGGTGCAGGTTCAAGGCAGCGCGCAGGGTTTTCGCCGCCAGGGCGTCTGCCGGCGCATCGTCGCTGCCGACGATGTACGCCACCAGCTGGTCGATGCCGTCGTCCTTGCGCAGCAGGACGGCCACCGTGCCCACGCCTGCCTGCTGCGCCAGCACGGCTTCGATCTCGCCCAGTTCCACGCGGAAGCCGCGTATCTTGACCTGGTCGTCGGCGCGGCCCAGGCACAGCACCTGGCCGTCCGCATCGATGCGCGCCAGGTCGCCCGTGCGGTACAGGCGCGCATCGTCGCAACCCGTGCTCCAGGGATTGGGCAGGAATTTTTCCAGCGTCAGGTCGGGCCGGCCCAGGTAGCCCTCGGCCAGGCCGGGACCGATGATGCACAGTTCTCCCGTTTCGCCGCGCGGCAGCAGGGTCAAGGGACGGTTTTCTCCCGCTTCGGCCACTTGCAGCACCAGCAGGCCGTAGTTGGGCAGCGGCGTGCCGATGGTGACGGGCTCGCCGGGCCGCAATCGCGCCAGGCTGCATGAGACGGTGGCCTCGGTGGGGCCGTAAGTATTGAACATGGCGCGGCCCGGGCGCGACCAGCGCTCGACGAGCGACTCGGGGCACATTTCGCCGCCCAGGTTGATCAGGCGCAGGCTCGGCACGTCTTCCGCGAACAGGGCCAGCAGGGTGGGCACGGCATGCAGCACCGTGACGCGGTTGGCCGCCAGCGCGCGCGGCAGCGCCTCCGGGTCGCCCGAGATGTCCTTGGGGCCCAGCCACAGGGTGGCGCCCACCAGGTAGGCGATCCAGATTTCCTCGAACGACATGTCGAAGGCGACGGAAAAGCCCTGGTAGACGGTATCGGCTTGCACCACTTCCAGCACGGCGTTTTCGCTGCGCAGGAAGTGGCAGATGCTGCGCTGGGAAATCAAGATGCCCTTGGGCTTGCCCGTGGAGCCGGACGTGTAGATCACGTAGGCCGGGTGTTCGGGCTTGACTTCGCCGCGTGCGGGCAGGTGTTCGCCCGGCGCGGCGGGCGCCAGCAGGCTTTCCGCCGTCCATACGGGGCGCTGCATGCCCGCATCAAGCAGGCGCGGCGCGAACTGCGCGCAGCTGACGACGCCCGCGCCATTGGCATCGTCCAGGCACACCTGCAGGCGCTCGACGGGCGTATCTTCATCGACGGGCAGCCAGGCGGCGCCCGCCTTGGCAATGGCCGCCTGCATCAGCAGCAAATGCGCGCCCCGCGGCAGCCACAGGCCGACGATGTCGCCGGGCTTGACGCCGGCCGCCACCAGGCGCGCCGCCGCCAGGCCCGCCTGCGCATCGAGTTCCGCATAGCTGATGCGCCGCTCGCCGTCGATCAGGGCGATGTGCTGCGGGCAGCGGCGGGCCGTCGCTTCCAGCAGGTCTGCCAGCACTTCCTCGCGCAGCAGATCCGGTCGCGGCGGGCCGTACAGGATGTCGGCGTGGTGGGAAGACGTGGAGCCTGGGCTGACTGCGGTGAAATCGTTCATGGATGACGCTTATCTGTGATGCTGAATGAGGAAACAAACGGGCCGCGCGAGGTGCGCGGCACAGTTGATACATTACAGCACGCCAGCCATTTCAGCGTTGCAGAACGGGGAATTTTGCGGGGCTTTTCACAATTATCCTGCGGCAGGCTCAATTGCCATGATTACGGAATGTAAAACGGGGAAACATGGCGCCGATTTGCGCCAGCGTCGGCGCCGCCGGATAGCCGTGCAGAAGGCGGCCGGCCAGTGCCGCATCGCGGCAGCCATCGGGCCGGAACTGCTGCAGCACATAGTGCTTGACACCCTTCGCGGCCAGGCTCGCGGCCAGCTCAAGCAATTGCGCGTCGGGCAGCAGGTCCGGGTGCACGGTGGTGCGGCATTCATGGGCCACGCCGCTGGCAAGAATGGCGTCCAGGCAGGCGCGCGCGGGGTCGCCGCTGCCGGCCACGCGGGTCACATGTCGATAGTCGCTGAACGGCGCCTTGATGTCGAAACCCACCCAGTCGACCAGGGGCAGCACCTGTTGCAGGCGCTGCGGATAGATGCAGGCCGTGTGCAGGCCGATGGCAAAGCCCAGCGCCCTGGCGTCCAGCATGGCGCGTTCCAGCGCCGGGTCCATGCACGCCTCGCCGCCGCTGAAGACGACGGCGTCGACCAGGCCCACCCGGCGGCGCAGCCAGGCCAGCACGTCGCGCCAGGGCATGGCGCCCTCCCGCGTGCGCGGCTGCAGATGGGGATTGTGGCAATAGCCGCAACGCCAGGGACAGCCCTGCACGAAGACCACGGCCGCCAGCCTGCCTGGATAGTCGCTGGCGGAAAAGGGCGTCAGGCCGCCCACCTTCAAGTCAGCCGCCATGGCAGGCGGGCAGGCCAACCTTGGCGCTGGCCTGCGTAAAATACTGGCGCTCGTGGAATTCGCCCTGCTTGCCGATGTTGAACGAGGCGACGGGGCGGTGGTAGCCCATCACGCGCGTCCAGATTTCGCAGCGCTGGCGTTCGCTGTCGAGCAGGGTGATGGCGGGAGTGAAGTCGGGACGTGCATTCATGGCGTTTCCTCCAGTGATGGAACAGGGTGGGCCTGCTTGCGGGCGATCAGCTCCGCGTCGCAGGTGGGGCAGAATTCGTGCTTGCCGGCCAGGTAGCCGTGGCGCGGGCAGATGGAAAAGGTGGGCGTGACGGTGATGTAGGGCAGCGAGAAGCGGCTCAGGGCGCGCTTTACCAGCTCGCGGCAGGCATTCGCGTCCGACAGCGCTTCCGTCATGTACAGGTGCAGTACCGTGCCGCCCGTGTATTTGCGCTGCAGGGTGTCCTGCAATTCCAGCGCCTCGAACGGGTCGTCCGTATGGCCCACGGGCAGTTGCGACGAGTTCGTGTAGTACGGATTGTCGGGCGTGCCCGCCTGCAGGATGGCCGGATAGCGCTTGCCGTCTTCGCGCGCGAAACGGTAGGTCGTGCCTTCGGCCGGTGTCGCTTCCAGGTTGTACATATGGCCCGTCTCCTCCTGGAATTGCAGCATGCGGGCGCGCACGTGGTCGAGCAGGCGCACGGCCAGCGCATGGCCTTCGGGTGTCGTGATGTCGTGCGCGTCGCCGCTGAAATTGCGGATCATTTCATTGATGCCGTTCACGCCCAGGGTGGAAAAGTGGTTGCGCAAGGTGCCCAGGTAGCGCTTCGTGTACGGGAACAGGCCTTGCTGCATCAGCTCCTCGATGGTGCGGCGCTTGATTTCCAGGCTGGTCTTGCCCAGCTCCAGCAGGCGGTCCAGGTCGGCCAGCAAGGCCGCTTCATCGCCGCGCCACAAGTGGCCCAGGCGCGCGCAGTTGATGGTCACCACGCCCAGGGACCCGGTCTGCTCGGCGGACCCGAACAGGCCGTTGCCGCGCTTGAGCAGTTCGCGCAAGTCCAGCTGCAGGCGGCAGCACATGGAGCGGATCATGTTCGGCTTGAGTTCCGAATTGATGAAATTCTGGAAGTAGGGCAGGCCGTAGCGGGCCGTCATCTCGAACAGCCGTTCCGCGTTCTCGCTGTGCCAGTCGAAATCCTCCGTGATGTTGTAGGTGGGGATGGGGAAGGTGAAGACGCGGCCCTTGGCATCACCCGCCATCATGATCTCGATGTAGGCGCGGTTGATCATGTCCATCTCCGCCTGCAGCTCGCCATAGCGGAAATCCATCTCCCGGCCGGCGATCACGGGCACCTGCTCGCGCAGGTCGTCCGGGCAGACCCAGTCGAAAGTGAGGTTGGTGAACGGCGTCTGCGTGCCCCAGCGCGACGGTACGTTGAGGTTGAAGATCAGTTCCTGCATGTACTGGCGCACGTCTTCGTAGCGCAGACTGTCCTGGCGGATGAACGGCGCCATGTAAGTGTCGAAGGAACTGAACGCCTGCGCGCCGGCCCACTCGTTTTGCAGGGTGCCGAGAAAATTGACGATCTGGCCGATGGCGCTCGACATGTGCCTGGGCGGGCCAGACTCGATCTTGCCCGGCACGCCGTTCAAGCCTTCGTGCAGCAGGGTGCGCAGCGACCAGCCGGCGCAGTAGCCGGCCAGCATATCGAGGTCGTGGATGTGCAGGGCCGCCTCGCGGTGCGCCGCGCCCACTTCGGGCGGATACACCTGGTCCAGCCAGTAATTGGCGATGACCTTGCCCGACACATTGAGGATCAGGCCGCCCAGCGAATAGCCCTGGTTGGCGTTGGCGTTCACGCGCCAGTCGCGCCGCTCCAGGTATTCATTGATGGATGCGGCGACATCGACCTGGCCGCGCGGGGTGGGAACTGCATTTGTCGTCATGAAACCTCCAATAAACACAACATGCGGTGTTTTCATGGAGATTAATCACTAAATGTAGTGGCGTCAAACGGCGCCTGCCATTGCCTGGCGAATCCTTGATGCAGGTGAAAAAAAATCCTCAGCGGCTTTTCTTCGCGCCCGCCTGGCGCAGGATCAGCCAGGCGGCGCCAAACCAGGCGGCGCCGCAGATGGCGATGCTGATGACGGAGGCGGGCAGCACGTGCAGCCAGATTTCCAGCGCCGAATAAGTGCTCCAGCTGGCCACGCGCGCGTCGAAGGTGACGTAATTGGCCAGCAGCCAGTACACGGCCAGCATGCCCGTGCACAGGCTGACCTGGCGCAGCACGGGCACCTGGCGGCGCGCAAAGACGGCTTGCAGGAACAGCAGCAGCACGCCGGGCCAGGCGCCCAGCGCTTCGGGCGAGAGGATGGAGAGGGCTTCGGCATCGTAGCCGTCGGCGGGCGATGCCCACTGTATTTGCAGCACGGTGAGGAACAGGGTCAGCAGGAAGATGAGCAGCGGTTTGCGGGGCATGGAAATAGGCAGGATCGGATAAGGGTGGCGCATTTTACAGCGTGGTCAAGCAAGTGGAAAACGCGCCAGCCATGCGTGCATTCCTTCACCTGCGTCAAGGACTGCGCGCCCTGCGCGGCGCTATAGTCTGCACCCTGAGCCGACACGGGAACTGAACATCATGATGCTTGAATCAACCACCGCCACCCGCGTGGCCGGGCCGCTGGAACTGGTCTGTCCCGCCGGCAGCCTGCCCGCCCTGAAAGCGGCCGTCGACAATGGCGCCGACACCGTCTACCTGGGCTTTCGCGACGCCACCAATGCGCGCAATTTCGCCGGCCTCAATTTCGATGAAAAGGCCATCGCCGAGGGCGTGCGCTACGCCCACCAGTACGGGCGCAAGGTTTTGCTGGCGCTGAACACCTATCCGCAGCCGCACAACTGGGCCGTGTGGCGCAGCGCCATCGACCGCGCCGCGCAGGCGGGCATCGACGCCATGATCGTCGCCGATCCGGGCCTGATGGCCTATGCGTCCCAGCACCACCCGCAGCTGCGCCTGCATTTGTCCGTGCAGGGCTCGGCCACGAATTACGAGGCCATCAATTTTTACCACGAACACTTCGGCATCGCCCGCGCCGTGCTGCCGCGCGTGCTGTCGATGGCGCAGGTGGAGCAGTTGATCAGCAAGACGGAAGTCGAGATCGAGGTATTCGGCTTTGGCAGCCTGTGCGTGATGGTCGAGGGGCGCTGTGCGCTGTCGTCGTATGCGACGGGCGAGGCGCCGAACACGCATGGCGTGTGCTCGCCGGCGAAATCCGTGCGCTGGCTGGAAACACCGCAAGGGCTGGAATCGCGCCTGAACGGCGTGCTGATCGACCGCTATGCGCCGGGCGAGAACGCCAGCTATCCCACCCTGTGCAAGGGGCGCTTCGAAGTCAACGACGAAGAGTATTACGCCATCGAGGAGCCGGCCAGCCTGAACACGCTGGCGCTGCTGCCGCAGCTGATCGCCATGGGCGTGCGCGCCGTGAAAATCGAGGGGCGCCAGCGCAGCCCTGCCTACGTGGCGCAGGTGACGCGCGTGTGGCGCGAAGCGATCGACGCCTGCCGCGAGGGCAATGCGCGCTACGCCGTCAAGCCGGGCTGGATGGCGGCCATGGACAAGCTGGCCGAGGGCCAGCAGCACACCCTCGGTGCTTACCACCGATCATGGAAATAGAGGATGAACATGCTGAAGCTTTCACTGGGCCCCTTGCTGTATTACTGGCCGCGCGCCACCGTCTTCGAGTTTTACCAGCGCATCGCCGCCACGGCCGTCGATATCGTGTATCTCGGCGAAACCGTGTGTTCGCGCCGGCATGAGCTGCGCCTGGCCGACTGGCTCGATATCGCCGACATGCTGGCCGCTTCCGGCAAGGAAGTGGTGCTGTCGACGCAGGCGCTGATCGAGGCGGGCGCGGAGCTGGCGACCCTGCGCCGCATCACGGCCAATGGCCGCTACACGGTCGAGGCGAACGACATGGGCGCCGTCCACTGCATGGAGAAGGGCGCGCCCTTCGTCGCCGGGCCGCACCTGAACCTGTTCAATGGCCCCAGCCTGCAATTGCTGGCGCGCCTGGGCGCGCAGCGCTGGGTCATGCCGCTGGAAATGGGACAGACGGCGCTGGCCGAGATGCAGCGCCAGAAGCCGGACGGGCTGGAGACGGAAGTGTTTGCCTACGGCCGCATGCCGCTGGCATTTTCCGCCCGCTGCTTCACGGCGCGCAACCGCAACCTGCCGAAGGACGATTGCGGCTACAGCTGCCTGGAAGAGCCGGACGGCCTGCTGCTGCGCACGCGCGACGAAGTGCCGTTCCTCGTGCTCAACGGCACGCAGACGCAGTCGGCGCTGGTCTACAACTTGGTGCGCGAACTCGACGCCATGCGCGACATGGGCGTGGCCGTGGCGCGCATCAGCCCGCAAGCCACGCATACGGAAAAAGTCATCGCCATCTTTGACCGCGCCCGCCGCGGCCAGGTCAGCGGCATCGGTGCCCAGGCGCAGCTGGCCGCCTGCCAGCCCGCCGGCGCCTGCGATGGCTACTGGCATGGCCAGCCCGGCATGGAACAGCGCACCGCCCATTGACTGTAGCGAAAGGAACCCCATGCAAGATCAACTGGAAAGACTGCCCCTCCCCGTTCCGGCTCCCGTTGCCGCCACTCCCGGCCTGTGCAAAGGCGGACCGTCGTACCGGCTGCCCGAGCCGCTGGCCGACCTGCTGTCCAAGCTGCCGCCATATCCCGCTTCCTGGCTGTTCGTGCAGGGCTTGAACCGCTTGCTGGCGCCGCAGCTGCCCGACGATGTGCGGCGCAGCCTGGAAGGGCGCAGCCTGCGCTTGCGGCTGCTCGACGCGGGCATCGCCTTCGACTTCGAGTGGCAGGGCACGGTCTTCGTGGCCGAGCGCTATGCGGACGTGCCCGAGCTGTGCATCGCCGCCAGCGTGCATGACCTGATGCTGCTGGCGCGGCGCCAGGAAGACCCGGACACGCTGTTTTTCAGCCGTCGCCTGAGCCTGGAAGGCGACACGGAACTGGGCCTGCTGTTCAAGAACACGCTCGACGCCATCGAGCTGCCGCCGTTCGACCTGCATGCGCTGGGGCCGCGCCGCGTGCTGGCCCATTTGCGCGACCGCGGCGCGCGCGGCGGATAGCCGGGGAGGGAAGGGCGCGCCGGGAAGCGTTCAGTGGCGGCAGTGGCCGCAGGCGCCGCTGCACGAGGACAGCTGTTCTTCATCCGTCGCTTCGCCCATGAAGCCGGCGTCGTTGACGGCCGCCAGCAGGCGCTCCTGGGTGGCCAGGCGTTCGTCGAATTGCACGGTGGCGCCGTGGCGCGCCAGCGAGACGCAGACGGTGGCCACGCCGGCGACCGCTTCCAGGGCGCCCGTCAGCCGGTCGGCGCAGCCTTCGTGGTCCATGCCGATGATATTCAAGCGTGCTGTTTGCATGCATACCTCTTGTTTTTCAAATAAAAAAACAGCGTAGGCGAGGGCGCGCAAGCCGTCCAGAGCAGCACGTATAAATATTTTTGTATTTGTACTTTTATTGATCTGGATTAATTCCGCACTGCCGGTCGTCATCCTGACTTGCTGTTGTTTTGTACACAGTTTCCATATTCCAGTCGACAAGCGTGCCTTGCTGCGCGATACTGTTTTTCTGATAAGAGCGCTGGAAAGGAAGGCCCATGCAGCGCCGTTCCCTGCTCATGCTGGCCAGCCTCTGGCCGCTTGATGCCGCCCTCGCCGCGACGGTGGCCGCGCCGCGGCCACTGCTGTATCCGCGCCACCAGGCACATGATGATCCGCAGCAAGATTACGTCACGGCGTTGCTGCAACAGGCGTTGCAACGCTCGGGCCAGGCATATGCGCTGCGCCGCTCCACCTTGCCCATGGTGCAGGCGCGCGCCATCCACGAGATCGCGGCAGGGACGGGCAGCGTGGACATCGTCTGGGCCGCCACCAGCCGCGCGCGCGAGGCGCAATTGTTGCCCGTGCGCATACCCATCGACCGGGGATTGATCGGCTGGCGCGTGGCGCTGATCCATGCGCGCCGACCACAGCTGTTGCGCGGCAGGCGCATGCCTGCTGACCTGGCGCACCTGTCGGCCGGCCAGATGGCCGACTGGCCCGATGCCGCCATCCTGCAATCGAATGGCTTGCGCATCGACACGTCCAGCACGTATGAAGGCCTGTTCCAGCAACTGGCGGCCGGCCGCATCGATTACTTTCCCCGCTCCGTGATCGAGGCGCAAAGCGAGCTGGCCAGCCATGCGTGGCTGCCGCTGGCGCTGGACGCGCACCTGCTGATCCGCTATCCGGCGGCCCTGTACTTTTTCGTCGGGCAGCATCGGCCGGAGCTGGCCCGCCACATCGAAACGGGACTGGAAAAGATGCTGGCCGATGGCAGTTTCGAACACCTGTTCCGGCGCCATTTTGGCCGCGTCACGGATGAACTGAACCTGTCCCGGCGCCAGGTGCTGGAGCTGGTGAATGGGGACCTGACGGAGCAAACGCCATTGGCCCGCAAGGCACTCTGGTACCGTCAAAAACATTACTAATGGTATTGTTGATTCATGTCAAATAGGTACTTCAATCGTGCGCGGCCGATGTGATTAATATCAAGACGAGTTCAACAGAACACCTGTTGACACTTGTAAATATATCGCCGAATATGATTCCACGTTACAACTTTTTCCCGGCGTAGCCCTCGGTTGCAGGTGCTGTGCGGGAAGCCATACGCCCGTTCGTCCGCACGCTGCCGCCAGCCCGGGAACGCCCGATTTCAGTAACCATCCGTTATCATTTCGAAGGTTAGCTCATGCTCGATTCGATCGCGTCGGTATTGCACCAGGTACCGGAATTGGCCTTGTTCCTGGCGCTGGCGCTGGGCTACGCGGTGGGACAGATACGCTTCGGCCCGATCCAGCTGGGCGGCGTGTGCGGCACCCTGATCGCCGCGCTGCTGATCGGGCAAGTGGGCATTACCCTCGACGCCAGCGTGAAGAACGTCTTCTTCATGCTCTTCATCTTTGCCCTCGGCTACGCGGGCGGTCCCCAGTTTTTCGCCAACCTGAATGCCAAGGGCTTGCGTCTGGGCATACTTTGCCTGATCGAAGTGGTGGTGGTGCTGGCGCTGGTCTTGCTGGCCACGCGCATCATGGGCCTGGACCAGGGCACGGCGGCCGGCATGATGGCCGGTGCGGCCACGGAATCGGCTGTCGTCGGCACGGCCACGGATGCCATTTCCAAGCTGGCCCTGCCGGTGGCGCGCATCGCCGAGCTGCAGGCCAACGTCGTCACCGCGTATTCGATCACGTATATCTTTGGCCTGATCACCATCGTCATCATCACCAGCCAGATCTTCCCGCTGCTGCTGCGCGTCAACCTGCGCGAGGAAGCGGACAAGCTGTGGGCGCAGATGGGCGGCGCGCAGGCGGGCGCCGACGACTTGCAGGCGACGCCGGAAATGGTGGGGCGGGCCTACCGCATCAGCCGTGGCGCGGGGCGCCGCCTCGACTCGCTGCAAACTATTTTCGCGGGCCGCGCCAGCATCACGCGCGTGCGCCGGCATGGCAAGGTCTTGCCTCTGGTGCCGGAGCTGCGCCTGCGCGCCAATGACGAAGTGCTGGTGATCGGCCACCGCCCCGCGCTGGTGGCGGCCGAGTCCATCCTGGGCGACGAATTTGCCGACACGACGGGCCTGAACATGGCCGTTTCGGCCGTCGAAGTGGTGCTGCAGCAGGCAGCGCTGGTGGGCCAGCCCTTGCGCCAGCTGGCCTTGCCCGCCGGCGTGCACGTGGCCGCCGTCATCCGGGGCGAACACAGCATGCCGCCGCTGCCCGACCTGGCATTGCAGCGCGACGACGTGCTGCGCCTGTACGGCACGACGGAAGGGCGGGAATTGAACACGGCGCTGGCCGCCATCGGCAAGCGCGTGCCCACGGGCGACCGCAGCAATATTGTCTACGCCAGCATCGGCATCGTGCTGGGCGTGTATATCGGCGGCTTCAGTGCCAAGCTGGGCGGCATTCCCTTTTCGCTGGGCACGGGCGGCGGCGCTTTGCTGACGGGCCTGGTGTTCGGCTGGTACCAGGCGAGAAAGCCGGGCATGCCGGGCATTCACCCGAGCGCGCTGGACATGATGAAAGACATCGGTCTGGCCACCTTCATCGCCTGCGTGGGCCTGGCCTCGGGACCGCAGGCGATCGACCTGATCCGCCAGTACGGCTTGTCGCTGCCCCTGATGGGCGTGCTGATCGCCGCCATTCCCGCCTCGATTTCCCTGTGCGTGGGGCATTTTTTCCTGAAGCTGGAAGCGCCCGTGCTGCTGGGCGCCATCGCCGGCCAGCAGTGCAGCACGCCGGCCCTGTCCGCCGTGCAGAACGCGGCGGGCAATTCCACGCCCTTGCTGGGCTACACGATCACGTATGCCATCTCGAACGTCGTGCTGCCCCTGCTGGGGCCGCTCATCGTGGCCCTGGCCGGTTCCGTGCACGCATGAGGCGCGCGCCGGCGGGCAAGCAGTCATAGTCAAGAATTCCTTCAAAACGAAAGGCGGTCAGCATGGAATGGTTGCACGAGTTATTCAAGAAGTCGCCTGAAATTGCCCTGTTTCTCTCCCTGGCAGTGGGCTACTACATCGGCAAGATCAAGTTCGGCTCCTTCCAGCTGGGCGGCGTCGCCGGTTCACTCCTGGTGGCGGTGCTCGTCAGCCAGGTGGGCGTTGCCATCGATCCCGGTGTCAAATCGGTGCTGTTCGCACTGTTCATTTACGCCGTCGGCTATGAAAGCGGACCGCAGTTCTTCAATTCCCTGGGCCGCCAGTCCGTGCGCGAAATCATCCTGGCCGTGGTGCTGGCCGTGACGGCGCTGCTGACGGTGGTCATCATGGCCAAGATCTTCGACCTCGACAAGGGCCTGGCGGCCGGCGTGGCGGCGGGCGGCTTGACGCAGTCGGCCATCATCGGCACGGCCGGCGACGCCATCGCCAAGCTGGGGCTGGCGGCGGACGAAGTGGCGCGATTGCAGGGCAACGTGGCCGTCGGCTATGCCGTCACCTATGTGTTCGGCTCGTTTGGCGCCATCATCGTCTGCGTCAACATCCTGCCGAAACTCATGGGCCGCACCATCCGCGAAGATGCGATCAAGGCGGAAACGGCGCTGCAGGCAGGCGTGCAGGTGCTGGGACCTGGCCAGACGCCGGCCGCACCCGATCTCATCGGCCGCATCTACGAGGTGGGTCCGGGCGCCGGGCGTTCGGTGGCGGACATCGAAAGCGCCAATCCGAACACGGCCATCACCATCGAGCGCGTGAAGCGCAACGGCCAGGTCATCGACGTCAGCCAGGACCTGGTGCTGGCGGCCGACGACATCGTGCTGCTGGTGGGCCGCCGCGAAGCCATGCTCAGCGTGTCGTCCCAGCTGGGCAAGGAATTGCATGCCGTCGAAGGCATGGAACTGGTGATGCAGCGCCGCGACATGGTGCTGACCAACAAGGTGTATCACAACAAGACGGTGGGCGAGATCCGCAATGCGACGGCGCCGGGCGTGCGTCACGGCATCTTTGTCGTGCAGCTGAGCCGCATGGGCAAGGTCCTGCCCATGCAATCGGAAACCGTGGTGCAGACGGGCGACGTGGTGACCATCTATGGCGCCGAGCAGGACGTCAAGCGCGTGGCGGCCGAAGTGGGCTACATGATCGTGCCAAGCGCCAAGACGGACTTCGTCTACATGGGCGCGGGCCTCGTCGTCGGGCTGCTGGTGGGCTTGCTGGTGGCGCGCATCGGTTCCATCCCGCTGACCCTGGGCAGCGGCGGCGGCGTGCTGCTGTCGGGCCTGGTGTTCGGCTGGTTCCGCGCCAAGCGCCAGACGTTTGGCTACATGCCCAGCGGCGCCGTGCAAATCCTCAAGGATCTGGGCCTGGCCGGCTTCGTTGCCGTCGTCGGCCTCACCTCCGGCCTGCAGGCCGTGGAAACCGTGCGCCAGCATGGCCTGACCCTGTTCGGCGTGGGCGTCGTCGTCACCATCCTGCCGATGATATTGACCATGCTGATCGGCCGTTACGTCTTGCGTTATGACAACGTTGCCGTGTTTGCCGGCGCCTTGTCCGGCTCGCGCAGCGCCAATCCCGCGTTTGGCGAAGTACTGAACGCGGCGCAAAACTCCATCCCCACCGTGCCATTTGCCATCACCTATGCCTTGGCCAACGTTTTCCTGACCTTGCTGGGCCCGCTCGTCGTGGCCTTCGTCTGAGTCAGCGAGCATCAGTACTATCCAGGCCGCCCGCACGGGGCCTCCTCACTTGTCTAATAAGGAGTAGCAGAAATGGATTTCAGTAACCCAGATAAACTCGCCCTGTTGAGCCCATTCGAACTCAAGGATGCGCTGATCCAGACGGCCAAGCAAAGCAACCGCCTGATGCTGAACGCGGGCCGCGGCAACCCGAATTTCCTGGCGACCACCCCACGCCACGGCTTCTTCCAGTTCGGCCAGTTCGCCATGACGGAAGCGGAACGGTCGTATGTGTACATGGAAGGCGTGGGCGGCTTCCCCACGCGCGACGGCATCGAATCGCGCTTTGAAATCTTCGTGCGCCAGCATGCCGACCGTCCGGGCGTGCATTTCATCGAGGCGGCCGTGTCGTACGTGCGCGACCAGCTGGGCCTGAGCGCGGGCGATTTCATCTACGAGATGTGCGAAGCCATCCTGGCGTGCAACTATCCCGTGCCGGACCGCATGCTGCGCCTGTCCGAGAAAATCGTCGGCCAGTATATCCACCGCGAAATGATCGGCGAACACCCGTTCGTCGGCAACTTCGACATGTATGCGGTCGAAGGCGGCACGGCGGCCATGACGTATCTGTTCGCCAGCCTGAAATCGAATCACATCATCCAGGAAGGCGACACCATCGCCCTGGGCATGCCGATCTTCACGCCGTACATCGAAATTCCCCAGCTCAATGACTATCAGCTGAACACCGTACACATCGACGCGCCGCAATCGAACAACTGGCAGTTCACCAGGAAAGAACTGGACAAGCTGCTCGATCCGAAAGTGAAGGCCTTCTTCCTCGTCAACCCCAGCAATCCGCCATCCGTCAAGATCGACGACGAGACCCTGGAATACATCGCCAAGATCATCAAGAAGCGTCCGGACCTGATCATCCTGACCGATGACGTGTATGGCACGTTCGCCGACAATTTCGTCTCCCTGTTCGCCATTTGCCCGTACAACACCATCCTCGTGTATTCGTTCTCGAAATACTTCGGTGCGACGGGCTGGCGCATGGGCGTGGTGGCCACGCATGAAAACAATATCCTGGATGAAAAGATCGCCAAACTGCCGGAAACCGTCAAGAAGCAGCTCGACGCGCGCTACCATTCCATCACGACCGAGCCGCGCAAGCTCAAATTCATCGACCGCCTGGTGGCTGACAGCCGCACGGTGGCACTGAACCACACGGCCGGCCTGTCCACGCCCGTGCAGGCGCAGATGACCTTGTTCTCCCTGTTCTCGCTGATGGACGAGGAACAAAAATACAAGAAGGCGATGAAACATATCGTGCTGCGCCGCAAGCAGGCGCTGTACCGCGAACTGGGCTTGCCGATGGTGCACGACGCCAACTCCGTGCGCTACTACCATTTGCTGGACATGGAATCGCTGGCCGCGCAGATGCATGGCGAGGAATTCTCGCAGTGGCTGCTGAAAAAACTGAAACCGAACGAAGCGCTGTTCCGCCTGGCCGAGGAAACGGGCGTGATCCTGCTTCCGGGCCGCGGCTTCGGCACCACGCACCCGTCGGGCCGCGTCTCGCTGGCCAACCTGAACGAATACGACTACGCGAACATCGGCCGCGCCATCCGTGGCATGGCGTCGGAATTCTTCGCCGTGTTTGAGAAGGAAAAGGGCGGCAAGGGTGACAAGAAGTCGAAAAAGTAAGTTTCACCGTGCTTGATTGACGGCCCCGGGCGCCCCGCAAGAGGCGCCCGTTTTTGCGTGGAAGCGACACTTTCCTGCAGTGCAGGCTGGAATGGACTTCCTTGCATATAATTGCTATTGTGAAAGTATAAACATGGCAATCCCGTGCTTTCCCCTCATTCATTGACTGGACGCTACATGGGCAGATTGCAAGGACATTTATTACTGGCTGGCGCGCTGGCCGCAGCGCTGCCGGCGCTACCGGCCGTGGCGCAAGTGCCGGCCGCCGCGCCGTTGAGCTTTAACGAAGCGCTGCAGCAAGCCGCCGCGGCTTCCGGCGCCGTGCAGGGCGCGGCGCTCGACGTGCGCGCGAAAACATTAAAGGCCGAAGCGCTGTCGAATATCGACGGCCCCTCGGTGGACTTGACGGCGTTTCGCGGCCGTTTGTCGACGGACTTGAATATCGATACGAGCGGCCTGTCCGGCGTGGTGGGCGGCATCGAGTCCGTGCTGCCGCCGATTCCCGGCTTGCCCAGGCCACAGATTCCCAATTCCCTCAGCCGCGAAGTGGTCACTGACCTGACCTCGTTCGGCTTGCTGGGCATGTGGCCCATCTACACGGGCGGGCGCCTCGATGCCGTCAAGGGACTCGCGTCCAGCCTGACCCTGGCCGCGCAGGCGGACCGGGTGGAAGCGGAAGAACAATTGGCCACCCTGGTGGCGCAGCGCTACTTCCAGTTGCTGCTGGCCAAGCGGGTGGTGGCCGTGCGAGCCGAAGTGACGGCCGGCGTGACGGAACACCAGCGCGATGCGGCCAGGCTGGAAAAGGGCGGCCTGATTTCACGCGCCGAGCGCCTGCGCGCCGACGTGGCGCTGGACGGCGCCCGCAGCGACGAGGCGCAAGCGCGCAGCGACGAGGAAATCGCCCAGGTGGCGCTGGACCGCCTGCTGGCCACGACAACGCAGGTGCGCCCCAGCACGCCGCTGTTCGTCAACAGTTTGCCGGTGGGCACCTTGCAATCGTTCATCAGCACGGGCATGCGCGAAAACGCGAACTGGAAAAAGATCGACAGCAAGCGCGTGCAGGCCGAGCAAGCCTTGAAGCTGCACGGCAAGGAATACACGCCCACCGTGTTTGCCGTCGGTAACTACAACTTGAACCGCGGCAGCGAAAAGCTCGTGCGCTCGAACTGGGCCATCGGCCTTGTCGTGGCCGTGCCGCTGGTACACCGCATCAATACGGGCAAGATGATCGCCGCCGCCAAGCTGGACCAGGAGCGGGTGGAGGTGGTGGCGCGCCAGGCCGAGCGCGACATTCCCACCCTGATCGAAAAGAACTGGCGCGCGCTGGAAAACGCCCGCATCCAGTATCTGTCCACGGCGTCGTCGGTGGAACTGGCGCGCGAAAATATCCGCTTGCAAACGGTGGCCTTCCAGCAAGGGCAGGTGACGTCGCTGGAAGTGGTCGATGCGCGCCTGAACCTGGCCAAGGTCGAGACCCAGCGGGCGCAGACGGCCTATAACTATGTGATGGGACTGGCGCAATTGCTGGAAGCGACGGGCGAAACGCAGCGCCTGGGCAGCCTGGCCGCCTCGGCCGATATCCAATTACCTGTGGACACCAAATAATGAGCACTTCCAAAAAACCACTGGCCATAGTCGCCGCCATCCTTGTCCTGGCCTTCGTCGGCTGGGGCCTGTACCAGGCCTTCCAGCCGCAGCGCCTGCCATTGCAGGGGCAGATGGATGCGCAGGAAGTCAACGTCTCGTCGAAGGTCCCGGGCCGGGTGGGCGAGCTGTACGTCAAGCTGGGCCAGAACGTGCAGAAGGGCCAGCTGCTGTTCCAGCTGACCAGTCCGGAAGTGCAGGCGAAGATCGCGCAAGCCACGGCTGCCACGCAGGCGGCCGATGCCGTGGCGAAGAAGGCGGAAGCGGGCGCGCGTCCCGAGGAAGTTGCCGCGGCGAAAGCCAATTGGGAACGGGCGCAAACGGGGGCGAACATCGCCAAGACCACGTATACCCGCGTCAACAATATGTACGAGCAGGGCGTGATCGCCCAGCAGAAGCGCGACGAGGCGCAAGCGCAGTGGCGCGCCGCCGAGCAGCTGGCGCAGGCGGCCCGCGCGCAGTATGACATGGCGCAAAAAGGCGCCCGTCCGGAAGACAAGACGGCCGCCGCGGCCCAGGCGCGCCAGGTGGGCGCCGTGCTGACCGAAGCGGAAATCGCCCTGGCCGAAACGAAGATCGCCGCGCCGGTGGCGGGCCAGGTGAGCAAGATCCAGATCCAGCCCGGCGAACTGGCGCCGCAGGGTTTCCCCGTGATCACCTTGGTGAACCTCGATGACGCCTGGGCCGTGCTGCAGGTGCGCGAGGATGAAATGGGCGCGTTTGCCATGGGCAGCACGCACACGGCCAACGTGCCTGCACTGAAACAGCAAGTGAGCTTCAAGGTCAGTTCCGTGGCCGTGCTGCCCGACTTTGCCACTTGGCGCGCGGCCCGCCCGGGCGGCACGGACTTGCGCACGTTTGAAATCCGCCTGCGTCCCGCCATCAAGGTCGACGGCTTGCGCCCGGGCATGTCGGTCGTGTTTCCGCCGCTCTGATCGGCGATGAGCGAAGCGGATAAAGTAGCGGGTTCGGCGCTGGCGCGCGAGTGGGGGCGGCTGCGCGGCGACTTCTGGGATATGGGCATGCTCAGCTGGATTCCCCTCGTCCTGTGTGCCATCCTGTGGCTGGTGTTTTCTGCAGGCATCGCGCGCGATTTGCCCATCGTCGTCATCGATAACGATAACTCCACCCTGTCGCGCCAGCTTACGCGCTGGCTGGACGCATCGCCCGGCATCGCCGTGACGGCGAAAGTGGCGTCCAGCGACGATGCCTTGCATCAGTTGCGCGAGCGCACGGCGTTCGGCTACCTGGTGATACCGGGCGACTTTGAAAAGAAATTGCTGGGCGGCCGCCAGGCCACCGTGCAATGGATGTATAACGCGCAGTTTTCCTCGCACGCGGGCGCCTTGCTGCGCGACGTGCGCACGGTCAGCACGACCTTGTCGGCCGGCATCGAGATGACGGCCCGCGTGAAGAAGGGCATGGCGCCCCTGCAGGCGGCGGCCCAGTTCGAACCGATCCGCACCACCCTGAACAGTTTGTATAACGAAAACATCAGCTATGAAGCCTTCCTCACGCTGGCCCTGATGCCGTCCATGCTGCAGATTTTCATCGTCGTTGCTATCGTCACCAGCATCGGCCGCGAATTGCGCGACGGCACCGTGCCGCAATGGCTGGCCTCGGCCCGTGGCAGCTGGCTGCGTGCCGTGGGCGCCAAGCTGCTGTTTCCCCTGATCGCCTATGTGGCGCTGGCGCTGCTGTATCTGCTGTTCTTCAGCCTGGCGCGGGGCTGGGCCGTGGCGGGCAGCTTGCCGGCGCTCATGCTGAGCATGCTGCTGCTGGTGCTGGCTTACTGCGGCCTGGGCACCTTGCTGATCGCGGCAACCCTGTCCATGCGGCTGGCCCTGTCCGGCGCCGCGTTCATTACGGCGCCGGCGTTTGCCTTCGCGGGCCAGGCCTTTCCTTTGCTGTCCATGCCGCCGCTGGCGCGCGCCTGGGCGGAAGCCTTGCCGCTCACGCATTATCTGCAGCTGCAAACCAAATACTGGCTGGCCGGCGCGCCGTGGCGTTATGGCGTGCAGGAAATGCTGATACTGGCCGGCATCGCCATCGGCTGTGGCGCCGTGGGCCTGTTGCTGTTGGCGCGCCGCGCCAACGCGTCTGCCGCCTGGGGGCGCACATGACCTGGGCCGCCTTCCGCGCCACCTGGCGCGCCATGCTGACGGACAAGGGCGCGCTGACCTTGCTGTTCATCGGCGGCATCATTTACTCGTTCTTTTATCCCTTGCCGTATTCGACGGAAATCGTCCAGCGCGTGCCCGTGGCCGTCGTCGACCAGGACCGCAGCGCCATGTCGCGCCAGATGACGCGCTTTGCCATGGCCCACCCGTCGCTGCAGGTGGTCGCCGTCACGCCCGACCTGCCCGTGGCGCAGGATTTGCTGTGGCGCGACCAGGTGATGGGCGTGCTGATCATTCCCGACGGCTTGCAGACGGACGTGCTGGCCGGGCGCGCCGCCCACGCGCAAGTGGCGGGCAACGGCTTGTATTTGATGCTCAACAAGGTGGCCTTGAATGGCCTGGCCGAAGTGGTGGGCACGGTGTCCGCCGGTATCGAACTGAAACGTCTTGGGGCGGGTACGCCATCGACGGTGCAGGCCAATGAGCAGCGCTCGCCCATCGCCTTCGACGCCGTGCCCCTGTTTAACGTGAAGGAAGGTTATGGCGCCTATGTCGTGCCCGGCGTGGCCACCCTCATCGTGCAGCAGACCTTGCTGATCGGCATGACCATGCTGTTCGGCACCTGGTATCAGCGCAAGAGTTTTCCCCTGGCCGGCAAGCGCACGGCCGGTGGCTACGCGGGCATGCTGCTGGCATTTGCTTCCGTGGCCTTCCTGAATTGCTGCTATTTCTTCGGTTTCGTCTTCTGGTTCCAGGATTACCCCCGTGGCGGCAACTTTGGCGGCATGCTCCTGCTGCTGGTGCTGTTCTCGCTGGCCGAAGCGGCGTTCGGCATGCTGCTGGGCATGCTGTTCCGCACGCGCGAGCGGGGTACGCAGCTGATGATCGCCACCTCGATGCCCGTGCTGTTCCTGGCGGGCCTGACCTGGCCCGTGTCATCCATGCCCGTCGTGCTGCAATGGCTGCGCTGGCTGCTGCCGTCGACGGCCGGCATCCAGGGCTTTGTGGCGCTCAACCAGATGGGCGCCTCGCTGTATGAAATCCGCCATGAAGTGGCGGGCTTGCTGGCCTTGCTGCTGGCCTGCGTGGCGCTGGGCTGGTGGCGCTGGCGCGCCGAGGCGCCAGCACCCGTCATCAAACAAGGGTGAGCATGCAATCAGAGAAAGCGCTGGAGCCCCCACTGGCTGTGGCGGAAGAAAGGTATGCCACGATTTTGGCATCGATACTGGCTTATACGCAGTTCTGTGATACACATGGCGACGACGACAACGCCGAATACGACAGACTCGCGGATCAATTGCAGGCACTAAGCGGAAAGGATATTTCCCGCTTCAATTTGCGCGAGTGGTGGGAAGAGGAGGGCGCGGAAGTGCTGGCGTTCAGGGTCGCCTTGCCCGACCCCGTGAAACGCGACGGCGTCAGCAGGACAGACATCGCGCACATCGTTGCCAGAATAGGCCGCTTCGAGTTGCCCGAAAAAGACGCCAGCGAACCACGCTTCCAGCAGGTATTCAGCGCTTTTCTTGATGACTACTACCACGCCTGGCTGAAGCTGCACTGCCAGACCTACAACTACCAGAAAATATTCGGTGTGCACAAGGACAAGGACGGAAAGCGCTGGTGGTTGACCGACGACGAGAAGGTTGACCTGCTCTGGTCGCATCGCTAGCGACGGGATCCATCATGCCTCGTGTTCTGCAATGCTGCCAGCAGCAGCTGGCAAAAACCGTCACGCACGGGGTCGGGCAGGTTGTCATTGGCCCGCAGCAGGCTGGCGACACGGGGTAGCGGCGCCAGCCGCTCCAGTGCCGCATGCCGGTGCACGCCCTGGCCCAGCTTGCGTTCATTGACCACCGCCATGCCCAGGCCGGCGGCAATCGCGGTCAGCACGCCCGCCACCGACGGGCATTCCAGGCCCACGCTCCAGGCCATGCCGGCCAGGCCCAGTTTTTCCTCGGCCAGCCGGCGGTAAAAGCAGTGCGGCCCGTAGGTGATCAGCTTGACGGTCTCGCCCGGCAAAGTCTGTTCTGCCGTGGCAGCGCACCAATGCAGCGTTTCTATCCATAATAGCGTGTCGGCCGGCGCCGCCATGCCGGCAAAATCCTGATGCAAAATCACATCGAACACGCCGTCGGCAAAGCGTTCGCGCAATACCTGGCTTTGCTCCACCACCAGTTGCACGTCCACCTTGGGGTGGTGATGCGAGAACTGCGACAGCACCGCGCACACGTCCGTCAATGAAATCTGCTCCGTCACGCCGATGCGCAGCCGGCCATGCATCGCAGATGGCGAAAAATGGGCGACGGCGTCATCGTGGGCATCGAGTATGTTGACGGCATGCCGCAGCAGCATGGCGCCCTGGTCGGTCGTGCCAAACAGCCCGCCGCTGCGCGCCAGCAGCAGGCAATCGAGCTGCTGCTCCAGTCGCTTGATTTTCCAGCTGACGGCCGACTGGCTCAGATGGAGCAGGCTGGCGGCCTGGCTCATGCTGCCGGTTTGTACCACTGCCCTGAACACACGCAGGGCATCGACGGATAGGCGCACATTCATAGGTTATGACAAAAGTTGTATTGAGGAGAAAAATAATGTCACTGGCGTCATGTTCAGTCAAGCCTTAGCCTGCAGGTTCCGCAAACAAAAGGACATCTGATGACGAGTCAAGAACCGCTGTTGAATGGCCATGCCCTGATCTACGGCCACCGTATCGCCACCGGCATCCATGGCGCAGGCACGCCGCTGGTGCTGGTGCATGGCACGCCGGCGAACAGTATTATCTGGCGCGAACTGGTGCCGCTGTTCGTCGATGCCGGTTGCCAAGTGCACCAGTATGACTTGCTGGGCTTTGGACGGTCGGAGCGGCCCGTAGAGGCCGATACCTCGGTAGCGGCGCAGGTGGCCTTGCTGGCGGCCTTGCTCAACCACTGGCAACTGCCGACCTCCCATTTGTTCGGCCACGATATCGGCGGCGCCATTGCGCTGCGCCTGGCGTTCGACCACGCGTCGCGCCTGCGCAGCTTGAGCATCGCCGACGCGCCCAGCTACGATTCCTGGCCGTCGCCCACCTGGAAGCATCTGCGCGATGATTTCGCCCGGTGTGCGTTGACGCCCGCCAGCGAGCATCGCGCCACGATGGCGCGCCAGCTGGGCATGGCCGTTTTCCACAAGGATCGGATGCAGGGCGAGCTTCTGCGGTGTTACCTGGAGCCGCTGTGCGGCGTGGTGGGCCAGCCCTCGTTTAACCAGCACCAGGTGGCGCACTATAACGCCTGTTATACGATGGACTTTGCCGAAAAACTGCCGCAGCTGACCGTGCCGGTACAGATATTATGGGGCCAGCAGGACGAGTGGCAGCCGGTGGCGTATGCCCATCGCCTGCAGCGCGATATTCCCGGCGCCAGCTTGCACCTGTTTGACGAGGCCGGGCACTTCCTGATGGAGGATGCGCCAGCGGCCGTCGCGGCGCAAGTGATCGCGTTTATTCATCAACTGGAGAGGAGTTAAACCATGATATTGATCGGCATGCTCGATTCGCCCTACGTCAGGCGCGTTGCCATCGGTATGAAAGTGCTGGGTCTGGAGCATGAACACCGGCCCCTGTCGGTGTTTTCCGATTTCGACCAGGTACAGGCCGTCAATCCTGCCGTCAAGGTGCCGACCCTGGTCGCCGATGACGGCCAGGTGCTGATGGACTCGACGTTGATCCTGGCGTATCTGGAGGAACTGGCCGCGCATGCTCCCCGCATCAGGCCGGAGCCGGGCCGGGCCAGCCTGCGCGCGCTGTGCCAAACCAGCTATGCTTTGGCAGCCTGCGACAAAGCCGTGCAGATCGTCTATGAGCGGCGTCTGCGCCCGCAGGAAAAGCAGCACCAGCCCTGGCTGGACCGCGTCCAGCTGCAGTTGCATGGGGCCTGGACCCAGCTGGAAGCGTCACTGCGCCAGGAGGCGCCAGACTGCTTGAGTATTGCCGGCATCACCATTGCGGTGGCCTGGAGTTTTGCTCAGCAGATGGTGCCCGACGTGATGGCGGCCAGCGATTATCCGGCTGTGGCCGCGCTGGCGGCCCTGGCCGAGCAGCAGCCGGTGTTTTTGGCCACGCCAATGGCGGGCTGAGTTGCTTGTCATCTGAACCGGTGCTTGCAGGTGGCTTGTGCAATAATTTCATTTCCTTAACGGAAGAGTATTGCCATGCCGTCTTTTAATCTGTTCCAGCGCCTGTCCCAAGCCCCCACCAAGCCCAAGGCGGCGCCTGCCGCGCGGCAGTTTGACGTGGCGGATTTATACCAGGGGCCCATCGCGCTGGACGGCGACGGCGAGGCGCAAGCGCGACCGTTTGACGAAAAGCTGCGCCAGGCCTATTTCTGGATCGTCAACCACGCCATCATCAGCCCCCATTACGACATCGAGTACAACGACGGCCCGTCGCAGACGTATGCCGTGGGCGACAGCCGGCGCACCCTGAACCTGCCATCGGCGCAAAGCTATTCCAGCTTCATTCTGCTGCCCCTGCTGACGTTCGCCACGCGCCGCAAATGCCTGTTCGTCGGCGGTCCGGGACGGGGCAAGACGGCCAGCGCCTTGCTGATGGGCGTGCTGGCCGGCTCCACCGTCAAGGAAGTCAAGCGCGCCATGCAGCATGGCCACCCGCAGATGACGGTGGCCGACCTGCTGGGCAACCCGCTGCCGGCGGACCTGGTGAACGCGCAAAGCATGGACGACATCCGCATCGCCTGGCGCGCCTGGCTGGGCATGCGCGTGAAGATCGTCGATGAATACAACCGCATCCCCACGCGCACGCAAAGCGCGCTGCTCACCGTCATGGGCGACAACTACGCGGAAGTGCTGAACCATATCTACGAGTGCCCGGAAGCGGCCTGGTATCTGACGGCCAATGACGACCAGGGCGGCGGCACCTATCAGGTGATCGAGGCGCTGCGCGACCGGGTCGACGTGACGGTGCAGGCGCTGGCTTTCAATCCGCGTTTTTTAAACGAGCTGCTGCTGCGCGTGGAAGAAAATGTGCGCCCCGAGGAGCTGGTGCCGCCCGATATCATCTTCACGGAAGCGGAAGTGGACCGGATTGGCAACGATATCCGCCAGGTCGTCGTGCCCGACGCCGTGCGGCGCCGGCTGGAATTTTTCGCCAGCCAGTTCGAGCTGTTCGAGACGGCGGGCGGCCAGTTCGAATACATGACCAAGGATACGGCGCGCCTGGCTGGCGCCGACCGGGGTGCCGCGCAGGCGGCCGACAATGGGCGCGACCGCCTGAAGGACCTGGGCTGCCAGACCTTGAATGGCATTTCCGTGCGCACCCTGATGGCGCTGCTGATCTATGCCAAGGCCATGGCGTATTTCCGCGGCAACGGTGAAGTGGCGCTGGACGACTTGCGCCAGGTACTGCCGTTCGTCCTGCATAACAAGCTGCAGCCGGACCCGGATGCGCCATTCTTCGCGCTGCCGGAAAACGCCGCCTACCGCAGCGACAGGCTGGGCTGGCTGCGCCGCCTGTTCGATTTGTCGAACGATGAATTCAACCGCCTGGACCTGGACCGCGACGATCCCGTGGGCGTGCTGTCCGCGGAATTCGACCTGGGCCTGGACGGCGTCAGCGAACGCGAAACCCTGGCGCGCCTGAACCGCATCGAAAAACTGATCGGCGAGCGCACGAAGGGACGCAAGCTGTATGGCCCCCTGTACGACGACCTGCTGAAATTGAAGTATCTGCACCAGCGCTATACGAATTACCGCAGCTGGCTGCGTTCGCAATGAATGACGCGCTGAATATCGATCACTGCCGCGGCTTTCTCGACGCGCTGGCCAGGTTGAACAGCGAGGCCAGCGACCTGTGCGCGAGCTATGAGCTGCAGCGCCTGCCTGATGCGCCCGACCTGGCCACGGCGCTGGGCTTGCGCGTCGAGGAATACGCCTTGCATGCGAGCGCCCCGGCGCGCGAACTGCCGGCGCTCCTGTGGCAGATCACGGTGGCACCGTGCGGTCGCGCGCAGCTGGAGCAGGCATGCCAGCGCTGGTTCTTCTCGTCGGACCACATGCGCGCGGCGCCGCCGGAGCGTTTTCGCGCCTGCCTCGTCAACGCCTTCCTGGAAGCGCTGGACATGTCGCTGGCCGGATTCGCCGCGCACGCCGTGACGATGACGCCGCCAATATGGTACGCGATCCACTGGGACGAGATCGCCTTCGAGCGAGATGGCGAACGCTATCTGCTGCACTTTTCGCACAGTGATTGAGGGACGGCGATGATTTCTCCTGCCTTTGCGGCCATCCTGGCCAGCGGCCGCGCCCAGTTCAACGGCCGCGCCGCGGAAGCGCGCCGGCGCTTTCCGGCGCTCGACATGGCCGCCTTCGGCGCCTTCTTGCGCGACGGCGTCGATCCGCTGGTGGTGGCCGTGGCCGCCGCTGCGCCCGAGCGCGCGGGCAGCGTCGCCCTGGCCGCCTACGACATGGCGCTGGAACTGGTGGGCCATGGCCTGGCTGGGCCGGCCGCAAAAAATCCTTTTCTGAACGGCGTGTGGCGCGAGCTGGCACCGGCCTTTGCGCCGCTGCTGGCGGCGGCGCCCGTCGAGGCGCTGGGCATGCTCAGCAATGCCGCCATCCACCTGGGCGGCGTGGCAGGCGCGCGGTCCGCGCAATGGCAGCGCGAACTGGCCGCCCTGGCGCCGCAGGTCGCGACCCTGGCGCAGTTGCGCGCCGTGGGCCAGGTGCTGGCGTGGCGCGCCGGCGTCGCGCAGTTCCGCCTGGGCGCGCTGGCCGCCGCCGACACCTTGCCGCCCGCGCTGGCGCTGGCCGCCTTTGGCGAGCCGGGCGCGCACTGGCCGCAGGTGCATGCGCAGCTCATGGCCAATCCCTGGCGCGGCAATGCCGATGGCCGGGAGTTCGGCAGCTTTACTGGCCTGGGCGGCGGCTTCGGCACGCCGCCGCAGGTGCGCGCCACGCCGGACGGTTTTGCCGTGCGCAGCGCCGAGCGTCATTATTTGCTGGTGGCCGACGCCTATGGCGCCGTGCTGCATGGCGCCACGGCGCAGGAATTTGAGTCGGCGCAAACCGGCGTGCCGGCATTCGTGCGCCTCGATGGCGCCACCGTGCATGTCGGCGCGCGCAGCATCGCGCTCGACCTGCCGCCCGGCGACATCGCGCTGGCCGCGAATACGCATACGCTGGCCATCACCTCGCCGTGGACGCATGCCATCCGGCTGCTGCCGCTCGTATGAAGAGCGATGCCGATACCGCGCTGATCGACGCCTGGCGCGCCGCCTGGCCCGAGGCGCTGGCCGTATGGAGCAAGTTTACGCGCTTGCGCGATCCCAGCCTGTGCGCCAGCCGCGTCGAGGCCAGCGGGCAGGGCTTGTCCGGCAGCTTCGCCATGATCCGGCTGCTGGACCAGAGCGTGGTGGTTGACTTGCCGCTGGTGACGGAGCTGGGGCTGGACGACTACGCGCTGGAAATCCTCGCCCATGAAATCGGCCACCACATCCTCGCACCGGCCAGCGCCACTGACCAGTTCCGCCTGCTGGCCCGCATGCGCCGCGCCTTGCCGACTCTGGAGCAGCACGCACCCATGGTGGCCAACCTGTACACGGACCTGTTCATCAACGACCGCCTGCAGCGCCAGGCGAACCTGCGCATGGCCGATATCTACCGCAAGCTGCAGCAGGGGCGGGAGGCGGCGCCGGACGGCAAAGCCAGCGGCGGCGTCTGGACCTTGTACATGCGCATCTACGAAAACCTGTGGCAGTTGCAGAAGGGAGACCTGGGAGGAGGGGCGGCCGACGAGCGCCTGGACACGGACGCCTGGCTGGGCGCGCGCCTGATCCGCGTGTACGCGAATGACTGGATGCTGGCGGCGGGCCGCTTCGCCACCTTGCTCCTGCCCTACCTGGTGGAAGACACGGATGCCCTGGGCGGCGGCCTGGATCCCAGCCGCTATCTGCAGGACACGCGCGATGCGGCCCGCGGGTGCCAGACATATGGCGCGCAGCAGATCGAGGATGACGAGGAGGGCGGCGCCATCCATCCCGTCCACGACACGCGCATTTCCGGCCTCGATGGCGAAGAGCCGCAGGGCGATGCGCCGGCCAGGCCGGGCGGCGGCCAGCTGCGCGAGCCGTTCGAGCTGGGCGACATTTTGAAGGCGTCGGGCGTAGACCTGAGCGACCATGAAATCGCCATCCGCTATTACCGCGAGCGAGCCTTGCCGCACCTGGTGGCATTCCCCAGCCGCCCCGCGCCGGAATCGCAGGAGCCGCAGATGGAAGGGCTGGAAGCGTGGGAGACCGGCGATCCGCTGGAAGACGTCGACTGGCTGCAGTCGGTGCTGCAGTCGCCGCACCCCGTGCCTGGCGTGACCACCGTGCGCCGCGTGTATGGCCGCGAACCGGCGCGCGCCGTCGACGCCGTGCCCGTCGACCTGGACATGTACGTGGACAGTTCCGGCTCCATGCCGAACCCGCAGGCGCACACCTCGTTCCTGACCCTGGCCGGCGCCGTCATTGCGCTGTCGGCTCTGCGCGCCGGCGCCAAGGTGCAGGCGACCCTGTGGAGCGGCAAGAACGAAGTGATGCAGACGCCCGGCTTCGTGCGCGACGAAGACTTGATCCTCGGCGTGCTGACGGGCTTTTTTGGCGGCGGCACCTGTTTCCCCATCCACCGCCTGCGCCAGACGTATGCGGCCCGGCGCGAACGGCCGGCGCATATACTGATGATTTCCGACGATGGCATCACCACCATGTTCGACAAGGATGAACTGGGCAACAGCGGCTGGGATGTCTCGGCGAAAGCGCTGGCCCAGGGCGGCGCGGGCGGCACCATGGCGCTGAACCTGGCGCGCGACTGGGATGGCGCGGCCAGCCACACATGGCTGCAGCAGACCTATGACGATTTGAAACGCGCGCGCCGCGAACAGGGCTGGGATATCCATGCCGTCGAGCGCTACGAGGATTTGCTGGATTTTGCGCGGGCGTTCAGCCGCAGGCACTATGTGAAGAGCTAAACAAGATGAATATGCGCAGCAAAATTCCGGGGGCAGACCCGGTGGGTCTGACCCCAGTATTTGCCGTTGGGTTAAGGTAACGACATCATGATGCAAATTGGTCCCGACCTCGAAACCCTGACCCACCGCCTGGCCGACACGCCCGTCGAATTCCTCGCCGAGCCGCGCATTGCCGGCGTCGCCAATGCGCAGGCGGTGGCCGTTGCCGCGCTGGTCAACGACATTTTGCTGCTGCATGGCGCCCGCGCGCCGGCTTCTTCCCTGCAGGGTTTTATGGGCGCGCAGGTGAAGGCGGACCGCAACCGCCTGGCGCTGGCCATGATCGCGTGCTGGCTGCTGGCCGACGCGTGGTTCATCGCGCAGGGCCTGGCACAGCAGGACTTGCTGCAGGTGCTGGGCGAGGCGGCGCGCGAGCTGGCCGCTGCCACGCCGGCCCACCAGTTCACGCAAGACCCGGAGCGGCGCGAGGAACTGGCGCGCATCGTGCTGGCGCGCCTGGGTTTCCGGCCGCGCGACGAAAGCGTGGCGCAGGCCACGGACAGGCTGTCCGCCATCAGCGGCACGGAGCGCCGCAGGCTGCTCGAAGCGAGCCGCCTGGCCGAACAGCGCGCGCGAGAGATACGCGAAGCGCTGGCGAAGAAGGCAGCCGAGGAATCGGCCGACAAGTGGTCGCGCGAATGAGCGTGGAGAGTAATCAGCCCGCCGGGGCCTGGGAATCGGACCGCGACTACTGCCCCACGTTGACGCGCGACGGCGCGCGCATGCTGGAAACACTGCGCAGCCATCCTGCGGCCCCCCGCTACCGCAACCGCAGCGGCAACAAGCTGCTGGCCGCGGAGGTGGCGGCCTTGCGCGTCTACGAGCAGGAAGTGATGCTGGCGGATATCGGCTGGAGCACCGATGCGCCGCCAGTCTGGCTGCCGGGGTTCCTCAAGGCGACGTATGCCACGGTGCCCCATTACCGCGCCTGCGGCTCGCCGCCGGCGCGCTTGCAGGACGTGCAGCCCGTCAGCCGCGCCGAGCTGGCGCACGACATCGCCGCCTTCGTGCCCGACGACGCGGACCTGGCGCGCATGATCAATTTCCAGACGACGGGCACCACGGGACATCCGCTGCTGATCGCTTCGCACCCGCTGGTGGCGGGGCGCTACCTGGCTTTCCACAAGCGCGCGCTGGCGCGCTTCGGCGTGACCCTGCGCCATGGCGCGGGGCAGGTGGGCGTGATGCTGCTGGGGCATCAGCGCCGTTGCTTCACCTACGTCTCCGTCACGCCCACGATGGGGGAATCGGGCCTGGCGAAGATCAACCTGCACGTGGACGACTGGCGCGATGCGGACGACCGCGCGCGCTATCTGGACGCCATGGCGCCCGAGCTGATCGCGGGCGACCCCATCTCGTTTGCCGAGCTATTGACCCTGCCGATGACGCACAAGCCGGCCGCGCTGCTGTCCGTGTCGATGATGCTCCTGCCCGGCATGCGCGCGCGCCTGGCGGCGGCCTTCGGCTGCCCCGTACTCGACATTTATTCGCTCAACGAAGTGGGCCCCGTCGCCGTCTACGACGAGCGGGCGGGCGGCCACGTGCTGCTGCAGCACCGGCTGTACGTGGAAATCCTCGATGGCCAAGGCAACGTCGTGCCCGACGGGGAGCGCGGCGAAATCACCGTGACGGGCGGCTTCAATTTCTGCCTGCCCCTGCTGCGCTACCGCACGGGCGACTACGCGTCGCTGGCGCATGGCCCGCATGGTCCCGTGCTGGCGGGGCTCGCCGGACGCAGTCCCTTGCGCTACCGGACGGACAATGGCGACTGGATCAATAATATCGACATCACGCACGCCCTGAAACCGCTGGCCATCGCCGTGTTTGGCGTGCACCAGCATGCGGACGGCAGCATTGCGCTGCGCCTGGCGCCGAACGCCATGCCGCAGGCGGACCGGGCGCGCGCCTTGCTGGCGCCATTTTTCGGCGCCATCGCCGTCGAGACTTTGCTGGCGGAAGACAAGATCATTCAATACACCTCGGATTTGCGGGAAGCGGCAGTATGAGCAGCTATAAACGGGGCCTGGTGGTGGGCAAATTCTGTCCGCTGCACCTGGGCCATGAACTATTGATACGGCGCGCCACGGACGCCTGCGAAGAACTGCTGGTGGTCAGCTACACCCGGCCCGAGTTTCCCGGCCTGGAGCCGGCGCGGCGCGAAGGCTGGCTGCGGGCGCGGTTTGCGCGGGCGACTGTCGTCGTGCTCGATGATGCGCGCCTGGCCGCCCTGTGCGCGGCGCGCGGCGTGCCGGCGCGGACCTTGCCGCACAACGAAGACGACGGCGAGCTGCATCGCCACTTCATGGGCTGGCTGTGCTGGACGGTGCTGGAACTGCCCGTCGATGCCGTCTTCAGCAGCGAAGAGTATGGCCCCGGCTTTGCGCAGGTGCTGCAGCAGCATTACGCGCAGGGCGCCGTGGCGCATGTCAGCGTGGACCAGTCCAGAACACTGGTGCCTGTTTCAGGAACGCTGGTGCGGCAAGACCCGCATGCGCACGGCGCGTTGTTATCGCCCGTGGTGCGCGCCAGTTTCGTCAAGCGCGTGTGCGTGCTGGGCGGCGAGTCGAGCGGCAAGACGACGCTGGCGCAAGCGCTGGCGGCGCATTTCGAGGCAGGCTGGGTGGCCGAATATGGGCGCGAGCTGTGGGAAAGCCAGGCTGGGATATTGAGTTATGACGATCTGCTGAAAATCGGCAGGGAGCAGCTGCGGCGCGAAGCCGCGGCCGCGGGGCAGGCGCGGCGCTGGCTGTTTTGCGATACCTCGCCCCTGACCACGTATTTTTACTGCGTCGAGATGTTCGGCAAGGCGGAGGCGGAACTGCTGGAACTGGCCGGCCATGGCTATGACCTGGTCGTGCTGTGCGCGCCCGATTTCCCCTTCATCCAGGATGGCACGCGCCGCGACGACAGCTTCCGGCTGCGCCAGCATGCGTGGTACCAGGCCGAACTGGCGCGGCGCGGGATCGCCGTTGTCCATGCGTCAGGTTCTGTGGACGAGAGGGTCAGGCAGGTGGCGCAGGTGCTGGGCTAGGCGCATACGCGGCCTGCACCGCCGCCAGTATCTCGTCCGACAATGCGCCATCGTCGACGGCGCGCGCCAGCGCCACGGCGCCCACCATGGCCGACAGCATGACGATGGCTTCCTGGCGCGGGTTGCGTTTTTTCGGCCACGGAAAATGCGCCGCCAGCTTGCCGATGATGGATTTCAGGTGGAAGGTGAAGGCAGGCAGCACTGCCGGCTGCTTGCGCGCGTCGCCGGCCAGCGCCGCCAGCAAGCAGCCGTTGCCCGGGGCATCGCGGTGGGCCGCGCTCACATAATCGCGCACGTACTGGCGCATGGCGTCCGGGCTGGCCGTGGCGGCATCGAGCGCCGCGCGCGAGTGCGCCGAGCCGTGCAGGGTGCTTTCCGCCATCAGCGCTTCCTTCGATGCGAAGTGGTTGTAGAAGGGGCCGTGCGTGAGTCCCGTCGCCTTCATGATCTGTCCCACGCTGACGCCGTCAAAGCCCTGTTCGCGGAACAGGCGCGCCGCTTCCGTCAGGATGCGCTGGTGTTTTTCAGCCGTTTCGGCCGCTGGGTATCGCATGCTGTGCTCCTGAATAATTTCTGTTGACATCATACATGATGTGCCTCATGCTTGCGGCATTAAGCATGATGATCGTCATGTTTAATGCCGCAGCAAAGCATGATGATTATCATGCTTGAGCCATCCTGTTGCAGGTTTATCCAATGAAGTGACGCACTCTTATAAAGGAATCACCATGAGCACAACGAACGCACAAGGCACGGCCCTCGTCACCGGCGCTTCTTCCGGCCTGGGCGCCGTGTATGCGGACCGCCTGGCCAGCCGCGGCTTTGATTTGATCCTGGTGGCGCGCCGGGTCGAGCGCCTGGGCGTGCTGGCCAGGTCGCTGGCGGAAAAGTACGGCGTGGCCGTGCGCGCCATGGCGGCCGATCTGTCCGCGCCGGACGACCTGCAGCGCGTGGCCGACGAACTGGCGTCGAATGCCGCCATCACCATGCTGGTGAATAACGCGGGCGCATCGACCCTGGCGCCTGTCATCGATACGCCGAAGGCGGGCATCGCCACCATGGACAAGGTTAACGTGACAGCCGTGGCGGAGCTGAGCTACGCCGTGCTGCCGCAGTTCAAGCAGCGCAACAGCGGCACCATCATCAACATCGGTTCCGTGCTGTCCTTCCACATCCTGCCCGTCAGCACGGTCTACAGCGCCACCAAGGGCTATGTGATGAATTTCACGCGGGGCTTGCAGCAGGAGTTGGCGGGCACGGGCATCGTGGTGCAGCTGGTGCTGCCCGCATCGACGGCGACGGAAATCTGGGAATTGAGCGGCGTGCCGCTGGCGCAGCTGGACCAGGCCACCATCATGCGCGCGGAAGACTGCGTCGATGCGGCGCTGGCTGGGCTGGACCAGGGCGAACTGGTGACCTTGCCTTCCGTGGAAGAGCAGGAGCTGTGGGAGCGTTTCGACGCGGCCCGCCTGGCCCTGTTCGCGGGCGCGATGCGCGGCAAGCCGGCATCGCGCTACGGCATCGCGGGCTGAGACTCGCGAGAGAGGAAGCTACAGGGGGCGCACGGGGATGCAGATGTTTCGCCCATCCAGGAGGGGACTTCATGCCGCCGATGATGGCATGAAGTCCCCTCCGGGCGGCGTGGAAAAGAGGCTTACGCCGCGTTCAAGGCCTGCTCCAGGTCTTCCCGCAAGTCGTCGATATGCTCGATGCCCACGGACAGGCGCAGCATGTCTTCGGACACGCCCGCCTTGGCCAGTTCGTCGGCATTGAGCTGGCGGTGCGTGGTGGACGCCGGGTGGGTGGCCAGCGACTTGGCGTCGCCGATGTTGACCAGGCGCGTAAACAGCTGCAAGGCGTCGAGCACGCGGGCGCCGGCCGCGCGCGGGTCCGAGTTGACATTCGCACCGGCGGCCAGCTTCAGGCCGAAGGACAAAATGCCCGAGGCGCGGCCACCCATGTATTTTTTCACCAGGGCGTGGTCCGGGTGGTCCTCCAGGCCAGCGTAGTTGACCCAGGCGACTTTCGGATGGTTTTTCAGGTGCCTGGCCAGGGCCAGCGTGTTGTCGCAGATGCGGTCCATGCGCAGGGCCAGGGTTTCGATGCCCTGGATCAGCTGGAAGGCGCTCAAGGGCGAGATGGCGGCGCCCATGTTGCGCAGCGGGACGACGCGCGCGCGGCCGATGAAGGCGGCCGGGCCGAACGCTTCCGTGTAGACGACGCCGTGATACGACACGTCCGGCTCGTTCAGGCGCTTGAAGCGCTCCTTGTGTTCTGCCCACGGGAAGGTGCCGCTGTCGACGATGGCCCCGCCCACGGTGGTGCCGTGGCCGCCCAGGTATTTGGTCAGCGAGTGGACGACGATGTCGGCGCCATGCTCGATGGGACGGAACAGATAGGGGCTGGGCACCGTGTTATCGACGATCAGCGGGATGCCGTGCGCATGCGCGATCTCGGCCAGCCTGGCCACGTCCGTGACGTTGCCCAGCGGGTTGCCGATCGATTCGCAGAAGATGGCCTTGGTGCGCGCGTCGATCAGCGCGGCGAAGGTCTCGGGCTGGCGCGCATCGGCGAAGCGCACTTCGATGCCGATCTGCGGCAGGGTGTGGGCAAACAGGTTGTAGGTGCCGCCATACAGCTGGCTGGCGGAGATGAAATTGTCGCCCGCTTCGGCGATGGTCTGGATCGCATAGGTGATGGCGGCCATGCCCGAGGCCACGGCCAGCGCCGCCACGCCGCCTTCCAGCGCCGCGACGCGCTTTTCCAGCACATCCTGCGTGGGGTTCATGATGCGCGTGTAGATATTGCCGGCCACCTTGAGGTCGAACAGGTCGGCGCCATGCTGGGCATTGTCGAAGGCATAGGCCACCGTCTGGTAGATGGGGACGGCGGCGGCCTTGGTGGTGGGGTCGGGTGTGTAGCCGGCATGCACGGCCAGGGTTTCGATTCTCATGGGGTCTCCGGTTGCTATGGTCTGTGTGGTGAAATCCGCAGCCATTGTGCCATGCGACCATTGTCTCGATGCTACGCTTGATAGAATATTAAGTCATAAGCTAGTGCATGCTTGATATAAGCCGTGCAGCTCTTCCCGGTTGATGAAACGTTCATGCGTGCCATGGCTGGCACAGGCAAAAGCGCCGGCGATGGCGCCGCGGCGCATGGCGGTGTCCAGGTTCGCGTCATCGAGCCATGCCTGCAAGAAGGCGGCCACGAACGAGTCGCCCGCGCCATTGCTGTCGATCACGGGCAGCTGCAATCCTGCCGCCGGGTAGTGGCGCACCTCGCCGCTGTCCCGATCCAGCAGGTAGGCCCCATCCGCGCCCGCCATGGCCACGACGATTTGCGCGCGGCCATCCGAAACAATCGCGCGCATGACGGACTCCGTGCGCTGGCCCAGCGCCGCCGTGCTGAGGAAGACCAGGTCGGAGCGCAGGGCAAAGACCTGGTGATGGGGATTGAGGCCATCCCAGTCGTGCAAATCGGTCGACACCGTCGTGCCGCACAGCAGCGCATCGTCGTACAGGTCGGCTACCCAGCCCATGATGGAAAAGTGCGCGTGGCGCGCCGGTCCCAGGTAGGGAAGATAAAAAGCGGAGGGCATGCGCACGTCGTCAGGATGGCGGCCGTCGTACAGCGACAGCCGGCGTCCTTGCGGGTCGACCAGGTTGACGCTGCGGCGCGTGCCGGACGGCTCCACGATGTGTGAAAAATCGAGCCTGGCTGCCTTGTAGCGCTGCAAAATCGCCGCGCCTTGCGCATCGTCGCCGAGGAAATCGATGAACTTGCAGCGCAAGCCCAGTGCATGGCAGCCCAGCGCCACGCCATTGCCCGTGTGCGCCACGTAGTCGCGGATGGGCGGCACGTGCACGGAATCGGCCACGGGCAGTTGCAGGGACGGGACGCGCACGATGGTGTCGATGCCGGCGCCGCCGACCACTAAAATGTCATAGGTACTCATGGTGCTGCCCTTTCCAACAGGACGGTGCCGGCCGCGCTTACCGCGACGGCGCCATCGTTGACGATGTAAGTTTGGTTCGTGTAGGCGTCGCGCAGCAGGGCGCCATCGGCGAACACGCCGTGCACCTGCAGTGCGAGCGCGCCTTGCGCTTCGGGCACGGCGATGACGGCGTCGTCCGCCGTCACGCGGGCAAACGCATACGGTTTTTCAGCGACCAGGCGATGCTCGCCGCGCGCCAGGGCAGGGTGGCGCAGGCGGAACTGGCCCAGCTTGCGCGCATGCGCCAGCGTGGCAGTGTCCAGCGAGGCCCAGTTCATGTCGGAGCGCGTCGCCTGCTGCTCGTCGCCGGCGGGCGCCGCGCCAGGCGGGCGCGCGCTTTCATCGCCATAGAACAATTGCACGCCGCCGGGCGCCAGCAGCAGCGCGGACAAGCCATGCCTGATGCGCTCGCGCGGGAACAGGCTCGTGTCGTGCGACGAGATATACGACAGGATGTCGTGGCGGGGGCTTTTATCCAGCAGGCCCGCGTACTGGCGGTAGACGCCATCGATGCTTTTCCAGTCGCCGCTCGCGCGATGCTGGAAATCGAAATTGATCATCGAATCGAAGCCCGCGTCATGCCAGCTGCTGCGCTCGGGGCCATGGCCCCACGCTTCTCCCGTCATCCAGAAAGGCGCATCGTCGATCTTTTGCTGCGGGTGGCGCGCCTTCCAATCCTTGAGCGCATCGGTGGCGGCCGCGCGCAGGGCCAGCCAGCTGGCCGGTTCCACGTGCTTGACGGTGTCGGCGCGGAAGCCGTCGACGCCGAATTCGCGCACCCAGTCGGCCAGCCAGTGCACCAGGTAGCCGCGCACGGTCGTATCGGGCAGGGCCACGGCGCGCGTGTCGGCCTTGCGCTGCAGGATGGGCGGCAAGCCCACGGCCTTGCCGCTTTCCGTGCGGAAGTCGGGCAGATAGGCCAGCTGCATGGTGAAATCAGTCTCGCCGCCGTCCGGATAGCCGGGCAGGCCGGCGCGCACCCAGTCCGGTCCCCACCACTGCTTGAACTCGAAGTTGTTGTAGTCGATGAAGCTGTGATAATCGCGCAGGGTGGCTGTTTCATGGCCTGGCCACAGCACGGGCACCTTGTATTCGGCCAGGGTGCGCAAGTCCGCGTAGCCGGGGTGGTTCAGCACCACGTCGAACAGCACGCGGATGCCTTGCGCGTGGGCCGTATCGATCATCTCGCGCAGCTCGTCGCGCGTACCCATGCTGGCATCCATGGTGGTGTAGTCGAGGGCCCAGTAGCCGTGGTAGGCGTAGTGCCGGAATTGCTGCTTGCCGCCTACTACCCAGCCGTGGATCTGCTCGTAGGGCGCCGTGATCCACAGGGCGTTCACGCCCAGCGCCGTGAAATAGCCGGCCTTGAGCTGCTGCGTGATGCCGGCGATGTCGCCGCCGTGAAAGCTGCCGACATCGCCGCCTTGCGGGTCGGCGGCGCGGCCGTAACTGTGGTCGTTGCCGGGGTTGCCGTTGGCGAAACGGTCCGTCACGGCGAAGTAGACGATGGGATTGTCAGCGAAGCCGACGCTCCCTGCCTGCGCCGAAGCGCTGAGTAACAGGGCGGCCAGCGTAGTCAGGGTGCGCCGCATGGTCAGCCTTTCACGCCGCCGGCCGTCAGGCCGGAGATCATCCATTTTTGCGCCAGCAGGAACACGGCCGTGATGGGCAGGCCGGATAGGATGGCCGCCGCGGCGAAGTCGCCCCACAGGTATTTTTGCTCGTACAGGAACAGCTTCGAACCGACGGCCAGGGTCAGGTTGTTCTGTTCATGCAGCAGCACGGAGGCGATCGGGTATTCGATGATGGCGCCGATGAAGGACAATAAAAACACCACCATCAGGATGGGCACCGTCATCGGCAGCAGCACGTAGACGAAGGCTTGCCACTGGGTGGCGCCGTCGACCTTGGCCGCTTCCTCGATCTCGACGGGGATGGTTTGATAGTAGCCCTTGATGGTCCAGATATGCAGGGCGATGCCGCCCGTGTAGGCCAGTACCAGGCTGCCGTGGTGGTCGATGCCCAGCCACGGCACGTAGCTGCCCAGCACGTCGAAGATGGCGTAGATGGCCACCAGGGCCAGCACGGCGGGGAACATTTGCAGCAGCATCAGCGCGGACAGGGTCTGCGACTTGAAGCGGAACTGCATGCGCGCGAACGCATAGGCGCAAGTGGTCGACAGCAGCACGGTGACGGTGGCGCTCATGCTGGCCACCTTGATGGAGTTCCACAGCCACAGCAGCACGGGGAAGTCCGGCTCGACCAGGGTGCCGTTGGGCGCCTGGTAGGACATGCCCAGCGCCAGGCGCCAGTGCTCGAAGCTGATCTCGGGCGGTATCAAACTGCCCGAGGCGAAGTTGCCTGGGCGCAAAGAGATCGACAAGATCATCAGGAAGGGGAACATCACGAGCGCGATCAGCGCGATGACGGCGACGTGGGCCGCCAGGATGCGCCAGCGGTTGGAGCGGTCGACAACGATAGCCATGGTCGGTCCTTTATGCTTTGTTCATGCGCGTCAGGCGCATGTTGACCAGCGAAATCGCGGCCACGAGGAAGAAGATCAGGGTCGAGATGGCGGCGGCCAGGCCGAAGTTCTGGCCCGAATCCTCGAACGCGATGCGGTAGGTGTAAGACACGAGCAAGTCCGTCGTGCCGGCCGGCAGGGTGGTGTCAAGGAAATCGGGACGTCCGCCCGTCAGCAAGCTGATCAGCACGAAATTATTGAAATTAAAACCCAGGCTGGCCACCATCAGCGGCGTGAGCGGCTTGATGATCAGCGGCAGGGTGATCTTGAAGAAATTTGTCAGCGGTCCGGCGCCGGCCAGGGCCGAGGCTTCGTACAGGTCCGCCGGAATCGCCTTGATCAGGCCCATGCACACCACCATCATGTAGGGGTAGCCCAGCCAGGTGTTGACGATCAAAATCATTGCCTTGGCCAGGGTGGTGTCCGAGAACCAGGCTGGCTTGATGCCGAACAGGGCGTCGAGCACCAGGTTGATTTCGCCAAAGTTATTGTTGAACAAGCCCTTGAAGACGAGGATGGAAATGAAGCCGGGCACGGCATACGGCAGGAACAGCAGGGTGCGGTACAGGCCGCGGAAGCGCAGCGCGTCCCAGTTCAAGAGCACGGCCAGCACCATGCCCAGGCCTGTCGTGGTGGCCACGCTGATCAGGGCGAAGACGATGGTCCACACGAAGATGCGCAGGAAGGGCCCGCGGAACGCTTCATCGGAGAAAATCTTGACGAAGTTGGCGAAGCCCACATTGACCTTGAAGCCCGGTTCCAGCTTGGTGCCGTCCGGCATTTCATAAAAGCCCGTCTTGAAATTCGGCTTGACCAGTTCGCCCGTGGCGACTTTCTTGAGCGTGTTGTCCGGCAACTGCTTGTAGACGTGCGCGACGGGGCCGAATTCGCGCAAGCCCACCATGCGCAGCTCGATCCTGTTCGGCAGCACGAGGGTGAGCAGCTTCAGATCCTTTTGCAGGGCGATGATATCCTTGATGGGCAGCGGCGGGGCCAGCACGGGCGCCTGCACGGGATCGAGCGGCGCCACTTCCACGGTCAGGGGCACGGCGCGCTTGAGGGCCAGCGGCTGCGTCAGCAGCACTTCGCCCGTGTCCGGGCTTTCCAGGCGCAAGCGGTATTCCTTGTCGTCCGGATGCACGGTCAGGGCATAGCCCGTGCTTTCCACGCGCTGCGTCTCGTCCAGCAGATATTGCGTGGCCCGCTCGTAGGTGAGCAGGTTGCGCGAGCTGAAATTGGTAAAGCCGATCGACACCGTGTACACCATCGGCAGCAGCACGAAGACGATCACCGCCGTGATGCCGGGAAACAGATAGCGGTAGGCATAGGCGCGCGGCGACGTGAAGACAAACGTCGTCAGGGTCAGCAAGCCGAGGAAGACGGCGGCCAGCATGGTCTGGCCGGAAATGTACAACATGAAGAGCAGATACAGACCCAGCGCCATGCTGATGGTCAATACCGTAGGGCCGATAAACTTGCGCACGATGGGATACCTGTGAAGATGGAATGATACGAGATGGCGTAGGTCGGATTAGCGGCCATGCCGCGTAATCCGACAACATTGTTGGCTGCTGGTGTCGGATTACGGCCCTTCGGGCCTAATCCGACCTACGCCTTGACCTGCTTAATTGGCGGTCGTAATCCGCTTCGCCGCCGCATCCAGGCCATCCTTGGTGGTCTGGCGGCCTTGCGTGATGTTTTCCAGCGCCGATTGCATCGACGACCAGAAGCGGCCCATTTCCGGGTTGTTCGGCATCGGGCGGCCCGCCTGCGCGCTTTCCATCGTCGCCTGGATGTTCGGGTTGGCTTTCAGTTCCGCGAACAGCACCTTGTTCGCTGGCGTGCCCAGCGGGACGTCGGCGTTGATGGTTTTCAGCCCATTAATCTGCAGCATCTGGTTTTCCAGGAATTCCGTCGCCAGGTCCTTGTTCGGGCTGGCTTTCGAAATCATCGCGCCCAGCACGCCGACGAATGGCGTGGCCGTCTTGCCGGCCACGGTAGGGATCGTTGCCACGCCGAAGTTGATCTTCGACTTGCGCGCGTTGTCCCACGACCATGGGCCGTTGATCATCATGGCGATCTTGCCCTGGTTGAAGCCCGCTTCCATCTCGGCGTAGCCGGCGCCCTTCGGCATGGCGCCGCTGTTGATCAGGGCCATGACGGCGTTCACGCCCGCCTGCGAGCCGGCATTGTTCACGCCCGTCTTGGCCGCATCGTAGCGGCCGTCGCTCTTGACTTCAAACGGGAAGCCGCCGCCCGCGCCCAGCAATGGCCAGGTGAAATAGGTATTCGTGTAGTCCCACAGGATGGCTTTCTTGCCCTGGCCCGAGAGTTTTTTATCCAGCGCGGCGATTTCCTCGAAGGTTTTCGGCGGAGTCGGCACCAGGTCCTTGTTGTAGACGAGGGCGACGGCTTCGATGGAGATCGGGTAGCCCCAGGTCTTGCCGCCGACGGTAAACGCGTTCCATGCCAATGGCAGGATGGCGGCGCGCGCTTCCTTGCTTGGCGTCAAAGGCTGCAGCAAGCCGGCGTCGATCCAGGTACCGATGCGGTCATGCGGCCAGATCCAGATGTCCGGGCCCTTGCCGGCGGCGGCGGCCTGCTGGAATTTGTTCGGCGCATCTTCCGGATGTTCGACGACGACCTTGACGCCGGTCTTCTTGGTGAATTCCTCGCCGACCTTGGCCAGGCCCTTGTAGCCCTTGTCGCCATTGATCCAGATCAGGAGGGTGCCTGCTTCGGCCGCGTTGGCCAGGCTGGCGGCGGCCAGGTTGCCAATGCCGGCCAGGGCGGCGGCGATCAGGGTGGTTTTGATGAAGCTGCGTTTCGGGTGCGTGATGGACATGTCAATCTCCAGTAGTTTTTTTTTGATGTGTATCAAGGCTGAAACAGTGCAACCAGGCCAGGCGGCGCCTGTAGCGCCTGGCCCGCAAAAAAAGAGGGTCAGGTACGGGTCTGGCCGTGCTCGTCGAACACGTGGACGCGGGCGGGCGCCACCTGCAGCGCCACGGACTGGCCAATCGCCCAGTCCGTATCGGCATCGGCGCGCACCACCAGCGGCTCGTCGCCGCCCGGCACTTGCACGTACAGATAGCTGATGTCACCCAGTTTTTCCACCGCCTGCACGGCCGCCGTGATGGCGGACGCGACGCCGGGCGCGCAGGCCTGCACGTGTTCCGGGCGCGCGCCGACGGTCACTTGCGTGCCGCTGGCCAATGGCTGCGCCAAGGCCGCCTGCAGCATGCCGCCCGCGCTGGTGGCGATGGTGGCGACGCCGTCCGCGTAGCTGTGGATTTTGCCCTTGAGGAAGTTCATGCGGGGCGAACCGAGGAAGCCGGCAACGAACAGGTTGGCGGGGTGGTGGTACAGGTCCAGCGGCGCGCCCACCTGTTCGATGCGGCCCGCGTTGAGCACGACGATGCGGTCGGCCAGGGTCATCGCCTCGACCTGGTCATGCGTGACGTAAATCATGGTCGAGCGCAATTCGCGGTGCAGGTTCGCCAGCTCGATGCGCATCTGCACGCGCAGCGAAGCGTCGAGATTGGACAGCGGTTCGTCAAACAGGAAGACGTCGGGCTTGCGCACGATGGCGCGGCCGATGGCCACGCGCTGGCGCTGGCCGCCCGACAAATCCTTGGGCTTGCGTTCGAGCAAGGGCTCGATGCGCAGGATCTGCGCGGCGCGCTGCACGGCGTCGGCGATCTGGACCTTGCTCATGCCGGCCAGTTTCAGGCCGAAGGCCATGTTCTGCGCCACGCTCATGTGCGGGTACAGGGCATAGCTCTGGAAGACCATGGCGATGCCCCGCTTGGCAGGGGGCACGTCGTTCATGCGGGTCTTGCCAATATACAAGTCGCCGCCGCTGATCTCTTCCAGGCCGCAGATGCTGCGCAGCAAGGTTGACTTGCCGCATCCCGATGGTCCCACGAAGACCATGAACTCGCCATCGGCGATCTCCAGGTCGATGCCGTGCAGGGTTTGCACGTCGCCATACGCTTTCTTCAGTCCTGCCAACTTCAGTCCCGCCATGTCGTCCTCACTGTATCAATTCGTCCCCGCTGATGCGCGGGGCTCGTTATTGTAATTGGCGGCATGGCCGCCAAAGCCTGCGATTTACGCCAGGGTGCCGAACCAGCCGCCATGTGGCGGCAGGGTGATCTGCCCGGCTTGCTGGCTGCCCGGCAAGCCGTGGCCGGCCAGGTCGGCCGCCGGCGCCGCATCGGGCCAGGCGAACGTGACGGCTTGCGTGCCCAGGTTGAAGGCGGCCAGCACGGATGGCTGTCCTGGCAAGTCGCGGCGCAGGGCCAGCACGGGTTCCGGGGCGTCGAAGAAACTGATGTCGCCGCTTAGCAATTGCGGCCGGGTACGGCGCCAGGCGAGGATCGCTTGCGCAAAGTGCAGGGGCGAGCTTGCATCCTGCTGTTCCACGTCGACGGCCCGCTCCAGATGCTCGGGCGGCACGGGCAGCCAGGGTTTTGCCGCGCTGAAGCCGCCGTGCGGCGCATCGGCCACCCATGGCATCGGCGTGCGGCAGCCGTCGCGGCCCTTGAACTGGGGCCAGAACGGGATGCCGTACGGGTCTTGCAGCGCTTCGAAAGGCAAGTCCGCTTCCGTCAGGGCCAGTTCGTCTCCCTGGTACAGGCACGGCGTGCCCTTCAAGGCCACTTGCACGGCCAGCACCACCTTGGCCAGGGAGGGCGACGGGTTCTCGCCGCCCCAGCGGGTCATGACGCGCACGCTGTCGTGGTTGCCCACGGACCAGGAGGCCCAGCCGTCGGTCACTTTGGCTTCGAATTCTTCCACTTGCGTGCGGATGTGCGCGGCCGAGAATTCCGCCGTCAGCAAATTGAAACTGTAGGCCATGTGCAGCTTGTCGCCGCCCGTGGTGTAGGCGGCCATCGTCGCCAGCGCGTTGTCGTCGCCCACTTCGCCGATGGAAATAGCCTTGTATTCATCGAGCACGGCGCGCACGCGCTGCAGGTAGGCGATGTTTTCCGGCTGCGTCTTGTCATACAGGTGCGACTGCATGCCGTAAGGATTGATGGCGGACACGCTGCTGGCATCGCGCTGGGCGGCCGGCGGATTGTCGCGCAGCTGGGCATCGTGGTAGGGGAAGTTGCACGAGTCGAAGCGGAAGCCGTCGACGCCCCGTTCCAGCCAGAAGCGCAGGTTGTCCAGCTGCGCCTGCTGCACGGCCGGGTTATGGAAATTCAGGTCGGGCTGGCTGGCGAGGAAATCGTGCAGATAATACTGGCCGCGGCGCGGCTCCCATTGCCAGGCCGAGCCGCCAAACACGGACAGCCAGTTGTTCGGCACGGTGCCGTCCGGCTTCTGGTCAGCCCACACATACCAGTCGGCTTTCGGATTGTCGCGGCTGGCGCGGCTTTCCACGAACCACGGATGGACGTCGGAAGAGTGCGACAGCACCTGGTCGATCATCACTTTCAAGCCCAGTTCATGGGCGCGCGCCACCAGGCGGTCAAAATCGGCCAAGGTGCCAAACATGGGGTCGACATCGCAGAAGTCGGCCACGTCGTAGCCGAAGTCCTTCATCGGCGACGTGAAGAAGGGCGAGATCCAGACGATGTCGGCGCCCAGGGCGGCGATGTAATCGAGTTTCGAGGTAATGCCGGGCAAGTCGCCGATGCCGTCGCCATTGCTGTCGAGGAAGCTGCGCGGGTAGACCTGGTAGATGACGGCGCTGCGCCACCAGTCGGCGGGCAGGTGGGCGAGATTGTTCTGGATGGTCGGCATGAATGATTTCTTAAAAGTTGCCTGAGCTTGTCAGGGCGAGCGCTGCTGGTTGGTAGGCGGGCGTCTTATTTTAAAATTCAAAGCGCTTTGGGTGTGAAATGAGTATAGTTCAAAGCGCTTTGAAAAGTAAAGCGATACACGCGCAAGACATACGATTTTTTTATGAGGGTAATTCAGGGAGGGGATGTTCATCCCCTGGCCGGAGATGCAACCCGCAGCAAGGGTGGGGGTCAGACCCGCCGGGGGCATGCGTCCCAATGGGACGCATGCCGATCACGCAGCGACTGCTCCCGGCATTTCGCGGGTGGCGCGGTGAGAGGCATGAATCATGCGCGCATGACGGGGCCCGCCGACTCGCCCGGCAGCAGTTCGCACGGCCACAGTTCCTGCAAGTCGGTGACGGGCGTGCCGTCCATCAGGGCCAGCAGCATGTGGATCATCTTCGCGCCGGCGCCGCGCGGGTCGGGCTGGACGACGGTGGTGACGTTGTGGCCGGCCAGCGAATCTTCCATCACGCCCCAGACGATCAGCGACATGTCGCGGCCGATGCCGATGCCCGCGTCGAGCAGCGCGCGCACGGCGCCCACGCCGGACATGTGATTGTCGACGATGACGGCCGTGGGGCGGGGCGAGCGCGCCAGCAGGCGCTGCATGGCCTGGTAGCCGGCGCGGCGGTCGTGCGCGTTGTCGACCAGGTTGTCCGGATCGACGGCCAGGCCGCCCGCCTGCATGGCGCTCTGGAAACTCTCGACGCGCTGGCGCACGAAGTTCAGGTCCGGCGTGGCGCTGATCAGGCCGATGCGCTGGTGGCCCAGCTGCGCCAGGCGCTCGACGGCCAGGCGCATGCCCGCCTCGTTGTCGTAGTCGAACCAGGCGTGCGGCTGGTTCAGCTGCGTGCGGCCATGCGCGACGAACGGCATGCCCTGCTGCGCCAGGTAGGCGATGCGCTCGTCGAACGGTTTCGTGCGGCCCACGACCAGGCCATCGATGCGGCGGCCCTTGACCATGCGTTCATAGGTGTGGAATTCATTGGTGGCCGAGGCGGGCGCGATCATCATGTCCATCTGCTGCGCTTCCAGCGCTTCGGACATGCCGCCGACGATCTCGATGAACATGGGGTCGGCCAGGTCGTTGGGCATCAGCGGATAGATGATGCCGACGATATTCGTGCGGCCCACGGCGAGGCTGCGCGCCATGGGATTGGGCCGGTAGCCGGCCGCCTGGGCGGCGGCCATCACCCGTTCGCGCGTGCGTTCACTCACTTCCGGATAGCCATTCAAGGCGCGGCTGACGGTGGTTTCGGAAATTCCTAGCGTTTTGGCGAGATTTTTGAGGTTCATGGATGCTGCAGTCGGGATCTATCCAGGGTGAGTCTTGCCGCTGCCGGCGTCCGGCGGGTGGGCGGAGGCGGCGCGGTGCGATGTCGGGTAGTTTATCTGATAAACGCCGAGTCGATCAGGGTCGTGATCGCTGGCGGCAATGCCCAAAAAAATACGCGGGCAAACCCAGGGGCGCCCGCGCTAAAAGAGGATACTGCTGAATCACTACAGTGAAGCTGCCGGCCATTGCGTGCAGCGGCGAAATGGTGGGTCCGGATAAAACATGCCCCTGGATAAGCGGGCGGTGTTGCTGCCTTTCATGACACTTGACCAGACCTCCTGCGCGGCGCGATTTGCGGCCTGCGATGCTCGCTGACCCGGCGTCCCCGTACCTGCGTACGGCTGCGCTTTTCAGCCGCAATTCCCTGCCGCTCGTTACGGCCTGCTCAGGTGTCGACAGTGCTGGATTACCACCACGACTCGACCTGGAATCCCATCGAGCTGCCGTTGGTCTTGCCGCCAAACACGCCTGTCGACGACAGTGCCGATTCCGCGGCGGCGGCCGACTGGGCTGCCTTGTTCCATTTGGCATAGGTGTAGAAGGCGCGCAGCACGGGGCGCGACCAGAAGCTGTTGCCGGCCGACAGTTGCGGCGCGAACGTCAGCTTGGTCAGGTTGCGGCTCTCGCCGCCTTCCGGCTTGACGATGTCGTGGCCCAGTTCCACGGCCAGGCTGTAGTTGTCCGTGAAGTGGTAGACGGGGCGCGCGCCGATCGACGTCCATTTGCTGCTCACGCCCGCCGTTTCCTTGTCTTCATACACGAACGTCGCCATGCCCGACCAGGCGCCTTTCGGCTGGATCATGATCTGTTCCGTCAGGCGCGTGACCTTGTCGTCCTTGTCGGCGCCCAGGCTGAAGCCGCCCGTATTGGCGGCGCTGCCTTTGCCGAACTGCAAAGCTACCTTGTTGAAGCCGCCCAGCAGGTTGCCTTGCGTATGCATGACGGTCAGCAAGTGGCCGCTGGCGACGGGGGCTGCGCCTTGCGCGTTGCGCTTCTGGTTGAATTGCAGGCCCAGGGTCAGTTCGCCATCCGGGTTGACCTTGATGCCGGAGAAACGCAAGTCGTGGGACAGGCCCATGCGCTTGCTGTCGCCGTCGTCGGCCGTGCGCACGATGGCGTAGGCCAGCTTGGCCGCGCCCAGGTCGATGTTTTCCAGGCCGGCGCCGGGGCCGCTGTTATTCCAGAAGTAGTAATCGGTGATGTGCACGTCCTGGCGGTCGTAGTAGCGCTTGCCGACCCAGGCGCGCGCGTCGGCGAAGGCGCCCGAGCCGATCTTGTCGGCCACCACGTTCATTTCGCGCCACGACGGGTCCGATTGCTCCCAGTCCTGGTTCTGGTTGACGGAAAACGCCACCAGCGTATTGATGCGGAAGGTGGTGCCATTGCTTGCCTTGAACGCTTCGCCGCCGAATTTCAGCTCGCCGTAGGTCTCGCACTCATTGCCCAGGCGATACTTGGACGAGGCGCCAGCCAGGCCGAAACAGGCTTCCTTGCCACCTTCGCTGCTGGTGCCGAAGCCCGAGCGGATGTAGCCGCCGAAGTCGATCGGCAGGGCGGCCTGGGCGGCAGAAGCGCTCAAGGCCAGCGCCACGGCGGCAGGCAAAGCTTTCAAGAAATGTTTGTTCATTGCGTCTCCAGAGTTTTTTATAGGTTTATCAGTGCAGGATCGGCGTGCAGGAACTTGCTTATGCACAGCCAAAGCGCTTTAAATATGTTTCAAAGCGCTTTGAGTATAGTTCAAAGCGCTTTGATAAGTAAACTCGTTTTATTCTTGGAAACTTTTGTGGTGTTGCGAAGAAACATCAGGGCAGGCGGCGGCGCGTGGGCGCCGCCGTGCAGGGGAAGGGGCAAGCCGCGCAGCAGTCTCCGCGCGGCGGACAGGGCGCGGTGTCGTTGCGCGCCGCGATCAGGCGCAGGTCTTGCCCGCAGGCAGGGTGGACGTGGCCGATGCGCACTGGCTGCGGGCCGGATGGCGCAGGAACGCCAGGATCAGCAGGGCGGAAACGGTGGTGATGCCGGCCAGCACATACAGCAGGTGGCGGAAGGCCGTGCCATATGCCTGCGCCAGCTCTGCAGCGCCGGCCTGCGGCAACAGCGCGCCCGCATGGCGCAGTTCACCCAGCGCCAGGAAGGGCGCGGCCAGCGCGGCCTGCTGCGGTGCCAGGCCGGGCACGCTGCCCAGCGCCGCCACCGTGAGCGTGCCCAGCAGGGCGCTGACGATGGCCAGCGCCAGTCCCTCGCCCGCCACGCGCGTCGTATTGAAGATGCCTGCCGCCATGCCGGCCCGTTCCACGGGCACGACGCTGATGGCCAGGCCATCCATCAAGCCCCACGGCAGGCTGATGCCGCAGCCGATCAGCAGCAGCGGACCCAGCAAGGTGGCGGCGGACACGCCTGGCGCGCACGTCGACAGCCACAGCAAGCCACCCGCCGCCAGCAGCAGGCCGGCGGCACAGATGCGGGCGGCGGCAAAGCGCTGCGCCGCCATGCCGGCCAGCATGGGCAACACCAGCATGGGGGCGGACAGGGCGATCATCATGCGGCCCGCGTCGAAGGCGCTGTAACCTTCGATGCCGATGAAGCGGGCCGGCAGCAGCACCAGCAGCACGACGAAGGAAAACGCGGGCGCGGCCGCCAGCAGTTGCACGCCGGCAAAGGCGGGCAGGCGGAACAGGGACAGGTCCAGCATGGGCCGCGCGGCGCGCCGCTCGGCGCGGATGAAGGCGGCCAGCAGCAGCGCCGCGCCGGCGAACAACGCCAGGCTGCGCGCGCTGCCCCAGCCGCTGTCGGGCGCCTGCAGCAAGCCATAGGTAAACAGGGAAAGGGCGCCCGTAAACGTCAGGGCGCCGGGCCAGTCCACGCCCTGCGCCTGCGGGTCGCGCGATGCGCGCATGGCGCGCGCGGCGGCCAGCAGGGCGGTCAGGCCCGCTGCGGCGGCGACAAGGAAAATGGCGCGCCAGCCCGTGCGGGCAATGAGCGCGCCCGCCAGGAAGGGGCCGAACGCCAGGCCCACGCCAAAGGCCGTGCCGATCAGGCTGAAGGCGCGCGCCCGGGCCGGGCCGTCGAATTCCTGCGCCAGCGCCGCCAGGCCGCTGGACAGGGCCATGGCGCAGCCGAGGCCCTGCACGGCGCGCAGCACATCAAGCAGGGCAAGGGAAGGCGCCGCCGCCAGGGCCAGCGCGGCGGTGGAAAACACACCCATGCCCAGCACAAACACGCGCTTGCGGCCGTAACGGTCGGCCAGCGCGCCGGCCACCATCAGGCAGCCGCCAAAGCTGAGCATGAAGGCATTCGTGATCCACGCCAGGGCCAGCGGGCTGCCGTGCAGTTCAGCGGCGATGGCGGGAATGGCGATGGCCGGTCCCGTAAAACTGAGCGGCATGCACAGGGCGGCCAGGCAGACGGCGGCCAGCACCAGGGCGCGCCGCGCCGGGGCCGCAGCCTGTTCCGGGCGGCGTGCGGAGAGATTCGTATCCATGGGATTGATTCCAGAAAGAGGGAATCTGATGATAATATGGACGCAATGCGTGAAAAAGTAGCTGAAAATCCGCTCATAGCGGACATTAATTCCTGAATGAGGCGGCATGGATAATTTGAATGGCATCGCCGCCTTCGTGCGCGCGGCGGAAACGTCCAGTTATGTGGCGGCCGGGCGGCTGCTCGGGGTTTCGGCCTCGGCTGTCGGCAAGAGCGTGGCGCGGCTGGAGGAAAAACTGGGCGTGCGCCTGCTCAACCGCAGCACGCGGCGCATCAGCCTGAGCAACGAGGGCGCGCTGTTCTACGAGCGCTGCCAGCGCATCCTCGCCGACCTGGGCGATGCGGAGGCGGAACTGTCGCACCTGGCCGAGGCGCCGCGCGGCAAGCTCAAGGTCAGCCTGCCCGTGATCGGCTACCGCATCATCCTGCCGCTCTTGGCCGATTTTACGCGGCAATATCCCGAAATCGAGCTTGACCTCGATTTCAATGACCGTCTGGTCGACGTGGTGGCCGAGGGCGTGGACGTGGCCGTGCGCAGCGGGACGCTCACCGATTCGCGGCTGATGGCGCGCGAACTGGGGCCGTTTGCCTTTGCCATCGTGGGCGCGCCCGCGTATTTCGCCCGCCACGGCGTGCCGGCCACGCCGCGCGCGCTGGAAGGACACGCCTGCGTGCGCTATAAATTTCCCACCACGGGCAAGCTGCAGGAATGGGCCGTGCAGCACGCCGAGGGCGAGGGCGGCGGCGAATTGCGCCTGCCGACCGCCTTGACCTGCAACAATATCGAAGCCTTGATCGGCGCCGCCACGCAGGGCGTGGGCCTGGCATATTTGCCGGACTTTATCGTGCGCGACGCCATCGCGCGCGGCGAGCTGCGCGCCGTGCTGGACGACTACCTGCACACTGCCAGCAAGTTCTGGGTACTGTGGCCATCGAGCCGCCACTTGTCGCCGAAAATCCGCGTCTTTGTTGACCATTTGTGTACCCATCTGCACTTTTCCGCGCCACTTTCCTCGCCTCCATCCCCCTCCTGAGTGGCTGGGCCGCTGCAGTGGCGGCCACTTGAGGAATATTCCTACCCCAAAAGAGACTTTTCCTAACGTTGCAACATTTTTATTTGCTGCGCCGCACCACGCTATGCCGCGTGCCATCAGCTTATGCCCTTGCTGAATATCCGTTATGCGTTATCTAAATTGCCATGTGGAATTTATTTATGTTAATTTAATATCTGTTTCTGCAACATTGTTTCCTTTTAATGTAAACGGAAACATGGGCGTGATTAAGCGGGATAAGAGCGTAGTAACCAACAATTAGGGGCGCAAGCCCTGTTTCCATCAGGGAGTGTGCATGAAAACAGTCACCACGACGCCACCGAAGCCGGCGCCAGCCGCAACGCAAAAAACTGCCCGCAAAACAGGCTTGCTGCTCGGTGGCGGCGCACCAAATTCCACCTTGATCGCCGGTGCGCTGGCGGCGTTCCTGGACGAAGGCATCGAGTTCGACGTCATTTCCGCCTCCGGCGCCGGTGTCCTGATGGGCCTGCTGTACACGTCGCCGCACGAAGCGACGCCGCGCCAGGCGCTGCAGAGCTGGGCCGATACGGGCGTGGCCGACAGCATCTACAAGATGATCCCGATCAATTACAAGGTCTTCCAGAAGCCGGGCATGCATGCCAGCACCTTCCGCGATGCCTTCCAGCCACCGGCCAACAATCCTTTTTTCCAGGCCTTCCAGCAAACGTTTGCGGGCGTGCCGACGGCCTGGTCGGACTGGGGCAAGCTGATGCTGTCGTCGCTGTCGCCGTCCGACCTGTCGGCGAAAAGCCTGGGCCTGTGCGCGCACTTGCCGTTCCTGGAAAAAGCCGTGGACTTTTCCGGCGTGGCGCGCATGCGTCCCGATTTCTACATCAACGCCTACAACCTCAGCGAGCACCGCATGCAAATCTGGGGCAAGCACGAGATCGAACCCATTCACGTGCGCGCGGCCCTGTCCTTTCCCTTCCTGTACGCGCCCACGACCATCGCCGGCGATGACTACATCGAAGGCGCGGCGCTCGACACGCTCAATTTCGACCCCTTCATCGAAGGCAAGGGCGAGCACCATGACGCCGATACCCTCGTCATCCTCGATATCCTCGGCGACGAACGCCTGCTGCGCAAGCCGCGCAACCTGTACGACGCCTGGGTGCGTTCCATCATCACGCCGCTGGTGAAAATTTCCAAGAGCGAGCTGCGCCTGTTCGAGCTCGAGCACAACACGGATGCGCGCACGGGCCAGCCCAAGCGGCGCCTGCTGAAGCTCGACCTGATGGGCGGCATTCCCGAGCAGCACTGGCCCGACACCCTGGACTGGTCCAGCTCGAACATGCAGCTGCTGTTCGACGTGGGCCACAAGGCGGGCCTGGCGTTTTGCCGCCAGCATGGCGACTTGCTGCGCCGCACGCCGGACGCCTCGCCGCTGGCGGCCTAGCGCCTGCCCGCTTCCCGATTCCGGCCACCCGATCGGCAGCTACTTATCCTGCCTGGCCTTGCCAGGCCCCCTTTTTACTGCGAATCACCATGAATATCACCAAGCAACTCATTCTCACCCTTTCCATCGCCTTGCTCGCCCTGCTGGCGCTGGGCGCCGGCGGCGCCATGCAGCTGCAGCGCGCGCAGGAGCGTTTCGACACCGTGCAAAACCGCATCATTCCCAGCATCCAGGGCTTGAACGCCGCCAAGGGCTTCCTGGCCGACTCGCGCCTGGCCGGCTACCGCCTGTCCGTGTTCTCGAACCTGGCCGACAAGACGGCGCTGGACAAGGCCGTCGCCGATGCCAACACGAATTTCGACAAGGTCATCGCCACCTACCGCGCCGAGCGCCTGTACGACGCCACGGACAGCAAGATGCTGGATGCCGACCAGGCCGCCATGGAAGCCTACCGCCGCGCGCTGGTGCCATTCTTTGCCGCCGCCTACGCGGGTGACATGGATGGCGTGCGCGCCACCTTGCTGGCCGGCACGCCGCTGGCCATCACTGCCGCCGCCGCCAAGAAAAGCATGGATGACCACATCGCCTATAACAACAAGCTCGTCGATGACGTGAAGGCGGAAAGCCTGGCCGCCTACGACACGGCCTTCAACACCATGCTGGCCGTGCTGGCCGTGGCCGTGCTGCTGACGGGCGCGCTGGCCTGGCATATCTACCGCACCATCAGCGGCGGCCTGGGCAATATCGAACACACCCTGGAGCGCGTCAGCGCCTCGCTGGACCTGTCCGCGGCCATGCCCGTCGAGCGCATGGATGAAGTGGGCCGCACGGCCACGGCCTTCAATAAATTCCTCGAACGCATCGTCGACGTGATCGCCACCGTGCGCACGTCGGCCGATACGGTCAGCGTGGCGGCCGCGCAGATTTCCGCCGGCAATGCGGACTTGTCCGTGCGCACGGAACAGCAGGCGTCGTCGCTGGAAGAAACGGCCTCCAGCCTGGAAGAGCTGACTTCGGCCGTGCGCCAGAATACGGACAATGCGCGCCAGGCGAATACCTTGGCCGTGTCCGCCTCGGACGTGGCGCGCAAGGGTGGCGCCGTGGTGGCGCAAGTGGTGGGCACCATGGGTTCCATCAATGAATCGGCGAAGAAGATCGCCGACATCATCGGCGTGATCGACGGCATTGCCTTCCAGACCAATATTCTGGCGCTGAATGCGGCCGTGGAAGCGGCGCGCGCGGGCGAGCAGGGCCGCGGCTTTGCCGTCGTGGCCACCGAAGTGCGCAACCTGGCGCAGCGTTCGGCCGCGGCCGCCAAGGAAATCAAGGGCTTGATCGAGGATTCCGTCGACAAGGTCAACACGGGCAGCGTGCTGGTCGACCAGGCGGGCGCGACAATGGAAGAGATCGTCGCCAGCATCCGTCGCGTGACGGACATCATGGGCGACATCGCCAACGCCAGCCACGAGCAGAGCGCCGGCATCGAGCAAGTCAACCAGGCGATTTCGCAGATGGACCAGGTCACGCAGCAAAACGCGGCCCTGGTGGAAGAGGCGGCCGCGGCGGCGTCCTCGCTGCAAGACCGCGCCGTGGAACTGGTCGACGTGGTGGCCGTGTTCCGCCTGCGCGGCGATGCCCAGGCTAAATCGTTGACAGTGGCGGGGGGCTTGCCGGCGGCGCCGGGCGCCAGCCGGCGCCTGGCACTGCCCGGCCGCAGCGCCCGCGCCTGACCATGGCAAAAACCCCGGCATGCCAGGGTTGCGCTATTGCGGTCAAATGTGGCAACGCTGCCAGCGTTGCCTTCAGTGAATTTTTTGGTTAAGGCCTGCGCCCGGCACCGGGCATCGGTCGAGCCCGGTTATCGGCAGGCATCCATGGGATGCCATCAGGGGCGCTGCATCTGGCCGATCACGCTGGCCACCTTGGCGGTAATCATGTCCACGGCGGGACCGTTGGCGCCATGCGGCAGGATGACATCGGCATTGCGCTTGGTTGGCTCGATGAATTGCTTGTGCATCGGGCGGACCGTTTCCAGATATTGCTCGATGACGCTTTCCACTGAGCGGCCGCGTTCCGTAATATCGCGCTGCATGCGACGGATGAAGCGCACGTCGGAGGCCGTGTCGACAAAGATCTTCAGCGACATCATGTCGCGCAAGTCCTCGTCGTACAAGGCAAACAGGCCTTCGATCACGATCACGGGGGCGGGCTTGACGGAGATGGTCTTGTCCGAGCGGTTGTGGAGCGTGAAGTCGTACACGGGCATCTCGATCGATTCGCCGTTGCGCAAGGCCTGCACGTGCTGTACCAGCAATGGCCACTCGAATGCCTGCGGATGGTCGTAATTCTGCTGGCGACGGACTTCAGGGGAAAGATGGGTCTGGTCGCAGTAATAGTCGTCCTGCATCACGACAGAGACCATGTCGGCGCCAAACGACGCGAGCACTTGCTGGGATACTGTTGACTTGCCGCTGCCGCTTCCGCCAGCGACACCAATGACAAATGGTTGGAAAGGAATATTATTCATGCCGAATGATACCGGAAACGGGCCCGCTCTGACAGGGGGCGGCTGATCCCGCATGTGCCATTTGGCCGTCCATGCGCGACTCGAGGCGGGCAAACCGTTTCCCTGGCCGCGCGCTTAGCGCTTTTCCTTGTTGATCTGTTGTAAAAGCGTGAAGGCTTCGTGCTCGATCGCCGGTTCCGCTTCCGCCAGTTCCTTGCTCGCCTTGACATAGGCGGCGCGCTTGCGCTCTTTCTTTTCTTCCGGTGCCACGGCCGCCGTCATGCCCGGCATGAGAATCTGGGCGCCGGAGTTGTATTTCTTGTGGATGACTTGCTTGCCATAGGGCGTGCTGTAAAAGCGGCTCATTTCGAGCGCCGTGTCGGCGGAAATGCTGCGCGTCAGCGCTGGCGCCAGGCGCTGGTAAATTTCTGCCGGCGGCACCTTGGCGAGCTTGGCGAGCACGGCCTGTTTCTGGGCTTCATTGGCGTAGCGGCTGCGGGCCGCCACGCCATTGAGGACTTTTTCAATCTGCATCGTGGCCAGCAGATCCTGCACGGCTTTCAGGTGTGCCGGGTTGATGGCCGCCGATTGCGCGGCAGGCGCCGTGGTAGCGGCAAAGGCGGGTGTGGCGATGGACAGCGCCAGGCCCAGTACGACGTGGACGGCAAACTTCATGAATTTCCTTTGGATGAGAACATCAATGCCTATGTGTGCTGCTTGACGGCGGACAGGGCAAGGGCTGGCCACCATTAATCCTGGTCGATCGTTTTGTCGAATTGTAATTCGATTATGCTGTCGTCGCTCCACGCCGTGTCGCGCAGCGGTGGCGTGAACGACTGGCCGTTGAATGGAACGGCTTGCGTTTTTCCGTTGAAACTGATCGTCGCGCTGGCGATGTGTTGCGATTCGGAAAAACTGTACGTGCCTTTTGCTGATACGAAATTGCACGGGCCGCCCAGCGCGCCCATGGCGGTACGCATCGCGAAAGGCAAGGTGTCCTTGTCTATGGCCCAATGTACTTCGCACGCCAGTCGCAGGTCTCCCAGGCGGCGGGTATCGCCGGTCGTCGCGCTCCTGACGTAAGGAATCCACCTGACCGAGCCGCTCTTGCGGTTGATGGTCAGCTCGGCCTTGGCATCGATCTGGCCTTGCTCCACGGGCAGGGTGAAGACATTGCCTTCTTCCAGCGGTATTGCCGTGCTCGACTCCTCGCTTTCCAGCCGCAGCAGGAGCGCGCGCATGTCAACATCGGGCCGGCGAGGCTGCAGGATCAACTTCAGCTGCGCAGCCGGCGCCAGCGCGTGCTTTTCATTGAATCTTTTTACCCCCTTGAGCATGGCACTATAGGGTTTCCAGTCCGGGTCCCTGAGTCCCTTCACATTGACTGAAGCGGCTGTTTCCTCCGCCGAGGCCTCCATGGGCGGTTCAGCACAGGCGCATGCCGCCGCCACAACGCCGCACAGGCACGCGAGAAGACGGGCGGTGGTTAATGCATGCATTTTCATTATTTTCATTTTGAATGCCTTGTCGGTGGTCAGCCGGACATATCCGGCCGGGCAGGGTGTGGACATGTTATATTGAATAACTTTCCATGTGGCAACTATGTCTTGGATGACGTTGCATAATAAACCATTTTTTCCTGCCGATGACTTGTCCAGTATGTAATGCCCAAAATTCCGCCATGAGCGCGCGCTGCCTTGAATGCGGCACGCTATTGATTCAGGAGGCCGTTGCGCGTCCGGAAGGATTGCAGCAAACGGCGGATAATCTGGACCGGCGCATGTATGCGGGATACGGCGGATTGGCGGGCTTCGTGGTCGGCATCGCAAGCTGGATGGTTCTTTCCCGGGACGAAAGCGAAGCCAAGGGCTGGATCATGCTTGCGGTCGTGGCAGGCGTCCTCCTGGGGCGGCTTATTGCGCGTCGCCGGCGCGACTCGCTGGGATGAACCCTGGCTGACGTGCCATTGCCCGTCGTTCACGGGGTGTCGCAATGCCAGGTGGCGCGAGCCTCTGCCGGCGGCTGACACGGCCTGCGGGCCGATTGCTTTCCATTCGCTGGCGCCGGCTTCCGATCTTCATCGGTGGCGGCGCTTTGTGGTTAACTGCCTTGCGTCAATTCTTTGTCAGCCGCCGCGCCAAATTAACGTGCCGATCGCGCCATGATGGAATACAATTCCTGCGTGGCAGCCAGCTTGCCTGGCAAGGCCGGGCACGGCGTCACGCTTTGACCTCGGAAAGATGTTTGCTTATGACTCTGCAGTTCCCCCTGCTGAACGTGCCCCTTGCGCCCCGCGCGCCATCTGTTCAGTCCAGGCCGTTCGGCTCCCTGCTTGCCCTGACCCTGTTCTGCCTGATAGCCACCGCGCCCGCGCTGGCGGCCGCGGCCGCCAACAGCAGCGTCATGCTCGAAGAGCTGACCAGCACGGAATTGCGCAGCCGCATCGACCATGGCGCCACGACTGTGCTGGTGCCGATCGGCGGGGTGGAGCAGAGCGGGCCGTATATCGCCTTGGGCAAGCACAATGTGCGCGCGGCCATCCTGGCGCGGCAGATTGCGCAAACCCTGGGCAATGCCATTGTCGCCCCCGTCGTCTCCTATGTGCCGGAAGGCAGTATTACGCCACCGGCCGGCCACATGCGCTTTGCCGGCACGATCTCGATTCCGCCAGCCGCCTTCGAAGCCGTGCTCGAGGGGGCGGCCGCCAGTTTGCGCCAGCATGGTTTCCGCGACATCATTTTCCTCGGCGACCATGGCGGCTACCAAAAGAACGAGCAAAACGTGGCGAACAAGCTCAACCGCGCCTGGGGCAAGGGCGCCGCTGGCAAGGAGGCGCGCGCCCATGCCTTGCTCGATTACTATGACATCACCCAATCGGCCTATATTGCCGAGCTGCAGAAGCGCGGCTACAGCAGCGCGGAGATCGGCCTGCACGCCGGCTTGGCGGACGCGGCGCTGATGCTGGCGACCGATCCGTCGCTGGTGCGCAGCGAGGCGATGGCGCATGGCCCCAAGCCGGGCGTCGCCGATGGCGTGCGCGGCGATGCCGCGCGGGCAACGAAAGAGCTGGGCCAGATCGGCATCAAGCTGCAGGTTGACACGTCGGTGGCGGCCATCAGGCAACTGCTGCAACGTAATAAATAATTTCCGCTGGAAGTCCGTAACTTCCGGCATTTGCAACGAAACGACGCGAAAACACATGAAAAAATCTCAACGACGCACCATCGTCACCTTGTCTGTCCTGGCTGCCGCACTGGCCGGCCTGGGCGTGGCCAGCCAGGTCATCGGCGCAAGCGCGCCCGCGCCTGCCGTGGCCGCCGCTGCGGCCGCCGCCTATTCGCCGCTGCCCGGCATGCCGCCGCTGGTGGATCCGAAAAACGTGTATGGCAGCATTGCCAGCAGCAATATGAGTGCCGTGGTCAAGGATCATTTGCGCCGCGTATACGTGCCGAACCTGCGTTCGAACGACGTGTACGTGATCGACCAGGACAGCCTGAAGGTGGTGGACAAGTTCAAGGTCGGCAGCGGCCCGCAGCACGTCGTGCCATCGTGGGACCTGCGCACCTTGTGGGTGGCGAATAACGCCGAACGCACGGACAAGGGCAGCCTGACGCCCATCGATCCGCTCACGGGCAAGCCGGGCAAGGAAGTGCCCGTGGATGATCCCTACAATATGTACTACACGCCGGACGGCAAGTCGGCCATCGTCGTGGCCGAAGCGCGCCACCGCCTCGATTTCCGCGATCCGAAGACCATGGCCGTGCAATACGCGATCGACACGCCGCAATGCGGCGGCATCAACCATGCGGACTTCTCGAACGATGGCCGCTACGCCATGTTCACGTGCGAGTTCGACGGCACCATCGCCAAGATCGACCTGGTGGGCCGCAAGGTCGACGGCTATTTGAAATTGCAGATGCCGGCCAAGCGCTTTGCCGAATCGGGCCCTGTGGGCGGCCCGGCGAATGAAATCTGCAGCGTCAAGAAGGGCATGCCGCAAGACATACGCATCTCGCCGGACGGCAAGAAATTCTTCATCGCCGACATGGATGCGGATGGCGTGCACATCGTCGATGGCGCCACCCTGAAGGAAATCGGCTTCATCCAGACGGGCGTGGGCGCGCATGGCCTGTATCCGAGCCGCGACGGCAAGAAGCTGTACGTGGCCAACCGCGGCACGCACCGCATCCATGGCAAGCCGAAGGGCAAGGGCAGCGTCAGCGTGATTGATTTCGCCACGGAAAAAGTGGTGGCGAACTGGCCGATTCCCGGCGGCGGCAGCCCCGACATGGGTAACGTCTCCGCCGATGGCAAGTATCTGTGGCTGTCCGGCCGTTTCGACGACGTGGTGTACCGCATCGATACGAACAGCGGCGACGTTTCCAAGGTCAAAGTGGGCCAGGAGCCGCACGGCCTGACCGTGTGGCCGCAGCCGGGCCGCTATTCGCTGGGACACACGGGCAACCTGCGCTAGGGAAGAGGCGGACGGCAGGCTGAGCGCAGGCAAGACTGCGCGCCCGTCGTCCGCCGGCCATGCGTGCGATGGCGTTTTGCTTGGCAAGACGGCAACGCTGCGGCATACTGCGCTTCCTGTCTTTTACTTGCATGGAAGGCCATCATGATTCTTGATCACATCGGTTTAAACGTCAGCGATACCCAGGCCAGCAAGGCCTTTTTCTCCGCCGCCCTGGCGCCCCTGGGCGTCTCGGTCGTCATGGAAGTGCAGGGCTGGGTCGGCCTTGGCAAGGATGGCAAGCCTGACTTCTGGTTCGGCGCGGGCGCGCAGCCCCATGCCGGCATGCATCTCGCCTTCACCGCAGGCAGCCGCGAGCAGGTGCGCGCGTTTTACGCGGCGGCGCTGGCCGCTGGCGGGACGGACAATGGCCCGCCGGGCATCCGCGAAATCTATCACCCGAATTATTACGGCGCCTTCGTGCTGGGCCCGGATGGCCACAATGTCGAAGCCGTCTGCCACCTGCCCGAGGACTGACATCGCTTACTATCTGAAAAGAACAGCATGACGCACACTGCCACCTTGTTTGCGGACGGCGCCGGCCGCTATGCCTATGTGAAGTCGGGCTTTTCCTGGCCGGCTCTCTTGCTTGGTTCGTTCTGGGCCGTGGCCAAGCGCCGCTGGTGGCTGTTGCTGCTCATGCTGGCGATGGATGCGTGCCTGTGGTTCGGCAGCCAGCTGGCGACGGAGATGCGCATCGGCCCCATGATGTTACTGATGGCGGGCGCCGAGCTCAGCTATCTGCTGGCGCGCGGCTGGTATGGCAACCGCTGGCTCGAAGCCTCCTTGCGCAGCCACGGCTACCGGCCGGTGGTGCCAGCCATCAGTCGTTGAGTGTTGCTGACATAAATTTTCCTTCCTGACACTGACGCTCGCCAACGGTGAGCCGTCCAGCCAAAACTTTCTGCGCAGCCTAGCGCACCTTTGATCCAGATCATGCCTCGCCGACGGTGCTCACGTAGCCTTGGGACTCGCGCTGCAAAGCATCTCTCCACCAAACGGATATGTTTTTTCGCGTCCCGTGGCACAGCCCGGTCAGCCGGTGGTGTCGCCATATATTTATGTCCACCCAACTGTTCTTTAATGAGGAAACTCCATGTATCCATATTCCCGTAGTGTTACCCCTGCCGCCAAAAACCACCTGGAAGCCCAACTGGCTTTTTTCAATGGCTTGTCGAAGTCGCTGTTCCAGTCGGCACAGCAATTCAATGATTTGCACATGCAACTGGCGCAAGGCTTGCTGGAAGAAGGCTCGATCACCAGCCAGAACCTGCTGACGGTCGAACGCGTGGAAGATGCGTTCCAGGTTGCCGCCGCCGCGGGCCAGCCAGCCGCCGAGCATCTGCGCAAGTACCAGCAACAGCTGTCGCGCCTGGCCGCCGATACCCAGGTCGAACTGGCTAACGTGGCCGAGCAGCATGTGAATGAAACGAGCCGCACGGCCAAGGCGCTGGCTGAAGAAGTGGCCCGCACGGCGTCGGAAGAAACGGAGAAAAACGTGCGCAAGCAGCAGGAAGCCATGCAGCGTATCGCCGAACCATTCCAGTCGTACCATCAAAATGGCGCCAACCGTGAGCAGCAGCGCGGTGTGCAAAGCCGTGACGGCCAAAGCCTGCAAAGCGCCAGCCACCAGGGCAGCCAGCAGTCCGGCAGCGAAAGCTCGGCCAGCGGCAGCGCAGCACAAGCCAGCGGCGCGCAAAGCAAAAGCAGCAGCGCCAGCCGTAAAGAGTAAGCCGGACGCTGCCGGCGGCTGAGCCGTGCCTCAAGGGCCGAGCCTTGGGGAGTGGCATGGGGCGTCCGGCGGTGATACTTCTGGCCGTGTTGCAGGCAGTGCAGGTCAAGCCATTGCTTGTCGCTAGTCTTTACCAGCCTGGACAGAACGCCCGTCCTTCAGGGGACGGGCGTTTTGCTGTCCGGGGGCGGGATGGGGGCCATGGCCGGTGCAGGCGCTGCGGACATGGCCGCCGTCACAAGCGGCGGCGCCGTTGCGGCGGCGGGGCCGCTATTGGCGTCGATAAAGGCGCTGACGGCGTCGAGCGTGGGCGCCAGCATGCGCAGGGGGCCGGCCAGCGAGGCGACCAGGGTGGCATGGCTGACGCTGTCGTAATAGATTTCCGTCACGGGCCGCTGCTGCGCCCGCAAGGCGGTCGCCAGGCCGCCTGTGTTGCGTTGTGGATTGACCAGCTTATCCTTGCCCGGCGCCGGGGCGATCAGCAGGGCGGGCGGCGCCTCGGCCGTCACGTGGCGGATGGGCTGCGACGACGTGGGCGTGTCCGGGTAGAAAAATACCGGGCGCGCCGTCGGGTTCTCGATGGGCAGGAAGTCATAGGGGCCGGCCAGGCCTATCCAGCCGCGCAAGTCGTGCGGACGCATGCCGTGGCGCGCCAGCAGGCTGGCGTCGAGCGCCACCATGGCCGCATTGTAGGCACCGGCGCTGTGGCCCATGACAAACAGGCGCGACGGGTCGCCGCCATGGCGGCGCGATTCCATCGCGGCCCAGGCCACGGCCCGGGCCGCATCCTGCAGAATTTCCGGGTAGTGCACCTCGGGATACAGCCGGTAGTCGGCGATCACGGCCAGATAGCCGCGCGATGCGAGCGCATGGCCGACGAAGGCATAGTCGGCCCGTTCGCCCGAGGCCCAGTTGCCGCCATAAAAGAACACCACCACGGGCACGGGCCCCGCATGGAGTTTCGGCGCATACACATCAAGTTTTTGCCGGGGCAGGGGGCCGTATGCGAGGCCCCGCGTCACTTGCGAGGCGCTGCCGGAAGACAGGGCATTGATCGCCGTCAGGGGCGAGCAGGCGATCAGGCCGGCCGTCAGCGGAATCGCCGCGAGCAGGCTGAGCAAAGTGGTGCGCACGATCGTCATGCCAGCCCCTGGTGGTTGTGAATCATGTGTGCAGTGTAGGCCAGGCGGGGCCGGATATGCACGCGGAAGTTGTATTCAAGCATATTTAATTGGTTAAAGTGTTACATCAGGGCTGTCCTGTCCATCCTGCAGCAGCCACTTGCGCGCCGTGGCGATGACGGCATCGGACAAGGTGCGCGTGAGGGGTGTCTGGATGTCCCAGGCATGCCAGATCAAGGGCACATCGAGCGCCTGGCCCGCCGCCACGTCGACCAGCCTGCCGGCGGCCAGCGCCGTTTCCGCCTGCAGCAGGGGCACCATGCCATACGCGTAGCCCGCTTCGATGAAGCGCACGAAGTCGCGCGCCGAGCCGAGCACATGGTGCGGATAGCGGCCTGCATAGCCGAGGCGATGCTGCAGATAGCGTTCATGCAGCGCATCCTTGCTGCCGAAGGTGATGGCGGGCGCCTTGCTGACGGCCTCCGCCGTAAACCCCGCGGGAAACCATTGCTGCGCAAATGCGGGCGAGGCCACGCACAGGTAGCGCATGCCGCCCAGCGGCGTGGCCGTGGTGCCGGCCACCAGATCGGTGGCGCTGGTGACGCAGGCAAACACGCGGCCTTCGCGCAGCTGGCTCAGGGTGTGGTCCTGGTCGTCCAGGCGGATGTCGAGCAGGCAGGACGGCGGCGTCAGCAGCGGACCCAGCGCTTCCGGTATCCACGTGGCGGCGCTGTCGGCGTTGACGGCGATGGCCAGTTCCGGCAATTGCGTGGTGGGACCCGGCTGGGTGTCGAGGGCCGCTTCCAGCAGCTTGACTTGCCGGTAGTGGGCGATCAGCCGCTGTCCCGCTTCCGTGGGCGCGGGCGGATGGCTGCGGATGATCAGCAAGGTGCCTTCCAGGTTTTCCAGGGTGCGGATGCGCTGCGACACGGCCGGCTGGCTGATGGCCAGCGCATGCGCGGCCTTTTCAAAGCTGCCCAGGCCGATCACGGCGTCGAGGGCGGCCAATCCACGGTAGTCCACGACGCGCATAAGTTTCTCTTATATATGGTTAGAATCATTCATTATACTTATATTTACTTTTTCTTTACACTGTTGAAATAGGGTAACAACTCCACACTCCCGCGCGGTCCTGCTGGTACCGCTACACCCTCCACCTACCTTTTGATGACTTTGCCGTTGCCGGCAGAGCGTGGGCGGCCGTGCGCGTGATGGAAAGCAATAGAAAGGAATCGATATGGATAGCGCAATTTTCTTGAAAGGCATGGGACTCGGGGCCAGCCTGATCGTGGCCATCGGCACGCAAAACGCATTCTTGCTCAAGCAGGGCTTGAAGCGCCATTATGTGCTCACCTGCATCCTGGTCTGTCTCGTGTGCGACGCCATGCTGATCACGGCCGGCGTGGCCGGCATGGGCACCTTCATTGCCGACAACCCCAATTTCCTGCTGTGGGCCAAGGCTGGCGGCGCCACGTTCCTGATCGCCTACGGCTTGCGCGCGGCCAAGTCGGCCTGGCGTCCTTCTGCCATGACGGTGTCGGCTGCCAAGTCGCCGGAAGGCTACTGGGCCGTGATCGGCGCGGCGCTGGCGTTCAGCCTGCTCAACCCGCACGCCTTCCTCGACACGGTGATTTTGCTCGGGTCGATCGGCGGCCAGCATGAAGGCATGGGCCGTTTCTACTTCGCCGGCGGCGCCATCATGGCGTCGGCCTTGTGGTTTTTCCTGCTGGGCTTTGGCGCCCGCTACCTGGCGCCCGTGTTTGCCAAGCCCATGGCCTGGCGCGTGCTCGACGGCATCATTGCCCTCGTCATGTGGGCCATCGCCGCCTCGCTGTTCCTGTAATCAGCGGGTCAGGAAGGCCAGCACGCGGCTGGCCAGCTTGCCATACGGCGGCCGCAGCAGCGTCAAAGGGCTGTAGCGGGCCTGGTAAAACACGGGGCGCAGCTTGCTGAACGTCTGGAAGCCTTCGACGCCGTGGTAGTGGCCCATGCCGGACTCGCCCACGCCGCCGAAGGGCAAGTCGTGCTGGCCCACGTGGAACAGGGCGTCGTTGACGGACACGCCGCCCGACATCACGCGGTCGATCAGCAATTGCACCGCGCGTGGATCATTGCTGAACGGATAAATGGCCAGCGGACGCGGTCCCGCGTTGATGCTGCCGATCACGCTTTCCAGGTCGGCGTAAGTGCGCAGGGGCAGGATGGGGCCGAAGATTTCGCGCGTCAGCAGCAGGCTGTCCGCGGGCGCATCGAGCACGATGTGCGGCGCGATCTTGCGCGTGGCGCGGTCGAATGCCGGCCCCGGCAGCAATGAAATCACTTGCGCGCCCCGCGCGCGTGCCTCATCGAGTGCCTGCAGCAGGCGCTCGAACGAGGGCTGGTCGATGATGGACGTGTAGTCGGGCGTGTCCAGCCGCGGGTAGCGCACCGGCATGATCTGGCGCGCATGTTCGACGAAGGCGGCGATGCTGGCCTCGGGCAGCCAGGCATGGTCGACGCTGGTGCAGATCTGTCCCGCGTTCAGGTATTTCACGTACAGGATGCGTTCGGCTGCCGTGCGCACATCGAAATCGGCGCAGACGATGGCGGGCGCCTTGCCGCCCAGCTCAAGCGTCACGGGGCACAGGTTCTGCGCCGCCGCCGCCATCACGGCCCGGCCCGTCTGGCCCGACCCCGTAAACAGCAGGTGGTCGAAGGGCAGCTGAGAGAACGCCATGCCCACGCCGCCCGTCTCGTCAATAAATTGCAGTTTCTCCGCTGGAAAATAGGCGGGCATTTTCTCGATCAGCAGGCGGGCCAGATGGCGCGAGTTTTCGCTCATCTTGACCATGGCGCGGTTGCCGGCGGCGAAGATGTACGTCAAAGGCACCAGGCTCAGGTTCACCGGGAAATTCCACGGCACGATGACGCCCACCACGCCCAGCGGCTGCGGGATCACGCGGTTGCGGGCGCCCGGAAAGTTGCGCCAGTCCACGGCGCGGCGCTGCGGGCGCATCCATTTTTTCACGTGTTTCAGCACATGGTCGATGCCGTCGATGGCGGGGAAGATCTCCGCCAGCAAGGTTTCATGGTGGGAACGGTTGCCGTAGTCGGCGCTGATGGCCTCGCACAGGGCCTGCTTGTGGTCGCGGATGAAGCGCTGCAAGGCCAGCAAGTCGCGCTTGCGCTCTGCCAGGGTCGGCACGGGATGGGCCAGGCAGGCGGCGCGCTGCATGGCCAGTGTCGCGCCAAGTTGCGCGCGCGGTGAAGCGGGATGTGTATCGTGAGCGACTGCGGACATGGTTTTCCTTGGCCGGCCCAGCAAATCGCGAGCCGTTGCGAGCTACTATAGTTGACTATTTGTAAGCGTGCCACCGCCGCGCGGCGATACGCCGTAAAATAATCGCTGGCTACTTTCCGGCACGCTTACCAGGACCACCATGACCACCACCACGCCCGACTCCCTGCACATCGTTTGCCCCCATTGCGACGCCGTCAACCGCCTGCCGCAAGCCCGGCTGCGCGAACAGCCCACGTGCGGCAAATGCCAGAAAGACTTGTTTACGGGCCAGCCCGTGGACCTGGCCAGCGCGCGCTTCCTCAAGCATATCGAACGCAGCGACATTCCCGTGCTGGTGGACTTCTGGGCGCCGTGGTGCGGACCGTGCCGCAGCATGGCGCCATTCTATGCCCAGGCCGCCAAGACCCTGGAGCCGGCGTTTCGCGTGGTAAAAGTAAATACGGAAGCGTCGCCCGACATGGGCGCCCGCTTCAATATCCGCAGCATTCCCACCCTGGCCTTGTTCCGTCGCGGCGTGGAAGTGGCGCGCCAGCCGGGCGCTACCGATGCGAATGGCATCATCGCCTGGGCGAAGGACAAGGCACGCCTCTGAGTTTGCGGGAGGTAGGCAACAAAGTACGCAAATAAGTACGCAAGTGAGCGCGGAGGCCTTCGCGCAGGAGGCCGTCGCGGTTTTACTTTCCATTGATGTTTTGCATTTGACATTTAATATTGTGCCATATTATATTGCGCCATATGATAAAACTCGAACAGAAATACACGGCCCTGCTGGGCGACGTGCAGCGGCGCGCCAGCGGCCTCGACATGACAGCATCCACAACGCGGCTGCGGCTGTGCTTTGAAGTGCTGGGGCTGGCGTCGGCCGTCGATGGCGATTGCGCCACGCGCCTGGGTCGGCATGGTTTGTCCGAAGGCAAGTTCGTCATGCTGTTCCTGCTGCGCGGCGAACGGGAAGGCTTGCCGCCGCACGCACTGGCCGAGCGGGCAGGGGTGACGCGCGGCACCGTCACGGGCTTGCTCGACGGCCTCGAACGCGACGGTTTTCTGGCGCGCCACGCGGACCAGCACGACCGGCGCAAGCTGCTGGTGCGCCTGAGTCCCAAGGGCGAAACCGTCGCCGCCCGCCTGGTCGATGAGCACGCGCAATGGATCGCCAGCCTGTTCGCCGATTTCACGGCGGACGAAATGCAGGCATTGAGCGCCTTGCTGGAAAAAGCCTGGCGCAAGACGGACCGGGGCGCGCCATGAGCCGCGCCATGGGCCGCGGCATCGCCGACATCGGCGCCGGACGGCTGGCGCTGCTGAACCAGGGAGCAATCGCCAGCGCCACCCTGACGGAAGGGTTGGCCATTGATTTTGCCGTGCTGCTGGAAGCGGCCGTGCCCGCCATCGGCGCGGCCCGGCTGGACCAGTTGCGCGCGCAAGCGGATGCCGGCATCACGCGGCGCATGGCGCTGGCGGCCCGGCTGCTGCTGGACGCCGGGGCGGATCTGGCGCCCTTGCAGGCACACCCGTCCGACACGGTGCGCGGCTGGGCGTGCTTTGCCATCGCGGCGCAAGCCGGCCTGGACTTGCCGCGCCAGCTGGCGGCCATGCGGCCGCTGGCCGACGATGGGCACTTTGGCGTGCGCGAATGGGCCTGGCTGGCGCTGCGGCCCCGCCTGGCGGCGAATCTGATGGACGCCATCGCCCTGCTGGCGCCGTGGACGGCGGAGCCGTCGGAACGCTTGCGCCGCTTCGCCTGCGAAGCATTGCGCCCGCGCGGCGTGTGGTGCGCGCATATTACCGAGCTAAAACAGCAGCCGCAGCTGGCCTTGCCCCTGCTGCAGCCCTTGCGCGCCGATCCGGCCCTCTACGTGCAGGATGCCGTCGCCAACTGGCTCAACGACGCGGCCAAGAGCCAGCCCGGGTGGGTGCGCGCCCTGTGTGCGCAGTGGCTGGAAGAGAGCGGCAATGCCGCCACGCTGCGCATCTGCAAGCGCGCCCGGCGCTCACTGGCTGAGTTGCCTGTTGACTTGCCTGCATAACAGCTCACTTAACTGCCCGCTTAACTGGCTGCTTAATTGCCCACTTAATTGGCCACTTAATTTATTGGAGGAATACCATGCACTATCTGCTGGAACTGTACAGCCCGAAACCGGCCTGGCTGGCCCTCGACGGCGCCGCGCGCCAGGCGTATTTCGACAGGGTGGGCGCCGGCATGGCGGCGCTGTCCGGCGTGGGAGTGGAAGCGCTGGCCATGGGCGCCATCGCTGACGGCAAGATGCATGGCGCGCCGCAGCAATTCTATGCCGTGTGGCGCTTCCCGGACGCGGCGGCGCTCGATGCCTTGCTGGCCGGTATCGCCGCCACGGGCTGGCATGATTATTTCGACACCATCAATGCGGCCGGCCCGGCCGTGGATTTTCCCGCCCACCTGGCGCAGCTGGCGGCGCTCTAGACAAACGGCGTTTTCCTCCCGCATCAGGTAAAGTGTGCCATATCGCCACCATTGCCTGACTGTCATGCCGCTCAACGTGCCCGCCGTTCTGCTGTTTTTCCTGTTGCCGCTGGCGCTGCATGCCGCCCCGGTGGCCACGCCGCAAGCCCTCGTCGCCGCCGCCCGCAGCCAGGTGGGCGTCACCGTGCAATACGATCCACGCTACGAGCGCCTCGCGTATCCGGGCGGCGACGTGCCGCTCGAGCGGGGCGTGTGCACGGACGTGGTGGTGCGCGCTTACCGCCAGCTGGGGCAGGACTTGCAGGTGCTGGTGCACGAAGACATGCGCAAGGCATGGACCGTGTACCAGCAGCAAGGGCGCTGGCAGATGCAGGGGCCGGACCGCAATATCGACCACCGCCGCGTGCCCAACCTGGGCACGTACTTTGCCCGCCACGGCACCAGCTTGTCACCAAGCAAGGAAGCGGGCGCTTACCGCGCGGGCGACATCGTCACCTGGCGCTTGCCGGGCAAGCTCACGCATATCGGCATCGTCAGCGACAAGCAGTCGCGGAATGGCGTGCCGCTGATCATCCATAACATCGGCGAAGGCGCGCGCGAGGAAAATATCCTGTTCAGCTATCCGATCACGGGGCATTATCGTTGGCAGCCCCGCTGACGGGCAGGGGCGCCATGTCCTGCAAGATCGCCAGCACGGTGGCCAGCGCCGTGTCGATATCGAGCCTGTCGATGGCGCCATAGCCGAGGAACAAGCCTTCATGGCGTGCCTGGCCGTGATAAAAGCTGGCCAGCGCGTACAGGCTGATATCGGCCAGCCGCGCCCGGCGCAGCAGTTCGGCGATGTCCAGCGGCGCCTGCGCCAGGGCCGCCACGTGGAAGCCGGCGCTGGCCGGCACCAGGCGGAACCAGGGTGCCAGGGGGCCGTTGAACCAGTGCTGCAGCCGCTCGCGCCGGCCCGCGTAGATGTCGTGGCAGCGGCGGATGTGGCGCAGCAAGTGGCCATCGCCGATGAACTTGGCCAGCGCATGCTGGCCCAGGCTGGCCGTATGGCAATCTGTCAGGTATTTCACGGTTTCCACGGCCGCCACGATGGCTTGCGGCAGCACGACATAGCCGAGGCGCAATTCCGGCAGCATGATCTTGGAAAAGCTGCCCACATGGGCGACGACGCCGTAGCGGTCCATGCTTTGCAGGGAATCCTCGGGCCGGCCTTCATAGCGGAAGGCGCTGTCGTAATCGTCTTCAATGATGATGGCGCCCAGCTGGTGCGCCCGTTCCAGCAAGGCGTGGCGGCGCCCCATGCTCATCGGCATGCCGAGCGGGAACTGGTGCGCGGGCGTCACGTAGATCAGCCGCGTGCCGTCGGGAATCTGTTCGACGACGATGCCATCCTCGTCCACCGTGACACCCGCCACGCGCGCGCCCTGGCTGGCGAACACGGCGCGCGCCACGGGATAGCCGGGCTCTTCCACGGCAACCGCGTCGCCCGGCTCCAGCAGGGTCTGCGCCAGCAGGCTCAACGCCTGCTGCGCGCCGCTGGTGACGAGCACCTGTTCTGGCGTGCAATGGATGCCGCGGCTGAAGGCGGCATGGCCGGCGATCGCCGTGCGCAGGGCCGGCAAGCCGGCCACGGGCGCGTAGCGGCCGCGCGCCTGGCCATCCTGGCGCAGCGCGTGCAGCACGCAGGCGCGCCATTCATCCTGCGGGAAGTGCGACGGCGTGGCGCGTCCGCCGATGAAGGCATAGCGGGCGGGCGTTTCCTGGCTGGCCCGGCGCAGGGGCGTGGGGGTCGCTTCCCAGCGGGCGATGCGCTGGGCGCTGGCCAGCGGCGTGCTGGCGTGGCGGCGCTGCGGCGAGAGGTGCGGCGTCTGCACGAAGCTGCCCACGCCCACTTTTCCCACCAGCAGTTTTTCATAGCCTAGCTTATCGTACACGTCGGAGACCGTCTTGCGCGACAGGCCCAGCTGGCTGGCCAGCAGGCGCGAGGGCGGCAATTGCTGGCCGTCGGCCAGGCGGCCCGAGCGGATTGCCTCGCTGAGCTGGCGGTACAGCTGGCCGCCCAGGTCGCGCGTGCCGTCGATCAGGATATGTAATTCCATGCTGTGTCTGCTGGTGGTCTGCTGTTTTTCGGGGGGATTGGCCTGCCGCGCCTGCCGCTGGCGGTCCTACAATGATGCATCTCTACTTTATCAAGGAATGCATCATGACACAGCAACGACTCGATTTCGCACAAGCTTCGCCGGACGTGGTCAAGGCCATGTACGCGTTGGAAGCGGCCATCGCCAAGCTGGGCCTGGAACACGCGCTGCTGGAGCTGGTCCGCCTGCGCGCTTCGCAAATCAACGGCTGCGCTTTTTGCGTGGACATGCACACGAGCGATGCGCGCAAGGCGGGCGAAACGGAGCGCCGCCTGCATGCCGTGTCCGTGTGGCGCGAAACGCCCTTCTTCACGGCGCGCGAGCGTGCCGTGCTGGCCTGGACGGAAGCGCTGACCCTGCTGCCGCAGAACCACGCCTCGGACGACGACTACGCGGCGCTGGCAGCCGAACTGACGCCGGCCGAAATGGTCAACGTGACGCTGGCCATCGGCTCCATCAATACCTGGAACCGCCTGGCCGTCGGTTTCCGCAAGATGCCGGAATAAGTCCTGTGTTCGTTCGCGAACAGACACCGTGACAGCCCCTGCGTAGTGTGGCAAGACGACTTATCAGCCAGGGAGCAGCCATGGAAGTACCGATCGGTGACAGCGTCGAGAAGACGCCCGAACAACTGGAAGAAGCGCGCCGCGAGTTCATCGCGGAGCTGTGGCGGCGCTTTGAAGCGCTGCAGGAATGGGCCGTCAGCCATTGGCCCGACCAGCATCATCCCTTGAGTTCCGCCGACTTCGTCGAGACGCGCAAGGAAATCTTGAGTTTGCGTTCGCCGGCCGGTTCCCTGAACCAGCCGGCCGCGCACGACGGGGCGGAGCCGGAACCGGAGCAGGGCGGCGCGCAGTATGTCGATGTGACGCCCGCGCCGTGGCCGTAGGTCGGATGAGGACCGAAGGGCCGTAATCCGACGACATGGTTGGCAGAAGCAGTCGGCGCGGTCGGCGCAGTCGGATTACGCGCTGGCGCGCTAATCCGACCTACGCTTCAGCCTTATCCTGCGCAAACACCCAGCACAGCAAACTTACCAGCAGACCCGCCATCACGCCATACGCCAGGTTCAGGGCGCTGTCGAACAGCAGCGGCGCCACCAGGCCCGACACCAGGGCGAACAGCAGCATCTGGATGAACGACTGCATCGACGAGGCCAGGCCGCTGTTGTTGGGGAAGTGGTTCAGCGCCATCAGGGTCATCGGCGGCATGGCGATCGACAGGGCGAACGAGTAGAAGAACAATGGCAGCACGGCCCATGGCACTTCGGCGGCAAAGAAGTAGTTGTAGCCGATGTTGGCGGCGGCCGCTACCAGCATCAGCACGAAGCCGGCCCAGACCATCTGGCGCTGGCTGTAGCGGTGCGCCACCTTGCCCGACAGGGCCGAGCCGAACACCATGCCGCTGATCAGGGGAATGAACAGCCACGCGAACGCTGTCTCCGGCAGGTGCAGGATGTTGATGATGAAGTAGGCGGCCGAACCGATGTACAGCGCAAAGCCGCCAAAGGCGGCGCCGATGGCCGTCGACAGCAGCAGGAACTGGCGGTGGCACAGCACTTTCCAGTAATTGACGGCGATGTCGCCCAGGTGGAAGGCGTGGCGCTGTTCCTTCGGCAGGCTTTCCGGCAAGGCGCGCCAGACGACGACGAACATCAGCACGCCGAAGGCCGTCAGGAACCAGAAGATCCAGCGCCAGCCCAGGCCCACCTGCAGCCAGCCGCCCAGCACGGGCGCGATGGCCGGCGCCAGCGCAAACACCATCATGATGTGCGAGAGGATCTTCTGCGCAGCGGCGCCCGAATAGCGGTCCTGCACGATGGCGCGGCCGATGACGGAGCCGGCGCCGGCCGACAGGCCCTGCAGCACGCGCCAGGCCAGCAGCCAGCCTAATGACGGGGCCAGCGCGGCGCCCACGGAGGCGATCACGTACAGCACCAGCGAGACGAGAATCACGGGACGGCGGCCGAACGAGTCGGACAGGGTGCCGTAAAACAGCATCATGAAGGCGAAGGTGAAGAGGAAAAAGCTCAGGGTCTGCTGCACCAGCAGGGGGCTGGCATTGAAGTCGTGCACGATGGCGGGAAAAGACGGCAGATACGTGTCAATTGCAAGCGGTCCGACCATCGCCAGGCCCGCCAGGATCCATGTTAATAATTTAGTCATGTTGAAGAGTGTTTTTGTTAGTCCGTCATTTTACGCTAGTGCCAACAATCGGGTTTGGCGCGGGCGTGGTTTGCCTTGCATATGCGTTTTTCGCATATCAAACCTTGAAATTCTTCGTTGGCCTCGCCGGGTGCGCCCGCTAAGCTGGGGCGACCCGGCCTGTTTGCCGTTTTTTGGAAGTGACACACCATGCACAGCATTTATCCCGCGGCGCCCGCCGAGGAATCGGTCCAGTGGAACCTGGGACCCGTGATCCAGGCGCTGCGCAGTTCGCGCGAAGACAAGCACAAGATCCGCCATAACGGCAGGGTGCGCGAACTGCCGTCGCGCGAAGCCTTGACCACCATCGTCAACGGCCTGTCGGCGGCGCTGTTCCCCACCCATTACGGGCGGCCCAATCTCACCGACGAGAGCATCGACTATTTTGTCGGCGATACCCTCAACACCACCTTGAACCGCCTCAGCGAACAGGTGCGGCGCGGCCTGCTGTTTTCTGCCCCGGCTCACGCCGTGCCGGCCGCCGATGAAGAGGGCGGCGCCAGCGACGACGCGGCACTGGCCCAGCAGGCGCGCGACATCACGCGCGCATTCGCCGCCAGCCTGCCCGGCATCCGCGCGCTGCTGGTATCGGACGTGCAGGCCGCCTACGCGGGCGACCCGGCCGCCACCTCCGTGGCGGAAATCATGTTGTGCTATCCGGGCACCATCGCCATCCTGTACCACCGCCTGGCGCACCAGCTGCACGCCCTCGGCGCGCCATTCCTGGCGCACCAGCTGCACGCCCTCGGCGCGCCATTCCTGGCGCGCCTGATCGCCGACATCGCGCACACCCTGACGGGCATCGACATCCATCCGGGCGCGCGCATCGGCGCGTCCTTCTTCATCGACCATGGCACGGGCGTGGTGATCGGCGAGACGGCCATCATCGGCCAGCGGGTGCGCCTGTACCAGGCCGTGACCCTGGGCGCCAAGCGTTTCCCCGCCGACGCTTCCGGCGCGCTGATCAAGGGCACGCCGCGCCACCCCATCGTCGAAGACGACGTGGTGATCTACGCGGGCGCGACCGTCCTGGGGCGCATCACCATCGGCGCCGGTTCGACTGTGGGGGGGAATGTGTGGCTGACGCAGAGCGTGCCGCCGAATAGCAATGTATCGCAGGCGCAGATGCGCAACGACTGAAGGGCGCCCGGGAAAACGTCCATGGCAGTGTTGCCGCGCCTGGCCGTACGGGCGTACTGCCTGCGGCGCGGCGCCTTTGCCCCGAACGTTTTCCGGCCACCCTTCCTGCCAGCATAAGTGGTCTGGCGCGGATGGCATGGCCGAATCCCGGGCCAGGGCCGTACGGGGACGCCGGGCCCCGGAGGGTGCGGCGCCGGTACTTGCGCCGGGGTTTACTTCACCGTCAGCGCTTCATAGCGCGCCACGCGCACGCCATCCTTGAGCAGCAGCAATTCCTGGTCGGCGTAGCGGTAGCCGTTGACTTCGCCCAGGGTGGTCAGCAGCTCGCGTTCCAGGTCCATGTCCTGCGGCTGGCACATCATCATGGTGCCGGCCAGCTGCGAGAAACTCAGGGTGCTGACGCCATCGCTGGTGTAGCCGCCCATCATCTGGTTGCAGCCGCTATGCCCGCTGGCGCGGCCTTCGGCCAGCAGCAGGGTCACGTCGCGCTGTTCCGGCGCCTTGCGCACGACTTTCTTGCCCTTCAATTCCTTCAGCTTCCACTGCGTTTCCGTCAGCTTCGGCGCCGGCTTGGCGGGCGAGGTCGCGCCTGGCGCGGCAGCGGCCGCATCGGAGCGCACGGGCGTTTGCGCGCAGCCGGCCGTGATGGCGACGATGGCGGCGAAGGGAATCAGTCTGGCGAGTTTGAACATGGCATTTCCTTGTTGAAGTGATAGCCTCCAGAGTAGCAGATACGCGCCACGCCAGCGTGCACGGTTGACAAGCTCACTGCGTCTGCTGCGCCTGCGTCTCCTGCTCCAGGCGCGCATCGAGCAGGGTGCGCGCCGCCGCCACGTAGGCGCGGCAGGCTTGCGGATCGACGAAAGCGTCGCTGCCCGCCGTGGCGCTCGCTTCCAGCCGCTCCCATAATTGCGACGCTTCCGGGTGGGCCGAGATCAGCACGTCGCAGGGCAGCTTTTCCAGGGTCTCGAAGCTGTGGCGCAAGTCCGCCAGCGCTGCCGGATACTCGCTGCTGGCGCTGAACCTGAAGCCGGGCCGCGAGACGGCATTGATGCTGTCCGCGTAGACCATGTTCAGGCAGCGGGGACCGTCGCACGATTGCCAGGACCAGCTCAGGCCTCCGGGCGTGTGGCCCGGCGTGGCGTGCGCCGTCAGCGCAATGGGGCCGACGTTGAAATGGCTGCCGTCGCGCGCCAGGCGCATGTCTTTCACGGGCGGATACTTGGGCAGCGCGTGGTATTGCGGATCGTCCGGTCCCACCTCGCCCGAGGCCAGGTCCAGCGCGGCCGACGGGCTGGCGGCCACCAGCGCGTTGCTGCGCTGCTGCAGTTCGGCCAGGCCGCCCGCATGGTCGATATGGCCGTGCGAATTGAGTATCAGCTTGACGTCCTCGATGCGAAAGCCCAGGGCGCCGATATTGGCGATGATCTTCTGTGCCGATTCCGGCAAGCCGCCGTCGATCAGCACATGGCCCTGCGGCGAGGTGATGAGCACCGAACTGAGGCCCTTCACGCCCACGTAATAGGTGTTGCCGAAGATGCGGAACGGCGTCTGGTCGGCGTTCCAGGCGGCGCAGACTTCGCAGTCCGGCGTTGGCGGCGTGGCTGGCGCCTGCGCCAGCGCCGGGGAGGCATGGCCGGCCAGCAGCAGGGCCAGGGCGAAAGCGCCGTGGCCGGCCAGCGCGCGGGGAGAAGTGAGGGGCATTGCAGTCCTTGTCCGTGTTGCCAGGGTGGCGTATGCTGACACGGAACGCAGCCGGATGCAAACGCATCCTTGCATGGCCAGCTGCTGGCGGAGCGGACGCTCAGGCCGCGGCCAAGGCGGCGCTGCCCGACGCGATGCTGACCTGGCGTCCCGCGTGGCCGGCCGGCAGGCGCGGGCCCTGGCCGAAGACCTTGTGGCGCAGGGTGCCTTCCTCGTACTGCGTGCGGTAGCGGCCGCGCCGCTGCAGTTCCGGCACGATGTGGGCGACCACGTCGGCCATGCTGTCGTGCGCCACGGCGAAGGCCAGGTTGAAGCCGTCGATGCCCGTTTCGTCCATCCAGCTTTCCAGCTGGTCGGCCACCTGGCGCGCGTCGCCCACCAGCACCGGGCCGCGTCCGCCCAGGCCGATGTATTCGGCGGCCTCGCGCACCGTCCATTTCCGCCCCGGGTCGGCCTGGCTGAACGAGGCCAGTGCCGAGCGGCCGGCCGGGGAATCGATGTACTCGATGCTGGCGTCGAGCGGGTAGCGGCTGAAATCGACGCCCGTCCAGCCGGACAGCAGCACCAGCGCCGCCTCGATATTCACGTGGCGCAGGTAGTCGGCGTGCTTGGCGCGCGCTTCTTCCTCGGTGGCGCCCGTGATGACGAGCGCCTGGGCGTAGATCAGCAGCGCGTCGCCATCGCGGCCAGCTTGCCGCGCGGCGCCGCGCAAGTCGTCCGCATAGCGCTTCACCACCGTCTTGCTGGGGCCGCTGACAAAGGTGGCTTCCGCGTGGCGCGCCGCAAAGCGCGTGCCGCGCGGCGAGGTGCCGGCCTGGTACAGCAGGGGCGTGCGCTGCGGCGACGGTTCGCACAAATGGATGCCGGGCACCTGGTAGTGGCGCCCGGCATGGTTGATCGGATGCACGCGGGCCGGATCGGCATAGATGCCGCGCGCCTTGTCGTTGACGACGGCGTCGTCATCCCAGCTTTTTTCCCACAGCTTGTAGACGACGTCGAGATATTCGTCGGCCAGGTCGTAGCGCTCGTCGTGGCCCAGCTGCTGCTGCAAGCCCAGGTTGCGCGCCGCGCTATCGAGGTAGCCGGTGACGATATTCCAGCCGATGCGCCCTTGCGTCAGGTGGTCCAAGGTGGACATGCGCCGCGCGAACGGGTAGGGGTGCTCGTACGTGAGGGCGCAGGTGACGCCGAAACCCAGGTGCGTGGTGGCCTGCGCCATGATGGGCACGAGGGCCAGCGGGTCGTTCAGCGGCACCTGCACGCCATGCTCCAGGGCCGCATCGAGGCCACCCCGGTAGACGTCGTACACGCCCAGCACGTCGGCGAGAAACACCGCGTCGAACAGGCCCGCTTCCAGCAGCCGCGCCAGTTCCGTCCAGTGCTGCGGATCGGTATAGCGGTGGCTGCGGTCGCGCGCGTGCGTCCACAGCCCCGGCGACTGATGGCCCAGCGTATTCATCTGGAAGGCGTTGAAGCGAATGGTCTTGGCCATGGCTTATTTCGCCGCCGTCTGCAAGGCTTGCTGGTAGTCGGGTTTCGAATAGCCGGCAAAATGCCTGTTCGTGATGTCGAGGAATTCGCGCGAGCGGTAGGCGGCCGCCAGGTCTTTCGCGAACTGCTTGTCCTTGTCGGCCGTGCGGATGGCCACCAGGTTGATGTAGTTGGGCGAAATTTTCTCGGCCACCAGCGCGTCCGTCAGCTTCAGCCCCGACGCCAGCGCGTAATTGCCGTTGATGAAGGAGTAGTCGGTGTCGCCCAGCGAGCGTGGCAGCTGCGCCGCTTCCAGCGGCAGCAGCTTGATTTTCTTCGTGTTGACGGCGATATCCTTTTCCGACGCGCGCACGGGGTCGAAATTGTCGCGCAGCTTGATCCATTTCAGTTGGTCGAGCAGCACCAGCGCGCGCGCCTGGTTGGTCGGATCGTTCGGCAAGCCCACCGTCGTGCCTTCCTTCACGTCATCCAGGGTCTTGTGCTTCTTGCTGTAGATGGCGATCGGTGCCGTGGGGATCGTGATCAGGTCCGTCAGGGCCAGCTTGTGCTCTTGCGCGAATTTTTTCAGGTAGACGATGTGCTGGAAGACGTTGGCGTCCAGCGAACCCTCGGCCAGCGCGAAGTTCGGCTGGATGTAGTCGTTGAATTCCACCAGCTTGACCTTGTAGCCCTGCTTTTCCAGGATGGGCTTGATGCCCAGCTTGATCTGGTCCGCATACGGCCCGGCGCTGGTGCCGATGGTGATGTCCTTCGGATCCCTGGCGTGGGCGAAGGTGGCCGTCAAGGCCAGGGTCAGGGTGGCAAGAAGAACGGTGCGGCGGGCGATGGTCATGGTGGCTCCTTGGTGGGTGAATTACGAATAAGCCGTCGGTTCGGGCAGCGTGCCGGTCAAGGCAAAGCGTCCCAGGTCGCGCAGCTTGTAGTCGATGGGGTCGTGCAGGGTATGCACGCGCACGTTGCGCCAGTAGCGGTCGTAGCCATATCGGGCAGAAGTGGAGCGGGCGCCCGTCAGTTCGAACATCTGGCTGCTGATCTCCAGCCCCGCCTTGTGCGCCAGGCACTTGGCTTCGGCCACGGCCACGGCCAGCAAGCCCCGCTCGCGGGCCGTCACCAGCGCGCCCTTGCGGAACACCGTTTCCAGTTCCTGCGCCGCCGCGTCGGCCAGCACCTGCGCGGGGCGCAGCAGCAGCCACAGCTGGCCATAGCGGTGCTGCACCAGCGGATCGTCCGTGGCGTGTGCCACGCCGGCGGCAAACCAGGCCTTCGCCTGCTCGCCCGTGTAGTGCCGGGCCGCCTCGAACGCGCCTTCGGCGATGCCCAGGTACAGGTTGCTCATGATCAGCTGGGCGATCTGCGAGCGCACGGTGGCCTGCGGCGTGGCCGCCTGCGCGGGCGCCAGCAAGACCAGCTCGCGCGGCAGGGCGACGCCGTGGAAATGCACGTTGCCGCTGTCCGTCTGGCGCTGGCCGAAGGCGTCCCAGTCCGCCTGCACGGTCACGCCATCCTGGCGCGTGGGCAGGGCGGCGATCAGCGCCGTCTGCGTGGGCGCGTGCCAGGCGGAGACGGTGAGCCAGTCGGAACCGACGGAACCGGAAGAAAAGCTCTTGATGCCGTCGAGGAGGTAGCCGTCGGCGCTATCGGTGGCGGTCACCCGTTTGTCGAGAGGATTCAGGGCATTGCCCCAGAACAGGCGCTCGTCGACAGTGAGTGTCAGCAGGCGGCGCTGCTGCTGCGCGCTGCCATACAGCTGCAGGCCTGCCAGCTGCAAATGGTGGAAGCCGAAGATGTGCGCCAGCGCGCTGTCGGCGCGCGCCAGGATGCGGATCACCTGGCAGACGAGGGGCCAGGAGGCGCCCTGGCCGCCGAATTCCACGGGAATCGACAGGGTCAGCAAGCCGGACTCGCGCAGCCATGCGCGCTCCTGCGCCGCGTGGCCGCCGGCCCGGTCGCGCGCATTGGCCGTTTCGGCCAGGCGCGCTGCCAGCTCTGTTGCGACGCGGATGGCGTCCTGCAGTGGCGCCGGTGCCGGAGCCTGGAGACGGGCGGAGTGCAAAAAAGCGGTAGACATGGGTGACATTCCAGTTAGGCGATGCTGCCGATAGTGCACCGCCGGCTGCGCGCCGTACACGAAGAAAACCGCACATGGATATGCGAAAAAAGCCGCACGGGCCCTTGCGCGACGGGACGCGGGGCGTCAGGGCCGGATAGTCGGAAAACGCATATCGAAGCGCGAAAGCATTCGTTTTACAGGAAGCCTGATGGCGATAGGCTGCAAGCATCCAGGCAGCAAAATCCAGCCGATTCAAACCCAATTCACACCATCACGCACGGGACGGGCATCACATGAGCATCTTGTTATTGGGCGGCAGCCCGCAACTTCCATCGAGTTCCAGCCGCTTGCTGCTGCATATCGGCGAACAGCTGGCGCTGCAGGGCCACAGCTACGCCAGGCTGCACGTGCGCGACTTGCCGGCGAGCGCCTTGCTGCAGGCCGACTACGCCGACGCGGCGATCGCCCGCGCCGTGCAGGCCGTGGCCGACGCCGATGCCATCGTGATCGCCACGCCCATCTACAAGGCGTCCTATACGGGTTTGCTGAAGGCCTTCCTGGACCTGCTGCCGCAGGATGGCCTGGCGGGCAAGCTGGTGCTGCCGCTGGCCACGGGCGGCGGCCATGCCCACACCCTGGCGCTCGACTATGCGCTGCGCCCCGTGCTGCATGCGCTGGGCGCCAAGCAGGTGTTCACCAGCATTTACGCGAACGCGCAGCAGCTGGCCTGGCACGAAGAACGTGGACTGAGCCTGGACGCGCCGATCGCCGCGCGCGTGCAGGCGGGCATCGACGACGTGGCTGCCGGCCTGTTCCTGCTGCAGGGCCGGCGTCCGCCCGCGCCGGCCGACATCGCGCTGCCCGTGCGTTCGCTGCAGGACCAGCCTTACGCTCCCCGCTTTCAAGCCGCCTGATTATTCACCGACCAAAGGAACCGCCATGACACACCGCCACGCACAACGCCTCTCGCGCCGTACCACCCTGGGCCTGCTGTTTGCCGCCGCCGCCGGCGTGATGGCGGCCGGCATGCCGGTGGCGGCGCAGGCGCAGGCCAAGGGCGAGGTGCAGGTGCGTATTGGCTACCAGAAGTACGGCACCCTGACCCTGCTGAAAGGGCGCGGCACCCTGGAAAAGCGCCTGGCCGAGCAGGGCGTGGGCGTGAAATGGACGGAGTTCCCGGCCGGCCCCGTGCTGCTGGAAGGCCTCAACGTGGGCAGCATCGATTTCGGCACTGTGGGCGAGGCGCCGCCGATCTTTGCGCAGGCCGCTGGCGCCAACCTGGTGTATGTCGGCAATGAGCCGCCATCGCCAGCCAGCGAAGCCATCGTCGTGCCCAAGGGTTCCAGCCTGCGCACCCTGGCCGACCTGAAGGGCAAGAAGATCGCCCTGAACAAGGGCTCCAACGTGCACTACCTGCTGTTGAAAGCGCTGGAAAAGGCCGGCGTCGCGTATGCCGACATCCAGCCCGTGTTCCTGCCGCCGGCCGATGCGCGCGCCGCCTTCGAGCGGGGCAGCGTGGACGCCTGGGCCATCTGGGACCCGTTCCTGGCGGCCGCCGAAAGGCAGCTGGGCGCCCGCGTGCTGGCCGATGGCAAGGGCCTGGTGGCGAACTACCAGTTTTACCTGGCTTCCCGCGCGTATGCGGAAAAAAATCCCGAGATCCTGCGCATCGTGCTCGATGAAGTGGCCAAGGTCGATGACTGGGGCCGCAACAACCCGGACGAAGTGGCGACGATTCTGTCGGCGCAGACGGGGCTGAGCAAGGAGGTCGTGGCGCTGGCCGCCTCGCGCTACGCGTATGGCGTCAAGCCCGTGTCGGTCGACGTCATCGCGTCGCAGCAAAGGGTGGCGGATGCATTTTCCGGCCTGAAGCTGATCCCGAAACCCATCGTTGTCAAGGACGCGCTGCTGCCCGCGCGCCAGCTGGCCACCAGCACCAAATAATCAAGGAATCCCATCATGTCATTGAATGTCTTCTGGTTCATTCCCACCCACGGCGACAGCCGCTACCTGGGCACGTCGCAGGGCGCGCGTCCCGTCGATGCCGATTATTTGCGCCAGGTGGCCGTGGCCGCCGACACCCTGGGCTACGACGGCGTGCTGCTGCCCACGGGCCGCTCCTGCGAAGATGCGTGGGTGGTGGCGTCGTCGCTGATCAGCGTGACGCAAAAGCTGAAATTCCTCGTGGCCATCCGTCCCGGCCTGTCCACGCCCGGCCTGGCCGTGCGCATGGCCTCCACCTTCGACCGGTTGTCGAACGGGCGCCTGCTGATCAACGTCGTCACGGGCGGCGACCAGGGCGAGCTGGAAGCGGACGGCCTGTTTGCCGACCACGCCAAGCGCTATGAAATCTCCGATGAATTCATCAAGGTGTGGCGCGCCACCCTGGCGGGCGAGGGCGGCGCGGCCGGCTACGATTTCGAGGGCAAGCATATCCAGGTGAAGGGCGCGAAAACCCTGTATCCGCCCGTGCAGAAGCCGTATCCGCCCCTGTATTTCGGCGGTTCGTCGGAACCGGCGCATGAACTGGCGGCCGAGCAGATGGACGTGTATTTGACCTGGGGCGAGCCGCCCGCCGCCGTGGCGGAAAAGATCGCCGACATCCGCGCGCGCGCCGCGAAAAGAGGCCGCACGGTGCGCTTCGGCATCCGCCTGCACGTGATCGTGCGCGAAACCAACGAGGCGGCCTGGCGCGCGGCCGATGAACTGATCAGCCACCTGGACGACGAGGTCATCGCCAAGGCGCAGGCGGCGTTCGGCAAGATGGATTCCGTGGGCCAGCAGCGCATGGCGGCCCTGCACGGCGGGCGGCGCGACAAGCTCGAAGTGTCGCCGAATCTGTGGGCCGGCGTGGGCCTGGTGCGCGGCGGCGCCGGCACGGCCCTGGTGGGCGACGGCCCGACGGTGGTGGCGCGCATGCAGGAATACGCGGACCTGGGCATCGATACCTTCATTTTCTCCGGCTATCCGCACCTGGAGGAATCGTACCGCTTCGCCGAGCTGGTGTTCCCGCTACTGGGCAAGGGCAAGGCCGTGGGCGAGCAGTCCCTGAGCGGGCCATTCGGCGAAATCATGGCCAGCAATATCGTGCCGGTGGCGCCGCAGAAAAAGGCGGCTTGAGATGGCGGCCGGTGCAGCTAGACGCATTCCCGGCACGGCGTGGCGCCACGCCCTGGCGCCGTGGGCCTTGCCCGTGGCGCTGCTGCTGGCCTGGCAGCTGGCGTCGCAATGGGGCTGGCTGTCGAGCCGCATCCTGCCCGAACCGTGGGCCGTGGCGAAGGCCTTCTGGCACCTGGCCGCGTCGGGCGAGCTGTGGCTGCACCTGAAGACAAGCTTGTGGCGCGCCACGGTCGGTTTCGCCGTCGGCGCGGGACTGGGCCTGCTGCTGGGACTATTGACGGGCAGCTTCCGCCATGCGGAAACCCTGCTCGACACGACTTTGCAAATGGTGCGCAACATCCCGGCCCTGGCCCTGATCCCGCTGGTGATCCTGTGGTTCGGCATCGACGAGACGGCCAAATTGTTCCTGCTGGCCGTCGGCGTCTTCTTTCCCGTCTACCTGAATACCTTCCACGGCATCCGCTCGGCCGACCAGGGCTTGATCGAGATGGCGAAAAGCTATGGCTTGTCCGGCTGGCCGTTGTACCGCGACGTGATCCTGCCGGCCGCCATGCCATCCATTCTGGTGGGCGTGCGCTTTTCGCTGGGCCTCGTGTGGGTGCTGCTGATCGTCGCCGAAACCATCTCGGCGCAGGCCGGCATAGGCTACATGACCATGAATGCGCGCGAATTCCTGCAAACGGACGTGGTGCTGGTGGGGATTTTGCTGTATGCCCTGCTGGGCAAGCTGGCGGACCTGTTTTCGCGCCGGCTGGAACGCCATTGCCTGCGCTGGAATCCCGCCTACCGATAGTGACTGACGAAAGAGGACACCATGCTGCTCGCCCCCATCCAGATCGAAACGGATTTCCTGTCGCACTTCGTGCAGTACGACCCGGCCAGCGCGCCGCCGCAGGCGAGGGAAGCGCCAACTTCTCCCTTGCAGCGGCGCGGCGTGCCCCTGGAACTGGCCAACCTGAGCAAGTCGTACAGCAGCCGTCCCGTGCTGAAAAACGTCGACCTGCAGCTGGAAGCGGGCGAGTTTGTCGCCATCGTCGGGCGCAGCGGCTGCGGCAAGAGCACCTTGCTGCGCTCGATCGCGGGACTGGAAAGCATCGACGAAGGCAAGCTCACGGTCGGCGCGGGCATCGGCGCGCCCGACATCCGCATCATGTTCCAGGAGCCGCGCCTGCTGCCGTGGAAGACGGTGCTCGACAATGTGGCCCTGGGCTTGCCCCGTTCCATCGGCGCGGCGGCCGCCTCGCTGTGGACGGTGGGACTGGCCGAGCGGGCGGACGACTGGCCGGCGGCTCTGTCGGGCGGGCAGAAGCAGCGCGTGGCCCTGGCGCGCGCCCTCGTGCACGAGCCGCAATTGCTGCTGCTCGATGAGCCGCTCGGCGCGCTTGACGCGCTCACGCGCATCGAGATGCAGCAGCTGATCGAATCGCTCTGGCTGGCGCGCGGGTTCACGGCCGTGCTGGTGACGCATGACGTGGCCGAGGCCGTGGCCCTGGCCGACAGGGTGCTGCTGATCGAGGATGGGCAGATCACGTTGGACGTGCAGGTGGACTTGCCGCGCCCGCGCCAGCGCGGCACGGCGGCCTTCGCCGCGCTGGAGCAGGCTATCTTGTCGCGGGTACTGCAGCCGTCTCGGCCAGCACAATGAAACCTTCGCCATCGACCGTCGCCACGATGCCTTCATAGCTGGCGATGGACGGGTGGCGCGTGGCCAGCGGATGCGCATGCGTGGCCGTGACCACCATGACTTTCGCGCCAGCCGCTTCGCCCGCCTCAATGCCGACCGAGGCATCCTCGAACACCAGGCAATCCCCGGGCGCCACGCCCAGTTTTTCCGCCGCCAGCAGATAGCAATCGGGCTTCGGCTTGCCCGCCTTGACGTCTTCCGCCGTGATCATGATGGCCGGTATCGGCATGCCGGCCGCCTTCAGGCGTGCCGTGGCCAGCGCGCGCGGCGCCGAGGTGACGATGGCCCATTGCGCCGGCGGCAGCGACGTCAGGAAACGCAGCGCGCCCGCGATTTCAATGATTCCCGCCACATCGATGATTTCCGCATCCGTGATGCCCTGCGACTCGCGCTGCGCGTCGACGCCCGGCAAGCGCAATTTTGCGATGGTGTCGACGGAGCGCGCGCCGTGAATGGTGGGCAAAAAGGCGGCGACGTCCAGGCCCTGGCGCTGCGCCCAGGTGCCCCAGATGCGTTCTGCGGCGGCGATGGAATTGATGACGGTGCCGTCCATGTCAAACAGAAAAGCCCGGTAGCGGCCGGCGGCCGTTGGCGGGGGGACTGCGGACGGCGAGGGCAGGGCGGACATGGCTTCCTTCCAAAAGATGGGCTGGAAGCCATTGTAACGGCAGTCGATTTTTATTTCACAGGTAGACCGACTCAAACCTGGCCACGGGCGCGCCATCCTTGAGCAGGATCAGGTATTCGCCATCGAAGCGGTAGCCGGTGACGCTGTTCAGATTGGCCAGCACGGCGCTTTCCAGCCGCATCAACGGGGGCGGGCACGCCATGCGGGTGCTTGCCAGCTGCGTGAAGCGCAGGGCCGTGCCGGCCAGCGTGTAGCCGCCCATGACCTGGTTGCAGCCCGTGAAGCCGTGCACCTTGCCGTCGTCCGTCAGGGTGATGCGCACTTCGCGTTCCTGCTCCGGCGCCATCGTCACGTCGGCGCCATCGAGCTGCGTCAGCTTCCAGTAGGTATTCGTCAGGCTGTAGCTGGGCGTCAGGCCCGCGTCGGGCCGGGTGCTGTCGCTGGTGGCGGCGCAGCCGCCCGCCATGGCGATGACGGCGGCGAGGGACAGGCATGTGAGGCGATGCGTCAGGCGATGCGGCATGAATGGCTCCTGTATGAGGGGAAGATGCGCCAGAGTAGCAGTTTTCCCGCGCATGCCGGCGTACGGCAGCGGCAAATGTTGCCCTTTTGCCAGTGCTGGCATTACACTCATGCTTTCTGCTGCATTCACTTTGATCCGGGAGCCAGGCCGATGCTGCAAGCGCAAGCGCTGGACAATCGACTGGTCGCCACCAGTGGCGACGACGTACTGGTGGACCGCATCGTGCCCGGGGCGCCGCTGGTGATCGCCTTTGGCTTTGTGTCCTGGACGACGCGTCCCGCCTTCGATTTCTACGGCCGCCTGCGCAAGCTGGAGCAGGCCAGCGGCCAGCACCTGAACAAGATTCTCGTGCGCGATTCGGGCAATGCCTGGTATCACCGCGGCATCGCGGGCCTGGGCAGCCACGTGGATGAATCGGCGCAAGCGCTGCGCGACCTGGTGCGCCGCATCGCGCCAGGCCAGGTCACCACCATCGGTCAGTCCATGGGCGCGTATGCGGCCGTCATGTATGGCTTGCTGCTGGACGTCGAGCGGATCGTCGCCTTTGGCCCGCTGTCTTTCCTGGACGTGGAGCAGGCGCGCCTGTACCACGAACTGCGCTGGCTGTCCGTGATGGAATCGCTGGCGCAGGACCCGCCGCGCTCGGGCTACCCGGACCTGGCCGCCCTGTGCCGCGCCAGGGCGGCACAGGCGACGCAGATCCACCTGGCCTTCGGCACGCGGCCGGACGTGGCCAACGCCGGCGCCAGTGCCAGCGAGTCGGTGAATCTCGACGCCATGCACGCGCAGCGCCTGGCGCCTTTCGGCCGCTGCACCCTGCACCCGTTTCCCCATTCGGGCCACGCGGTGGTGCAGCACCTGATCGACACGAAGCGCATCAACGGCTTGCTGGCGCAATGGATACTCGGCCTGACGCTGGAGGAGGAAGCGATGCCGGACATCGGCCGCGAATGGCGCGACTGGATCGCGGAAAACCTGCGCCTGGGCTGCGCCGGCGCCCAGCTGGTGGCGGTGCTGCAGCAGCATGGATTTTCGCACGCCAGCAGCGTGGCCGCCGTGACGGCCGCCGGCGCGGCGCCGAAGACGACATGACGCCGCCGTTCGAATTCGAGACCCTGAAAATCCGCCTGGCCGACCCGCAATGGGCGGCGCTCGAGCTGCGCGTGCGCGTGCAGCGCGCGCTGCGCCAGCTGATACTCGACGGCGTGCTGGCGCCCGGCCTGCGCCTGCCGGCCACGCGCGCGCTGGCACAATCGCTGGGCGTGTCGCGCGATACGGTGGAACTGGCCTACGCGCAGCTGCGCCTCGACGGCTACGTGCGGCGGCAGGCGGGATCGGGCAGTTTCGTCTCGGCGTCCATCGGCGCCAGCCTGCTGGGCAGGCAGCTGACGCCGCCGTCGCCTGCCTCTGCGCAGCCGGTGGCGCTCAGCGCGCGCGGCGCGCAGATCCTCGCCAGCGGCGGCGTGGCCGACCAGCAGCGCGTGCAGGCCTTTGCCACGGGCTTGCCTGAAACGCGCGCTTTCCCCGTCGATGTGTGGGAGCGGCTGCGGCGCCAGGCAGCCAGCGGGCACGGCGCCAGCGTGCTGCTGCACGGCGACCCGCAGGGCGCGCAGACTCTGCGCCAGGCCATCGCCGACTATGTCAACCTGGAGCGGGGCGCACGGGCCACGGCCGACCAGGTGCTGGTCCTGAGCAGCACGCGCCAGGCCCTGTACCTGTGCGCGCAGGTGCTGGCCGATGCGCACGGCCCCATCCTGATGGAAGATCCCGGCTATTTCGGCGCGCGCAAGGCCTTCGAGCTGGCGCAGTTGCGCGTGGTGCCCGTGCCCGTCGATGCGCAGGGCCTGTGCACGGCCAGCCTGCGCGCCGATACGAGCGGCGCCAATACCGTGTACGTCACGCCGTCGCACCAGTATCCGACGGGCGCCACCCTGGCGCTGGAGCGGCGCCTGGAACTGATCGACTGGGCCGCCGAACGCCAGGGCTGGATCATCGAAGACGATTACGACAGCCAGTTTCATTATGCGGGCTTGCCGACGGCCTGCGTGCAGGGACTCGATGCGCGGCAGCGCACGATTTACCTGGGCACCTTCGCCAAGTCGCTGTATCCGGGCCTGCGCCTGGGCTACATGGTGCTGCCGCCCGCGCTGGTCAAGCCGATGACGTATGCGCGCAGCGTCCTCGATGGCCACACGCCGCAGCTGGATCAGTTGACGCTGGCGCGCTTCATCGCGGACGGCCATTTTGCCGCCCATGTGCGCGCCATGCGCAAGGTCTACGCCGTGCGCCGCGATGCGATGGCGCAGGCCGTGCAGCGGCATTTGCCGCATGTCGTCACGGCGCACCTGCCGCCGGGCGGCTTGCAGATGCCCTGCCTGCTGCACGCGGGCAGGGCGGAGCTGGAAACCATCCGCCTGGCGGCGCAGGCGGGCATCGTGCTGCCGGGCCTGAGCCGGCTGTACGCGAGTCCGCCGGCCAGCGGCGGCTGGCTGCTGGGCTTTGCGGCGCTCACGCCGCACGACATCGACAGCGGCATCGCCCGCCTGGCGCGCGCGCTGGGCTGAAACCCGTCAAGTGGTCTGCTGTGCATGAAGGAATTGGCCTGTCTTGGCAGTCCATGTGACCGCTACCATGCTTCCTTTTCAAGGCAGGGAGCATCCGCATGACGACAAAGGCAACAACACCCACTACCACGGCCGCCGCCACGGCAGGCCGGCCGCGCTGGCGCGATCTCGCGTCGCCCGCCATGGCCGCCTGCATTTCCGTGCTCGTCAATTATGGCGGCACCTTCGTGCTGGTGTTCCAGGCGGCGCAGCTGGCCCAGCTCAGCGCGGCGCAGACGGCGTCCTGGGTCTGGTCGCTGAGCATCGGCGTGGGCGTCACCGGCATCTGGCTCAGCTACCGCTACCGGGCGCCCATCATCACGGCCTGGTCGACGCCGGGCGTGGCCTTCCTGGCCACCGTCATGCCGCACACGCCGTATGCGGAGGTGATCGGCGCCTACATGCTGTCGGCCATCGCCTTCATATTGCTGGGCATGTCCGGCGCCTTCGAGCGCCTGGTGCGCCTGATACCGGGCGGCATTGCCGCCGGTCTGCTGGCCGGCATCCTGCTGCAATTTGGCGTGAACGCGTTTGGCGGCGCCAGCGCCGATCCGCTGCTGGTGGCGTTCCTGCTGCTGGCATATGCCGTGCTGCGCCGCTTTAGCCCGCGCTTTGCCGTGGCCGGCATCATGCTGGCCGGCGTGGCGCTGCTGCTGGCGCAGGGACGCCTGGACGTGCAGGGCATCGAGCTGGCCCTGGCCGCGCCCGTGTTCGAGATGCCGCGCTTTTCCGTGGCGGCGCTGCTGGGCGTGGCGCTGCCCCTGTTCCTGATCACCCTGACGGGCCAGTACATGCCAGGCATGCTGGTGCTGCGCAACGACGGCTACCGCGTCAGCGCCAATCCCATCCTGGCGGTCACGGGCCTGGGCTCGCTGCTGATGGCGCCGTTCGGCGCGCACGCGTTCAACGTGGCCGCCATCACGGCCGCCATCTGCACGGGCAAGGATGCGCATGCGGATCCGTCGAAGCGCTATCTTGCCGGACTGGCTTGCGGCGCGCTGTACATCATGGTGGGCGTCTTCGGCGTCACCCTGGCCAGCCTGTTCATGGTCTTGCCGCGCACTTTCATCACGACACTGGCGGGACTGGCCCTGCTGGGCGCCATCGGCAACAGCCTGGCGCAGGCGATGGCGGATGCGCGCACGCGCGAAACGGCGCTGATCACCTTTCTTGCCACGGCGGCGAACGTGACCCTGCTGGGCGTGGGCGGCGCCCTGTGGGGGCTGGTGGCCGGCTTGCTGGCGCATGCGCTGATGCACGGCTGGCGCAAGGCGCTGCCGGCTTGACGGCGGCACGGGCGGAGCACTTGCCCATTGTGCCAGCCGCCGCATACAATTGCTGCCGCCCGTGCCCGTTGGCACCTTGCTATCGATTTCATCCGAATGATGCCCGAGCTGACCTCCCTGGCGCAGTACCTGCTGGCGATCACGCCCCCGTTTCTCGTCTGCGCCGCCTTGCTGCTGGCGCTGCCGCGACAGGCCATGGCGCCGGCCCCGGTGCCGCTGCTGCGCGTGCTCGTGCATATCCTGTTTTTCGTGCTGGCGCGCGATGCCATGACGGCGCGCGGTTACTGGCAGGTGGCGGCGGGCGGCTTGCGCTTCACGGCGCCGCCGCTGGTCTTGCTGGCGCTGGGTGGCATGTCGCTGGCCCTGGTGGCTGCCACGTGGTGGCTGGAAGCCGGGGCGCGCCGCCAGATCCGCTGGCTGGGCGCGGGTCCGGCCCTGTCCGTGCTGCCGGGCGTGGCGGGCGGATGCGTGATCATCGCGCTGGCCACGGGCTTGAAGGCGCTGGCCGGCTTGCCATCGCTGACCCCCGTGCCCGCTTCCGCGTGGCCCATGCTGCTGGGCTTTGCGCTGGCGGCCAACTGTTACGAGGAATTGCTGTTTCGCGGCTTGCTGCAGCAGCAATTGCGCGCCTGGCTGCCGCCCTGGCGCGCGGCGCTGGCGTCGGGCCTGCTGTTCGGCCTGTGCCACGCCTTCCTCGCCACCACCGTCACGCAGGTGGGCGCGCCCATCCTGGTGTTTACCGTGATCGAAGGGGTGGTGGCAGGACTGGTATATTGTCGGGCCGGCTTGCTGGGCGCCTCGCTCGCGCATGGCCTGGCGATTTTTGCGCTGGCCGCCGGCTGGGTGTGAGGCCCGTGGCTTAATTTGATGAAGTGAAAGTGAAAATACGATGCCTGTCAGTTCTTACCTGAATACCCGCCCCGTGCTGGGCGAACGCGTCTACCTGCATGACACGGCGCAAGTGATTGGCGACGTGCAGATCGGCGACGACTGTTCCATCTGGTGCAACAGCGTGCTGCGCGGCGACGTCAACCGCATCGTCATCGGCGAGGGCAGCAATATCCAGGATTTTTCCATGGGCCATGTGTCGCACAAGAATGCGGCCAAGCCCGACGGTTCACCGTTGACCATCGGCAAATACGTGACCATCGGCCATTCCGTGATCCTGCACGGCTGCACCATCGGCGACGAGTGCCTGATCGGCATGGGCAGCATCGTCATGGATGACGTGGTGGTGGAAAAGCACGTGATGCTGGGCGCGGGCAGCCTGGTGTCGCCAGGCAAGGTGCTGGAAAGCGGCCACCTGTACGTAGGCCGCCCGGCCGCCAAGGTGCGCCCGCTCACGGAGGCCGAGATCGCCTACCTGCGCTATTCGGCGGAACACTATGTGCGCGTGAAGAACAATTACCTGGCCGGCGGCGACGACGCCTGAGCTTGATGTCCGCCGAGGTCGTCCAGGCGGCGCAGTTCCGGCCGCGCCGCCAGGTCGTGCGGCAGGCGCAGGCTTGACACCAGGCCCATGCGTTGCAGGAGCAGCAGGGCCCACCAGCCGGGGTCCCATTCGCCCGGCTGCAAGCCCAGCCTGGCCGAGCCCGGATAGGCGTGATGGTTGTTGTGCCAGCATTCGCCCATGGTCAGCAGCGAGGTGAGGCGGATATTGTGGCCCTGCACGGCGGCGCCATCGACGTGATAATGCCGCTGGCCATGGTTGTGGGCGAAGTAGCCGACCAGCCAGTGACCCAGCACGCCGGCGCTGACCCGCGCGCAGACGCCCCAGCAGACAAAGCCCCAGCCGCCGCAGAGGAAGCACAGCGCGGCCCACGGCAGTTGCTGCAGCATCCACGTCGCTTCCAGGAAACGGTAAAAGCGGTCATGCGCGAGGCGCGGCTCGATGGCGATCCGTGGCGGGTGGTCGAGGTCGAGGCAGCAGTGCAATTGCCACCAGGCATCGCGCCAGAAGCGGGCGCCGTGGCGCAGGTAGGGGTGGCAAGCTGGCAGGCGCTGGGCGTAGTCGCGCAGTTCGTGCTGGCGCAGCAGGCCCAGCGGGCCGCTGAGGCCCACCAGCACGCCCAGGTAGACGAGCACGTATTCCAGCCAGCGGGGGCACTGGTAGCTGTCGTGGATCAGCTTGCGGTGGCTGCCCAGCGAATGGCCGAACAGCAAGACGATGGCCGTGCTGATGATGAAGAGCGCCAGCGCCGTCCAGCTGAAGTAGAGGGGGCCACCGAGGATGGCGCCGGCCAGCATGGCCATCAGCCAGAGCGAGGTCAGCGGTGCGTAGCGCACCGAACCGTTGAGTACGCTGTCGGCATGGGAGGCGCTGGCGCGGTGGCCGTCCAGGCTGGCGGCCAGCATCAGCCCTTGGGGGCGGACGACGGTTGCGTGTATTTGTCGAAGTTGGTGATGTAGTCGTTGAAGTTATCGGTCAGCATGCGCTTGTACTGTTCCGTGAAGAAGGCCACGGCGTCATCTTTTTCTTGCTGCATCTTCGCCACGTCGTTGCTTTTGCTGGCGACGAGGAAGGCGTTGAAGCGGGCCGCCGCGTACAGCAGCGAGGTGGCCACTTCGTTGCCGCGGCTATGTTCGCACTGCTCGTTGGCCAGGGCGATGACCTGGTCGGCACGTTCCCAGAACTCCGGACCCGGCGCGGGTTTTGTTGTTGGTGTGTTCATGTGATCCCTCATAAAAGTGCGTGCCAGTCTACACAGCGGGCCGCTGGCTGTCCAGCGCGCGGCCCCGTGCAGCGCTTCAGCGCGCCTGCAGGATCTGCTCCACGAGGATGGCCAGCGGCTGGCGGATGTCGAGCGCGATGCCCGCCTCGTCCGGCTGCAAGGGTTGCAGGGTGGCCAGCTGGCTGTCGAGCAGGCTGGGCGGCATGAAATGGCCGGGCCGCTGCATGCGGCGTTCCAGCACGTCGCGCGGACCGTCCAGGTGGACGAAGCGCAGGGCCGGGTCGCCCTCGCGCAGCACGTCGCGGTAGCCGCGCTTCAGGGCCGAGCAGGACACGACGAGGCCGCCGCCATGCGCGCGGGCGCCGGCGATGCGTTCGCGCAAGGCGGCCAGCCAGCCGGCCCGGTCGGCATCGTCGAGCGGGATGCCGGCCGCCATCTTGGCCACGTTTTCCGGCGGATGCACGTCGTCGCCTTCCACGTAGGGCACGCCCAGCGCGCCGGCCAGCAGGCTGCCGACGGCGCTCTTGCCGCAGCCGGACACGCCCATCACGACCCAGCGCGCGGCGGGTGGCGCCATGTTCACGGCGCCGTGACGATAATGGTGACGCGGCGGTTTTCCGCCTGGCCCGACTTGGTGGCATTCGAGGCAACGGGCTTGCTCATGCCCAGGCCTTTGACAATGATGTTGTTGCGTGGAATGCCCGTCGCGCCCATCGCATCGGCCACCACGTTGGCGCGCGCCAGCGACAGCTTGTTGTTGTACGCTTCCGTGCCTTCGTTATCCGTGTGGCCTTCCACGCGCATGTGCGTGATGCCCACTTTCAGCAGGGCCGCGCTGATCTTCTGGATGGCGCTGCGGCTGGGCGGCGTCAGCTTGGCGGCGTCGAATTCGAACAGCAGCTTGTCCGTGAAGCTCAGTTCCCAGCCTTCATCCGTCTGGCGGAAGCCCTGCTCCGTCAATGTGGCGATCTGCTCGGCATTGAACGGCGATTTCTTTTCAGGCGCGCTCTGGCAGGCGGCCAGCAGGCCCACGAAGAACAGGCCGAGAAAGCCGAGGCGTAATTGCTTGTAGATAAATTGCATGGTGATGCTCCTTGCGGTCAGGGGTGAATGTGGGGCAGGCGCGCCACCTGGCGCGTGCCGCGCTGGGCCTGCTTGGCGCGGTACATGGCTTCGTCCGCCGCGCCCACCAGCGAGGCGGCGTCGATGGCGTGGTCGGGAAAGACGGCCACGCCGATGGTCAGCGAACTGACGATGCTATTGCCCGTCGGCAGTTCAATGGCTTGCGCCATGGCGGCGATGATGTTGTCGGCGATGTGCATGGCATCGCTGCTGCTGCGCAGGGGCTTGAGCAGGATGGCGAATTCGTCGCCGCCCAGGCGCGCCACCAGGTCGCCTTCGCGCAGCTGCTGCTTGATGCGGGCGGCGATCGTCACCAGCACGCGGTCGCCCGAAGCGTGGCCGAAGGTATCGTTGATGTACTTGAAGCGGTCGCTGTCGAGGAACAGCACGGCCACCTTGCCATTGCCGACGCGCGCTTCGATGATGGCGCGTTCCAGTTCCGCTTCCATGAAGGCGCGGTTCGACAAGCCCGTCAGGCTGTCGTGGTTGGCGCGGTGCGACAGCGAGGCGTTTTCCTTCTGCAGATGGCTTTGCCATGCTTCCAGTTCGTCGAGCAGGGCGTTGAAGTCGTCATTGATCTGGTTCAGTTCGGCAATATTGGCCGGCGGCACACGCAGTTCGAAGGAGCGGTCGCGCCGCACGCGGTGCGCCGTTTCCGCCAGGTGACGCAGCGGCGCCGTGATTTCCGTTTCCATGCGGCGCGACAGGCGCACGGCGACGATCAGGCTCAGGGCCAGGCAGGCCAGCAGGCAGGACAGGCCGCTGAGCAGGAAGGGCAGCAGGCTGCGGCTGTGCGGTATCAGCTTGATGCTGCCGATCATCTGTTCATCGTGGGTGATGGGGAAGGTCAGCGAGTCGGGCAGCATCCAGCCCGTCAGGGTGCGCTCGATGTAGTAGCGCGTGCCATGCTCGCCCCGTTCCCAGCGGGCCAGCAGCTTGCCATTCCGGTCGCTGACGAGCGCCTGGTCGATGTCTTCATTGACGCCGATCAGGGCCAGCGCTTCTTTCGCGGCCATGGGGTCGCCAAAGACGACGGCCGCTTCCACCGTGTAGCTCATGGAACGGGCCACCAGGCGCAGGTTCTGGTCGGAATACACGCGCAAGGCCAGCAGCGCCACGGCCGTCAGGGTCAGGCCGGCGGCCAGCACGGCGATCAGCGACACGCTCAGGTGGGCGCGCCGCAGTACGCTGTCGAGCGTGGGACGCGGCTTGCGGATCAGTTTGCCATTCACCCGGGCGTTCATGGCTGGGGTCCCTTGCGACGTGCAATTTGCAAGGCATTCGGATGCACGCGCAGGCCGCTGCGGGCGATGGCGTCGAGGTTGACGTCAAAGCCGATCTGCGCGTCGAGCAGGCGCAGGCAGAACATGGTGCCCACGGGACAGGCCGTCCCCGGTTCGCTGACGGACAGGATGGGTTTGCCGATGACTTGCGACAGCAGCGCTTCGCGTTCGCTGTCGGGCAGGCCGCCCAGGTAGACGACGTCGCATTCGCCGATGGCGCCGGTGGCCGGCTGGATCTTGACGCGGATGCGCTGCCCTGCGGTCGAGGCGGGGGTGTCGACGATGGCGGCGTCGAGGCGGGTGGCGCCGACCTTGCAGACGCGCACTTCGGGCCGGCTCACGGGCCAGCGCACATAGCTGATGATGCCAAACAGCACTTGCGCCACGTCCGCGGAGCGCTTGGCGTCCTGCGTGGCGCCCCCCTGCGCCCAGGCGGCGCGCGGCGCCAGCAGGGTGCCAGCCACCAGCGCGGCGAACAGCACGGCCGGCAGCACGGTGGCGAACCGTGCAGTGAAGAGTACGGGCGGCGCGGCGCGCTGCCGGTGGCAGGAGATGGAGAGCACGGCTGGGCGTATCTTTAGTCAGGTCAGAAATTGCTACTCATCAACACAGACTGTACGGAACTGCGTGCTGAAAGTAAATTGCTGCGTTATATAACCTTGCATTATAAACAGCAATGTTAAAACTTGCATTCTTTGCCATGAGAATTGCTGGTCAACATTGCATAAGCCGTGCCCAACTGTCTCTATTCTTCCAACGTCGCCTCCAGCAAGTCGATTTCGCGCAGCAGGCGCAGGTGGATGGTGTCGTCCAGTTCGCCCGAAATACGGCGGCGGAACAGTTCGTCGCGCTCCGCATTGAGCGCTTCCAGGCGCAGCGCGCGCTCGGCCTTGGCCAGTTCCTGCATGCGCGTCGCTTCATCGTTGCTGCTTTCGCCATACGCGAGGCGGCGCCGGTACGCTTCGATCAGGCGGTTGGCCGCTTCCGTGACGACTTGCTGCTTGTCTTCCTTGTCGATGCCGTCACAGACTTTTTCCAGCCGCGCGATGGCCGCTTCCGCCGCGGCGGCGCGCGCGTTGCGCTCTTCCGTGGAACGCCGGGCCGGCGGCGCGAACACCAGGCCCTTGGTCAGCAGGGGCAGGGTGACGCTGGCCAGTATCAGCGACAGCAGGATGACGCCCATGGCCAGGAAGATGACCAGGTCGCGCGCGGGGAAGCGCGTGCCGTCGGGCAGGAACAGGGGCAGGGTGAGGATGCCGGCCAGGGTCAGCGCGCCGCGCACGCCCGCAAACGACGCCACCAGCAGCAGGCGCAGGCTGGGGCGCGCCAGCATGGCCGCTTCCTTCGATTCGCCCGCCACTTTCTTGTTGTGCTTGAACAAGGTCAGCTTCATCGAGATGAAGACCCACAGGAAGCGCATGAAGGTCAGGCCCACGGTGATGGCCAGCACGAACAGCGGCAGTTTCCACGCGCTGCCGGCGCCCACTTCGGCGGACGCCGCCGGCAAACCGGCGACGGTGGTGGGCAATTGCGCGCCCAGCATGACGAAGATCACGCCATTCAAGACCAGTTGTATCGTGTCCCACACGGCCTTGCGCTGCGTGCGCGTGGCGGCCAGGGGGCGGCCGATCAGGTCGGCGTAGTGCATGGACACGCCCGCCGTGGCGGCCGCCAGGATGCCGGAACCGTGGATTTGTTCGGCGCCCAGGTAGGCGGCGAACGGGAGCAGGATGCTGATGAGGATCTGCAGGCCCGGCTCTTCGCCAACCTTGCTTACCAGCCATTTATTCGCCAGACCCACGCCCCACGCAATGGCCAGGCCGATGACGATGCCGCCGCCTGCTTCCTGCACAAAGCTCAGCGAGGCGGCGCCGATCGAAAAGCCGCCCGTCATCATGGCGCCCACGGCAAACGTGAAGCACACCAGGCCGGACGCATCGTTCAGCAGCGATTCGCCTTCCAGGATATGCATCAGGCGCGGCGGGATCGGGTTGCCTGCGGCAATCGCCGACACGGCCACGGGGTCGGTGGGCGAGAGGATGGCGCCCAGGGCGAAGGCGACGGCCAGCGGCACGCTGGGAATCAGCCAGTCGATGAAGAAGCCCATGCCCAGCACGGTAAACAGCACCAGGCCGATGGCCAGCATGAGGATCGAGCGCGCATCGGAAAAGAAGGCGCCCTTGGGAATGCGCCAGCCGTCGAGAAACAGCAGCGGTGGAATGAAGAGCAGGAAAAAGATGTCGGGATCGAGCGGCACTTGCACGCCGAACATGGCCAGGCCCGTGCCGCCGGCGATCTGGATCAGGGGCAGGGGCAGCTTGACCCAGCGCGAACGGGCGATGAAGCCGCACAGGACGACGGTCAGGACCAGGATGAGAATAATGGTAACGGTATGCATGTGGGGCAGGAGGGCGGGGAGCGTGCTGAAAAGGTGATTATAAGGTGCGGCCCGCTCATGGGGCCGCCTGCGTCCCATTGCGTACATACAACAAGTCACAATCGCGGTAAGATTGTCATTGTGGCCCTGTTGCCGCCGCCAGTCGCTGGCGGCAGGGTCCGCCTTGCTTTCACTCTGACTGGTCCCTGTTTTGTTCAAAAAGATTTTCACCGGCTTGCTGCTCCTGCTGGCACTGCTCATCCTGGCGGCGCTGGCCGCCTATTTATATTACTGGCGTCCCGCGCTGGCGCCCGTCAACCCGCCTGCCGCCACGGCGTTTTCGCCGCAAGTGGTGGAAAAGGGCCGCATCCTGGCCGGTATGGGCAATTGCGCCGCCTGCCATACGGCCAGGGGCGGCGCTGCATTTGCGGGCGGCCACGGCCTGGCCACGCCGTTTGGCACGATCTATGCCACGAACATCACGCCCGATACGCAGACCGGCATCGGCCGCTGGTCACTGGCCGCCTTCCAGCGGGCCATGCGCGAAGGCGTGGGCCGCGATGGCGCGCACCTGTACCCGGTGTTTCCCTACACGCATTTCAGCGGCGTCTCGGAGGCCGACCTGACGGCCCTGTATGCCTACTTCATGACCCGCGCGCCCGTATATGCCGTGGCGCCGGCCAACACCGTGCCCTTTCCCCTGAACCTGCGGCCCTTGCAGGCGGGCTGGAAGTTGCTGTATTTCAGGCCCGCCAGTTTCCAGCTGGATGCGGCGCAAGGCCTGGACTGGAACCGGGGGCGCTACCTGGCCGAGGGCCTGGCCCATTGCGCCGCCTGCCACACGCCGCGCAATGCGCTGGGCGCCGAGATTGCCGGCTCGTCCTACCTGGGCGCCTCCATCGACCACTGGTATGCGCCCGCCTTGACCAGCGCCAACACTGCTCCCCTGCCATGGACGCAGGAGGAGCTGTATGCCTTCTTGCGCACGGGCGCCACGGCCCTGCACGGCGTGGCGGCCGGACCCATGTCGGCCGTGGTGCACGAGGGCATGGGCGCGTCGCCCGACGCCGATATCCGCGCGCTGGCCGCTTATTTTGCCGGCGTTGCCGGCGCGGCCGGACGCAAGGTCGATGCGGATGCCGTGATCAAGGCAGGCATCGACCGCACGCAGCGGGTCAGCCTGGTCGACAATGACCGCGGCGCCAGCCTGTACGTGGCCGCCTGCGCATCGTGCCATTCCAACAGCAATGGCCAGCCCGTGGCCCTGCGCCCGGAACTGAGCTTGAACAGCGCCGTCAGCGCGCCCGATCCCGCCAACCTGATCCAGGTGATCCTGCACGGCATCGGCAAGGACGCGGCCATGCCCGGCGTGCTGATGCCTGGCTTTGCCGCCTCGCTGACGGATAACGATGTGGCCCAGCTGGCCGCCTATCTGCGCCGCAGCCGCAGCCACCAGCCTGCCTGGACGAATCTGGAAGCGGCCGTGGCACGCGCGCGCGCCACGCCGGGCGCTGGCCGGTAATTATTGAAAGTTTCTTATGTGTAATTCTTATGTATAACATTACCGTCAATGGCCAGCCCTTCGGCACCGAGGCCGACGCCGCCACGCCGCTCCTGTGGGTGCTGCGCGATGAAGTCGATTTAAAGGGAACCAAGTTTGGCTGCGGCATCGGCATGTGCGGCGCCTGCACCGTGCACGTGGATGGCCGCGCCATGCGCTCGTGCATCACGCCGATCGCCGCCGTGGCCGGCTGCGCCATCACCACCATCGAAGGCTTGTCGCCGGACGGCACGCACCCGCTGCAGCAGGCGTGGATCGCCACCCAGGCGCCGCAGTGCGGCTATTGCCAGTCGGGCCAGATCATGCAGGCGGCCACCTTGCTGAAAGACTATCCGCAGCCGACGGATGCGAACATCGACGCCGTCATGAGCGGCAACCTGTGCCGTTGCATGGCGTATGTGCGCATCCGCAAGGCCATCAAGCTGGCAGCCGGCCTGCCGGAGGCGCCGCATGATTAAGTTGCCAAAGGAAAATGCCGGTGCGCGTCCCAGTTCGCTGGGTCGGCGCGGTTTCCTGATCGCCGCCGCCGGCACGGGGTTTACCCTGGCTTTCCTGCGGGCCGACAGCTCCCTGGCCGACAGCAAGGTGGCGCGCGTGCCGCCGGCACCGGCCGCCGCGCCCGTGTTCGATCCCACCATCTGGTTCGAGATCGACCGCGACGGCATCGTTACCGTCAATATCGCCAAGGCGGAAATGGGCCAGCACATCGGCACTGCCCTGGCGCGCATCGTGGCCGACGAGCTGGAAGCGGACTGGAGCAAGGTGCGCCTGCATTATGTGGACACGGACCCGAAATGGGGCGTGATGGTGACGGGCGGCAGCTGGTCCGTCTGGCAGAATTTCGATCCCCTCAGCCGCGCCGGCGCGGCCGGCCGCCACGCGCTGGTGGAAGAGGGCGCCCGGCTGCTGCGCGTGCCGGTGGCCGCCTGCCACGCGAAACTGGGCGCGGTGCATGGACGGGGACGGTCGATTTCCTATGGCGAGATCGTACGCCGTGGCAAGCTGGCGCGCCAGTACACGCCGGCGCAATTGAAAGCCATCGTGCTGAAGACGCCGCAGCAGCGCACCCTGATCGGCCAGCCCGTGCAGGCGCTGGACATTCCTGCCAAGACGGATGGCTCGGCCGTGTACGGCATCGATGCGCAGGTGGATGGCATGCTGTACGCGCGGCCGAAGATACCGCCCACGCGCTACGGTGCGAAAGTGGTGTCCATCGACGACTCGGCCGCGAAAAAAGTGCAGGGCTACCTGCGCTCGCTGGCCTTGCAGGACCCCAGCGGCACGGTGCCCGGCTGGGTCATGGTGGTGGCCGAGACATATGCGGCCGCCATGCGCGCGGCCGACCTGGTGCAGGTGAAATGGCGGGCCGGCGCGGCGGCGCACGTCTCGGAGCAGGATATCGTCAATTATGGCGCCAAGCAGCTGGCCGACGCCAGCCTGGGCGCGCGCGTCGTCGATGATGATGGTGTGGAGCAAGCGTTCAAGGATGCCAGCCTGAAGCTGGAGCGCCACTATACGACGAGTACCGTGCTGCATTTCCAGCTGGAACCGGTGAATGCGCTGGCACAGGAAATCGACGGCGTCTGGCATATTCATGCGGGCAACCAGTGGCAATCCCTGATCCTGCCCGTGCTGGCCAAGGCCTTGAACGTGCCGGAAGACAAGGTCATGCTGCACACCTACCTGCTGGGCGGCGGCTTCGGGCGGCGCCTGAATGGCGATTACTGCGTGCCGGCCGCGCTGGCGGTGCAAGCCGTGGGGCGGCCCGTCAAGATGATCTGCACGCGCGCCGACGATGCGCGCTTCGATTCGCCCCGCTCACCGTCCGTGCAGCATGTGCGCATGGCCTTTGATGCGGATGGCAAGGTCTCGGCCATGGTGCATGAAGCGAGCGCGGGCTGGCCCACGCAGGCGATGATCCCCGCCTTGCTGGCCAAGGATAAGCAGGGCCATCCGTATGACCCGTTCGCCATCGCCGGCGCCGACCACTGGTACACGGTGGGCGCGCAGCGCGTGCGGGCCGTGTCGAACGACCTGGCCAACAGCAGTTTCCGCCCTGGCTGGCTGCGTTCCGTGGGGCCGGGCTGGACGAATTGGGCCGTGGAAAGTTTCATGGACGAGGCGGCGCAGGCGGCCAAGGTCGATCCGCTGGCCTTCCGCCTGTCGCTGCTGCAGGCGACGGGGCGCAACGAGGGCAGCGCGCCGAACGCCGTCGGCGGCGCCGCGCGCCTGGCCCACGTATTGCGCCGGGCCGCCGAGAAGGCGGGCTGGGGCACGGCCATGCCGCCCGACACGGGCCTGGGCATCGCCGCCACGTTCGGCCAGGAGCGCGACATGCCTACCTGGACGGCGTGCGTGGCGCGGGTGAAGGTCGACCGCAGCACTTGCATGGTGAAAGTCGAAAAACTCACCATGGTGATCGACGCGGGCGCCATCGTCGATCCCGATGGCGCGCTGGCGCAGGCGGAAGGGGGTGCCCTGTGGGGCGTGAGCATGGCCATCCATGAGGGCACGGCCTTCCTGAATGGCGAGGTCAGGGATACCAACCTGAATACCTACACGCCGCTGCGCATGGCCGACGTGCCCGAGCTGGACATCGAATTTGTCGCCAGCACGGCAACGTCCACGGGCATGGGCGAGCCGCCCACCACGGCCGTGGCGCCAGCCATCGGCAATGCCATTTTTGCCGCCGTGGCGGCGCGCGTGCGGCACTTGCCCATCCGTCCGGAAGCCGTGCTCAAGGGGCTCGACCGGCACGGTGCCGTGTAGCGGGGCCGCGGCCCCCGCCTGTGGCGCACTGCGGCGCGAACGGCCGCGCAGGAACGGCCGCAGGCTGCTACACTGACAACTGCCGCGCAGGGCATGCAGGCACCGCCCGGCCCGGCAAGATCAGCTCAGCTGCAGCTGGATGTGCGCAGCTGGATTTCAGCTCGATAGCGGAGGCAGCCATGCAAGAACAATTTGTCAGCATCACGGCCGATGAACTTCAGATGGACGGCGTGCTTGAAATGCCCGAACACCCCGTGGGCATCGTCCTGTTTGCCCACGGCGCGGGCGCCGATAGCGACTATCTGGGCGCCTCCAGCCACGCCACTGCCCAGGATTTCCTGCGAGCGGGCATCGCCACCCTGCGTTTTGACCAGGCCGGCATCGAACCGGGCGGCGGCAGCAATGGCCATGCGTATTTCGTGCGCAGCGATATCGTGCTGCTGGCGCGCCAGCTGGAAAAAGCCCTGGGCTGGCTGCAGGTGGACCCGTCCACGCGGCGCCTGCCGTGCGGCCTGTACGGCTATGGCACCAGCGCGGCCGTCGTGATGCAGCTGGCAGCCTGGCGCAGCAGCGACATTGCCGCGCTGGCCGTTTGCGATGGCCAGGTGGAAATGGCGGGCAAGGCCGCCCTGGAAAACGTGCGCGTGCCGTCCCTGCTGATCGTGGGCGGCCGCGATCCCGACGTGGCGGGCCTGAACCGCATGGCCTTTGCGACCTTGCGCTGCGACAAGCAGCTGGAACAGATCGCCGCACCTGCCGGACCCGACGTCCATCACCAGGCGGCCGTGCTGGCAACGGACTGGTACACGCGTCATTTCAACGGGCACACCAGTTCGCTGCAATAGCGGGAAAGGTCAGGCCGCGCGCAGGTTCTTCGCGTGGAAGCGCAGGTGCTCTTCCATGAAAGTGGCGATGAAGTAATAGCCGTGGTCGTAGCCGGCATGGCGGCGCAGCTGCAAGGGCTGAGACGCGGCCTGGCATGCGGCCTCGAACACCTCGGGATACAGCTGCTCGGGCAGGAACTTGTCGGCCAGGCCCTGGTCGATCAAGATTCCATTGGGAAACAACGCCGGCTTGCCCTGCAGGCCGTGCATCAGCGCGCTGGCGTCGTACTGCTGCCAGCCGGCTACGTCGCTGCCCAGGTAGCCCGTGAACGCCTTCTTGCCCCACGGACACTGGCTCGGTGCGGCGATGGGGGCAAAAGCGGAGACGGAACGGAACAGCTGCGGATTGCGCAGGGCCAGTACCAGCGCGCCATGGCCACCCATGGAGTGGCCGAAGATGCCCGTGCGCCGCGCATCGATATGCAGTTCCTGCTCCAGCAAGGCGCGCAATTCCAGGATGTAGCTGTACATGCGGTAGTGGCCGCTCCATGGCGCCTCGGTGGCATCCACATAAAAGCCGGCGCCCGCGCCAAAGTCCCAGCTGTCGGCCTCGCCCGGTATGCCAGCGCCGCGCGGGCTGGTATCGGGGGTGATCAGGATCAGGCCTTCCTCGGCCGCCACGCGCTGGGCGCCGCCCTTGATCATGAAGGTTTCTTCGGTGCAGGTCAGGCCCGCCAGGTAAAACAGGGCCGGGCGTTTGGCGCTCGGGGCGGCGCCGGGTGCCGTGTCCGGAATGAAGGCCGAAAAACGCATGGGCAGGCCGATGGCTTGCGCGTCGTGGCGATAAAAACGTTGTACGCCGCCAAAGCAGGCGTGTTCACTCAACAGTTCCAGCATGAATTCTCCTCGTCAATCCCACAGTATAGCCAGAGTGGCCCGCCGCAGGACGGGGATCAGCCCAGCATGGCCGCTACTGCTGGCAAGATGTCCTGTGCCGGCGCTTGCGTCTTGAACGCGAGCAAATGATCGGCGCGTGTTTTGCCCAGGTTGATGGCGGCCACGGGCTTGCCCGTTTCGGCCGCCATGCGGCACAAACGAAAGCTGGAGTACACCATCACGGACGAGCCGACCACCAGCAGGGCGCTGGCCTCGCGCATCTTGCGTTCCGCTTCGGCCGCGCAGGCGGGCGGCACGCCATCGCCGAAAAACACCACGTCCGGCTGCAGGGTGCCGCCGCAGTGCGGGCAGCGCGGTACATGAAAAGTGGCCAGCTGCGACGGTTCCAGCAGCGCATCGCCATCGGGCGCCGGCGTGGCCGTGGCGCCCCGCATGTGCGGATTGTCGCGTTCCAGCATGTCTTGAACCGTGCGCCGGGCAAAGCCGGCGCGGCAATCGAGGCAGACGACGGCATGTATGCTGCCGTGCAATTCCGTCACGCCCGTGCTGCCGGCCTGCTGATGCAGGCCATCCACATTTTGCGTGACCAGGCTGCCTATCTGCTGGCGCTGCGCCAGCCGGGCGATGGCCAGGTGGCCGGGATTCGGCACGGCGCGCGCCAGGCTGGGCCAGCCCACCATGCTGCGCGCCCAATAGCGGCGCTGGACGGCATCCTGGCGGCGGAAATCGGGGCCTTGCACGGGGGCATTGCCGCGCCGCACGCCGTCCGTATCGCGGTAGTCGGGGATGCCCGACGCCGTGCTGATGCCGGCGCCCGTCAGCAGCAGCACCTGCGGGTGGCGTTGCAGGAATTGCGCCAGCTGCTCGAGGGCATGGTGCGTGCTGGCGGACGGCGGGCTGGCAAGGGAAAAGTTAGGCATGATGCGTCATGCTAACCGAAAAGCAGGGTGCCTTGCAGGGGGCGGGCTTACTCCAGCTTCATGCCGAAGCGCTGCAGGCGGGGTTGCCAATGCTCCTCGATATTCGCCGAAACGAGGATGCGCTCAGCCTTGCCGATCAGCAATTCGCGCGGCACGAAGCCGAAATAGCGCGAGTCGGCGCTATTGTCGCGGTTGTCGCCGAGCATGAGAAAATGGTCGGCCGGCACCGTCACGGGAGCGAAGTTGCGGGCCGCGCCGGCGATTTGCGGCAAGACCTGGATGCGGTGCTGTTCGGTGCTGTTGCGTTCGCTGACGCGCTGCGCCGTCAGCCGGCCCACATGGGCGATGGTCTCGGGGGCCGTGTCGAGCGTCGTGTACTGGGCGGCGTGGCCATTGATGATCAGCTGCTCATCGCGCATTTCCACCGTGTCGCCGGGCAGGGCGATGATGCGCTTGATCAGCCGCGTGCCATCTTTCGGCGAAGAAAAGGTGACGATGTCGCCGCGCGCCGGTTCGCCCAGGCGCTGCAGCACGATATCGGTCAACGGCACTTTCAGGTTGAAGGCCAGGCGGTTGACGAAGACCACGTCGCCTTCGAGCAGGTTGGGGCGCATGGACGCCGACGGAATCGGATTCCAGTCCGCCACGGCCGTGCGGAACACGCCGAACAGCAGCAGAAACATCAAAAAACCCTTGTTGGCGCGCATCCATGTTTTCATCTTGTCCCGCTTTCTGCCAGTGGCTGTGATCGTTAGGTAGGGCGCCCTTGCCGCTGGCGCACTATCCACGATGCATGGCGAGGCTGAAGCCAGTCTTAAATGACGGCGCCGCGGGCGCCTGCGCACGTTCCATGGCATGCGCCTGTTGCGTGCCAACATCACCAGCATGCCTGTCTCAGGGATGCCGGCACGGCGCCTGCGTGTCGTCATTGCCGTTCGACAGTTGCTTGCCAGATATTTCATCCCACAGTTCGCCCAGCGCCACCAGCAAGCCGCCGGCCACGAACGGGATCGCCACCAGCCATGGCACGCTGTCTAGCCAGGGGCCCAGCAGGATGGCCGAGGCCACGGCGATGAGAAGGGCGGTGCACCAGAAGCGGCGCGGATGCCTGAGGGTGAACAGGTAGTGAAGGTCGCTCATAGATCCTCCTTGGTGAGCATGCGGAACAGCCTGGCGGCCAGGATGCTGCTGACGGCAATGACGATGCAGCCGTCCAGGAAAAACAGCACCTTGCCTACGAGGTGCATGCCTTGCACGAGGTAGGCGGGCAATTCCTGCACCTCCGCCCACTGTGTCATGCGGGCCAGCACGATGGCGGCGGCGAAGATGACCACGGCCAAGGCCAGGACCAGCAGCACATGTTCAAAAAGGCGTAGCCGCAGTTTCATGTTGGACTTGGCAAGATATTAAAGATTCCCGAAGCCTGACGTTATCAGTCCGCTATCGTCCTGCTTTGCGCTGTGACAAAGTGGCGGCCGATAGGCTGAACGTGGCGTTGGCGCCGGGACATGCCGCGTTTCAGCCCAAGCCCTGCTCGTTGCGCCGTTCGAAATACAGCAGGTCCGACCATATTCCCTGGAACAGCATGGCCTGTTCCGACTTGCCATATTGATGAAAGCCATTGCGCCGCATGACGGCGACCGAGCCCAGGTTTTGCGGCCGCGCCGTCGCTTCCAGGCGAAACAATGTCAGCGTACCGAACGCTTCTTCCAGCAGCAGGGCCACGGTGCGCGTGGCGTAGCCGCGGCCGCCGAAGCGTTGGCCGATGCGGTAGCCCAGTTGTGCCTTGTTGAAATAGGGACGCGTGACGGCCGTCAGGTTGACCCTGCCGATGATCTGGCCGTCCAGCTTGGCCAGGTATTGGTGCGCCGCATCGTTTTCATGTTCGCGCCGCGCCTGTTCGATGGCGGCGGCGATGGCGTCACGGTGGTAGTAGGAGGGCGCGCGGGACGTGACCCAGGATTCGAAATATGCGCGGTTCTCCACTTCGAAGGCCAGCAGGGCGTCGAGATCGGCGCTGGCGGGTGGCTGCAGTTGAAGGCGGTCGAGGTCGGACATGGCGGCGGCTTAAAACGAGAAGCGCCATTATAATCAGGCGGCGCGCCTTGGCGCATGCCGGCGTCAACTCACGAAGGAGCAGCATGCTGTCCCATATCTGCATCGGTACCAACGACTTTCCCCGCGCCTACGCGTTTTACACGGCCTTGCTGCGTGAACTGGCGCTGGTCGAGAAATTCCATGACGGCGCCAAGCCGTGGGCGGGCTGGATGGCGCAGGATGCGCCGCGGCCCCTGTTCGTGCTGGGCGCGCCGCATGACGGCTTGCCCGCCACGCCTGGCAACGGGCAGATGACGGCCTTGCTGGCATCGAGCCGCGCGCAGGTGGACCGCTGCCACCGGGCCGCGCTGGCGCTGGGCGCCGCGTGCGAAGGGCCGCCGGGACTGCGGCCCCATTACCACGCCAACTATTATGGCGCCTATTTCCGCGACCTCGACGGCAACAAGCTGTGCGTCTGCTGCCACGCCGAAGAATGATTCAGCGCGGGCCCCAGACGTCTTCCTCCGTCCAGCCCAGCTGCGCAAAATCCTGCGCCCGTTCGTCCGCTTCGCCGGCACAAAAGAATTCGTCGAGCTGCGGCGGCGCGATGCGCGTGCCGGCCAGCATGGCATGTACTTGCCCGCGGTGGTGGATCTGGTGCTGGAACAGGTGCGCCAGCAGGCGCAGGCGCGTGTCGACTTGCGGCGTGTCGCGCAGGATCGTCACGGGGCGCGCCAGGTCCGCGTCGCACAGGCTGCGGCAATGCGCGATCAGGCGCGCGTCGGACGCCTGCTGCGCCTGCTGCAGCGCGGCGCAATCCGTGTAGGGCTCGTCTTTTTCAAAAAAGGCGTAGCAGTCCGGATGCGGCGCGTCGCCGCGCAATTCGCGCTCGAGCGCATCGAGATAAAACCAGTCGCACGTCAGGATATGGTTCAGGGTGAACTGGATGGTGGGGAAGAAGCTGACCCGCGTGGCCTGGAACTCGGCGCAGGTCAGCTGGGCGCATGCCTTCAGCAGGCGGTGGTTGGCCCAGGCGTTGTTATACGCCTGGCTGGTGACGTAGTGGGCCAGCATGTTGCTCATGATGTACCTTGCAAAGCAGGGGGGCCTGCGGGAGTGCTACTGTAGCAGCTTGCGGCAGGAGGACAAGGCCGGCCACGCCGTTCGCACCGATGCGGCTGCCATCAAGTAAAATCGCGGCGCGGATGTCGCGATAGTGATGCATATGGGGCAAGAAGAGCAATGGGTTGGATAGGAAAATTACTGAACGGCGGCGACGACAAAAACAAGCTGGCGCCCGCCACGGCAGCGGCGGCGCCCGAACCGGCAAGGCAGCCAGCGAGCATCGCTGAAATCGATGCCGTTTACTACCGCTGGCTGGCGGCCGCGGGGGCGACGCAGGCGACAAAGCAGGCGGAACAGCAGATCCTGGACGAATTGACGCGCCTGGCCCGTGAACCGGTCGCTGGTGCCGCGCTGGTGCCGCGCATTCCCGCCATCATTCCGCAATTGATGCGTTCCTTGCAGGATGAAAACATGAGCGCGGCCGAATTGTCGCGCCAGCTGGCCCAGGACGTGCCGCTGGTCGCCGAGGTCTACCGGGAAGCGAACCGGCCCCGCTACCATTCCCGCTACAACGCCAGTCCGTCGATCAACAACATGGAAGGCGCCATCATGCTGCTCGGGCAGAACGGCATGCGCATGCTGTTGGCCCGCGTCGCCTTCCGTCCCATCGTCAGCATGCAGAGCGGCGGGCTGACCATCCGCACGGCGCCGCTGATCTGGCGCCAGTCCGAGAAATGCGCGCTGGCCGCCAACCTGGTCGCGCCCGCCATGCAGGCAGACGCCTTCGACGCCTACCTGGCGGGACTGATGGCCAACGTCGGCCTGGTGGTGGCATTCCGGCTGATCGACCAGATGCATGCGCCCGATGCCTTTCCGCAATCGGACGCCTTCATCGCCCAGGTGTTTGCGCAAGCGCGCATCCTCTCCGTGCGGATCGCCGAACTGTGGGAGTTCCCCGATTCCGTGACCCGCGCGATCGGGCAGGCCGCCGCTGATGCCCGCGCCGATGCCGATCCGCAGGCGCGAGCGCTGGCGCAGGGCGAACGCTTGAGCAAGCTGCGCATGCTGGTCGATACGGGCCGCTTTCCTGCCGACGATCCCTTCGTGATGGCCGGACTCGGCAAGAGCGAGCTGCTGGTGTTCGACAAGCTGGCCGACGACGAAGACGAGGAGTGACGGCCGCAGGCCGTCACGATGGGCGTGCGGTGGATATCGCTCAGCGCGCAAAGTACAGCGCGTGCAGGTGCTCCAGGTCGACCTCGGCAGCGGCCTGCGACAGCGCCACCTTGCCGCTTTGCATCAGGTACACATGGTCGGCCACGCCCACGGCGCGCGCCGTGTTCTGTTCCACGAGGATGATGGTGCGCCGGCCGTCGTTCAGGCGCGCGAGGATCTCGAACAACTCGTTGACCACCAGCGGCGCCAGGCCCAGCGACGGCTCGTCGATGATCAGCAGCGACGGGTCCGACATCAGTCCGCGCGCCATCGCCAGCATCTGCGCCTCGCCGCCGGAGAGCGAGCCGGCCAGCTGCCTGCGCCGCTCGTGCAGGCGGGGGAACATGGCGTAGGCTTCGGCCAGGCGCGCCGGCATGTGGCGGCGGTGCTCCTTGGGAAACGCCCCCATGATCAGGTTTTCTTCCACGCTCATGTCGCGGAACGTCATGCGTCCCTCGGGGATCATGGTGACCCTCGCGTCGCTCATTTTCCAGGTGGGCGTGCCGTTGATGGCGTGGCCGTCGAGCGCGATGCTGCCCGCGCCCACGGGCAGCAGGCCCATGATGGCGCGCAGCAGGGTGGTCTTGCCGGCGCCGTTCGGGCCGATGATGGTGGTCAGCTTGCCCTTCCGGATCGACAGCGAGACATCCCACAGCACGTTGATGGCGCCATAGCCGGCGCGCAGTTTGCTTATTTCCAGCATCGTTTCAGGCATGGGCTGCTCCCGTGTAGCTTTCGATGACGGCCGGATCGCGGAACACGGCATCGGGCGTGCCGTCGGCGATCAGCTGGCCAAAATTGAGCACGGCCACGCGCTGGCACAGATTGCTGATGGTCTCGATGTCGTGCTCGATCATGACGATGCCCACGCCAAACTGCGCATGCAAGTCCTTCAGCATGCCCATGAAGCGGCGCTTGCCGTTCGTTTCCAGCCCCGCCAGCACTTCGTCGAGCAGCAGCAGTTTCGGGTTCGTCGCCAGCGCCTTGGCCACTTCCAGCGCTTTGAGTTCCGTCAGCGCCAGTTCGCTCGCCGCGTCGCGCTGCGCCTTGTCCGCCAGGCTGGTGAAGTCGAGGATTTCATCGATCTTGCGCTGGTCCACCTTGCCCGTGCCGAAGCGCTGCGCCACGACGAGGTTTTCGCGCACCGTCAGTTCATGCATGGGCTGCGGGATCTGGAAGGTGCGGCCCAGTCCCAGGCGCGCGCGCTGGTACATGGGCGTGGCCATGATGTCGCGGCCCTCGAAGCGGATGCCGCCGCCGGTGGGGCGCACCAGACCGGAAATGGCATTGAACAAGGTGGTCTTGCCGGCGCCGTTCGCGCCCACCAGGCCAATGACGTCATGGCTGCCCACGTTCAGGGTGACGCTGTCGACGGCCGTCAGGCCGCCGAAGCGCACGGAGACATTGTCGAGTTCAAGCATGGGCTTTCTCCTTGGCGCTGAACGCTTTTGTCAGCCATTTCTGCAGCAGCGGCAGCAGGCCGTTCGGGCTGAAGACGATCATCGCCACCAGCAGCACGCCCAGCACCAGCTGGTGCCCGGTCGGAATCAGCGATTTGAAGATCAGCTGGTCGACCAGGTAGACCGCCACGGCGCCCAGCACGGGACCGAGGATGGTGCGGTAGCCGCCGAAGATGGCCGCCACGATCGGTAGCGTCACCCACAGGCTGTTGAAGGCGTAATCGGGTTCGAGGAAGTTGATGTAGTGGGCGTTGAAGGCGCCGAACAGGCCCGCCATGAAGGCTGACACCAGCAGCATGGCGCCTTTCAAAAGAGTGCTGTTGACGCCGACGACGCGCGTGGCGTCCTCGCTGTCATGCATGGCGCGCAGGGCGATGCCGTAATGGCTGGCGCGGATGCGGCTATAGGCAAATGCGCAGCACACCACCAGGGTCAGCACCACCAGGTAGGCGCCCGTCTTGCTGGCCAGGTCGAAGCCGAAGACGCTGGGCAGGGCGGGGATGTTGTTGACGCCGCCGGCGCCGCCCGTGACGGAACTCCATTCCGTGGCCAGGATGCGGAAGATGTGCGCGTAGGCGAGGATGGCCAGCGCAAAATACGGCCCGCGCAGGCGCAGCACGGGCAGCATGATGACGGCGGCGATGGCCGCGCCGGCGCCGCCCAGCAGCATGGCGGCAAACACGGGCAGGCCCAGTTTCACGGTCGTCAGGGCGGAGACGTAGGCGCCGACGCCGAAGAAGGCGGCGTGGCCGAAGCTCACCATGCCGCCCAGGTTGCCCAGCAGGGCCCAGGACATGGCCACGCCGCCGATGATCAGGGCCGCCACCACCATGCTCATGACATACTGGTTGGCGCCCAGCGCCAGCGGCACGGCGACATACGCGGCCAGCAGCAGGCCCGCCGTTGCAATGACTGTCGAACGCTTCATCCGCGCCTCCGTTGTGCGCCGAACAGGCCGTTCGGCATGATGAACAGGACCAGCAGGAACAGCACCATGCCGGACAATTCCTGCAGCGCGGAGCTGGCCAGGGTGACGGTCAGCGCCTCGGCCACGCCCAGCAGCACGGCGGCGAGCAGCACGCCGGGGATGGAGCCAATGCCGGCCAGTACCGTGATGATGAAGGCTTTCACCGTCAGCGCGCCGCCGTAGGCCGGCTGGATCACGCCATAGCTGAACAGGGCCACGCCCGCGAAGGCGGCCAGGATGCCGGCGACCAGGAAGGACACCAGTTCCGTGCGGCCCGGGTCAATGCCCATCAGCTTGGCTGCATCGCGGTTGCTGGAGACGGCGCGCACGGCGCGGCCATACCAGCTGGTGGACAGCCAGCGCCACAGGGCCGCCATCAGCACCAGGCTGACGCCAAAGAAGATCACTTCGCTGCGCATGCTGAAGAAGGGGCCGATTTCAAAGCCTTCCTGCAGCCAGCTCGACGACGTCGAGCGGATGTCGGCCTTCCATACCAGCAGGATGAAATTGGTGAGGATGACGCCGATGCCGTAGGTGAGGATCAGCGAATTGATTTCGCGGTCCTTCTTGATGCGGCTGACGATCAGGTAAACGCCCACCGACGCCAGGCTGACGATCACCAGCGCGATGGGGATGGCGAACATGGGACCGAGGCCCAGTCCCGACTCCACGCTGTAGGCGATGTAGGCGGCCAGCAGCACCAATTCGCCGTGCGCCAGGTTGATCACTTTCATGGTGCCGAACACCAGCGCCAGACCCAGCGCGATCAGGGCGTAGGAGCCGCCCTGCAGCAAGCCCGAATACAGGGCCTGCAAGATTAATTCCGTCATGTCGTCATCCCGTCAGGCAGGCCGGCGCATCGCGCGCGACGCGTGGCGCTGCCGTTCATCGGTGCGTGCCGTGGCACGCGCGTGTGCAGCGGGAGGCTGCGGCTTACCAGGGCACGGCCGGATACATCAGCTTGCCCGTGGCCTGTTCCCTGGGCCAGACGATCACCACTTTCTTGTCCTGGTGCTGCGCCATGCGGTGCACGAAGTTCTGGTTGTCGCCGTTGGCGGCAAACTGCACGCGGCCGATCAGGGTCTCGCGGTCCGTCTTGCGCATTTCCTCGGCCACGCCGCCCTTCTTGATGGTGCCCTTGTCGGCCGCGCGCGCGATGGCTTCGAACAGCAGCATCGACTGCACATAGCCGAACTGGCCCAGGTAGTCCGGTTCCTTCTTGTACAGCTGCTTGTAGGCGTCGCTGAAAGCCTTGCCGTCGGCCGTCTTGAATTCCGTGGGGAAGGGCAGCAGGGCCGTGCCGAAGACGTTCGGCATCAGGTCGGGGAAGTCGGCCGCCATTTTTGGGGTGGCCAGCGACCATACGCCCACCATGGCCTTGATCTTCGGTTTGAGCACGCGGGCGGCACGGATGATGCCCACATAATCGTTTTCATAGCCGACCATGGCCACCACTTCGGATTTGTCCTGCAGCTTGATCTTGTTGATGATGGGCTTGAAGTCGGTGATGGCCGGGTCGAACGAGTGCGTCGTCACTTTCACGCCCTTGGCCGCCAGGGCTTTTTCCACGTCCCTGGCCAGGCCCGTGGTGGCGTCCTTGGTCGAGTAGATGATGGAGACGGACTTGGCGCCCACGTCGGCAAGCATGCCCAGCATGGCTTTTTCGTAGCCGGCCGTGTTATTGATGCGGAAAAAATTCTTGCGCCCGCTGGCCACCAGGCTGTCGTCCACGCCGCCCGAGGTGATGTAGACCAGGCCCAGCTTGTTCGCCGTGTCCGAGGCGGGCGAGATATTGTTCGAGCCGTAGCCGCCCGTGATGGCCACGACGCCCTGGCTAGCCAGCTTTTCCACGGCGGCGATGGCCTTGGCCGGCGCCGATTCGTCGTCGACGGTGACGATCTTGACCTTGTGCTTGCCGTTGGTCTTGTTGAACACTTCGGCCGCGACCATGATCCCTTCCTGCATGCCCGCGCCGACGCGCGCCAGGTTGCCCGTCAGGGGGATTTCCGCGCCGACCAGGAATTCGTCGGCGCTGGCCTGCGTCATCCAGGCGCTGGCAACCAGCGCTGCCATCGCGATGCGTGTGTATGTGCGTTTCATCGTGTCTCCTCCGGTGATGTGACTTGATCTGCCGGCGCCAGGATCGGCGCCCGCAAAACTACCCGCCTGGCTTTTATTGTCGGGTCTCTTGAAACCAACTGCAATGCCGCATTTATTCTCCGCGCTGCGCCATCTGGCGCAGCTGTCCTTTTAAAATCTTGCCGGTCGCCGCCGCCGGCAGTGCTTCCATGACGATGATGGCGGACGGGCATTTATAGGGCGACAAGGTCTGCGCCAGGTAATCCTGCAATGCCTGTACCGTCACGGGATGCTGCGGGTCCAGTTCCACGTAGGCGATGACATCCTCGTTGCCATCGCTCTGTGTACGGCCCACCACGGCCGACTGCACCACGGACGGGTGGGCGTTCAGGGCCGTTTCCACTTCCAGCGGATACACATTGAAGCCGGAGCGGATGATCAGTTCCTTGGTGCGGCCGACAATGAACAGGGCGCCGCCGGCTTCCTGGCGCGCCATGTCGCCCGTATTGAGCCAGCCGCCATCGCGCATGGCGGCCGCCGTCATGGCCGCTTCGCGGTAATAGCCGGCCATGACGTTCGGCCCGCGTACCCACAATTCGCCCGGCTCGCCCGGCGCCACGTCGATGCCATCGAGGCTGACGACGCGCACCTCCACGCCGGGAATCGGCGTGCCGACGGAATCATCCATGCGCGGCGCTTCCAGGCGCGTCTGGCTGATGGTGGGCGCGCTTTCCGTCATGCCGTAGCCGTTGTGCAGCGCGGTGCCCAGCAGCTTTTCCACCGCGTGCTTGAGCGACGGCGCCAGCGGCGAGCCGCCCGCGTACGCAAAGCGCAGCCGCGTGGACAGCGGCGTGTCCGCGCCGCCCAGGGTTTGCAGCAGCTTGGCGTACATGGCGGGCACGCCCTGCACGATGGTCAGCTCGTCGTCCTTCAGCGCCGACAGCAGGCCATCGACGGAAAAACGCGGCACCAGGTACAGGGCGGCGCCCGCGTACAGGGTGCCCAGGGCCACGGAGGCCAGGCCATACACGTGCGAAATGGGCAGCACGCCATACGCGCGGTCGCTGCGCGTCAAGCCGCGCAGGGTGCTGGAAACGGCGGCGATGAACAGCAGGTTGCGGTGCGTGAGCATCACGCCTTTCGACTGCCCCGTCGTGCCCGTCGTGTATATCAGCGCGGCCACCTGTTCGTTGCCGGGCACGCCCGCTTCCACGATGGCAGCGTCGTTCAATTCGCCCGCCAGCAGCCGGCCCATGCCGTCGACGGTGACGGCGCTGGCCGCGCCCAGACGTGCGGCGTGCGCGGCCGCTTCCGGCGAGGCATCGCCCAGGAACAGCACGCGCCGCGCGCTGGCATGCGTGGCGATGGTATCGATCTCGCGTGCCGACAGCCGCGCATTGACATTGACGATCCAGGCGTCGATGCTGGCGGCCGCAAAAATCAGCGCCACCTGCAGCGCGCAATTTTCGCCCACCACCATCAGGCGGTCGCCGGCGCGCACGTCCAGCTCGCGCAGCAGCCGTGCCGCATTTTCCACAGCGTGCTGCAGCTGGGCGTAGGTCCAGCTGCGGCCGTTTTCATGCAGCGCCGGCGCGTCCGGCGTGCGCGCGGCCCAGTGGGCGGGAATGGCCGACAGGCGCGCCGGCAAGCCTGCCAGCAGGGCTGGAATGTCCATCGCGGCCTCCTTCACTTTTGCGCTGCCTTGATCATGTTGCGGGCGATGACGATCTGCTGGATCTGCGTCGTGCCTTCGTAGATGCGGAACAGGCGCACGTCGCGGTAGAAGCGCTCGGCCGCGTATTCGCTGATGTAGCCGGCGCCGCCGTGGATCTGCACGGAACGGTCGGCCACCCTGCCGCACATTTCGGAGGCGAACAGCTTGCAGCACGACGCTTCCGTCGAAATGTCTTCCTTGTTGTCGCGCCGGCGCGCGGCGTCGAGCACCATGCTGCGCGCCGCGTAAATCTCGGCCTTGCTGTCGGCCAGCATGGCCTGGATCAGCTGGAATTCGGCGATGGGCTGGCCGAACTGCTGGCGCTCCATGGCGTAGGCCAGGGCGTCGGCCAGCATGCGTTCGGCCGCGCCCACGCAGACGGCGGCGATGTGCAGGCGGCCCTTGTCGAGCACTTTCATGGCCGTCTTGAACCCCACGCCTTCCTTGCCGCCGATGATGTTCGCGGCAGGGACGCGGCAGTTCTCGAAGATCACGTCGCAGGTATGCGCGCCTTGCTGGCCCATTTTTTTATCGATCTTGCCCAGCGAGAGGCCGGGCGTGTCCTTTTCCACGATGAAGGCGGAAATGGCCGAGGCGCCCCGCTTGACGGGGTCCGTGCGCGCCATGACGGTAAAGATGCTCGCTTCGGGCGCGTTGGTGATATAGCGCTTGCTGCCGTTGAGGATATAAAAATCGCCTTCGCGCACGGCCGTCGTGCGCAGGGACGCCGCGTCGGAGCCGGAACCGGCTTCCGTCAGCGCGAACGAGCCGATGATCTCGCCGGCCGCCAGCTTGGGCAGGTAGTATTGTTTTTGCGCTTCCGTGCCGTCGATGACGATGCCTTGCGAGCCGATGCCGTTGTTCGTGCCGATCAGCGAGCGGAAGGCAGGCGAGGTACGGGCGATTTCAAAGGCGACGCGCACTTCTTCTTCCATGCTCAGTTCCAGGCCGCCGTAGGCTTCCGGGATGGACAGGCCGAACAGGCCCAGTTCGCGCATCTGCGCCACGATGGCGGGCGGGATGGCGTCCGTTTCGGCCACCAGCGCCTCGTTTGGCACCAGCACTTCGCGCACGAAGCGGGCAATGCTGTCGAGCAGGATGTTCAGGGTTTCTTCGTCGCGTATCATCGGGGTCCTCGGCGCTATGTTTGGAACGGTAATCAAGAGGGGGGCGCAGTCTAACCGCGTCCCAGGTTTTTTTCCACTGTCTTGACCAGGGCCGCCAGGCGCGGTCCCAGGTCGGTTTCGAGTTTTTCGCGCGACAGCAGAAAGGCGGGGCCGCCGCAATTGAAGGCCATCACCTGTTCGCCATCGGCACCCAGCATGGGCACGCCGACGGCGTGCACGTCGTTCTGCCATTCGCCGGCCGAGATGCAAAAGCCCCGGTCCTGGTAATCCTTGAAGCCTTGCTCGATACCCGCCTTGATGCGCGGCCAGCGTTCCGTCTCGTGCAGCCTGGCGTGGTCCATCAGGTAGTCGCGTTCGGCCTGCGGCAGGATGCACAGCAGGGCCTTGCCCATGGCCGTCGTCATCAGCGGGATGCGCGAGCCGACATCAAGGCGCAGGGTGACGTTGGCGCTGCTGCGGCAGGTTTCCACGTAGACCATGCTGAGGCGGTCGCGCGTGCCCAGCGAGACGGAGGCCTGCGCGTGCTCGGCCAGTTCTTCCATCAGCGGGCGCGCCATCTTGCGCACGTCCAGGTTCGACAGCATGCGGTAGCCGAGGGCCAGCACGCCGGCGCCCAGCTGGTACTTGCCCAGGCTGTCCGAGTAATTCAGGTAGCCGAGTTTCGTGAGGGTATAGGTCAGGCGCGAGATGGTCGGTTTGGGGATGGCCGTGCGCTTGGCCATGTCCGCATTCGACAGGAACACTTCGCCCGGGCGGAAGCAGCGCAGCACTTCCAGGCCCCGCGCCAGCGCGTTGACGAACTGGCGGTCCTTGCCTTCCTCGTCGTCGCTGAAGACGATGAGTTCCGGATCCGTTGCGGCTTGAATATTTGTCATATTGGTATTCATTGTCACGCTCCCTGGAAACCAGTTTGCCTAGCCAAAACAGCCGTGTCAATCGTTTTGTGAAACATTCGTTCGCACAGCGAAATGGTGCGCCGCATAAAAATCGCCAGAAAAATTGACCTGCGCAAGCGTTGCAGCGCTTGTCGCTTGAGCATCGCTATATACGTCTGTATATTGCGCTGTTGGGTGACGGCCGCCGCGCGGGTGGCCGCTTTTTTGAATATCGCTATATAAGACGATATATAACGAGAGTGGAAAGATTTAGATGATGTTGAAACAGGTAATGGCAGGCGCCGTGATGCTGGCGCTGGCGCAGATGGCGCAGGCGCAGATGCAGCAAATGGCGGGCAAGGACGATGCGGAGGCGGCGGCGCCGTTCGTGCTGGGCACGGTGACGGTAATTGGCCAGCGCGACCCGGCAGGCCAGCAGGAGCAGCAAGTGGGCACGCAAGTGAGCCGCGCCGAGATGCGCCGCTTCAACCGCGACAACGTGGGCGACGCCTTGAACCTGCTGTCGGGCGTGACGCTGTCGACCAATTCGCGCAACGAGAAGACCGTGGCCATCCGCGGCTTCGATGCGCGCCAGGTGCCGCTGTATATCGACGGCATTCCCGTCTACGTGCCGTATGACGGCTACGTCGATTTCAACCGCTTCACCACAGCCGACCTGGCCGCCATCCAGGTGGCCAAGGGCTTCAGCTCCGTGGCCTACGGCGCCAATACCCTGGGCGGCGCCATCAACCTGGTGTCGCGCAAGCCGACGGCGCGCCTGGAAGGCGACACGGCGATCGGTTTCGGCTCGGGCAGCGAGCGCCAGATGTCGGCCAACGTGGGCACGAACCAGGGCCTGTGGTATCTGCAGGCGGGCGTGTCCTACATCGACAGCGACGGTTTTCCCATGTCGTCCGATTTCCGCCCGACGGCCACGGAAGACGGCGGCACGCGCAACAACGCGTATCGCAAGGACCATAAATTGTCGTTCAAGGTGGGCGTGACGCCCGATGGCGCACGGGCGGGCGACGAATATGCGCTCAGCTACTACAAGCAGCATGGCGAAAAGGGCCAGCCGCCGTCGACTAATCCCGCCGGCGCGCGCTACTGGCAGTGGCCGTACTGGAACAAGGAAAGCGTGTATTTCGTCTCGCAGACGCGCCTGGGCGAAGCCGAACGCCTGAAACTGCGCCTGTACCACGACAGCTACGACAATGAAATCACCTCCTACACGAACGGCAGCTACACGACCCTGAAAACCAGCGGCCAGGGCAGCGTCAGCGGAGGGCGCAGCATCTACAACGACCGCACGAATGGCGGCGCGGCGGAACTCGAATCGTTCCGCCTGGCCGCGCACAGCCTGCGTCTCGTCGCCAGCTACAAGGCCGATGAACACCAGGAACTCGACGCCAAGGGCGTGCGCAACACCTGGTACAAGGATGCCCTGTGGACCCTGGGCGCGGAAGACAGCATCGCCCTGACCGGGACGACGGAACTGTCGCTGGGCGTCTCGCGCAACGCCCTGCGCCCGGACACCGTCTACAGCGCCGGCAACGCCTATACCTTGCCAGGCAATCAGGCGGCCACCGACTTGCAGGCGGGCCTGTTCCGCAAAATGGGTCCCGAGGCGAAGGTGTACGCCACCGTCGCGCGCAAGTCGCGCCTGCCGACTCTGAAGGACCGCTACTCGCAGCGCCTGGGCACGTATATCGAAAACCCGTTTCTGCGCGCGGAAGAGGCGATGAATTACGAACTGGGCTACCAGGCTAGCGTGCGCGGGCTGGCGCTTGACGCCGCCCTGTTCTACAGCGACGTGAAGGACAAGATACAGAGCGTGGCGAATGTGGCGGGCGCGCGCGCGCAGATGCAGAACGCGGGCAGGGCGCATATCAGCGGCGTGGAACTGGGCTTGCGCGGGCGCGCCGGCGCCTGGCTTGATTTCGGCGGCAACTACACGTACACGGACATGAAAAATGTCAGCGACCGCGCCATCCGCCTGACGGACGTGCCGCGCCACAAGCTGACGGCGCACGCCGTGCTGCACGCGGCGCGCCAGGTCGACGTGGTGGCGATCGCCGAATCGAACAGCGGCCGCTGGGTCTCGAACACGCTGGAACTTGGGGGCTTTGCCACCGTAAACCTGAAGGCCGTGTACCGCCCCATGCCGGCCCTGAGCCTGGAAGCCGGCGTGAGCAACCTGGGTGACCGCAATTACGCTCTGGCCGACGGTTTCCCCGGCGCGGGCCGCGCGTGGCTGGCCAATGCGCAGTACCAGTTCTGATTTTTTGACTTTTATTGAAGGGAAGGACACTGCATGATCAAGAAACTATTCGCAGCCTGCACGGCTGCTTCGCTGCTGGCCGCGGCACCGGCGTGGTCTGCCGCCCCCCCGCCGGCGCGCGACAACATGAGCCACGCGCTCAAGGTGACGGGCATGGTGGAAACGCCCTTGAACCTGACGCTGGCGGACTTGCGCAAGCTGCCGCCCGCCAATGGCGGAGAAATCGCCGTCACGCGCCACAATGGAGACAAGGCCGAGACCATCTCCAGCTATCGTGGCGTGCGCCTGCGCGACATCCTCGACAAGGCGGTGCTCGACGCGCCCGGCCACAACGACGTCAAGAAGATCGCCATCATCGCCACCGCCACCGATGGCTACGCGGTGGTGTTTTCCTGGGGCGAGCTGTATAACGCGCCGGCCGGAGAGGGCGTGATCGTCTACTATGAAAAAAATGGCAAGGCCCTCGACGACAACGATGGCGAGATCGCCCTGATCTCGGCGCAGGATATCCGCACGGGCCCGCGCCATGTGAAGTGGCTGAATGGCATCGAGGTGCGCAAGCTGGTGGAGTGATGCGCAGCTGATGGGAAAAAACGCGCCGCGGAGCCATCCCCGGCGCGTTTTTTTTGTTATGCCGCCAGCGCCGTGCGCATGGCCGGGCCGGCCACGTCGAACAGGCCGCGTGCTGCCGGCGTCAGGCCCAGCATGTGGATGGACGCATGGATCATGCCGTCGAGCCGCACGCATTGCGCCGCCACGCCATCGTCGCACAGGCGCTGCGCATAGGCCACGCCCTCGTCATGCAGCGGGTCGTATTCGCATACCAGCACCGTGGCCGGCGGCAGATCCTTGAGCGAGCCGGCCCGCAGCGGCGCCGCGTAGGCGTTCGCGCCGTCGGCCGGGTCGTTCAAATACGCGGACCAGCAAAAACGCATGGCTTCCCGGGTCAGCGAATGGCCTTCCGCATAGCGCTGGTAAGACGCCGTGTCGAAGGCGAAATCGAGCGCCGGGTACAGCAGCAGCTGGTGCGCCAGGGCAGGACCGGCCTGGTCGCGCGCCATCAGGGCCGCCGCCGCCGCCAGGTTGCCGCCGGCGCTGTCGCCGCCCACGGCCAGGCGCGTCGCATCGATGCCCAGCGCCGGTGCCTTGTCCGCGACCCAGCACAGGGCCCGGTAAAAGTCGTCCAGCGGCACGGGGAACTTGTGCTCGGGCGCCAGCCGGTAGTCGACGGAAAAGATCACGCAGCCGGTGGCATTGGCCAGCGCGCGGCACGGGTTGTCGTACAGGTCCAGCGAACACAGGCACCAGCCGCCGCCATGCGCGAAGACGATGGCGGGCAAGGGCTTGCCCGTCGGCGCGCCGGCCGGCACGTAGGCGCGCACGGTCAGCGCATGCTCGCCCGGCACGATGTAGTCGCGCACCGACGCGACATCTTCCAGTGGCCCGTGCAGCTGGCGCAGGCCTGTTTCCGTGGCGGCGCGCAGATCCGCCAGCGAAGCGGGCGGCGGCGCGTCTTTGGCCTGCGCCAGGAATGCGGCGATCAGCGGGTCGAGGCTCATGCGGGCTCTCCGGAAAGGAAGGGCAGCAGGTGGGCGATGAACGCTTCCGGCTGTTCTTCCATGATGAAGTGGCCGCATTCGGCCACGATGGCGCCTTGCAGGTTCCTGGCCTTGCCCTGCATGGTCAGCAGCGGCGCGTCGTTGGTGGCGTGGTCGGCGCCGATGGCCAGCACGGGCATGGACAGGCTGCGCTTGGCGCGCTCGAGGTTTTGCCGGATGGTTTCCGGAATCGCCCGGTAGTAGGCGAAGCCCGCGCGCAGGGCGCCCGGCGTGGCGTAGGCATCCGCATACACGTCGACGGCCACCTTGTCGCGGCGGTACGACCAGCGGTCCAGGATGAAGCGGATGTATTCGCGTTCCTTGCCGGCCGTGAGCATTTCCGGCAAATCGAGCACCTGGTTGAACATGAAGTGCCACAGGAAGATGTTGTCCGATGGCGCGACAAAAATGGGCGGCGCGGGCGCCAGGCCGGGAATCACCGCTTCCGTCAGCGCCAGTTTCGTCACGGCCTGCGGGAAGTCGCTGGCCAGCGCATAGCCGACCCACATGCCGATGTCGTGGCCGACGACATCGTACTGCGCATGGCCCAGGGCCAGCATGGCGCGGTGCAGGGTGGCGGCAACGGCGCCCGTGTCGTAGCCTCCGGCCGGGCGTTCCGAGTGGCCGCTGCCGGGCGGATCGATGGCGATGGCCTGGTAGCCCTGGGCCGCCAGGGCCGCCATCACATGGCGCCAGGCATACCAGGTTTGCGGCCAGCCGGGGATCAGCAGCACGGGTTTGCCTTCGCCTGCGATGACGCAATGCAGGCGCTGGCCGTCGATGCGCACGTAGTCGTGGGTGTGGTTGTCTTCATTCTGATGCATGGCAAGTCCTTGTATTGATTCAGTTAATTTGCTTGATTAGTTGTGCGTGATGCCCAGCAGGGTATTGATCTGTTGCGCGCTGACGGGGGCGCCGGCGAAGTCGTCGAAGATCTTGTCGGTGACGGGAATGATGTGGGCATTGATGAAAGCCACGCCTTCGCGCGCGCCCACCTCCTGGTCCTTCAGGCAGCATTCCCATTCCAGCGTGGCCCAGCCCGCGTAGTCGTTCTGCGCCATCTTCGAGAAGATGGCCTTGAAGTCGACCTGGCCATCGCCCAGCGAGCGGAAACGCCCGGCGCGGTTTTCCCACGACTGGTAGCCGCCGTAGATGCCTTGTCGTCCCGTCGGATTGAACTCCGCATCCTTCACATGGAACATGCGGATATGGTCCTTGTAGATGTCGATGAATTCCAGGTAGTTCAGCTGCTGCAGCACGAAGTGGCTGGGATCGAACAGCATCTTGCAGCGCGGATGGCGGCCCACGCGCTCGTAGAACATCTCGAAGCTGATGCCGTCATGCAGGTCTTCGCTCGGGTGGATTTCGTAGCACAGGTTGACGCCCTGTTCCTCGCACACGTCGAGGATGGGCAGCCAGCGGCGCGCCAGTTCGTCGAATGCCGCCTCGATCAGGCCGGGCGGGCGCTGCGGGAACGGGAACAGGTAAGGCCAGGCGAACGAGCCGGAGAACGTGCCCATGTCGGTCAGGCCCAGGCGCTTCGAGGCCATGGCCGCCAGTTTCACCTGCTCGATGGCCCAGGCCGTGCGCGCTTCCGGCTGGCCATGCAGGTGGGCCGGCGCAAAGCTGTCGCACAGCGCGTCGTAGGCAGGGTGCACGGCCACCAGCTGGCCGAGGATATGCGTCGTCAGTTCGCTGATGACGAGGCCATGGCCCGCCAGCATGGCGACCAGGTCGTCGCAGTATTGCTGGCTGTGCGCCGCTTGCGCCACGTCGAACAGGCGCGCATCCCAGGCGGGAATCTGCAAGGCCTTGAAGCCCATGCCGGCCGCCCATTCGGCGATGGCGGGCAGGCTGTCGAAGGGCGCCGTATCGGCGGCGAATTGTGCCAGGTGCAGGCTTGGTCCTTGGATGGTTTTCATATCGGCTCCTATTGTTTGTCGATCGACAAAGAATAGGCGAAATTTTCTGCGCGGTCAAGCCCGTGATGCAAAATAAATGGGGAACGCGCCGCGGGTGCCAGGCGTTATACTGGCCGCCAGTTTGTGAAAAGAGGGTAGACATGGCAGGAAGACCGAGGGAATTTGACCGCGCGCTGGCGCTGGAAAAAGCGCGCGACGCGTTCTGGACGCGCGGCTACGAAGGCGTGTCGATGGCCGACCTGGTGGCGGCGCTGGGCATCGCCTCGGCGCGCATCTATGCGGCGTTCGGCTCGAAAGAGCAGCTGTTCCGCGAAGCCGTGGAATTGTATGAAACGGGCGAGGGCGCCTTTGCCGTGCATGCGCTGGCGGCCAGCCTGAACGTGCGCGACGCCGTGGCGCGCATGCTGGAGGAAGCCGTGCTGCTATATACGCGCAGCGGGCAGCCGCAAGGCTGCATGGTGGTCACGGCGGCCACCAACACCAGCGCGGAAAACGCCGGCATCGCCGACTGGCTGGCGCAGCACCGCCGCGCGCGCACGCAAGCCGTCATCGAGCGCTTGCGCGCGGCGCAGCTGGCGGGGGAATTGAAGGAACAGGCGGACGTGCAGGCGCTGGGCGACTATTATGCGGCGCTGCTGCATGGCCTGTCGGTGCAGGCGCGCGATGGCATTCCCGCCGAACGGCTGCTGGCGCTGATCACGCCTGCCATGGCGCCGCTGGCGCAGGAAATGAAAAACTAGACTATCTTGCCGATAGTTACCCTGCTCAGGTCTTGACGTCGATCAGGCTGCCCAAGGCCTGGTCGGCCGCCTTGACGACATTCGCCGACAGGTTGAAACCGGCCTTGTAGACGAGATTGTCCGTCAGTTCGGAAGCCAGGCCCACGCCGTTCGGCCGGCTTTCGGCCGCCTTGGCCGCATTCGCATTGGCGCCGCTGACGCTTTCGCTGGCGGCCAGCTTGCGCCCTTCGACGGAGAGGGTGACGCCCGTGCCGGCCGGGCTGCTTTCCTGGAATTGGGCCTGCTGCGGCTGGAAGCCCGGCGTATTCGCATTGGCGATATTGTTGGCGGACACGTCCAGCGCGCGCTGGTTGGCGGTCAGCCCCGAGGTACCGGTGGTGAGGGCGGATATGGACATGGCAGCTCCTTCAGAAGGCCCCTAGTTTACTCCCACGCGGACACGATGTGGTTGGTGCAGGGCAACATTTTTCTGCGCTGGCGCTGGCCGTAAAAAAAGTTGTGGCATGTAACTTTTTAATATTGTCCTGTGGCATTTCACTGCCTAGACTGGCTGGGAAATCTTCCACGGAGCCGACCATTTCCCCCCTTGTCCGCCGCCTACTCCCCAGCTTGCTGCTTGGCCTGTGCTGTGTGCCCTTGCAAGCCCAGATTGTTCCTGTGACACTGCCGCTCGATGCGCGCTTGAACGAGCAGATCATCATGGTGCCGGCCGGCGACGGCATGCGCGAGGTGCTGGAAACGACCGTGTTTCGTCCCGGCGGCCCCGGCCCGTTCCCCCTCTTGCTGATGAATCATGGCAAGCAGGCGGGCCCGGCCAAGCTGCAGGCGCGCGAACGCTTCATCTATATGGCCACCGAATTCGTGCGCCGCGGCTATGCGGTGATGCTGCCCATGCGCGCCGGCTATGCCCAGTCCACGGGCGTTTACCGCGATGCCGGCTGCGACATGCTGGGCAATGCGCAGGGCCAGGCGCGCGACGTGCTGGCCGCGCTGGCATATGCGCGCCGCCAGAGCTGGATCGACCCGCAGCGCATCGTGGTGGCGGGGCAGTCGTATGGCGGCCTGGCGGCGCTGGCGCTGGCTACGCGGGCGCTGCCCGGGGTGCGCGGCGTGCTCAATTTCTCGGGCGGCCTGCGCGTCGATATGCCCGGCTGCGACTGGCAAGCGTCGCTGACCAAGGCCTTCGCCACCCTGGGCGCCTACAACCGCATCCCCAGCCTGTGGCTGTATGGCGCGAATGACTCGTATTTTGCGCCGGCGCTGGCGCGGCGCCTGTTCAATTCCTTCAGCGGGTCCGGCGGCCAGGCGGAACTGATGGCCTACGGGCCGTTCAAGCGCGACGCCCACCTGACCCTGGGCAGCCGCGATGGCGTGGCCGTCTGGCTGCCGCCCACCGAGCGCTTCCTGCAGCAGATCGGCATGCCGGTGCGCCAGGTCTACAGCGTGGTCGATCCGCCAGCGCCGCCCGAGACGCATTTCGCGCTGCTCGATGATATCGCCGCCGTGCCCTACCTGGCGGCGCCGGGCCGGGCCGCCTACCGCGCTTTCCTCGACAAGACGGCGCCGCGCGCCTTCGCCCTGTCGGCCAGCGGTGCGTGGGCCTGGGCCGAAGAAGGCGAGAGTCCCGACGTGCGCGCGCTGGCCTCGTGCCAGCGAAGCAGCAGCGCGCCGTGCCACCTGTATTCGGTCGACGAAAGCGTGGTCTGGCCTCTGGGCGGCGGCAGCGCGGCGGCGGCCGGCGGAGCGGAATAAGCCCCCGCGCACGATAGTTGTCGCCGAAACGGGCGGCGGGCGAATATACTAGGCGAAAAGGGAGGCCTTGCGCTTCCCGCCCGCCCTTATCATCAAGCGAGAATTCACCCTTATGGCGTCATCCCCAGAAAACCTCAGCATGGCCGTGTTTTGCGACTTCGAGAACGTCGCGCTCGGCGTGCGAGATGCAAACTACGAAAAATTCGATATCAAACCTATCCTGGAACGCTTGTTGCTCAAGGGCAGCATCGTTGTCAAGAAGGCATATTGCGACTGGGACCGCTATAAAAGCTTCAAGGGCACCATGCACGAGGCGAACTTCGAGCTGATCGAAATTCCCCATGTGCGCCAGTCCGGCAAGAATTCGGCCGACATCCGCCTGGTGGTCGATGCGCTGGACCTTTGCTACACCAAGGCCCACGTGAACACCTTCGTCATCATCAGCGGCGACTCCGACTTTTCGCCGCTGGTGTCGAAGCTGCGCGAGAACGCCAAGCAGGTGATCGGCGTGGGCGTCAAGCAGTCGACGTCTGACCTGCTGGTGGCCAACTGCGATGAATTCATTTTCTACGATGACCTGGTGCGCGAAAGCCGCCGCACGGCCGCCAAGCGCGACGCGCGCGACACGCCGGCCGCCAAGCGTTCGCCCGACGAGGAAGTGCGCCGCAAGGAAAAATACGAGTCGCGCAAGACGGAAGCGATCGAGATGGCCGTCGAAACGTTCGACGCGCTGGTTTCCGAGCGCGGCGACAGCGGCAAGATCTGGGCCTCGATGCTGAAGGAAGCGATCAAGCGCCGCAAGCCCGACTTCAGCGAGTCGTACTACGGCTTCCGCACCTTCGGCAACCTGCTGGAAGAAGCGCAGACGCGCGGCTTGCTGGAATTTGGCCGCGATGAGAAATCGGGCGCCTATGTCTACCGCAGCAGCGGCCTGGCGGCCGTGCCGGCCGCCGTGAACAGCGACGTGGCCAGCGAGGCGGGCGCCGCCGGCGAGACGCCCGTGACGGCGGAAGAGGGCAACCGCGAAGGCGGCAGCCGCCGCGAGTCGCGCCGCAATGGCCGTGGCGGCCGCAAGCAGAACGAGCATCGCCGCAACGAAGCGCCGCAGGCCTTCGTGCCCGTGGCCGACGCGGAAACGGTCGCCGTCGAAGAGTATGCGCCGGTGCCCCAGCCGGAAGTGCTGCATGAAGTGGCCGAGGCCGCAGTGGACGCAGTGGCGGAAGAGGGCAATGCCAAGCGCGGCTCGCGCCGCAACGGCCGTGGCGGCCGCAAGAATGGCGATGGCGCCCGCGAAGCGCGCGCCGAGGCTGTCGAGGCAGCGCCGGTGGTGGAAGCCGTGCCAGAGCCTGTATTTGAGCCGGTATTGGAGCCGGTAGCGCAAGCGGTAGTGGAAACGGTCGCCGAGACGAAGCCGAAAGCCAAGCCGCGCACGCCGGCCCGCAAGGCGGCAGCGGCGAAAAAACCGGCCAAGAAGGCGGCAGAGGCGGTTGTGGAAGCGGCGCCCGTGATGGTGGAAGCGGTGCCGGAGGATATCGCTGCCGTCGCCGAAGACAAGCCGGCCAAGGCGCCACGCAAGACGCCGGCCCGCCGTCCTGCGCGCAAGAAGGCCGAAGCGGCCTGATTGACACCCGCGCCTTCGCCGTGGGCAGGCCCGCCGGCCTGTCCCGGCCTTCGGCGTGCACCTGCCTTGGCCAGGCGCACGACCGCCAATCGCGCAAGCGTGTACGATGAGCCTGTCTTTAACGCGGCGGGCGGTGGTGCATGTATCACGGTGAACGGTTCAACAGCATTTCCCATACGGTGGGCGCCGCCCTGGCGGCCATCGGCGGCGTCCTCCTGATCGTCGTGGCGGCCCGCACGGGCGACCCATGGAAAATCGTCAGCTGCAGCGTCTACGCGGCCATGCTGCTGACCTTATATCTCACATCCACCCTGTACCACAGCGTGCGCGGCAAGGCCAAGGCCGTGCTGCAGCGGCTCGACCACTGCGCCATCTATCTGCTCATCGCCGGAACCTATACTCCCTTCATGCTGGTGACCTTGCGCGGGCCGTGGGGCTGGTCGCTGTTCGGCGTCGTCTGGGGCCTGGCCCTGATCGGCATCGTGCAGGAATATCTGTACGCCCGGGGGGCGCGCATCCTGTCGCTGGTGATCTACGTGGCCATGGGCTGGCTCATCGTCATCGGCATCAAGCCCCTGCTGGCGGCGCTCGAGTGGAACGGTTTTTTATGGCTGGTGGCGGGCGGCCTGTGCTACACGGGCGGCATCGTCTTTTATGCCACCGACCACAAGCTGCGCCACGGCCACGGCATCTGGCATCTGTTCGTGCTGGCCGGCAGTAGCTGCCATTTTGTCGCCATTTTGTTCTACGTTGCCTGAAGTAGCCTGCCGCCCTCACTGTTGCCATGATTCCACTATAATGGCGCGATATGTGAAGCATGGGCAAGAATAAAGCAGCAAGAATAAGGCAACAAGAATAAGGCAACAATGGATATCAATTCGGACGATCTGAAAATCTTCGTCACCGTCATCGACAGCGGCACCCTGAGCGCGGCCGCCGTGCACCTGGGACAAACCACTTCGGGCGTCAGCCGCGCCCTGTCCCGCCTGGAAGACAAGCTGGCCACCTCGCTGCTGACGCGCACCACGCGGCGCATGGAGCTGACGGAGGAGGGCCAGCTGTTCCTGGAAAAGGCGCGCGCCATCCTCGCCTCGATGGAAGACGTGGAGGAATCGATCCGCATCCGCCGCCAGAAGCCGGCCGGGCGCCTGTCCGTCGATGCCGCCTCGCCCTTCATGCTGCATTGCGTGGTGCCGCACGTGGCCGAGTTCCGCGCCATGTATCCCGAGATCCGCCTGGAGCTCACCAGCAACGACCAGATCGCCGACCTGCTCGAGCACCGCACCGACATCGCCATCCGCATCGGCGCGCTGGTCGATTCGACCCTGCATGCGCGCGCCTTGAGCGCCAGCCCGCTGCACGTGCTGGCCACGCCCGCCTACCTGGCGCGCCACGGCACTCCCGCCACGCCGGAAGAGCTGTCCGGCCATGCGCTGCTGGGCTTTGCGCAATACGAGCTGGGCAACAACTGGCCGCTGCGCCACGAGACGGGCAACAGCCTGCAGATCGTGCCCGCGCTGGCCGCATCCAGCGGCGAAACCCTGCGCCAGCTGGCCCTGCACGACCAGGGCATCGTCTGCCTGTCCGACTTCATGACGAAGGACGACATCGCCGCGGGCCGCCTGGTGAAGGTGCTCGAGCCGTTCTATACGGGCTACCGCCAGCAGATCCACGCCGTGTACTACCGCAATACGCAACTGGCGCAGCGCATCAGCTGCTTCCTCGAATTCCTGCAGCACAAGCTGTAGCCCGTGCGCATGGACGACGCCGGCATGCAATGTCCGACGTGCGGCGCATACGGCGATCTGCTGCGCGCCACGGTCCGCAAGACGGGGTGGCAGGCGATCGTCTGCACGGAATGCGATTTCCTGTGGCCGCATCCGGGACAGCCTGCCGACCGGGCCCGCGCCACGGACGTGGCTTCGTTCCTGGCGCTCGCCGGCCTGGATGACGACTGGGACGAACTTGCGCTCGGCGCGAGAGTGGCGCCGCCTTAGCGCTGTCATGCTCCTGCTTTCATTTCCCGTAGTACTACGTAAATACAAATGAATAGTTCAGGAGTATAGTATTCATTCGTATGGAATATGCCGGACCCGGCACATCGACCAAGGCGCTGGCGCCAGGCAGGGAAGGCGCGTCCTCTGCCGGCGCAGCTGGCAACATGCAGCGGTCGAAATGCGGGAGCTGGATGCCATACGGCGTGCTTCATGCAGCGCACGGTGCCGGGCGACGTTTATTGCCTGGTCCGCGGGCGCCGCGGTGGAGCGCATGACGGTGGTGCTGATCAAATGATGAGCGACTCCCCGACCCCGAGCCGTTTTTTTGTGCTCCTTCTCCTGGACCCACGCGCCCGACCCACGCGCCGCGCCGATCCGCTGATCCCACAAAAACAGTCGATCATGCTGGCACTGCCGTTATCTCTCTTGTCACCTTGAGCCTGCTGCACATGGCTCGGATGGCTGTGTATAGACTAACGGAGTACAACATAAAATGATGAATGATCTTCATTCAAAACCAGGGAATTCTTCAGCGGCAAATCTAGGCAGGATACTGTTTTCCCTCGTGGTCCTGCTGGTGGCGCTGGCGCTGGTGTATGGCGGCGGCAAGCTGCTGGGGCTGGGCGGATCGAGCTATTACTTGATCGCCGGCCTCGCTTATCTGCTCTTGGCCGTGCTCGTCTTCCTGAAAAAACGCAGCGGCACGGCGCTGTCCGTCCTCATCTTCCTCGCCACTTGCGTCTGGGCCTTGTACGAGGTCGGACAGCTCAGCTACTGGGAACTGCTGCCGCGCGTGGTCGTCCCGGCCGTGATCCTGATGTTCAGCCTGTGGGTAGGGGCGGCCTTGCCGGGCAGTTCCCTGCGCCGGAAGCGTGCCGCCAACTGGGGTGGACTGGGCCTGTTCGCGGCCTTGCTCGCCACCCTGGCCGCCGCGTTTTTCCCGCACGGCGTGATCGCCAATCCCGGCGCCAAGGCCGATGCGGTTGCCGGTACCCAGGCGTCCGATGGCGCGCCCGAGAACTGGGAATTCTTTGGCCGCGATGCCTCGGGCACGCGCTTTGCGCCCTACACGCAAATCACGCCGGACAACGTCAAGGACCTGCAAGTGGCCTGGACCTACCGGACGGGCCGCCGCACCACCGGTGCGGGCGCCGGCGTCGATGAAAACACCCCGCTGCAAATTGGCAACGTGCTGTATTCGTGCACGCCGGAAAATGTGGTGACGGCGCTCGACGGCGACACGGGCAAGCCGCTGTGGAAATTCGACCCGCACGCGAAAAGCGCGGAACACGTGACGTGCCGCGGCGTGGGCTATCACGACATCGACAAGGACAGCAGCCTGGGCGCGGCCGTCAAGGCATCGTATGCGCCGCAGGCGCAATGCCGCCAGCGCATCCTGGTGTCGTCCGTCGACGCCCGCCTGTTCGCGCTCGATGCGCACACGGGCGCCCTGTGCCAGGACTTTGGCGACCAGGGCTACGTCGACCTGAAGAAAGGCATGGGTCCGACGGAAAACAGCAAGCGCTATCATCCCACCTCGCTGCCGGTCGTCATGGGCCACCTGACGGTGGTGGGCGGCTGGGTGCGCGATATCATCGCCGGCGAGCCTTCCGGTGCCGTGCGCGCATTCGACGTGCTGACGGGCAAGCTGGTCTGGGCCTGGGATGTGGGCGCTCCCGAGAGTGCCGATGCCACCGCGCCGGCCCACCAGTTCGCGCTGGACACGCCGAACGTGTGGACCGTGCCGACCTATGACAAGGCCTTGAACCTGCTGTATCTGCCGACCGGCAATGGCCCGCCCGATTACTGGGGCGGCGACCGCAACGCCGTCAAGGAAAAATTCGGCACGGCCATCGTCGCCGTCGATGCCTCGACTGGCAAGGCCAAGTGGGTCTATCAGATGGTGCACCACGATGTGTGGGACTATGACCTGCCGTCGCAGCCCGTGCTGTACGACATGAAGAATGCCCAGGGCGAGAAGACGCCCGTGCTGATCCAGACCACCAAGACGGGGCATATCTTCGTGCTGGACCGCCGCACCGGCAAGCCGTTTACCCAAGTGGAGGAACGCGCCGTGCCGACCGCGCCGGCCGCCCACGGCGAGCATCTGTCGCCCACGCAGCCGTACTCGGTCGGCATGCCCGTCATCGGCGCCGATCCGCTGACGGAAAAATCCATGTGGGGCGTGACCACCTTCGACCAGCTGTATTGCCGCATCCTCTTCAAGGATTCCGTCTACGTGGGGCCGTTTACGCCGCCGACCGAAAAGCCGTATATCGAATGGCCGAGCTTGTTGGGCGGCATGAACTGGGGCGGCATGTCCATCGATGAAAACACGGGCATGATGTTCGTCAACGACATGCGCATGCCGCTGCGCATGTCGCTGGTGACGCAGGAAAATACCAAGAAGTTCAAGGTCTCGACCGATGAGGTGCCGGGTTTCATGGGCACCATCCGTCCGCAAGTGGCCGGCATCTATGGCGGCGTGAAGATCGACATCATGCAGTCGCCGCTGGGCGTGCCATGCAACAATCCGCCGTTCGGCAGCATGAGCGCCATCGACCTGAACACGCAGAAGCTGGTGTGGCAGGTACCGCTGGGCACGGTCAAGGACACGGGCCCGCTGGGCATCAAGACGCACTTGCCGATCCCGCTGGGCATGCCGACGCTGGGCGGCCCCACCTCGACGGCGTCCGGCCTGGTCTTCTTTGCCGGCACGCAGGATTACTATCTGCGGGCGCTCGATTCGGCCAGCGGCAAGGAAGTGTGGAAGGCGCGCCTGCCGGTGGGCGCCGTGGCCGCGCCGCTGATCTACAAGTCGCCTGCCAGCGGCAAGCAGTACGTGGTCATTTCCGCGGGCGGCATGAGCCATTCGCCTGACGTGGGCGACTACATCATCGCCTATGCCTTGCCCGATAGCCTCACGAAGAAATAATCCCCCGCGGTAGGATGTCACCCAATAATCCCCACTTGCTGGGGATTATTTTGGCTCTGTCCTCGTAAAATAGGGGAAATGCAGGAATCTTTCCTTGGCGCTGCTGTCTGACTCTGCATACCTACCACACAGGGAGCAGACCATGCAGCCAGCCGAATGGATCAGCTTTATCGCGCAGTTTGCGCAGTTGAACCGGCGCCAGCGGCAGGCGGGCATGGCCCTGCTGCGTGGCAACACGCCACACGACGCGA
>NZ_CDXDQE010000008.1:0-283890 GCF_978021625.1 Janthinobacterium foliorum | reverse complement strand
TGCATGACTGCTTGTCTCCCGTCATCGACAAGGATGTCTTGCTGGTGACGGACGGCCATGCCGCCTACCGGGCCTTCGCGCGCACAGCGGGGATCAGCCACCAGGCCGTCAACTTGCACGCAGGCATCCGCGTGCGCGCTGCCGCGCACGTGCAGAACGTCAATGCGTATCACAGCCGCCTGCGCGAATGGTTAAGGGCGTTTCACGGCGTGGCGACGCGCTACCTGCCGAACTACCTGGGATGGCGCTGGATACTCGACGCCAGACGCATCCGTTCACCAGAAACGTTATTGAAAGCAACATTGGGTGAATTCCCACATCTGACGGTGACATAGCCATAAAAAAACCCGCCGCTGCAGGGCAGGGCGGGAAAGCGGGGGAACGCAAGGAAACGTGCTGGTGGTACTCAGGGTGCCGTGATTACCGTGCTCAGCGGAATCTTCATGAAGCGGATGCCGTTGCTGCCGTTTTCATACAGGATGCCGATGTTGCTGGCGTCGACTTGCGTCAAGTCGCTGTAGGCGGAAGCGCCGGCCGTGATCAGCAGGGAAAACGGCCAGCTCTGGCCGTCGTCCTTGCTGGCGCGCACCGTCAGGTTGTTGCGGCTGCTGGTGGAGGCGGGATTGGCGTGGAACAGGTACTGCTTGCCATTCCAGCCCAGGTTCAGCAGGCTGCCTTCGCACACGGGGTCGATCAGGGTGGCGTTGGCGAAGCCGGCGCTGAAATTGGCGCCGCCATCGGAACTGATGGAAACGATGCGCTTGCGCGTGGCGCCGCTCTGGTCGCGGCTGTTGATCATCAGCTGGCTCGTGCTCAGTTCGGCCGCCGTCGATTCGTTGGCCGATGGATAGCCCGTGTCATTGCCGATGTGGTAGCTGGCGCCATGGTCGTCCGAGTAGAACACATAGGCGCGGCCGTCCGCATAGCCCGCTTGCGGCGGTCCCGCCGTGAAGTTGCCCGGCACGACGAGGCGCCCGGAGCGCATCTGCACGCCGTGGCCCGGTCCCATGGCCAGGGTGCGCCAGCCGGCCGCGTTGTTGTACGGCGCCGCGCCGATCTTCGCCGTCTGCGCCGTGATGTTCGACGGACTGGCCCACGTTGCGCCGCCATCCGTCGACGTCACCACCCATTGCTCGCGCACGCCCGCGCCGCCGTTGCGGATGGTGCTTTCGCTGGCATTGCCCGTGTTATAGAACAGGAACAATCGCCCGCCCGGATAGGCGGGGTCGAGCGTGTCGAGCACGGGCACCGGATTGCCCGCCTGCAGGGTGCCATTCGATGCCACGATGGACAGGGCCGACCACGTCGCGCCGCCATCGAGGCTTTTCTTCATGACTACCTGAATATTGCCGAAGTCGGCGCAGCCCGATGGCCGGCCTTCCGCGAAGGCGAGGATGGTGCCGTTCTGCAAGGTCACCACGGCGGGGATGCGATAGCAGCCATAACTGGCATCGGACGCGGGAAACGGCGTGCTGGCGGAAATGGCCGCCTGGGCCACGGGCGCGGCGCCCAGGCCGAGACCGAGGACGCAGGCGGCAGCCAGGCGTTGCAGTGATTGAATCGGCAAGACAGTTGACATTGCGGTGATTCCTTTCCCGGGACCGGGCGGCTGGCCAGGTCCCAAACCATCCCGTACTGGGGAATTCCCGCGCGCCTGACGGGTGGCAGGCGCGCGTCCCTTGTTCTTGCCTGCCTAGTCGGCCAGCGGCAGCGCGCGTGGCGCGCTGGCGTCATGGCTGTCGGCGACGGCGCGCCAGCTGACGCCGCGGATGGCCCAGGCGGCGGGGATCGTCGCGCTCCAGTGCCGGCTGCCGTAGTGCGCGTCCGTTGCCGCGGGGCGCGCCAGGGCCACGCGGCCCAAGGTGCGGCCCGCCGCCTGCAGTTCCAGCGCGGGATTTTTCACGTCCGCCTGCTCCAGCTCCAGCACGAGGGGCACGGCCGCGTAGGCATGCAGGCCGCTGGCCGCCGGGTATTCCACGTAGCCGACGCGCAAAGGGCTGCGCGCCGCCCTGGCCGGTTCGGCTGCGGCCACGGCCACGGCGGCAGGGCGCGCGGCCGTGCGCGGCGCGGCGGCTGGCGGGGCGGCGTCGCCGCCGCAGGCCGCCAGGGCCAAGGCCAGCGCCAGCGCGGCGCCGCTACGCGCGCGCCGCTGCAATGCGTTCTCCCTCGGCCACCACGGCTTGCAGTTGAAGATGCTCGTCAACGATGGCGATGTCGGCCCAGGCGCCCGCTTGCAGGCGGCCCCGGTCCGTGATGCCCAGGTAGTCGGCCGGATAGGCGGACAGGCGGCGCGAGGCGTCGGCCAGGTCCAGCCCGACGGAGACCAGGTTGCGCAAGGCCTGGTCCATGGTCAGACAGGAACCGGCCAAGGTGCCGTCGGCCAGGCGCACGCCGCCCTGGCACTTATGCACCGTGTGGGAACCGAGCCGGTAGTCGCCGTCCGCCATGCCCGTGGCGGACGTGGAATCGGTGACGCAATACAGGTGCGGAATGGCGCGCAGGGCCGCGAGCAGGGCGCCCGGGTGCACGTGCAGCAGGTCGGGGATGACTTCCGCGTAGCGCGCATGGGCCAGCGCGGCGCCGACGATGCCGGGCTGGCGGTGGTGCAAGCCCGTCATGGCGTTGAACAGGTGGGCAAAGCTGGTGGCGCCGTGGCGCAGGCCGGCCACGCCATCGGCGTAGCTGCCGCTCGTGTGGCCGATCTGCATGCGCACGCCGTCGGCGCTCAGTTCGCGGATGATGGCCAGGTGGCCGGCGATTTCCGGCGCGATGGTGATGACGCGGATGGGCGCCAGGCTGCGCAGGCGGCGCAGGCTGTCGATCACGGCCACGCAGGCATGGTCGGGCTGGGCGCCGAGCTTTTCCTGGTTGATGAACGGGCCTTCCAGGTGCACGCCCAGCACGCGGGCGGCGCCCGGCTGGCGCGCGCCGCAGGCTTGCCCCAGTCCCGCCAGCACGCTTTCCAGTTCGGCCATCGGCGCCGTCATGGTGGTGGCCAGCAGCGAGGTCGTGCCGTGCCGCACGTGGGCGGCGGCGATGCGCGCGCAGGCGTCGCCGCCCTGCATGATGTCGGCGCCGCCGCCGCCATGCACGTGCAGGTCGATGAAGCCCGGCAGCAGGGTGGCGGCGGGGCCAGGACCGGGCGCGCCGGCGCGCTCCTCGATGGCGGCGATGCGGCCGTCCGGCGCCACCGTCAGGGTGCCGTCTATCCAGTGTGCATCGCACAGGATGCGGCCGTGATGTTGCCGGTAAGCTTCAGTCATGATTTTTCTCAATAAATGCGGGGAAACGCGCCTGGCGCGGGCCGTGCGGCCCGGGCCAGGCACCACAGGCGATGTCAGTGCAGGATTTGCACGGCCTTGCCGTCCCACTGCAGCAGGAAGACGTCCTTGCTGGCGGCGCCGCCGTCGAGCTCGCCGCCGATGACCAGCACGCCGTCGTCCAGCTGGATGCCGGTGCCGTAGCCCAGGCCCGCCGGCAGCTTGCCCACGTGCGACCACTTGCCGTCGCGGCGCGCGTAGATGTCATCGCGCCAGGTCTTCTTCAATCCCTTGTGCGCATAATTCTGGCCCGCGTCGAACTGCTGCCAGGCGCCGGGAAAGTTGGCGCCGCCCGCCACCAGCAGCACCTTGCCGCTGTAGCCGGCGAACGCACCGGCCACGCCTTCCTGGCGCGCCGCGCCCGGCGGCGCGGGCAGCTTGCCGCCTTGCTTCCACGTCAGCTTGTCGCCCGCGATGGCCACTTCCTTGACGTGCGGCGAGCGCAGGCCCGGCTTGATTTCGCCGTTCACCATGGTGAGCACGTTGCCCTGCACGGCCACGCCCGCGCCCACGGTGGGCAGTTGCGGGTCCGTGCCCAGGTTGCGCCACTGGTTCGTTTGCGGGTTATAGCTCATCACTTGCGCCGTCCACAGATAATCCTGCGGCCGCTGGTCGAAGTAGTGCCCGGCCACCAAGGCCTGGCGTTCCTTGCTGTCGGCCGCGCCCACGGCGTAGTCCTGGAAGTAGCCGTCGAAGATGGCCTTGTTGACACCGCCAAAGAAGACGATGTTCTGCTGGTCGACGGAGACCGCGCTGGCCGTGAAAATGCCCAGCGGCGCGCGCGTGGGCAGCTGGCGCCAGCTATTCGCGGCAGGGTCGTAGACATAGCCCGTGTCAAAGACGGTCAGGGCCTTGTCGTCCGGCGCGTTCTTGCCGGAGCCGCCGAAGACATAGACCAGGCCATGGATGGCGACGGCATTGGCAGCGTCGCGCGGCGCATCGGGGAACGGCGCCAGCGCCACCCAGGATGCGCCCGGCTTGCCCGTGTCGAGCGCATACCAGGCCTTGCCGGCCGACCCGAGGCCTGCGTAGATGGTGGCGCCGATGCGCGCGCCGGCGCCGTTCTTGATGGGCGCGGGGAAGTCGGGCCAGCGCGGGGCGGCGTCAGCGGCCTGGGCGGAGGAAAGCGCAAAGGTGGCGCAAAGCAGCAATGCACAGCTGAGTTTTTTCATGATCGTCGGTCTGGAGTGAGTGGAAGGGAACGGGACGGTGGCGTGGCCTAGAAATTCGTCGTGAAGCCGGCGCGCAGCTCCGTGAATTTGTTGCCGCTCGTATCCCACTTGCGGTAGGTGGGGCGGAACCAGAACGAGGTCGAACCCCGCGACATGCCCAGGTTCATTTTGTAGGCCAGCTCCACGCGCAGCTGCTTGTAGTCGTTGGCGTCGTTCGGCACCGTGTCGACCTTGTGGATCATGAACACGGGGCGCAGGTGGAAGTTCGGCGTGACGCTGTACTGGCCGCCCAGGATCAGCTCGTTATCCTTGATGCTGCTGCCGTTCGGCCGCTGCGTCTTGTCCTGCACCAGCAGCGCCCGCACGGAGTGGGTGCCGAGCGGCACCATGCCACCGATCATGATTTGCTTCGTGTCATACACGCCGTCGGCCAGCGGGCTGTTGTCGCTGGTGGCCAGGGCGTTTTTCAGGTTCTGCTGCTGCGAGCCATAGTTCAGGTCGATACGCACGGCCGGGTAGTCGATGCGCGCGCCCAGGATGTAGCCGTTGGCCGCCTTGGTGTTGGGGGCGATATTGGGCGCCGTGGCCGAGACCAGCTTTTCATCCGTGAAACTGCTGCCATTCCAGTAGAACTGCGCCCGCAAGGTGGCCATGCCCGCCAGTTTCGGGCTCGTGTAGGTGAGCGAATTGTCGGCCCAGATGGCATTCGAGATGCGCGTCAGCCCGGCCGGATAGCCCTTGCCGGCACCCGTGCCCAGTTCGCTCATTTCGCCGATGTTGCCGCCCGACGCATAGGGATCGAGCACGTTGATGTAGCTGTCGAGCCACTGGCGGCCGAAGCGCACCGAACCGTACTGGCTGTTGATGCCGCCCCACGCTTCGCGGTTGCCGAAGGAATTGCTCCAGGCCGGGGTGGCGTCGCCCGTGGTCAGCTTGGTCGAGACGAACAGTTCGGCGCTGAGGCCGGAATTGTCGAGCGGCAGCACGCTGCCAAAGGCCAGCAGCACGCCCGGATGGCTGCGCTGGCGGTGCTCGTTGTCGCCTTGCTCCGTCAAACCCTGGCGATCGCTGATCGAATACTCGAACTGACCACTGATGTTGATGGGCGGCAGTGTCACCTGCGCCGAGGCGGAAATGGTGCAGGCCGCCAGTGGGACAGCGATGAGCAGGGTGCGCTTAACTTTCATTGACTTCTCCAGTTGTTTGTTACTTGTTTTTGTTGGAAAGAATTTCAATACATGAGCATTTGGGTGGGTTGCTGCTTGGCTCGAAAATCAGTGTAAAGATATATGATATCTAATGTCAAACAAGTTATAAGCTTGTTGCTTTTTTGTGCGATCGGGGTGTGGTCGGCATCGGGGCGAACGGCTGCAGCCCGCATGGCGCGGGCCTTTCCAGCATTACGGGCAGCTCAGGCGGGGCAGGCGGCCGCTCCCAGCAAGCCCGCATCCGCGCCGAGCCGGGCCGCGCTCAGCGGTGGCGGACAGGGCAGGGACAGCCCCGCCAGAGCGCTGGCGATACGCCGCAGCATGCCCGGCGCCAGGCCCACGCTGCCGCCGATGACGACGGCATCGAGGTCTATGCTCATGTGCAAGCCGGCGATGGCCTCGGCCACGGCCAGGGCCGCGTTGTCGACGATGGCGGCGGCGCGCGGTTCCGTCGCTGCCAGGGTGAACAGGGCCGCGCTGTCCAGCGGTCGCTGGAAGACGGCGCTGGCCTGGCGCGCCAGCGCCGTGCCGGACGCCAGCATTTCCAGGCAACCCAGCCTGCCGCAGCCGCACAGGCTGACGCCGTCGGCGGGCGCCAGCCTGGCCGGTGCGTGGCCCACGTGGCCGGCCAGGCCGTGCGGTCCCGCGCGCAGGCGGTGATCGAGCACCAGGCCGCCGCCCACGCCTGTCGACAAGGTCATGAACAGCAGGTTGGCGGGATAGCCGGCCTCGCCCATGTCGCGCCGCGCGCAATACTCGCCCCAGGCGGCCGCCTGGGCGTCGTTGAACAGGGCCACGGCACAGGCAAAGCGTTCGCGCAGCAACTGTTCCAGTGGAAAGCCATTCCAGAACGAGATGATGGCGCGGTTCACGGGATACACCTTGCCGCCGTCGATGTAGCCCGTGGTGGCCACGCTGATCCGGTCAGGCGCCGGCCAGCTGTCCACCAGCGCCTCGATGGCGGCGGCAAATCCTGCCGCGTCCCGCGCCATGGGCACTTGCCGCCGCGCGGTTATCACGCCCTCGCGCACGAGGGCGGCGGCCAGCTTGGTGCCGCCGATGTCGATTGCCAGCAGCATCTCAGGCCTCGCCCGCCAGCGGCGCGCTGTGCAAGGCGGTGGCGAACCACTCGGTGATGTGCTCGATGCGCGTGATGGCCGAGCCGACCGTGACGCAGCAGGCGCCTGCGCGCAGGCAGTCGGCGGCGTCCTGCGGGGTGCGGATGCGGCCTTCGGCCATCACGCGCACGCCGCGCTGCGCCAGCTGGCCGATCAGCGCCGCGTTGGGGCGGTCTTCCGGCAGGTAGGCCGTGTCTTCCGTGTAGCCGGACAGGGTCGTGCCCACCAGGTCGCAGCCCAGCGCATGGCAGGCCAGGCCGTCTTCCAGGGTGGAGCAGTCGGCCATGGCCGCCTTGCCGGCCGCGCGCACGGCCGCCAGCAGGGTGGCTACCCGCACGGGCCGGGGGCGGTCCGTGCCGTCGAAGGCGATGATGGCGGCGCCCGCGTCGGCCAGGGCGTGCACGTCCTCGATATACGGCGTGATGCGCACGGGGCTGTCGGCCAGGTCGCGCTTGACGATGCCGATGATGATGGCGTGCGGCAAGGCTTGCGCCACGGCGCGCACGTGGTCGGCGCCTTCGATGCGCAGGGCCGTGGCGCCGCCGTCCATGGCGGCGCGCGCCATGGCGACGATGATCTCGGGGGTATCCATGGGGCTGTCGTCGAGCGGCTGGCACGATACGACCAGGCCGCCTTGCAGGCGGGTAAATAATTGCGTCGGGTGTAAATCAGTCATGGATCAATTCACTAAGGCGTGGACAGGGGACGGCGCCAGCAGCAGGCAGGCGGCGTCGTGGTTGGGTTCGATCGTGCGCAGGGCCGGCACCTGCTGCCGGCAGGCCGGCTGGGCCTGCGGGCAGCGCGTATGGAAGACGCAGCCCGGCGGCGGCGCCAGCGGGCTGGGGATTTCCCCGCCCAGCACGTCCTCGGGCGCCATGCGGCAGGCCGGGTCGGCGGCGGGCGAGCTTTTCCACAGGGCCCGCGTGTACGGATGGGCGCCGCCCGTGGCGATGGCCGCGCGCGGCGCCGCTTCCATCAGCCGGCCCAGGTACAGCACCAGCACGCGGTCGCACATGGCTTGCACCATGGGCAGGTCGTGCGAAATGAAAATGATGGACAGGCCAAACTGCTGCTGCAAGTCCAGCAGCAGATTGATGATCTGCGCCTTGACGGAAGCGTCCAGCGCGGCGACGGCTTCGTCGGCGATCAGCACTTTCGGCTGCAGGGCCAGGGCGCGGGCGATCACCACGCGCTGTTTCTGGCCGCCCGACAATTCATGCGGATAGCGGCGCAGGGCCGTCACGGGCAAGCCCACCACGCCCAGCAGGCGGGTGATTTCGGCCAGTTGCTCGTCCTTGCTGCCGCGCCGGTGCAAGATAAACGGTTCGCGCAGGCACTGCTCGATGGTCAGGCGCGGGTTCAGGCTGGCGTTCGGGTCCTGGAACACCATCTGCACTTCGCCGCGCAGGCGCCGCAGCGCCTCGCCCCGGTAGCTGGCCAGCGGCTGGCCTTCGTAGCGGATCTCGCCGCTGTCCGGGCGCAGCAGCTGCATCGCCAGCTTGGCCAGGGTCGACTTGCCGCTGCCCGATTCGCCCACGATGCCCAGCACTTCGCCGCGCCGCAGGCCGAAGCTGACCTCTTGCACGGCTTTCACGGACTGGCGCTTGCCCAGCAGTCCCGCGCGGCTGTGGAAGGCCACGCCCACGTGCTCGAAGGACAGAATCTCCTTGCCTACTTCATGCGATGGCGGCTTCATGCGCGCTCCCTGTTGTAATAGTTGCAAAATGGCAGCGCACCTGCTGCCCCGGCGCCAGCGTGCGCAGGGCGGGCACCTCGCTGGTGCAGCGCGCCTGCGCCATGGGGCAGCGCCCGGCGAAACGGCAGCCGGCCGGTTCGCCGTACACGGTGTCCACCTGGCCCGGAATGCCGGCAAGGCGTCCGCCCTGGCCGGGACGGGGCACGGCGGCCAGCAAGCCCTGCGTGTACGGGTGGGCGGGCTGGCGGAACAGGTCGGCCGTGGCCGCCGTCTCCATCAGCTGCCCGCCGTACATCACGGCCACCCGGTCCGCCACCTGCGCCACCACGCCCATGTCGTGCGTAATGAAGAGCACGCCCATGCCTACTTCCTGCTGCAACTGCTTGAGCAGACGCAAGATTTGTGCCTGGATCGTCACGTCGAGCGCCGTCGTCGGCTCATCGGCGATCAGCACTTGCGGCTTGCACGCCAGGGCCATGGCGATCATCACGCGCTGGCGCATGCCGCCGGACAATTGATGGGGATACTGGCGCGCCCGCACCTCGGGCGCGGAGATGCCCACCAGGCGCAGCAGCTCGACGGCGCGTTCCTGCGCCGCCTGCTTGCCGCACGCGCCATGCACCGTCATGGCCTCGGCGATCTGCCGGCCCACCTGCTGCAGGGGATTGAGCGAGGTCATCGGCTCCTGGAAAATCATGCCCATCTGGTTGCCGCGCACGGCCTGGCGCGCCTGCGGCGCCAGGCCCAGCACGTCGAAGCGGCTGCCGTCGGCCGCCGTCAGCCAGGCCTGGCCTTCGATCCTGGCGCGGCTGGACAGCAGCCCCATCAGCGAGAACGAGGTGACCGACTTGCCACAGCCCGATTCGCCCACGATGGCCAGCGTTTCGCCGCGCCGCAGCGAGAACGACAGGCCGTTGACGGCCTTGACGACGCCCGCGGGCGTCGGGAACGATGTCGTCAGCCCTTGTACATCGAGCAATACTTCAGCATCGGTCATCACATCTCCTTGCTATATTGAAATCAGAGCAGGCCGGCGGCGGCCACGATGGTGCGCACGCGCTCGACGGCGGCGTCCGGCAACAGGCGGTTCGGCTTGCTCATCAAGCGGTGGTCGATGATGCCCATCAGCTGCATGGCCGTCTTGAAGCCGCCCACGCCGGACGCGTTGGGGCTGGTGTACGGCACGCCGTGGAAGACGATGTCGAACAGGGCGATCAGGCGTTCCTGCTCGGCGCGCGCGCCCGCCCAGTCGCCGGCGCGGGCCAGCGCGTACAGGCGCACGTAGCCAGCCGGGTCGACGTTGCCCAGGCCGGGCACGCAGCCGTGGGCGCCGCCCAGCAAGGCGTAGTCGACCGTCGTTTCGGAACCCGTCAGGATGGCGAAGTCGGGCGCGTCGGCGAAGTCGCGCATCAGCATGCGCATGTTGCCGTCGTCGCCGCTGCTGTCCTTGACGGCGCAGATCAGGCCTTCGTCGTACATGGCGCGCAGGGTTTCGCGGCTCAGCTTGCTGTGCACGCAGACGGGAATGTCGTAGGCGATGATGGGCAGGTCGACGGCTTGCTGGATGTAGCGGAAATGGTCGATGGTTTCCGCCGGGCTGGTGCGCGTGTAGAACGGCGCCGTGACGACCAGGCCTTGCACGCCCAGTTCCTTGGCCTGCTTCGCGTGTTCGATGCAGCGCTCGGTGGTGGGGTCGATCACGCCGGCCACCAGGGGCACGGCGCCGGCCGCCTCATCGACGGCGATGCGGATGGCTTCGGCGCGCTGGGCGCCGTTGAGGAAAATCACTTCGCTCGTCGAACCCATCAGGAACAGGCCGTGCACGCCGCCATCGATCAGGTGGCGGATTACGCGCCGCAGCGATGCTTCGTCGATCTTGCCATGCTGGTCCAGCGGCGTGACGACGGGAGGGATGATGCCGTGTAATTTCAGTGCTGACATGATTATTCCTTGCTATGTTTAGGGTCAAAGGCCTGGCGCAAGCCATCGCCGATAAAGTTGGCGGCCAGGGCGGTAACAACGATCAGCACGCCAGAGGGGAGCCAGATCCACGGGTATTGCTTGAGGACCGAAGCCTCCCGCGCAATACTGATCAGGCTGCCCCAGCTGGCGTCCGGCAATTGCACGCCCAGGCCGAGAAAACTCAGTCCCGCTTCGGCCATGATGGCCGAGACGAAACCAAGGGAAGCGAACACCGCCAGCACATCGATCGTGTTGGGCAGGCAGTGCTTGAAAATGATGTAGGTGTGGCCGGCGCCCAGGGTACGCGCGGCGGCGACGAATTCCATTTCGCGGATGCTCATGATGCGGGCCCGCACCAGGCGACAGGCAAGCGGCCACGACAGCAAGCCGATGACGATCACCGTCTTGCCCGTGCCGGAACCGAGCACGGCGGCCAGGGTCATCAGCACGATGACGGGCGGAAAGGTCATCACCATGTCGACGAAGCGCATGGTCAGATTGTCGATCCAGCCGCCGAAGTAGCCGGCCATGGCGCCCAGGAAGGTGCCGATGACGAGCGCCAGCGCCACGCTGGACACGCCCACGGCCAGCGAGATGCGCCCGGCCGCCAGGGTGCGGGCCAGCATGTCGCGGCCCGTCTGGTCCGTGCCCAGCCAGTGCTGGCGCGACGGCGCCTGCAGGGCCGCGCCCAGGTCGATGGCGTTCGGGTCGTAGGAAAACAGCAGGCCGGAGGCGGTGCACAGCACGGCGATCAGCACGAACAGGCACAGGCCGGCGAAGGCCACCTTGCTGGAGCGAAATTGCTTCCAGCGCGAGGGCGGGAGGGGAGCTTGCGTCATAAATATCCTCTTGGTTGTATCTTGTTTTTTTATAACTTTCCTGGCGCGGCGGGCTGCACGGGTCCCGGCCCCGCCTGTCGCCAGGGGGCACTGCCTGCTACGCTTGCGGGTGGCGCTACTTCAGGGTGATGCGCGGGTCGATCCAGGAGTACACGAGATCGGTCAGCATGTTGACGGCGAGAATGGCCAGCGAGACGAACAGGGCGATGCCCATGATCAGCGGATAGTCGCGGCTTTCGATGGCGTCGAGGAACAGCATGCCCATGCCCGGCCAGGAAAACACCGTCTCGACGAACACGGCGCCGCCGATCAGGCCGCCAAAACTGGCGCCGATCACGGTGACGATGGGCACCAGGGTGTTGGGCAGCGCATGGCGCAGCATGACGCGGTTCGGACTGGCGCCCTTGGCGACGGCCGTGCGGATGTAATCCTGGTTCAAGGTGTCGAGCAGGCCGGCCCGCGTGTAGCGCATGGTGATGGCGATGAACTGCACCGACAGCACGGCCGCCGGCAAGGCCAGGTGGTACAGGATGTCGCCCGCGCTTTCGTTGCCCGGCGTGCTGTAGCCGCCGCTGGGAAACCAGCCCAGCTGCAGCGAAAACACATACATGCCGACGATGCCCACTAAAAACGCGGGGCTGCTGATGGCGACATAGGCGAACAGCGACAGCACGTGGTCCAGCTTGCCATTGGCGCGGCGCGCCGAGACCACGCCGAAAATAATGCCCAGCACGGAGCCGAGGGCCAGGCCGGACAGGGCCAGCAGCAGGGTGGGCGCCACCCGGCTGGCGATCTCATCGATGACGCGGGCGCCGTCCTTGTAGCGGTAGCCCAGGTCGCCGCTGGCCGTCTGCTTGAGCCACAGGGCGAAACGCACGGGCACGGAACGGTCCAGGCCCAGGGTGTGGCGCAATTGCTCCTTCTGCACGTCTGTCAGGGCCTGGCTGGGCGGCACGAAGGCGTCGACGGGGTCGCCCGGCGCCATGTTGACCAGTACGAAGACGGTGGCCAAAATGGCCAGCAGGGTGGGGATGTTGACCAGCAGGCGATTCACGAGGTACTTGAACATGTTTCTTCCAGGCGGCATGGCCCCCTGCCTTCTCAGCTATGCAAAAACCGGCGGGCCGTGGCCCGCCAACGGGATGACGTGTGGCGGTGAGGGGGGGGGAGCCGCTCAGCGCAGCTGCCACAGCTCCGGCTTGTCCTGGTAGCGTCCGCCGGCCGGGGCCGGGGTCCAGATCATGTTTTCGACATTTTTGGCGAAGCCGCCGAAGCGGTTGGCGCTCCACAGGGGGATCCAGGGCAGCTGCGCATTCGTGATGCCGCAGGCGTCGCGGTACAGGGCCGTGCGCTTGGCGTCGTCCGTTTCCAGCTGCCCCGCGTCGAGCAGGGCGTCGAGCTGCGGCAGCTTGACGCGCATGCGGTTCACGCCCTTGGGCGGCGCATACGACGAGTGCAGCATGGGCGTCAGGGCGCTGGGGTCGGGACCCACGCCGCCGCCCGCGAAGACCATGCTGAAGCGGTTGGCATCGACCAGCTGGCCGTAAGTGGGGCTGTCGACGAAGCGCGGCTTGAGGTTGACGCCCACCTGCGCCAGCATCGACTGCAGGCTGGCGATGACATCCTTCGATACCTGGTCGTTGTAATACGTGAGCAGTTCCACGGGCTGGCCCTTGCTCAGCTGCTCCCAGTTGGCGGCCGCCAGCAGCGTTTTCGCCTTGGCGACATTCGTTTCATACTTGTCCAGCTTGGACGGCTGGAACTTCGGCAGGGTCAGCGCGCAGTTGGCGATGGTGGCGCTGTTGTTGTAGATGCTCTTGACGATGGCGGGCCGGTCGATGGCGTACAGGATCGCCTGGCGCACGCGCACGTCCTGGAAGCGCGGGTCCGTGTGGTTCACGCCCAGGTAGTTGAGCACGTGGGACGGGCCGGAAATCACATTGAAGGCCTTGCTGGCCTGGTTTTCCTTGACCTGGTCCATCGTCAGGTAGGTGAACTGGATTTCATTCGAGGCCAGGGCCAGGGCGGCCGCGCTGGCATCCTTGAAGTAGCGGTTGATCAGCTTGTCCAGTTTCGGCTTGCCGCGGTAGTAGTCGGGATTGGCGACCAGTTCCACATACTGGTCCGGCAGGTATTTGCTCCATTTGAACGGGCCCGTGCCCACGGGCGTCTTCCACCAGGCGGCGTTGCGCAGTTCCGTGATGGGCACGCTCATCAACAGATGCCGTGGCACGATCATGATGCTGGTGAAAGCGTCGGGCAGGGTGACGTCGGGGCGCGCCAGTTCGATGACGACGGTGTTCGCGTCCGGCGTCCTGACGGCGCTGACGTCGGCCAGGCGCGGGGCAAACACGCTGGCCAGTTCCGGGCTGCGGATCAGTTCCAGGGTGAACTTCACGTCGGCCGACGTGAATGGCTTGCCGTCATGCCACTTGACGTCCTTGCGCAGTTTCAGGGTCAGGGTCTTGCCATCCTTGGCATAGGTCCAGCCCTCGGCCAGGTCGCCCGAGATCTTTTGCAGGCTGACGTCGTACAGGGTGAGGGTGGAAAAATACTTGTTGTAGAAGCTGAAGCCTGCGGCCGCCGTCAGCGGATTGAATTTCTGCGCGTTGCCGGACGGACCCACGTCGAAGGCGCCGACGAAGACCTGGTCGGCCGCCCGGGCGGCTCCCGACAGGCAGGCAAGGGCGGCGAAGGCCGCGGGTAGCAGAAACTTGACGGAGGAACGGGACGCAAACATGGATTTCTAACCTCTATGTGATGAACAAAAAAAGGTGACGCCGCGTATTGCAGGCTATGCGGTGTCTTTCGGGTAACGCTTGAAGATGGAATCGAAATGCTCGGTGTAGGCGCGCATCAGGCCCGCTTCATCCTTGTTTTCCAGCATTTCCACGATGGCGATATGGTCGCGCGCCGTCGCTTCCATGGCCCAGGGATCGAGCTTGGCGGCCGTGGACGCCTTGTGCATGTTGTTGAAGACGTTCCAGAACAGGTCGATCAGGGCCAGCAGGAAGCGGTTGTTCAGACACGAGTACATTTCCGCATGGAAGGCGCGGTCTTCGGCGGGGAAGGTTTCCTGCCGCAGCGCCTTTTCCAGCATGCTGTCGGCCAGTTCCCGCAGCACGGCGATATTCTTGGGCGTGATGTTTTTCACCACCGACGGAATCGCGCCGATTTCCAGATAGGTGCGCACGTACAGCAAGTCCGTGATCTGGTCGTCGTTGGCGACCATGGAATACGGCAGGTTGTCGAGAATGGAATCGAAGGAAAACGCCTTGACGAAGATGCCTTCGCCGTGGCGCGATTCGATCACGCCCAGCGATTCCAGCGCCTTGACGGCTTCGCGCAGGCTGGGGCGGCTCATGTTGAGCTCCTCGGCCATGCGCGCTTCGGGCGGCAGGGCGTCGTTCGCCTTCAGGTTGTTCTGCTCGATGAATTCCTTGATTTTGACTTGCGCGTGGCGGTAAGCCGGTATCTTTGTGACCATTGTTTTCTCACTAATTAAGCAGGGTACGACACGGTATCACGGCCGGGACCGTTCGATAACGTTATTGCCAAGGTTTCCAGGGTGGCAGCACCGGCATCGGTATCGCCGCCCACCAGCAGCAGGGCCTGGCCTGCCTGGAAGGACAGGCCATGCGCGCGCGCCGCCGGCAGCAGGCCCAGCAGGTGCCATTGCCCGCCGTCAAAGCCGTACAGCTCGCGGCGCCAGGACTTGGCCAGGCCCGCATGGGCGTGCAGTTGCTGCTGTGCATAGTTGGTGCTGGCGCCGATGAAATGCGTGCCGCCGGCGAGGATGGGCATCCCGCCGCACAGGCCGCCAAACGCGGCCGCCACGCCTTCCTGCGGCACGCCGGATGCCGTGTCCGGCAAGGCGTGCTGCTCCCAGCCGCTGGCGTCGTGCCGTGCATGCCAGGTGCAGGGCGTGCGCAGGCCCGGCTTGATTTCGCCGCTGGCCACGATGGGGCCGCCTGCGGCAGCGATGGCGACGGCGCCGCAGGTGCCGGCAAATGGCAGCATGCCATCATCCTGCAAGGTTGCACTGTGCGGGTCGAAGCGCCACAGGTGGCGGTTCCAGGCGAAGGCGGCGACGGGACGGGACATGTAGGCGCGCAGCAGCAGGGGCCGCTCAAGCTCGCCGGCTGCCGCATGGGCCCGGCAAAATGCGTCGAACTGGCCGCGGTGATAGCCGCCGAAGAGCATGATGCTGCCATCCGCCTGCGCCAGGGCCGAGGCACCCAGCAAGCCCAGCGGCAGTTGCAGCTCCAGCCGCTGCCAGGCATCAAGCGTGGCGTCGTAGCGCCATACGGCGTCGGACTGGCGGGCGCTGTGGCCGGCAGGCGTGATGGCGCCGCCGAACACATAGAGGAACTGGCCGCTGGCGGCGCAGGCGGCGCCAGCCGGAGCCGTGCCTGGAAAGTCCGCCATGCGCTGCCAGCCGTCAGCGCGCCGGGCCGTGTCGAGACGGTACCAGGCCGCACCCGCGCTGCCCAGGCCCGCATACAGCTGGCCGTCCAGCGCGGCGCCGGCCGCGTCGCGCAGGGCCACGGGGAAGGCGGGCCAGCTGGTGTCGAACTGCAGGTCGAACGGCGCGGTCATCGTTGTAGCGTCTGGCTGAAGCATCGTGAATGTTCTCGGCTGGGCTGTTGCGGTTCGGAATGACTGAACCGATGAAGCAAGTATTGCAGAGTAAGATATCAGATGTCAAACAACTTGTTTGGCTAAATGAAAAAAGTTGCGAAAAAGTTGCAGCGCGGTGAAAAAGGCGAGGGTGAGGGCGGCGGGCGCGCTGTGCAAAGCGGAGGATAAGCAGGCGCTGGCAGGAGCTGCAGGGGGAAGAAAGACAGGGAAAGCGGGGCGGGAAACGCCGGCCAGGGCGCATGGCGCCTGGCCGGGACGGCAAGTCTTAGCGGTAGAACGCTTCGACCTTGCCTTTCAATTTGATTTGCAAAGGACGGCCGCGGCGATCCAGGGACTTGGTGGAAGCGACCTTGATCCAGCGTTCGCTGATGCAATACTCTTCCACGTCAAGGCGTTCCTTGTCGTTGAAACGGATGCCGACGTCGTTTTCGAACACGGCGGCAACGTGGTAAGGGCTGCTCGGGTCGATCGACAGGCGATCGGGCAATGGGGGTAAGGTGGTGGTATCGTTCATGGGCGTCATTATCGCCTAGAATCCCGATCCAGACAACGGGGTTTGTGCCATGCGGCTGCGCTGGCGCGACGGGAACTGCCCCGGCGCGGCCGCATGCCTGATGCTGCATTTATCGGGGATCAGGTCTTGTCGTCATTCTTGTGGCTTTGACGTCCCGCTTCCACGTGCTGCTCATGCGTGCCTCCGCGCGAACCGGCGCCGGCGCCCGATTGTTCGCTGCCGCTGCGGCCCTGTCCCGATTGCTGGCCGGACTGCTGTGAACCCGACTGCCCCGATTGTTGCGAACGGGATTGCTTGTCGCCGTCATTCTTGTGGCTTTGGCGGCCCGCTTCCACGTGCTGCTCGTGCGTGCCGCCCTGGGTGCCGCCCGACGATTGGCGGCTGCCGGACTGTTTGTCCGATTGCTGGCTGCCCGATTGCTGCGACGGCTGCTTGCCGGATGGGCTGCCAGTGCGTTCGTTGCGGTCGTTGCTGTTCGAAGTCATGGTCGTTTCCTCTATGGTTGAGATGAACTATCATCCGCGTGCATGGTGGCGTGACGGATGCTCCTGCCTGACATCCGGCGCTGTGTTGCACCGTTGACGCCATTTTCCCTGCCTGCAGCCGGCATAACCATAGGGATAGCACCTGTCGCCACGTAGGAAAACTCCGTGGTGCCAGCAAACCATTTCTCATTTTCATTTTTATAAATGCCGGGTTTCCTGCGGCGGCGCATCCCAGGCGTCATGCCGTCCATCGACAAAGGTGACGGGCACCTGCGCCAGTTCGGCGTTCGATGCATCGTCGAGGCAACTGACGCTGATGCCGACAAACGGGCCGCTGCGGGGCGAGTCTCCGCGGCCAAATGGGCGCACGCCGCAGTGGCGGCAAAAATAATGGGTTTCGCGGCGGGCGCCGAAGCGGTACTCGCTCAAGTCGCCCTCGCCGGCCAGCAGGCGGAAGGCGGCGGTCGGCACCAGGCTGGCCCAGCAGCGCACTTTCAAACAGAACGAACAGTTGCAGCGCAGGCTGGGCGCGGCCAGGTCGATCTCGGCCGCGAAGCGCACGGCGCCGCAGTGGCAACTGCCATGGTAGTGTTTTTTCATCGTCCCCACTTTACAGGGTTGCCGTGCTCTCGTGCAACTGCTGGAACTGCGACAGCTGCTGCTGCATCAGCCGCGCATACTGGCCGCCGGCGCGCAGCAGTTCGGCATGCGTGCCTTGCTGGCAAATCCTGCCATCCTCCATGACGATGATGCGGTCCGCCTTCACGATGGTGGAAAAGCGGTGCGCGATGATGATGGTGGTGCGTCCCTGCATGAGGGTATCGAGGGCTTGCTGCACCAGCTGTTCGCTGGCGGCGTCGAGTGCGCTGGTGGCTTCGTCCAGGATCAGGATCTTCGGCGCGCGCAGGATGGCGCGGGCGATGGCGATGCGTTGTTTCTGTCCGCCCGACAATTGCACGCCCCGTTCGCCCACCAGGGTGTCGTAGCCATCCGGAAAGGCCGTGATGAAATCGTGGGCATGCGCCAGGCACGCCGCCGTGGCCATCTCGTCGCGCGTCACCACCCGGTCCGGCACGGCAAAGCCGATATTGTCCGCGATGCTGCCGGAAAACAGCGCCGGCTCCTGTTCCACCACGGCCATCTGGCGCCGCAGCTGGGCCACGCCGAAAGCGGACGCGTCGATGCCGTCGAACAGCAGGCTGCCCGCATCCGGCTGGTAATGGCCGAGCACGAGGCTGGCGATGGTGGACTTGCCTGCGCCGGACGCCCCCACGAGGGCGATTTTTTCACCCGCGCGGATGGTCAGGCTGACGCCGCCAAGGGCCGTTGCCTGCGTGCGCTCGGGGTAGGAAAAGCGCACATCGCGCAGCGCGATATGCCCGGCCAGCGGCGGCTGCTGCGCGGCGGCGGGCACGGGCCGGTGGCTGCGAAGGATCTCGAAGATGCGGTCGGTCGAGCCCATGGTGCGCATCCAGGTGTTCCAGAATTCGCTGATGGAACCGGCCGTGTCCGTTACCATGCTGGCATAGATGACGAAGGCCGTCAGCTCGCCCACCGTCAGGCGGCCCTGGCCGATCAGGTGGCCGCCGAAGCACAGCGTGGTCAGCAGCGCAACGAAGGCCAGCATGCCCTGCGCGCCCTGGAAGATGGCCAGCAGGCGCGTGCCGGCCAGCGACACGCCCAGCAGTTCCCGCATGGCTTGCGCGTAGCGGGCCATGGCGCCGCCTTGCTGGTTGAACGCCTGCACCAGGCGTGCATGGGCAAAGTATTCCTGCGCCACCTTGCCGCTGGCGGCCAGGCTGGCGGAGATGGCGCGCGCGCGCTGGCGGTAATTGCTGCCGGTCAACTTGCCGAAATACAGGCTGATGGGAATGAACAGGGCCAGGGGCAAGCTCAGCATGGGCGACAGGTGCAGCAGCATGGCGATGCCGCCGACGAACACGCACAGCGAGCGCAGGGCATTGGCCGCGCCGATGGTGAGGCTTTCGTGCAGCGACGAGACGTCGGACGTCAGCCGGCTATTGAGTTCGCCGCCATGATGTTTGTCGAAGAAGGCGATGGGCTGGTTGATCACCACGTCGAACAGGCGGCGGCGCACGTCCATGACGATCATGTGGCCGCCCGATTGCAGCAAGTAGAACCGCGCGGCCGAGGCCAGCGCATACAGCAGGCTGAACAGTAGCATGGCGGCCACCATGCCCGGCGTGATGCCGCGCTGCGTGAGGGCGGCCACGTTGTCGATGAAGTACGCGATGGCTTGCGGAAAGGCCAGCTGCGCCGCCACCGTCAAGGCCATGCACAGCAGCCCGGCGGCGATGCGCCAGCGCACGGGATACAGGAGGCGCAGGCGTTCGAGATGGGGGACGATGATGTTCATGCGGTTCATGCGGCGCGCTCCCCGGCCATCTCGCCATGCAGCTGCCCGACGAGGGCCAGCCAGTCGGCATCGCCGACCAGCCCGGCCGCTTCGACGATGCCCTCGTGATTGACGAACACGTACGACGGTGAACTCATCAGGGGATTCACGCGCCGGTAGTCGCGCAGCGCCAGGCGCGCTGCCGCCCCCTGCAGGATGCCGCCGGGCAGAAAGGCGCGCAGGCGGCGGGCCGGCTCTTCGCTGAGCAGCCACAGGTCCAGTCCCGCGCTGCGCGCCAGCGGCAGCAATTCTTCGATGCCGGCCAGTTTTTCCTGGCATTTCGGACAGCGGCTGGCCAGGAACAGCAGTACGGCCGCCTGGCCGCCGGCGCCCGGCTGGAAACGCGCGCCGCCCGCCAGCGGCCGGGCTTGCACGGCGGGCAGCGGCTCGCCCGGCGCCAGCGCCGTGGGCGCGAGACGTTCGCGGCGGCTGGCCCGCAGGATGGCAAGGCTCAGCCAGATATTGCCGGCGATGGCAAACGCCAGCCCCGCCAGCACCCATTGCAAGGTCGTGGTATCCATCAGCGGGCCTTTGCCAATGTGGCGATGTCGTGCAGGGAAATGGTGGCCACGCAGACGATGGCCGCCAGTCCGCCCGCCAATATCGAGGTCGCGAGGGGCAAGGCGGCATCGTGCGCCAGCGCAAAATAGCCGCCGTTGATGGCGATGGCCAGCCCATTGCGCAGCAGGTCGTAGTGCGACACGGGCCGCGCCGCCTCGCCAAAGCAGCTGCAGCGCACGACGCTGTGGGTGAAGTAGCGGTGCATCAAGACGCCCGTAAGCGTGCTCAATAGCAAAAGCGACAGCAGCATGGGCAGCTGGGCGCCGCCGGCCAGCAGCCAGCCGGCCAGCAGCAGCTCGGCCGCCACCAGGGCCGGCGCGGCAAAGGTCGCGGCGGCAGGCGGCAAGCCGAACGACGTGGCCAGGTTGGCGCGAAAATCGCCGTAGCTGCGCAGTTTGCCCACGCTGGCCGCCAGCAGCAGCAAGGCGATCACATAGCGCGCCATGTCGGCAAGCAACAGCGTCAGCATGGCGGCTGTCCTGCCGTCGACCACAGGGGCGCGAAGCCGCCCGGACGCTGGCGCCGCAGCTGCACGCCATCGCGCGAGGCCAGCAGGGCGTCGTTCCACGGTTCGTCGGGCGCGCTGCGCAGGGCGCCGCCTATGCTCGACTGCAACTGCGTCGAAATGGCCCAGCCCAGGCGCTCGGCGTGCGCATCGCGCGCCATGTGCAAACCCAGGCCGGCCAGCTCGTCGCGCGTCAGCGCATAGTTGTGCGAGTGATAGCCCGACACCAGCTGCTCGACGATGGCGCGCCGCGCCTCGGGCGTGGCATCGGGCAATTGCCACGCCAGCAATTCCTCGCCGATCTGCGCCAGTTCCAGCGTGGTGCGGTAAAAGGCTGTCAGCGACGGCGGAAAGATGCTGCCGCACAGCAGCGACAGCGATTGCTGGCGCGCTTCGCCCGCATCGACGCCGAACCACTGCTGCGCCATGTCGCCGAAGCGCTTGATGTCCAGGCTGGACAGTGATCCGCCTTCGGCGCCGTCGAGCTGCGGGTCGATGGGCGAGAACAGGGCCAGGTCGCCCGCGATGATCTCGTCCGCCCCCAGGGCCAGCAGGGTGGCGGCCGATTCGCAGTGGAAGGGCACGATAAAGCGCAGGTGGCGCGCATGCTGGCGCAGCACCAGGGCGATGCGGCGCGCCGCGTTGACGATGCCGCCGCGTCCGTGCAGCACCACGTCGAGCCGTGGCACCTGGCCGATGCCCTGGCACAGTTCGTACAGGGCGGGCAGCAGTTCCATGTCCAGGTGCGAGGCGGCCAGGACGATGGCGCGGCTGTCGCGCTGCTGCTCCAGCGCGCGCAGGTGCTGGGGAATCAGATTCAGGTCTGGCTGCGGCATAGCGCTCCTTCGATCAGTGCATCGGCCACGCTTTCCAGCAGGGGCAGGGTGGGGACCAGTTGCTGGACATACAGGAATTGACCGACGGGATTATTTTCCAGGAAGACATAGTCGTCCCCGGGCGTGACGATCAGGTCCAGCGCCCCATATTCGAGCCCATAGCTGTGCACGAAATCGAGGCAGCGCTGCCGTATCTCGTCCGGCAAGGTGCATGCTTCGTAGCGGATGGGGGCCGACATGTCGCGTGAATCGACGGCCGTGCGGGCATCGTCCTGCGAATACAGGCGCGCGGCAAACAGCCGCAGGCCGATCACGGTGACCCGCAGTTCATATTGCTTGGCGATGTATTCCTGGAACTGGCAGCTCAATTCGCCCACGGCGTCCAGGCTGTCCAGCATGGCGTCGTCGACGATGGTCGTGCCGATGCCGTGGCTGACCCGCTGCGCCTCGTCCACGCTGTCGGCCGCCAGGGTCGGCGTGGACATGGCCTTGAAAATGACGGGGCCGCCAACGGCGGCGCGAAACGCGCGCACGTCGTCGGGCACGTTGGTGATCACGGTGGCGGGCACGCGAAAGCCCAGGCGCGCGGCCCGTACGAGCTGTTCGCCTTTCCATTGCGCGCCGCGCAGGGCCAGCGGATGGCTGAGCCAGTAGCAATCGAGCGCGTACAGCATGCTGAACATGGCCTGTTCCGTTTCCACTTGCGCATAGGCGCGTTCCTGCGCCGTCAGGTCCGCGCTGGCGTAGGCGTAGTCGGCCGCCTTGCGCAGCCACACGGCCCCCACTTGCCGCAGGTCCAGCCAGTCGCCGTCAGGCAGCAGGCGCAGGCGCGCGCCGGGCTGGCCATGCAGCATCGTCTGGCTCAGCTGGTAATCGCGGGGAAAGGCGTCGAGGTTGATGCGGAAGGGGGCATGGCCCCGCTGCGCCAGGATTGCAGTGACCAGGTCGGCATGCAAATCGCCGCTATGGCTGATAATCAAAATCTTTTTATGCATTCAGTACCCTGCGGCAAACGACAATAAAAAAGCCCTGCCACGGCAAGGCTTTCAGGTGGTGCACGTGTCAGCAGAAATCGCCGCCATCACTCGAGCCGATACGCGAATAGCGGTATTGCTCTTCGCTGTCGACGGCCGTGCAGCCGGCCACGGCTACGCCATCGCGTACCTTCCATTGCGCAGGAAGGGCAGGCTTTTCCTGTTCCTTTTTTTCCGCCAGCTTGAATGCGAACAATTTGCTTTGATTTTGCTTCTGCATGTTTTCTGTCCTATCGTAGTGGTGAATATCCCGCATAGTCATCGCGCGCACGGTAAAGCCGTGCCACAATCGGCGCGAGGTTGAATTGTGGGAATGTATGCAAATCCCGCGCGGGGCGGGATGAATGATGCGCGGACGATCAGCAATAAATGCCGGTGTCGTTCGGATTCAGGCGCGAGTTATCGCGCAGATTGTAATCTTCAGGGTTGCCGTAATACGTGCAGCTTGCCGTGGCGACGCCGTCGCGCACCTGCCATGGCTGCTTGACTTCTTTTTTGACTTCTTTTTCAGCCAGTTTGAAAGCGAATAACTTGGTTTGATTTTGCATTGTACTATCCTTTTGTAATGGTTAAGTACTGCTTTACTTGTTTGCCGGTGATTCGGCTTTTAAATATTAAGTTCAAAAAAATATTGAGTCAATCAATGAATGAAATATATTTAAAATCGCCTGGAATTAATATGCCGGACAAGAAAAGGCCGCAACGCCCCGGTGCAAGGTATTCATATGGAATGAAATAAAACCCCGCCGCGGGCGAAGCGAATGGCTATGCCGCGATCAGCAGAATTGGCCGGTGTCGCGGGAATTGACCGTGGACGAATAACGATACTGAAAACGCTCGACCTCGCTGCAACCGGCGAGGGCGACACCATCGCGTGCCTGCCATTCGGCGGGCGGCGCGGGCGGGGTTGGAAGCTGTTTCTCAGCAAGCTTAAAAGCAAACAATTTTGCCTGGTTTTGCATTGTACGATCCTCGCGTGATGATGTAATGCCGCCTGATTGCCGGGTGAAATGGATGCGGATACCGCATATTCACCGGATGGCATGCCGCTGCACGCCGCGCACGCAGGCACGGCTTTACACGCCAAGCGGATGGAAGCAAAAGGGAATCAAAAAAAAAGAGGGAACCCCGCCAGTGGCGAGGTTATGCCGCGCGGCCCGGATCAGCAATACTGGCCGCTATCGTTTGGCTGCAGGCGCGATTCGTAGCGGAAGTTTCCGCTGCCAATGATAAATTCGCTGCAGCCGGCAACGGCAACGCCGTCGCGTACTTTCCAGGCTGTCGGCGGCAATGCCTATTTTTCCACCTGTTTTTCAGCCAGTTTGAACGCGAACAATTTGGGTTGTTTCTGTTTTTGCATTGTACTATCCTCTTGTGATGGTTAAGTACTGCTTGCGCTGTATGCCATGGTGTATGGCTGTTCGATAGTAGCGCCTGAATAAATATGCGTCAACTTGAAATTGTGGCGTGTGCGGAACGCATATGCCAATAAAATACTCTCCAAATATCACGCGCGGTACGGGTTTATTGACATGCAATAAATTTTTATTGCACTTTTTAAATATTTTTGGATTGGCATATTATTGCGCTGCACTATCGCGGTGCATGCGGGGCGAGTATCGGGAAAAGGAATGGCTGATGCGCGCAACCACGCACTATAATGGCGCCTGCTGAAACAAAGGGGACAAGCATGGAAAGAACCGTTACCGACAGCCTGCGGCAGCAGGCCTATGCGCTGGCTACCGCGTTCCTCAGTACGCTGGACAGGCGCGATCCTGTTGCGCTGCAACGCGATTGGGCGGTGTCGCCGGCGTTGGCTGACGAGATTGCCGGCATGCTGGGCAGTTATTTTACGGCGGAGCAAGCCTTGTCCCTGGCGCCGTTGGCGGACGCGTTCGGGCCGGGCAGGGGCGGGCGTCCAGCCGTCGATGTGTATGCCACCAGCGCCGGTTCGCTGGGCCTCGAATGCCTGCTGTTTGCCGATGGCAGGCCGGGGGAAGCCATCCTGCACCTGGACGTGGCGGGCCGCGATGGCGATTTGCGCCTGCATTACAACTACATTGGTTCCTGAGAAAATAGATGAACGACGAGTCGATCAACGCAAAGCAGCGGCATATTTGCGACAAGTACCATTTGCCGGCGCAGCCGCCGGAAGCCATGGTGGCCCTGGCCATCGGCAGCCTGGCACAGTCCCCCATCTACGGCACGCGCATCGACTTGCCGGAAAACGGCACCATCAGCTGGTTCATCCATTGTGGAGAACACAGCGATGCGCCGGATTTCTATCAGGCCCTGCATGCCACGCACCTGCAGGAAATGCTGCCGCAAGTGCTTGATTACCTGGCCTTGCCCAGCGGCGCGAAGTTCATCCTCGACCGTGAAGGCTATGAGGATGTGTGGCGGGAAGGCTGACCGCGCCGCGCCGGCTCCCTGTTCATGACAGGGTGTTGGGCAGATACGCCTTCTGCTTGAGATCGAAGCGGAAGTAGTCGAGCAAATGGCTGCCCTTGCTGAAAGGCTCTTGCGGCCGCGGTACTTCGTAGTACTTGCCGAGCATGACGCCGTCGGACAATTCCACGCGCAGGTAGCCGTGGTGGTCGTCCGAGTAGTTTTCCAGCGTGACGGCGTCACCTGCGTCGTCATGGAAGACGGCCGGCGGTATCAGGCGCTGGCCATTGACTTTCATGATCTGGTGCAGGTTATGGTAGCCGCCGGCGCCCGTGACGAGGAACAGGGTCTTGCCGCCGTCGGCACTGTCACGTGTCAGGCGCTGGTAGTTGTGGACGTGGCCGGCAAGTATGGCGTCCGGATGGCGCCCCGCCGCGGCGGACGCCTGCGCGACCAGCTCTTTCATGTAGGTGCTGCCGGAATGGTGGTCGTCCGCCGAATAGATCGGGTGGTGCAGTGCCAGCAGCAGGGGCAGGTCGCGCGGCAGGGTGGCCAGCTCCGACGCCAGCCATTCCTTTTGCGGTGTGCGGATTTCGCCGCCGGCGGGCACATTGCTGTACAGCCCCACGATACTGGCTTGCGGCGTGAGCAGGGTCCAGTACACATTCGGCTGCACCATGGCCGTGCGGCTGGAGTCGCCCGATTCCGGCATCTTGACGGGCTGGGGCGCGCAAAAGTTGCGCACGAAGCCGTCGAGGGTCTGGTCGTCCGGCAGGTTTTCGCCATCGTGGTTGCCGGGCACGGCAAACACGGGCGCCAGGTAGAACTCATAGGGCTGGTAGAACTGCTTGTAATACTCGCTGACCTGGCCGTTAAAATAGACGCAGTCGCCCGTGATGTACAGAAAGGCCGGCACTTGGCTGGCGTCGGCCTGGAAATCGTCTTCCATGCCTTTCGCCACGAGTTCCTGCGGCACCGCGTACTGGATGCCGCCCATGTCGCCATTGAGATGAAAGACGAGCTTCCTGTTCCTGACGATGGCCTCGTAGACGGCCGGCGCCACGATCTCCTGCAGGTCGAGGCGGAAAGGCGCGCTGCCGGTCGGCGGCGGCAAGTCGCGGAACGCCGTGTTGCGGGGCGGCGCCTGGTGCAGCGACGACTGTCCGCCTGCATGGGGCCGCGCCAGGCCAAAGACATGGGCATTGTTGCCAGACACCAAATCAGCCATGATGCTCCCCCGCAATTCCCTGCAACACCCGCCATGGCGTTCGGCTACCCGCGCCAGCCAGGCTTTCAGTGTAGCCGCCGCCCCCCGCATGTGCGCGCGCACGGGCCGGGATTCGATCTGGATCAATAGGCTGGCGCGCGATGGCCACGCCAGCGTCGTCATGCCGCGGCCGGGCCGGCGAGGAAAATGCATTGCGGCAACACGCGAATAGGGTAAGCTTGCTTTTTACATATGAATAGGAGCTTTGCCATGCTTATCCGCACGCAGTCAGTCCTGTGCGTTTTCATGCTCGCCTCAGCGCTGGCAGGGAGCGCTGCAGCAGCAGGGCCCGCTACTGCCACGCCGGCGGGCGCCGCCGCCGATGCCGGCCAGCAGCTCGCCGCCTTCCTGCAGGACGAGATGCGCGAGCGCCAGATCCCGGGCATGCAGGTGGCGGTGATCCGGCAGGGCAAGATCGTGCTGTCGCGCAATTTTGGTCTGGCCAGCCTGCAATACCGGGTGCCCGTGACGGATGCCACCCTGTTTTCCATCAATTCGGCCACCAAGGCGTTTACGGGGGTGGCCGTGATGCAGCTGGCACAGCAGGGCAAGGTCGATCTGGACGCGCCCGTCAGCCGGTATCTGGCGGGCCTGCCGCCAGCATGGCAAGGGGTGACGGTGGCGCAGCTGCTCAGCCATACATCGGGCTTGCCCGACGTGCTGGACCAGCGCAGCGGCAAGCTGGTGGGCCCGCTGCCGGACGATGCGGAGGCCGCGTGGAAGGCGGTGCAGGCGCTGCCGGTGGAAGCGGCGCCAGGCCAGCGCTACCGCTACAACCAGACCAACTATGTCTTGCTGGCGCAATTGATCGAACGCCAGAGCGGCCAGTCCTACGTCGATTTCATCCAGCACGGGCAATTCGACGCGGCGCGCATGCCGCACAGCGGGTTTGGCGACGCGAAGGACGTGGTCGTGGGCAAGGCCAGTTCGTATGTGCTGGGCACTGGCGGCAAGGGCTACCGCAACGTCATCGAGGATTTTCCCGTCTTCATGCGCGCCGGTGCCGGCATCAACAGCAACGTGGGCGAGCTGGCCAACTGGCTCGTCGCCCTGCAGGCGGGGCGCTTGCTGACACCGGCCAGCGTGCGGCGCCTGTGGCAGCCGGCCAGCCTGAGCGACGGCAAGCCGGCGCCGTGGGCGCTGGGCTGGCCCGCCATCGGGCGCGATGCGCACCGCGCCGTGGCCGGCATTGGCGGCGGGCGTTCGGCTTTTTATGTGTATCCCGACGATGACCTGGCGGTCATTATCCTGAGCAACCTGGCGGGCGGCCAGCCGGAACAGCTGATCGACACGGTCGCCAGCTTTTACCTGCCCGCCTTGCGCCAGCAGCGGGGCGGCGCCTACGCCATGCAATTGCTGCGCCGGGAGCTGGCCAGCACGGGCTACGCCGGCCTGGGCGAGAAGCTGGCCGCCATCCGGCGCCGGCACGGCTTGCCCGACCCCGCCGAAAGCGACTTGAATGCCTGGGGCTACCGCTTGCTGGCGCAGCAGCAGCCCAAGCGGGCTGTTGCCGTGCTGCAGCTGGCCGTGCAGCTGTCGCCGAACAGCGCAAATGGCCACGACAGCCTGGCCGAAGCGCATGAGGCGGACGGCGCCACGGCGCTGGCCATCACGCACTACCGGCGCTCGCTGGAACTGGACCCCGGCAACACGCATGCCGCGCAGCGCCTGCGCAGCCTGGCCGGCGCTTAACTTCGCAGCGTCAGCACGGCGTCGATCAGTTCCCGTTCATTATATGGGCTGTCCGGCAGCACGATATCGGGCTGCAGCAGCACGGGCGTGGCGGCGCCGGACGGGCGCTGGAACAGCACACGCGGCACGCCCAGTTCGATACGGCTGTTGGGCAGCGTGAAGGTCTGCGTGCCGCCGCTCTGGCGCGTGCGCGCCTGGCCGGCCGCGCCCACTACCGTGCCGAAGTGGAAATCCTGCATGACATTGCTCAGCAGGATGGCGGAAGAATACGTGCGGCGCCCCGCCAGCAGATAGGTGGCACCCGCGAAATGCAGCGGATCGTCCAGTTGCGGCTGCTGCCAGGAGCCGATTTCGCCATCGATGACGTCGCCCAGCTTTTCGCTAGCGCTGGTGCGTCCCTGGATGACTTTTTTGCGGTAGGTCGAGGCCCAGCGGTAGGGCTTGTCGGCGATATAGCGCAGCACGCCATCGATCCACAGGTCATCGTTGCCGCCGCCATTGGCGCGCACGTCGATCAGCAGCGTTTGCACGCCCGTGTCGCGCACCTGGCGGAAGGCGTCGGCCGTGAATGCCAGGAATTGCGCCTTGTCGCGCCAGCCGAAGGTGTTGAGGGTCAGCAACGCGGCCTTGCCTGGCAACAGCTCGAAGCGGAATTGCCGGGCGAAATTGTCGTTGCCTTCCAGATAAGCGGGCAAGGTGGCGGCGCCATCGACCGCCAGGCGCTGGCCGTCGTCGAGTTCCAGGGTGTATTGCGGCACTGCCCCCAGCAGTTTCCAGTACAGGAATGGCCAGCGCAGCGACAGCAGGCTGGCGCGAAACGCGGCCGTGTCGCCATGGCAGCGGGCCAGCAAGTCGGCCACGATGGCGCCGACCGGCATGCCGTTGATGCGCGTGATGCGCGCGCCTTGCAGCGGCGACGGCGCACCGCCCAGCTGCGCGCGGATGCGCAGGCCGCCAGCCGCGTCCAGCGTCACTTCATATGGAAAGAAACGGCCGCCCGCAGCGAGGAAGGCCTGGCTTTGCGCCAGCGGCGCGGGCGGCGTGATGGCCAGGTGGCCATCGGCATACAGGGGATTGAGCGTGGCCAGCAAGCGCCATGCCTGGTCGGGCGACATCGGCGCCTGCATCTGCTCCGCAATGGCTGCGTAGGCTTGCCGCACGGCGGCGGGATCGGCGGAAAAGCCCGGCTCCGGATGCGTGGCGGCGATCGATTCCTGGATAAAACGCAAGTCGGCGCGCAGCTGTTCCGGCGTCAGCAGGGACGGGGGCATGGCCTGGGCCAGCGCCACGGGCGCGCAGCACGCCAGGATCAGGCAGGCTGACAGGTATTTCAGGTGTTTCATGGCATCCTTTCGGGGTCGCGGTGAAGGATGCACTGTAATCAAGTGCGGCGCACGGCGCCAGTCATCTGCGACGCGCCGTAGAAACTGGCCGCCAGAAAGCGGAATCAGGCGACCAGCGGCGCCCGGCTTGCCTGTCCATGTTCTGCGCCGTGCATGGCCAGGTAGCTGGCCAGGTTGTCGTCGTCGATGCCCAGGGAGCGCAAGACCTCTGCCGTGAAGCTGACGGGCGCCGTGCCGGGCGCCGTGACGACGCGGCCGTCCGCCACGGCCCAGGGCACATCCTGGTACAGGGCGGCGCCCGCGTAGCCGCGGCCCAGGCTGCTCAAGTTGTCCGCGCTGTTGGAAGTGTGGCGTACGTTGTCGAGCACGCCTGCCTGCGCCAGCACGCGCGTACCGTCGCAGATGCCGGCCAGCACCACGCCCTTGTCCCGCGCGGCGCGCAGCAGGGCGGTCGGATCGGGCGCCTTGCCGCTTTGCCAGATGCTGCCGCCACACACCATCAGCAAGTCAAGCTCGTCGACAGAAATGTCTTCCAGCGCCAGCTGCGGCGTGACCAGCATGCCGCCCGACGATGTCACGGGCAAGCCGCCCGGCGTGGCGAACTGCGTGTAAAAGCCGTAGTACAAGCGCGCGGTGGAGTTGAGCAGGGCGGTTTCCCAGTCGGCAAAGTTTTCAGTAAGGATGGTGATGGCGCGTGTCATGGCAATGTCCTGTTGTGTTGGGATGGTACGGGCCGCGCTGCGGGCCCGCAATGGCGACAGCATAATGACTGGGACTGACAGTTTCTGTCAGGAGCATGCATTGCTTCTCGTACATCATGTAGTGCCAAAATGATGATACCAGTTGCAATGGACTGCGCTACAATCGCTGGCCCGTCCAAACGGGCCGGGCCACGCAGTTCCATTCAACGCTGATTCTGACTGTCTATTGTTCCATGCTGATACTGTTTTGCCGCGTCCTGTTAAGCATAGCCGGCCTGCTGCTGTTCTTTCTCTTCGACCAGTTAAGCGCGAATGAATGCCTCAAATTGGGCGTCTTGCTGGCGGCGTTCCTGCTGGGCATCGGCGGCGTGCTGCACGCCTGGCGCTGCCGCCCGGCCGCCATCACCGTGCTGGTGCGCATCGTCGTGCCCGTGTTTTACCTCGATGCCGCCGTCAAGGGCTTCCTGCGTGGCTATTTTGGCATGCGGCCCAATCCCAATGCGGTTTTGCAATCGATGTTTGCGACAGATCAAGCCGAGACGGCCGAGTTTTTCGTCCACAACGGCGTGGCCCTGGCGCAAGCGGCTGGCTGCTTCCTGCTGGTGACGGCGGCCGTGCTGCTGGCCGACCGTGCGCTGCTGCGCTGGCGGCCGGCGCGCGCCGGCGTGCCGGGCCTGGCGCAAAAAAGCTTTGCCGCCGGCATGGCCGTGTTTCTGCTGATGCTGCATGTGAATACCACCATGCGGCGGGAAAATCCGGTCCTGTTCTGGCCGCTGCGCTACCAGCAGTACAGTACGCAACTGGCGGCCATGCACTCGATGCAGCAGGCGCTGACGGCGGCGATGGCCGCGCCGCGCGATTGGAACGTGCGCTATGCGGGCGAGGATGCCCGCACCGTCATCCTGGTGATCGGCGAGAGCACCAACCGCGCCTCGATGTCGCTGTACGGCTATCCGCGCGCGACCACGCCCCACCTCGACGCCATGCGGGCCAGGCTGCTGGTCTTCAATGATGTGATCTCGCCCGCGTCGAGCACGGTGGAATCGATGATGTCCATGCTGACGCCGGCCGACCTGGGCAATCCCGATGCGTGGATGGCCAAGCCCAACCTGCTGATGCTGGCCGAGGCGGCCGGCTACAAGACGTTCTGGGTCTCGAACCAGACGCGCAACGATGGCTGGATCGGCATGCTGGCGGGCGAAGCCGATGAAAGCGACTTCATCAATTACGGCACGGGGCGCGGCGAGAACAATTTTGACGCCAACCTGTTCCAGCCATTTGGCCAAGCGCTGGCCGACGCGGCGCCGAAAAAGCTCATCGTGGTGCACTTGCTGGGCGCGCATCCCAGCTACGACATGCGCTACCCCAGCCGCTTTTCATATTTCGACAACCGGCAGGATGCCGTCAGCGCGCACATGGCCAGCCAGGGCCGTTCCGCGTGGATACGCAACCAGCGCGACGAGTACGACAACGCCATCCGCTATGGCGACTACGTGCTGGGCAACCTGATCGGCATGGCCGAGAAGGCCAAGCCGGGCCGTGCCGCCTCGCTGCTGTTCGTCTCCGACCACGGGCAGGAAGTGGGCTACAGCCGCAATCATGCGGGCCATTCCGCGTCGGACAAGAGCGGTTATGAAATTCCCATGCTGCTCTGGAGTAACCAGCTCCTGCCGCAATCGGCGGCCGCGCGCACGGCGCTGGAAAGCCGGCCGTACCAGACGGACAAGCTCGACGCCACCGTGCTGGGCCTGCTGAAGATCGAGACCAGCTACTACGCGGCGCAGGACGATATTCTCAGCAGCGCGTTTACGCCCGTGCAGCGTTTCATGAACGGCCTGCAATACCAGCGCGCCATGCCGCTGGCCCGCTGACGCGCCAATGACAGGGGCCCGGCGCCGCCGCGGGAAGCGGCGGGGCCGGGCCCCTGGATTGACTACGGAATTGCTGCAGATTACTTCTCGGCGAACGCGCGCTCGACAACAAAGTCGCCAGGCGTCGACGTGTTGCCTTCCTTGAAGCCACGCGCTTCCAGCATCTCTTTCAGGTCGCGCAGCATTTCCGAGCTGCCGCAGATCATCACGCGGTCTTCGGCCGGATTGAGTGCCGGCACGCCCAGGTCTTCGGCCAGCTTGCCGTTCTCGATCAGTTCCGTGATGCGGCCCATGTTGCGGAAATCTTCGCGCGTCACGGTCGGGTAGTAGCGCAGCTTGTCGCTGACCATTTCGCCGAGGAATTCATGCTTCGGCAGGTGCTCTTCCAGCAAATCGTGGTAGGCCAGCTCGTCGACCTGGCGCACGCCGTGCACGAGGATCAGCTCGTCGAAACGCTCGTAGATATCCGGATCGCGCACGATACTGAGGAATGGCGCCAGGCCCGTGCCCGTCGACAGCATGTACAGGCGCTTGCCTGGCAGCAGGTAATCGGACACCAGGGTACCCGTCGGCTTGCGGCCGACGATGACGGTGTCGCCCACTTGCAAGTGCTGCAGGCGCGACGTCAATGGACCGCCCGGCACCTTGATGCTGAAAAACTCCAGGTGGTCTTCGTAATTGGCGCTGGCGATACTGTAGGCGCGCAGCAATGGCTTGCCATCGACGCGCAGGCCGATCATCGTGAAATGGCCATTCGAGAAACGCAGCGACGGGTCGCGCGTGGTGGTAAAGGAGAACAGGGTATCCGTCCAGTGGTGCACGCTTAATACGCGCTCTTCATTCATCGAACTCATAGTGTTTGTAGGCTGGTCAAAAAAAATGGTTAGTTGCTGGCAACTGCTGGCAAAAGTGAAACCCTGTGTAGGCCCAGACGCTATTGTACTGGCCTCCACACGAAATTGTTACCGTCTATCGCCGCCATTGCTGCCGCACGCGGTGCCGACATTATAGTGCGGCTGGCAAGATTGGGCTGAAAACACGGCATCCGGTCCCCGGGCGGCATGCCATCTCTTGACCTGGCTCACTTTTCAGCGGCGCCGCGCGCCTGCGGCTGCGCCGCCAGCAGGGCGTGCATTTTCTGCAGCAGCGCGCCCAGCGCACCGAGGCCGGGTGCGGCGTCGCCGAAGTGCTGCGGCAGGCTGGCGGCCAGCGCCTCCAGGCTGTCGCGGGCGGCGGCCAGGTCCGCCAGCATGGCCGCATGGCTGGCTGGCGGCGTGGCGCGCAGCGCGGCCAGGAAGGCGGCGGTGGAAGGACCGTCCTGCTCGTCGGCGTGGATCTGCAGCGTGGCATTGCGCTGCGCCTGTTCCCAGTCAGCCCAGCCGAATTCGTTGCCGTGCTCGTCGCGGGCCAGGGGCAGCAGGCGCACGTCGCGCAGCAGTTTTTCATTCAGCCAGTGGAAAAGGTTCGCGCGCGCCGCGTTGTCGCCGTCAGGTGCGGGCGGATACAGCGTTTCCCAGTATCGGGCGCACAGCTGCTGCATCAGGCAGAAGCCGGGGGCGAGGGCATCGAGTCCCGTGCCATGCAATTGCGCCTGCAGCAGCCAGACGGCCAGCTGCAGATCCTTGCTCTGCAGCGCCAGGGCTGGCGCCGCCATCGCCGTGACACCGGCCCAGTCCGGTCGCCTGAGCTCGCGCTCCCAGCTGCCCAGCGGCAAACTGGCGTCGTCCTGGACGCGCGCTTGCCGTATGCCGGCATAGACGGGCGAACCGCGCAAGGACCTGCCTGCGGGCGCGCCGGCGGCGATGGGGGCGAGGAGCTGTTCGAAGGAACAACCGGTGTGCGCCTGGAAATAGGCATCGGCACGTGCTGTCTGGGAAAGCGTCATGGCGTCGTGGGAGAGTGGCGGAAAGCATAGTTTGCCATTGCCACAAGGAAATGCGCTACTCTTTTTCGGCTGCCGGGCGTGCCGTGCCGCAGCGCTGGCAGAGGCAGGCTTTTCCCCGCAGCGCGGGCGGCACGCGGGCGCGGGCGGCCGCATCGATGGGCTGCGCCTGGCACCAGCAGGGCGCGCCGAAACTGCCTGAGCGGGCTGGCGCGCAGTCGTTCGCGCCGCCGCACAGGGGACAGTGGTGGGCGGGGATGGGGAGGTTCTCGATCGTTGCGCGCATGGCCTATTGTACGCAGGAAGGCGTTGCCGTGGCAGTGCGCCGGAAGTGCCGGCGGATGGCGGCGTTCGCCGGTTCGGAGACGTAACGGGCCACCAGCGCCGCCGCCAGGGCCGTCGCGGCCAGAAATAGCGCCAGCCACGGCAGGCGTTCGGCGTAGCCGAGGCCCGCCTTGTCGACCACGTTGCGCATGGCTGCCAGCACGATGATATGGAATAAATAGAGTTCGTAGCTGTGCCGGCCCAGCCACTGCAGCGGACTGGCCCCGCGCTGGCTGCTTGTCCCGGAAGCCGTGCTGCCGACGATGAACGCGGCGCTGGCCAGGGCGATCCATGTGAAGCCGAAGACTTCGTGGCCGCCGATGCCGCGCACATACACGAATGCCAGGGCCAGGCCCGACAGCAGGCGCAGCCCGCGCCCGCTGTGCGCGCCCAGGCGCGCGTTTTGCGTCAGCAGCGCCGTCAGGCAGCCGATGGCGATGGCGTCGAAGCAGGCGACATAGCCGTACATGAAGGCTATCTCGTTGTCCGCGTGGAAGCTGCGGTAGACGGGACCGGCCACGATGGCGGCGCCGCACAGCAGCAACAGCGCGTGCCGCCGGCGCAGCAGGCGGCACGACAGGGGCAGCAGCAGATAAAACATTTCTTCCACGGACAGGGACCAGTACACGTTCAGGCAGTAGTTGAAATAGCCGGCGCTCTGCATCAGCACGTTGTGCCAGAAGGTCAGGATGGAGGCGACGGCGATGATGAAATAACTGGCCGGCAAATCCTTGCCGCCATCGGCATTGCTAAAGAACGGCACGTCGAGCACCCCCAGCAGCACGATGATGGTCAGGGCCAGCAGCAGTGCGGGCAGCAGGCGGGCGATGCGGTAGAGATAAAACGCGGCCAGCTCGATGCGCGCCAGGTCGCCCCAGCGCCGCAACGAGGTCGAGGTGATCAGATAGCCGGAAATGACGAAAAACATGGTCACGCCGTAATTGCCCTGGTAGGCGGCGCGCAGCAGCCAGGATGGCAGGACTTCGAGCGGACTGTTCTTCAAGCCGTAGGCGAGCGCAAAGTGCAGCACCAGCACGCACAGGATGGCAGCGCCGCGCAGCGCGTCGATATGGCAGTTGCGGATATTCAATATGAGTCCTTCGCACGATGGTTGGCGACGTAAGGGGCAATTATGCGACAACCGTCGCTTGCCGGTCAATGATTTTGAAGATAAGGACGCGCGCTGCCGTAACGGAGCGGGGGCGGGGAAGTCTTGCGTGTATGATATTGCCGAACAGAATTGTTGGGCATCTGTCATCTTGCGGGGGCGTTTTTTTGGCCTTCCGGCCCCATGAATCTGCGTGCACGATTGCGTGTTGCCACGATGCCCGGCCCACAGTGAAAGGTAATGATGATGTATAAAACAGTGCGCGACATGTTCCTGCATTTCAAGGAAGCCGTACCCTTCCGGCTCGTGCCGGCCCTGATCTGCACGGTCTTGCTGGTCAGCATGCTCCTGCTGCCCGCGCCGGAAGGCTTGACGCCGAAGGCCTGGGGCCTGGTGGCGATCTTCCTGACCACCATCCTGGCGATTATTTTAAAGGTCATGCCGATCGGCGTGATGGCCATGATGGCCATCGTCATCGTCTCGCTGTCGCAGGTCACCTCGACCTCGTCCAAGGGCGCCATCACGGATGCGCTCAGCAGTTTCTCGAATCCCCTGATCTGGCTGATCGTCGTGGCGATCCTGATTTCGCGCGGCCTCAAGAAGACGGGGCTGGGCAGCCGCATCGGCCTGCTGTTCATCTCGCTGCTGGGCAAGCGCACCATGGGCATCGGCTATGGCCTGGCCATCTGCGAACTGGTGCTGGCGCCCTTTACGCCAAGTAACACGGCGCGCGGCGGCGGCATCGTCCACCCGATCATGAAATCGATCGCCAACGCCTTCGATTCGGACCCGGCCAAGGGCACGGAAAAGAAGGTCGGCACCTACCTGGCCCTCGTCAATTACCACGCCAACCCCATCACCTCGGCGATGTTCCTCACGGCCACGGCGCCCAATCCGCTGGTGGTCGATTTCGTGGCCAAGGCCAGCGGCCAGAGTTTTCACCTGAGCTGGACCACCTGGGCCCTGTGCATGCTGCTGCCAGGCCTCGCCTGCCTGCTGGTCATGCCGCTGATCATTTACTGGCTGTCGCCGCCGGAACTGAAGGCCACGCCGGACGCCGTCACCTACGCCAAGGCGGAACTGAACAGCATGGGACCGCTGTCGCCGTCGGAAAAAGTCATGCTGGGCACCTTCGGCCTGCTGCTGGTGCTGTGGGCCAACGTGCCCGCCATGCTGTTCGGCCCCGCGTTTTCGCTCGATGCGACCGTGGTCGCCTTTGTCGGCCTGTTTATCCTGATTATCACCGGCACCATCGACTGGGATGACGTGCTGTCGGAAAAGAGCGCCTGGGACACGCTGGTGTGGTTCGGCGCCCTGGTGATGATGGCCGAGCAGCTGAACAAGACGGGCGTGATCGCCTGGTTCTCGGCCGGCATGAAGGCGGCCATCGTCGCCAGCGGCATGGACTGGCTGCCGATCGCCGGCGTCCTGGTGCTGGTATTCGTGTTCTCGCATTACTTCTTCGCCAGCACCACGGCCCACATCAGCGCCATGCTGCTGGCCTTCCTGACGGTGGGGCTGCACCTGATTCCGGCCGCCTACCACGTGCCGTTCATGCTCATGATGACGGCCGGTTCGGCCATCATGATGACCCTGACGCATTACGCCACGGGCACTTCGCCCATCATTTTCGGCAGCGGTTTCGTCACCATGGGCAACTGGTGGCGGGTCGGCTTCATCATGTGCGTGGTGGAACTGCTGATCTTTGCCGTCGTCGGCACCACGTGGTGGAAGGTGCTGGGCTACTGGTGACGGGCCCCGCTGGCGTCCCGCAGGCGGGGCGCCAGCCGTTTCACCGCCGCCAGGCAATGGGCCAAGTCGCCGCGCTGCAGCAGCGGGCCGCAGGTGCCGGCATGTGCGGCCCCCGCCAGGTCCTGCGCCTGGCTGTCCGGGTATCCCAGTTCCTGCAGGCGTTGCGCGATCGATGTCATTGCCGTCCTTTCATGCATGGCCAGCCTGGCCATGCATGCGTGGCAACCTCGTGGCCATGCATCTGCGCCATTTCCGGCAGATGTGAGGCGGCGCTTCACGCCATCTGGATGTTTTGCAGTGTAAACGAGAACGGCGTCGCGTCCTTGCCCGGGCCACCGCCCGTCATGACGATGTCGGCGCTGGCGATGCCTTGCAGCGACAGTTCCGTGTTGACGCCGGAGAGCATGGCGGCATCCAGCACGTCGCCCGCCTCGACCTGCGGCACGACGCCGATCCAGATGCTGGGCTTGAATCCGAACACGGCTTTCTGGCCGGGCGCGAGCTGGGTTTTCAGGGCCAGCAGGCGGCCATCCTTGTAGATGCCGGCATGGATGGCGCCCGCCGGCAGGTCGTTGCGCAGCTGGACTTCGCGGCTGCTGCTGGCCTGGCCGCATGGCGACAGGGCAACGCCGGAGGGCGTCAGCGCGACGTGGTGCAAACTGCCGTGCGCGGCGGCGATCTGCGGCGTGGCGTTGCCCCAGCTATCGCTGGCGGAAACGGCCATCGACAGCGGAAACGTGAACGGATGGGGGGCTCCTGCGCCACTGTGCTGGATCACGCGCCAGGCGACGGCCGTGTCGTCAAGGTTGACGGCCACGTTCTTCTGGAAGATGACGACCTGCGCATTGCCGCTGTCGTTGGAGCGGTTGATGAAGTTTAATTGAACAGCCATGGCGGCGGATCTCCGTGGGGTTGGATACGGCGATTCTACCGAAAGTGCCCGTGTATTGAAATTTTTTGCAACTTTCTTGTTGTGCCCCCTTCCATGCTGCGCGGTTGCCGTTTTGTCCGGCACGCTATATCCTTGTGGCTATAACGAATTTCGCCAGGATGCATCCATGCCTTCCGCCTTGCCCCACATTTTCCAGCCGCTGCGCGAGCCGCCCGTGTTTGCCGCTACGCAACCCCATCCGCACGGCGCGGCGCCGGCGCGCGATGGCTGCTGCGCGCCCATGCCGGCAGCGGGCGATGCGGGGGCGGCCCTGAAACGCACGAAGCTGGCCGAGATGGACCCGAACGTGCACTGTTCCATCATCGGCACTTGCCTGACGACGGGCGAATTGCGCAAGTTGATACCGCGCCATGCGCCGCAGCTGGACCGCAGGCAAGCGAGCGACTTGCAGATCCACCATACGGCGGTGGAGCTGTCGACGCAGGGCGGCCAGGTCGCCAAGGAGTTGCACAAGGCCATGGATGGGCGCCATGCGCTTGCCTTGAGAAAATTCCGCGCCGCCGGCGACGAAGCGGCGTTGACCTTGCTGTGGCGCGATGCGCTGGCGCACGGCGACGTGCCTGGCGCCTACTGGGCGCTGATGACGCATCCAGCCTCGACGATCGCCTTGCGCACGCAGGCGTTTGGCGACGTGCACATGCTGTCGCACCTGGTGGGGGCGTCGAACCGCGCCGATATCCGCCGCCTGGCGGCGCTGGAGGACGAGTGCGCGCGGCTGCGCGAGCAAGCTGCGCGCCAGCAGGGCCGCCTGCATGCGATGACGGCCCGGCACGCGGACACCGTGGCGCGGCTGGAGGCGCAGCTGCACGCGCAGCAACTGCGGCTGGAGCAGCAGGCGTCGGCGCTGCAGGAACACCGTGCCGACGAATGGGCAGGGCTGCATGCCGCGCTGGCCAGCCAGGAGCAGGAACTGGCCCTGCACGGCGCGCGCCGCCACGAAGCGGAACAGAAATGGCTGGCCCGGCAGCAGCAGCATGAAGCCTTGCAATTGTCGCAGCAGCAGGCGAGCCAGGACGCGGCTGCGCTCCGGCAGGAATTGCGCGCTCTGGAACAGGCGCTGGCAGGGAGCGTCGATGGCGCTTCCGGCAACGCGCCGCTGCCGGGGCTGGCGGGCAAGAGCATCCTGTACCTGGGCGGCCGGCCGCACCTCACCAGCGTGCTGGGCAAGCTGGTGGCGGCGGCGGGCGGTGAATTGCTCACGCATGACGGCGGCCTGGAAGACCGGCGCGGCTTGCTGGCGGCGATGCTGCCGCGGGCCCAGCTGGTGGTGTTCCCCATCGACTGCATCAGCCACAACGCCATGCAGGTGGCCAAGCAAGCGTGCGCCCGCCTGGCCATCGATTGCCATCCGCTGCGCAGCGCCAGCATCGCCAGTTTTATAGCGCTCATGCAAAAACTGGCCATGGCCAGCGATGCCGTCGCCGCTTGATCTGCCCTTGAGCCGATCTGATTTACTGGACGATCAGGCCTTGACGCCGACGATCACGCTCGACGCCTTGAAGATGGCGCTGGCGCGCTGTCCGGCGACCAGGCCCAGCTTGCCGACGCTTTCATTCGTGACGATGGCGGCCAGCACCTGCCCGTCATCGAGCCTGAGCTGCACTTCCGCATTCACGGCGCCCGTCACGACCTTGTCCACCGTGCCCGGCAATTGATTGCGGGCCGACAGGCGCACGCCCGATGCGTCCGTGACGAGCACGATCCACGACGCCTTGATCAGGGCAAACGCGGGCACGCCGGTCGCCAGGCCCAGCGATTCCGTGCTGCTGTGGGTCAGCACGGCAACGATCTTCTGGCCGCCGGGCAGGGAAATTTCTACTTCATCATTGACTGCGCCGCGCTGCACTGCGGTGACTGTTCCATCGAGTTGATTTCGTGCGCTGGTCAGCATGCTACCTCCGGGTGAACTGGTTTGCCTGGTTGGCAAGCTGCATGGTAAGGAGTGCGGGCCGTTCTGGCAAGGGCGCGGCCGCATGCCACGCCCCCACGCCACGGCCCGCGTTTTAGCGGCTCTTTGCAATCACGCCCAGCATGTATTGATTCAGGTCGCGAAAATCATTGACCCGCCACGCGTACGGCGCGACCCTGACGCCATTTTCTTTCAAGGTGCGGGGAATCAAGTCGCCATTCGGCCGCAGGATGACCGAGGAGACGATCACGCCCGGATAATCCTTCAGCCGTTTCTTGAAAGCGGCGGTGGTCAGGTCCGGTGTCGGGGGATTGCTTTTGTTTGCCAGGGGGCCTGTACCCCGGATGTCGGCACCGTGGCACACGGCACATCGCTGTACATACAGATTTTTTCCGTTGAGATTATCCGCGCAGGCGCGCGACGCTTGGGTTAACGACAGGATGCCCAGTGCGGCAATAAAGACTATTTTCATTGAATGTCAGGTGGAGTGGTGGTGTCAATCAGATCTGAATCGAGGGCAAATGCTCCTCAGCTATTGCCGCACTGCGGTGCCAGCTCGTCGGCCAGCACGGCCAATTGGGCTTGCGCCGTGGCCAGGGCGGACGCTTCCATGGCGCGGTAGCGGGCCAGCACGCGGGCGCCGGCCTGCGTCAGCTGCGCGCCGCCACCGCGGCTGCCTCCCACGGCGCTGCGCACCAGCGGTTCGCGGAAGTTGCGGTTCATGACGTCCACCAGGGTCCAGGCGCGGCGGTAGGACATGTCCATGCTGCGCGCGGCGCCGCTGATGGAGCCCGTCTGGCCGATGGCTTCGAGCAAGTCGGCCTTGCCCGGTCCCATGGCCACGTCGTCGCCACGGTACAGGCGCAGTTTTAAGGCGATCCTTGCTGTCATTGTTACTCTTCCGTTAAAAAAAGCATTATATCGCCAGCACTGCCTGGCGCAGGGCGCGCGCGGCGCGCATCGCTTATAATTTCGCAAGGCGCTATGCTTGTTGGGATATAGCGCTGGACATCGTGCAACCACACAAGGAGCGGCAATGGCGACACCAGCAGCGACGGAGCATCTGTTTTCCTACGGCACCTTGCAGCAGGCCGGCGTGCAGCTGGCCACCTTCGGCCGGCTGCTCGATGGCCGGCCCGACACCTTGCCCGGCTACCGCCTGGCGCAGCTGGCCATCGACGATGCGCGTGTGGTGGCGACCAGCGGCAAGACCCACCATCCCATCGTCTCGCGCAGCGGCAACCCTGCCGACAGCGTGGCCGGTGCCGTGCTGGCGCTCACGCAAGATGAGCTGCGGCAGGCGGACCGCTATGAAGTGGCGGCCTACCGGCGCGAGCGGGTCACCCTGGCGTCGGGCGCGCAGGCGTGGGCCTACGTGGATGCCCGCGATACCCGGCCATGAGGGGCGCGGCACGATGCCCGGTCAAGCAGGGGATGGCGTGGAAACCTTAGCCCGGCAGGGAACATGCGGCGATGCGCAGCAGCAGCGCTGTGCGGGCGACGCGCGCGCCATCTTCGATGAAGTGCGCCGGCACTGGCTGGCCGGCGAGGCGTGCGGCACGGAGCTGTACGCCGTGGCGCAGCGCGCCAGTGAACGGCTGGGCTGGCAGCTGTACCTGGATTTGTGCGGCCACCGTCTGCAGCAGCCGGTGCCAGCACCGGCCGGCAGCCGCCCGGCAATGCAGCAGTGGCGCCTGGAAGTGCACCTGCGCCACCCGCGGCTCGCTTGCGGCGCCAGCTACGCCGGCGTGCTGCAGGAAGACGCGGCCGTAGATTAGCGGTGTCAGCGGGCCGGGGCCGCCACCAGCACCGGATCGGGCCGGTACAGCGCCGCCATCATGCGCTGCAGGTTTGCCACCTTGGGCAAGTCGTTGACGGCGATGTAGCCATTGTCCGGATGCAGGGCCAGGAAGTTCTGGTGATAAGCCTCGGCCGGATAAAAGCGCTTGCCATCCTCGATGCTAGTCACGATGCGGGCCGGAAACGCGCGCGCGGCATCGAGCTGGGCAATGTATGCCTCGGCCACCTTGCGCTGGACCGGCGTGGCGGGAAACAGGGCGGAGCGGTATTGCGTGCCCCGGTCCGGCCCCTGGCGGTTCAGCTGGGTGGGGTTGTGGGCCACGGAGAAAAACACTTGCAGCAGCTTGCCATAGCTGACCTGGGACGGGTCGAAGCTCACGCGCACGGCTTCCGCATGCCCCGTGTTGCCATAGCCAACTTCCTCGTAATGGGCGCTGCCGGCCGCGCCGCCCGCGTAGCCGGACACGGCGCTTTTGACGCCGCGCACGTGCTGGAACACGCCTTGCACGCCCCAAAAGCAGCCGCCGGCGAACACGGCCGTTTCTTCCCGTCCCGTGGCCGGCTCGTCGAGCACGGGCGCGGCGATGGCGACGGCGTCCTCGGCGGACAGGGCGGGGCGCTGCGACAGCAGCAACACGGTGGCGAGGGCGCAGCCGCCGGCCAGTTTGCCCAGCAACGGTGCGCGGCGAATCAATATGGTCGTCATGATGGTCTCCAGTGAGTCGTTTCAATGCAAAGCGAAGGGAATCGGGTCAGCCAAAGGTGAAGGCGTAGGCTTGCACGCCGGGGTCGAGAAATTCGATGCTGAAGGTATGCCCGGCCACGGGGCCGGCCGCGCGCAGCAGCTGGTACAGGCGCTGGTCCGTGACTTGCCCGCTGCCGTCGGCCTGCGTGTCGCTGCCGTGGCTGGGGCCGGGCGCGGCGCCGTCCAGCGTGACCTTGAAGCGCACGGGCTTGCCATCCTTGCCCGGTGCCAGCACCAGGTGCACGTCGCGCGCCTGGAAGCGGTAGGCAATGCGGCCCGGTGCCTGCGCCAGGTCCGCGTGTTCCGGCCCGGCCTGCCAATCGCCGGCCAGCGCCCACTGGTTCAGCGCCAGCCGCGCCGGCACGCTGTAGCGCCGGTTGCGGCCTGCGGCGAGGCGTTCCGGCGAGGCAAAATTGCGCGCCCGCTCCGCGCCCAGGTAGGTTTCCGGCGAGCCCACGCCGGCGCCGCTGCTGGCCAGCTGCACGCCGCCGGCCCGGATGCCGGCGGCGTCGCCGACCATGCCTGCCGGCACCTGTCCGTGGCCCGCTTCGGCCAGCAGCTGCCGGATGATCTGTTCCGATTTGGCGTACTCGCCTTCACCGAAATGGCGGGCGCGCACCTGTCCCCTGGCATCGATGAAGTAATGGGCGGGCCAGTACTGGTTGTGGAAGGCGCGCCAGATGGCGTAATCATTGTCGATGGCGACCGGATAGGCGATGCCCAGCTCGCGCACGGCCTTGCGCACATTGCCCAGGTCGCGTTCGAAGGCGAATTCAGGCGCGTGCACGCCGATGACGACGAGGCCCTGGTCCTGGTATTTCCGTGCCCACGCATTCACGTAGGGCAGGCTGCGCAGGCAGTTGATGCAGGAATACGTCCAGAAATCAACCAGCACCACCTTGCCCTTCAGCCCCTGCGCCGTCAGCGGCGGCGAATTGAGCCAGGCGACGGCGCCATCGAGCGGCGGCAGCAGGCCTTCCACGGGCAGCGGCGGCATGGCCTGCACGGCGGCGGCGTTCTGCGCCATCATGGCGCCGCCGGCCTGCATGGCCAGTGGCGGCGTGGCAGCCGGTTTGAGCGCCAGCCGGTCCAGCAGCGACTGCTCCAGGCTGGCCGTGTTCGTGCTCGACACCTTGGCCAGCAAGCCCGTGTCGAGTCCCAGCGCGATGGCGGCCACGCCGCACAGCATGGCCAGGCCTAGGCCGCGGCGCAGCCATTCGCCGGCGCCCAGCGAGCGCTTCATGGCCGTGAAGACTTTGCCGCCGATCAGCAGCGCGATGGCCAGCGACGTGGCCGCGCCCGCCGCATAGGCCAGCAGCAGGAAGGTAGTGGCGATGCTGGCGCCATTGAGCGCGGCGCCCGTCAGCACCAGTCCCAGGATGGGCCCCGCGCAGGGCGCCCACAGCAGGCCCGTGGCTATGCCCAGCAAGAAGGAGCTGCCCATGCCGCCGCCCGGCGCCTGCCGCGCCGCGTCCGACAAGCGCCCGCCCAGCGCCACCAGCGGCGCCGTCAGCCGTTCGGCCACGCGCGGCAGCAGCAGGGTGATGCCGAAGAAGGCCATCAGCGCCATGGCCAGCCAGCGCCCGTACTGGTTCGCCTGCACCACCCGGCCGCCGCCCACGGCAGCGAGGGTCGCCACGCCGGCGAAGGTCAGCGCCATGCCAGCCAGCATGGGCAGGCCGCTGCGGCGGAACGGTGCGCCGCTGCGGGCGAAGACGAAGGGCAGCACGGGCAGGATGCATGGGCTTAGGATGGTCAGGGCGCCGCCCAGGTAGGACAGGATGAGCAATAGCATGGCGGTCTTTCTTGTCGGTGGTGGATCAGTCGATAAGGGGGCGGATTCAGGCGGCGCCCGGCGTGAAGGCCAGGGCCACGCCGTTCATGCAGTAGCGCAGACCGGTGGGGCGCGGACCGTCGTCGAAGACGTGGCCCAGGTGGCCGCCGCAGCGCCGGCACAGTACTTCCGTGCGCGCCATGCCCAGCGAGCGGTCGGTCCGCTCGATGACGGCCCGTTCGAGCGGCGTCCAGAAGCTGGGCCAGCCCGTATGGCTGTCGAACTTGGCGGACGAGGAAAACAGGGGCAGCTGGCAGCCGGCGCAGCTGAAGCGGCCGCTGCGGTGTTCCTCGTTGAGGGGGCTGCTGTACGGGCGCTCCGTGCCGCCCTGGCGCAAGACCTGGAATTGCCGCGGACTCAGCAGCTTGCGCCATTCCGCCTCGGAATGGCTGACTTCAAACACGGTGCTGGCGCGGCCGTTCGGCGAGGCGATCAGCAGGGCGGCGGCGCTGGCGGCGCTGCCAAGCAGGAATGTGCGGCGCGATGGCATGGAACCTCCTCGATGCGGTGGGCGTTCATGGAAAACATGCGGCCATTGTGTTCCCCGCCCGGTGACGAAGTCCTCACGTAAAGTTAAATGATTTGTGATACTTTGCCAGCGGGTTTTCCGGCACAATGACGTTCGACGGGCCCGCGCGGGCCACCTATCAGGGCATGGCATGGAAACAGGCAAGGACAGCGGCAAGCGCGTATTGATCGTCGAGGATGACCAGCCGATCGCCGACCTGCTGCGCCTGCACTTGCAGGACGAGGGCTACCACGTGTGCCACTGCGCCGACGGACGCAGCGGCCTGGAACAGCTCAAGCGCGGCAGCTGGGATGCGCTGATCCTCGACCTGATGCTGCCGGGCGGCGTGGATGGCCTGGAAATCTGCCGCCAGGCGCGCGCCATGCCCGTCTACACGCCCATCATCATCACCAGCGCGCGCGCCAGCGAAGTGCACCGCATCCTGGGCCTGGAGCTGGGCGCCGACGATTATCTGGCCAAGCCGTTTTCCGTGCTGGAACTGGTGGCACGCGTAAAGGCGCTCGTGCGCCGCAGCGACGCCATGCTGCGCCAGCGCAAAGGGGAGGAGGGCAGCCTGGACCTGCATGGCGTGGCCCTCGACCCGCTGACGCGCGAAGCCAGGGTCGACGGCAGGCGCCTGGACCTGACGCCGCGCGAATTCGACCTGCTGTATTTCTTCGTCAGGCAGCCGGGCAAGGTCTTTTCGCGGCTCGACCTGCTGAACCAGGTGTGGGGCTACCAGCACGACGGCTACGAACATACGGTCAACACGCACATCAACCGCCTGCGCGCGAAGATCGAGGCCGACCCGGCCGAGCCGCAGCGCATCCTCACCGTCTGGGGCCGGGGCTACCGCTTCGCGCCCCGCGCCGACGCGGCGCAGTAAGGTGGCGATGAACCTGACCCTCACGCAGCGCCTGTCGCTGGCCTTCGCCATCTTGCTGCTGGCCTGCTGCGGCGCGTCGGCCTGGCTGCAGATCCGCGCCAACAGCATGCACGAGAAGGAAGTCGTGCAGGGCCTGTCGCGGGGGCTGGCCGCCAGCATCGCGCAAGACACCCAGGTGATGGGCGAGGACGGCTTGCGGCCCGACGCCGTGCGGCGCATGTTCGACCAGCTGATGACCGTCAACCCCAGCGTGGAAGTGTATCTGCTCGATCCGCACGGCGTCATCGTCGGCCATGCGGCGCCGGCCGGCCATCTGATGCGCCGCGTGGTGGACCTGGCGCCCATCCGGCGCTTTCTCGACAACGGCATGCTGCCCATCCTCGGCGACGATCCGCGCAGCGCCGCGGGCCGCAAGGTCTTCAGCGCTGCCGCCCTGCGCGCGGGGCAGCGCCAGGATGGCGCCATTTCAGGCTATGTTTATGTTGTGCTGCTGGGCGAGGAGCACGACCGGCTGGCCGCCCGCGTGGCCGCCAGTTCCGTGCTGCGCACCACCCTGTGGTCGATGGCCCTGGTTGCCCTGCTGGGCCTGGTGGCGGGCCTGATGGCGCTGCGCCTGATCACGCGGCCGCTGCACCGGCTGGCGGCCACCATGCGCGATTTCGACACGCAGGCCGATCCCGCCCAGCTGCCCTTGCCACTGCCAGCGGCCGGTATGCCCGCGGCGGCCGGCCGGCGCGATGAAATCGCCGTGCTGGAAACGGCCTACGCGCAGATGGCGGGACGCATCGGCGAGCAGTGGCGCACCCTGAAACGGCACGACCAGGAGCGGCGCGAACTGGTGGCGAATATCTCGCACGACCTGCGCACGCCGCTCGGCTCCCTGCATGGCTACCTGGAAACCTTGCTGCTCAAGGACGCGAGCCTGGATGCGGCCGAGCGCCAGCGCTACCTGGGCATCGCGCTGGCGCAAAGCAGCAAGGTGGGACGGCTGGCGCAATCGCTGTTCGAGCTGGCGCGCCTGGAGCACGGTTCCGTCGAAGCCGTGCCGGAAGCGTTTTCCCTGAGCGACCTGATACAGGATGTGTTCCAGAAGTGCGAGCTGGCGGCGCAGGCACGGCAAGTGCGCCTGGGCGCCAGCCTGCCGCGCGACGCGGCCATGGTGCGCGCGGACCTGGGCATGATCGAGCGCGTGCTGACGAACCTGCTCGACAATGCCATCCGCCACACGCCGCAGGGCGGGCAGGTCGAGGTGGCGCTGCGCCGCGACGGCGCGCAGGTGCGCGTGACCGTCAGCGACACGGGGCCCGGCATCGCCCCCGCGCTGCTGGATGATTTGTTCCGCCGGCCGTTCAGTCCCGGCCCGGACGGGCGCAACGGCGGCCTGGGCCTGCTGATCGTGCGGCGCATCCTGCAGTTGCACGGCAGTACCATCGAATTGCACAGCGTGCCGGACCAGGGCGCCGTCTTCAGTTTTGCCTTGCCGGCAGCGGGAGGCGACGCAAAAACCGCCGGACGGCAGTGAAAGCGAGGGACAGCGCCGGCACGGGCATGGCCCGTACCGGCGCGCCGCAAGCGACTAGGCGGGCTTGCGCTTGCCTGCGGCGATGCGGTTCCAGCCATAGCCGGCGACGATGATGGCCAGGATGGCCGCCTGCGCCAGCAGGGTTTCCAGGGTCGGCAGGATGCCCAGCAGGTCGACGCGGATGAAGTCGACGGGCGTCACGCCCACCCAGCCCGCTTCCTGCAGCGCGGCCACGCCCTTGCCCATCAGGATCACGGCCAGCACGGCCACGAAGGCGGACGTCAGGGAGAAGAACTTGCCGATCGGCATGCGAGCGCTGCTGCGCAGCAAGGCCCAGGCGATGATGGCCAGCAGCACGATCGCCACCAGGAAGCCGCCCAGCAGGGCGCCGCCATTGCCATCGGCCGCCAGCGCCGAGTAGAACAGCACCGTTTCAAACACTTCGCGGTAGACGGCGATGAAGGCCAGGGCGAACAGGCCCCAGGCCGAGCGTCGCGTCATGGCCGCCGTGAGTTTCTCGTGCAGGTATTCCTGCCAGCGCCCGGCGCTGCTCTTCTGGTGCATCCACAGCCCCACACTGAGCAGCACCAGCGCCGCGAACACGGAACCGAGGCCTTCGCTCACTTCGCGGCTGGCGCCGCTGATGGTGACCAGATACGTTGCCGCCACCCATGTCAGGCCGCCGGCGCCCAGCGCGCTGATCCAGCCCGCGTGCACGTACGGCAGCACGTCGTTGCGCTTGGCCTTGCGCAGGAAGGCGATGATGCCGATGACGATCAGCAGCGCTTCCACGCCTTCGCGCAGCAAGATCGTCAGGGCGCCGATAAACGTCGTCATCGGGTCCGCCTGGGCGTCGCCCAGCTCCGCTTCCACGTGGGTAAACAGCTGCTGCAGCTTGTCGCCGGCAGCGTTGGCCTCGGCCACGGTGCCCTTGGCCACGGCGGAGCGGTAGGCCAGCATGGCGTTTTCCACGGCCAGCAGCAGGGACTTGTTGCGCGCGCCGACCATCGGTTCGATCGGTTCGAAGCCGTCCAGGTAGGCCGACAGGCCCAGGCGCGTGGCGGCCGCGCGGTCGCCCGCATGCATGGCGGCCAGGCTTTCGGCCAGGCGCAGGCGCGACAGGGCCAGGCCGGCCGGCTTGTGGGCCTCGGCCTTGTCCGGATGGCTGCGCAGGTAGGCCGTCAGCGCGGCGGCTTCCTGCGCGCCCAGCTTGGCGGCCGCCGCTTCCTGCGTCAGGGTCGTCACGGCGGCCAGGTCCGCATACAGACCCTTGGCCCGCGCATCGTCCTGCCACAGCTTTTCACCGCGCGCGCGCGCCGCGTCGTCATGCGACATGCCGCCGACGAAGAAGGCCAGGTCCCAGCGCTCGTTTTCGGATAAATGGCCGAAACTGGCCATCGACGTGCCGCCGACGCCCTGCGAAATGACCTGGTACAGGGCCATCAGGCTGCGCGACTGCGCCCGGTCGCCATCCGTGAAGGCGATCGGCTTCGGCTCCAGGCTGGCCGCCAGCGGCCCGTCGCCGCCACCGGCCGCGCCGTGGCACGATGCGCACTGGGCCGCATACAGGGCCGCGCCGCGCGCCAGGTTCGGCAGCGTTTTCGGCGCCACGGGAATCGGGTAGGCGGCGATCAGCAAGCCATTTGCGTGGTGCGCCAGGCGCTTGACTTCCTCGGCATCGGCCTTGGCCACCACGGCGGCGCGCAAGTCGGCGATGGCCTTGGCCACGGCCGCCTTCGAGGCATGGGCGGGCAGGGCGGTGATCTGCGTGCCCGCGTTTTCCGTGAAGTCCAGCATCTCCGCATATTCCGCCTCGCTGACGACCTTGCCATGCTCGACAGCGCCGCCGTAATCGACGGCCACGTAGTCAATCAGCTGCCACAGCTGCTTGGCGCCCGCACCCTCGTCGGTCGCTTGCGCGTGCGCGCCGCCGGCCAGCAGCAGCGCGGCCGCCAGCAAGGGGTAACAGACGAGCCATTTCTTCATATTGATGATCATGATTCTCATTCTCATTTCTTGTTAACCCGGCGACTATAGGACAGACACTGATGGGTGTCAACGGCGCACGCCGTCTTTGACCGGGATGAAACGATGGGCAGGAGCGGGTGGCGTATCTCCATGAGGCTGTGATAGTCTTGCTATTTAGAAATAATCAACACGCCTGGGCCAGGACGGCGCCGGATCTGGCGGCCGCTATACAAACAGCATAAACAGGAGCCTTTATGACCTATTGCCTCGGCTGGCGCACGCAGGACGGCGTCGTCATCGTCGCCGACAGCCTGCTTAGCGCGGAGCACCCAGACATGCATCAACAACAGGGCATACCGCGCACGACTTTTGGCGAGCGGCAGGGAAGGACCAACAGTCCGCACTTTCCCTACGTGGCGGAAGAAGGGCTCAAGCTGCGCGTCGGCGCCGATTTCGTCGCGGGCTTTGCCGGCGACGTACGGGTGGGGCAGCGGCTGCTGGGACGCTTTCAGGAAGCGCATGCGGCAGGGCGATCGCTGTATGACGCCGCGAACGCGGCCATGCGCAGCGCCGGCGGCAAGATCAGCGATACCACCGTCCTGATCGGCGGCTATGCGGGAAAGAAGCCGGTGCTGCTGCGCATCGACACGGCGTCGCAGTCCATCTCTTACGTCGATGGGCTGGTGCAGACGGGCAGCGTGCCAGGGGAGCAACAACGCTGGACTGAAAAAATGGTCGCCCGGCTTGCGGGATTGCGGCGCGACGACATCAGCCGCGCCGATAACGCCAGACGCCTGTTCATGCCGCTCATCGCGCTGTTGCAGAGTTACGGCGTGCACGACCAGCTGCTGGACCGGGGCATCGGCGGCGCTTTTCTGGGCGCGTGGGTGACGCCGGACGGGGCCCGCTGGCAGCACGATGCCCTGTATGCCGTGCACGAACCGGCCATCGCCACGGGCGACGCCATCTTTTGCGGCGTCCTCGTGCGCCCCGGTATCGCATGCCTGGTCAGCAATCAGACTGAAGAGATCAAACTCATCACGATGGGCGAGGGCCAGCCCGACCCGGCAACCCTTGCCCTGGCTGACGAAGCCATTGCGCAATTTGACCATGCCATCTTCGATTATTTTGTCTCGATTAATTCCGGGAAGCACATCGTGACCGTCATCGACATGCAGCGCTCGCGCCATCACGCGCTGCTATCCATCCGCGCCGCGGCCACGGCCGGGACCATCGGCATCACCTGGACGGAGGCGCTGGTCAATATCGTCAATACCGTGGCCGGGGTCAGCGAGCCGGACGGCCAAGAACTGACCTTGTACTTCCTGCCGTACATGCCGGTCGCGCCGGACGCCGGGCGGCAGCGCGAGCAGTTCGCCATTGACGGCGAACTGGCGCGCCTGGATGGCGCGGCTTAGGGCCAGGGCCGCGCAGGCAAGGCCATTCTTTCGGTGCCGGCGTGTTTATTGGAGATAATTTTGAGCAAAAATTAAGGCATGATGCGCTGGCACTGTCCTTCATCCGATGACACTTCAGAGAGGTTACAGCTATGTCGACGAATCAATCCTCAAGCACTGGCGCCGCGCAGGGCGGCATGATGTCCGGCATTTACGGCGGCGGCCCGGTTTACAACCAGGGCGCGGCGGCCATCCCCCAGCTCAAGGCGTCCGGCTTTCGGGAAGTCATCGTCTGGAATATCGCCATCAATACGCAGGGCGACCTCAATTTCAATTACGAATTCCTGCTTGCCAGCAATGGCGAATATGTGGGCGCTGCCACGCACCCGCAGTTCGCCAGTCAGATGGCCGCGCTCAAGACGGCGCCCACGAGCGTGACGCGCCTGACCTTTTCAGTCGGCTCCAGCAACAACGGCGTCTTCCAGGCGGTGCAGGCGCTGGTCGAGCAGCAGGGCACGGGACCGGACAGCATCCTGTACCGGAATTTCCAGGCCCTGAAAGCCGCCATCCCGCAGATCGACGCCATCGATTTCGATGATGAAAACTGCTATGACCAGGCGTCGATGGTCAGTTTCGCCGTCATGCTCGGCAACCTGGGCTACGAAGTAAACCTGTGCCCGTACACCAACAACGGCTTCTGGATCGACGTCGCCGCCAGCGCCAACGGGCAACGGCCGGGCACGGTCACGGCCGTCCACCTGCAATGCTATTCAGGCGGCGCGGGCCAGTCGCCTTGTTCCGGCTGGGACTTCGGCGCCGTTCCCGTCTACCCGGGTCTCGACAGCGACAGCACCCCGGCCGACGTGCACGGCATCATGTCCGGCTGGATCGAATCCTGCGGCATTCAGGGCGGATTCTTTTGGCTGTTCGACGCCATCTACAAGAAGGAAGGCTTGACGCAGCAGTATGCCAGCGCGATCAACCAGGCCGGCAAGTAGCATGCACACGGGCAAGGCAATGACGGGCACCCGCCAAGGGTGCCTGCTTACCTTGCTTCGGCACCCAGCGCCTTCAGCGGCTGCGGGGCATACAGCGCACTCTGGAACTGCGGCACGTATTCATATTTCAACATCTTCCCCAGTTTCAATGACTTGATGTAGGCGGAAAAGCTGCCTTCTCCCAGTGCCAGGCTCACCGAATGCGCGCTGCTGCTGGTGGCATGGCTGAGCTGCCGGGAAACGGCATGGCCATAAGTCAGCCGCCCATCGCGGCCCAGGTTGATAAAGCTGTTATTCACCAGCTCAGCCTTGCGGGACAGATCGCCCAGTTTCTTGCCTGTAAAAACAAAATCCAGCTTGCCCGTTTCGCTGTCCGTGACCGCGAAGGAGATGGTTTCCTGCGTTTCCTGCAGGTCGATGGCGGTCCGCCACTTGGGCAGATTGTAGCCAACGACGCCACGCACCCTGGCCAGTTCCGTGTCGACGGGAAGCTTCAGCACATAGCCCCAGAAATCCTGGGACAGTGACTGGCCGATCAGCGTGAACGGGCCAAGGCTGGCGCTGCCAGGCTTGCTGGTCGCGATCGCCAATGAAATTTCATGGTAGCTGTCGTTGTCGCAGTATGCATAGGCGTACGCGGTCAGTGCCACGGCGCCTCTGCCTGGCCAGACTTGCAGCGGCTGCACTTGCTTCAGGATGGCTTCGGGCATGAGCGCCTTCAGGCGCGCCAGGTCCGCCGTGAATACCGCCGTGATCTTGCTGTTCCGATAATAGAAGTTCGGGGAATACGAGTCAAAGCCGATGGCGACCTTGTCCTTTTTGATGCTCTCGAACCAGCTCAGGTCGATGTCCGGCGCTTCCGCGGCGATGACGGACAACGGCGGATTCGAGCGGAAGCGGTCATACAGGCCGCCAGCCGCCACCGGCACAGGATGGCCGGCGATATCGATGATGACCTGCTGGCCGGGGGCGGGGGATGCGGCCCGGGACGGGATTGCCGCAATGCTCAACAGTAATGGAAACACCGCCATGGCCATGTTCATGCTCATCTCTTGTACCTTTCATGTTCGATCAGTCAGGCTTAACCACCCGTTCATTGCGCCGGCAGCGCATGCTGGCGCATCCGGCGGCGATAACGGCGATTCCTGATGGCCGTTTCCCATTGCTGCATCAGCAGCGCCAGGGCGGGCGCCACATCCGGTTGGGTGCGTTTCCCCTGGCTGAGGCGCCGCAGCTGATACTTCACCATCGCCATATACGCGATCGACGACAGCACCTTGTTTTTCCACGTGATGGCGCGCAGCAAGGGCGTTGCCGATTGATCGCTACGCCATTGCGCCGGCAGCCGCGGCTCAAGCGCGAGCGCCGTGCCCATGCCGGCCATGGCGATGCCGCTGTCGAGCACTTGCTGCACCACCTGGTAGCGGCGTATGCCGCCTGTCACCATGACGGGCATGCTGGCCACGGGGGCGATGTCCCTGGCGAACTCCAGGAAATAGGCTTCGCGGGCCAAGGTGCGGCCGTCGCGCGTCTGGCCATGCATGGCCGGCGCTTCGTAGCTGCCGCCGGACAATTCAATCAGGTCCACGCCCATGGCATTGAGCATGGCCACCACCTTCTTGGCATCATCCGGACTGAAGCCGCCTTTCTGGAAGTCCGCCGAGTTGAGCTTGACGGCCACGGCAAAGTCCTTGCCGACGGCTTGCCGCACGCCCTGGACGATATCGACCAGCAGGCGGGCCCGGTTGTCGAGCGGGCCGCCCCAGCGATCCGTGCGCTTGTTGGTGATGGGGGAGAGGAACTGGCTGATCAGGTAGCCATGGGCGGCGTGGATTTGCACGCCCGTAAAGCCAAACTGTTCCGCCAGCTGCGCGGCCCGGACAAAGCGCGCCGTCACGTCGGCGATGTCGGCCGGCGTCATGGCGCGCGGCGCGGAAAACTGCTTGGAAAAATTTCCCAGGTCCATGGGCACGGCGGACGGCGCGATGGTTTCCTGTCCCATCGCCGCCGGCATCTGGCGTCCCGGGTGGTTGATCTGCATCCAGATGTGCGCCCCGCGCGAACGGGCAGCCGCGGACCATTGCGCAAAGCGGGCGCCAAATTGCTCGGAATCGAGCACCACGCCGCCTGGGCCCGTCATGGCGCGGCCGTCGATCATCACGTTGCCAGTGATCATCAGGCCAACGCCACCGTCGGCCCAGGACTGGTACAGGCGTATCAGTTCCGCCGAAGGGGCGTGATCCTTGTCAGCCATGTTCTCTTCCATGGCTGCCTTGGCCAGGCGGTTCGGAATGACTGCCCCATTGGGCAGCGTCAGTGCGGTGTAGGGATGCATCGTGATCTCCAGGGTTGCGATGCCCTCACAATAAGCTTTAAGCTAACTTGAAGGTCAAGCGCTACAATGCAAAAATATCGTTTGTCTCGGTTTGGCGACATTGCCGGCGCCACGCGAGTCCTGGCCGCCCGGTGGCCGCTTGACATTGAAGCGGGCTTCAAGCTTATAGTGGATGACACCATGTGGCGCTCTTGCCCGTGGCGGCGGGAGCCACACTGATCAGGAGATGGGAAGAACGATGAAAATTGGCGAACTGGCCAGGCGCAGCGGCCTGGCGGCATCGACGATACGCTTCTACGAAGCCAAGGGCTTGTTGAAAGCCGTGAACCGGCAAGCCAATGGCTACCGCGACTATCCGCTGGAAGCGCTGGCCGTGCTGTCCATTATCAGCGACGCGCAGCAGGCGGGCTTTTCCCTCGATGAGATCAAGCAAGTCTTGCCGGAAGATATTTCGTCATGGCGGCATGACGCACTGATGGCGGCGCTCAGGAAGAAGATTGCGGATATCGAATCGCTGGAAGTGCGCCTGGCCCAGAACAAGGCCCATCTGCTGTCGCTGATCCAGCTGATCGACGCCAGGCCAGTGGATGTCGATTGCAAGGATAACGCGGCCAGGGTCATGCACAGCATCGGCATCGGCAATGGCTGAGGGAAGGGCCGGCGTCGCGGGCCTGGCCGCTGCCCGGGCCTATTCCAGGCTGGCATCGATGCGGCAAATGCTGCCGTGGGCTACCAGAGTCCCACCCAGTTCAGCCGCGACTACGCGCGCGCCTTCGGCCTGCCGCCAGGCAAGGATGCCGCGAGAATCGCCGGGCAGATGCGGCTGGCGCTGCCAGCCTGAGGCAGGCGCCGCTGGCGGCAGGCATGGCAAGGCGTTGCGGCCTGATGCAGCTGGCCAGTCACCCGGTGCGCGAGGTGCTGGCGTCGCGCAGTGTTACGCCTGGCGCGTGGAGAGCTGGAAGCTGCCGTTCTGATAGCCGAAATCGACGGCATTGCGCATGTTTAACTGGTTGTCGAGCGGCGAGCTGCGCAAGATCACAATATATTGCTGCGCCACCATCTGTCCGTCGTAGGTGGCCACCAGCTTGATGCCGTTAAGATAGATATCGATGTTGTTGCCATATTCCTCCCACCTGTGCTCTTGCGCGCCGAGCATGAAATCCTTGCTGCCGGCCTGGTTGCGCGGGTCTTCGCTGGCGCGCACCACCAGGGTCACGGCCAGCAGATAGGGCGTGCGATTGGTAAAAAGTTTCTTTCCTGCCATGAGGAACCTCTCTAAGTTGTGGTGGCTACGGGCAGTCGCCGCAGGATGCGATCATGGGTTTGCTAATCCATTGCAGCGGAATGCTGCTGTCGGCCGTGAAATTGCCGCAGCGGATGGTGCCGTCGTTGTCGACGACCTGCATCCGGTATGGGTAGTGGTCCGGGGCCTGATTGCCGAGGATCAAGTCACGGATGGGGCGTGCCAGGAGGATGCTGACCTTGTTGTTTTCCTTATCGAGCGTCAGGTGCTGGCTGCCGGAAAAGGTCAGGCTGATTTCCAACACCTTGGAAGGCGCCTCGAAGACCGCGGGGGCAGTCCTGAAGGTGAATTCCTTCGGGTAAGTACTGGTGGCGGACACGTCCAGGATATCGTCCAGGAAGGAGGCAGGCTTTTCAGCAGGCAGCCTGCCGTTGAATTCGATGCGGTCCTGGTAGCGTCCGCCGGATAGTTCGACATCGACCCAGCCGCGGAACAGGTTTTTTTCCGGGGCACTGCTGAAAATCGCTGCCCACAGCGCGCGGAACTGCAGCAGGTTCAGCTGGAGCTCGTTGCGCAGGCCCTTGACCAGGTCGATACTGGCGTTTTGCTGTGGCAGCAGATTGCCACTTTCGCTGCTGGCCTGGACGTTGGGCAAATACTGGAAAAAAGTCTTCCTGATCGTGTGGCCATCCTCGATGTTCAACATCTGCACCGCCGCGCCTATCTTGCCCCGCAAGACGTCGCCAGCATTCTGGATACGCGCCGCATCGACCACGGGCTTGCCGAAGTAGCGGAAGGTGGCATTGATGTCGACTTCCAGGCTGGCCTGTTTGGGTACGGAAAACTGCAGCAGCGAGATGGAAGGCGAACCGCTGGGGCCCCGTGCAAATTCAAAGCCGTCGGGCAGGTAGAACACGCGCGCGCGTTCCTGGTTGTCCTGGTAATAGTTGTATGCGCGGCCGTTCCAGTTGAGTTGCCATTGTATATATCCTGGCAAGGACGGCACGCCCACCGTGGTGGTGTACACGCAGGACAGCAGCAGATACTGGTTGGGGAAATCCGGATCGCCGCTTCTGGCCATCCGAAAATACGTCGACGGGTTGTCGAACGGGATGCCGCCAAACAGGCCCAGCAGTCCAGCGCGCACGGTAGCGTTGGCCCAGTTGCGCTGGACAAACTCTTCGGTCAGCCTGGCGGCGAGGGGCACGGCTTGCGCCACTTCCACGGCCACGTTGGGCGTGGCATCGAACAGGGCGGTGCGCACGCGTTTGAGCTCGTCACCCGCCAGCGTCGTCCTGAGTTCCACGGTGTTGCCGTGGCGCGTGGCCTGCAGGGGAAGGCGGCGGCCGCCGGCACTGGCGTCGATCACCAGCGTAAAGACGGCCCCGGCTACCAGCGGGCTGGCTACCGGCAGCGCATCGAGCGCGGGAGTATCGAGATACACGATCAGGCCGCCGTTGTCGGCCAGCGTGGTGGCGAAGGCTTCATGCCCGCCCGCCTGCTGTGCAGCGCTGCGGTAGGCGGGGAGATACAAGCCCGCGCCGGATGTCGCGCTGAGCAGGCCGGGCGCGTTCAGCTCGGTGGACGTCGAGGTAAGGGCGTTACCAAGCTCAGTCTTGCGCACGCGGCCTTTCTCTACGGAGATGGAAGCGATATGAAACATCAAGCAGATCCTTTCAGTGTTGGATCAGTCAGAACCTCCGGCGGAGGAGAAATGGAAATCTGCCATGCGGGCGGCCCGGCCGCATCGACGGAAAAAGTGAGCATGTTGTGAAACTCGGAACAAAAGTAGCTGCCGGCAACCGGTTCGCTCAAGGCGGCGTACAGCGGCAACGCCATGCCTTGGCGGCTCGCGTCCGTCAACAGCTGGTGGCGCACCCAGGCATCTCCGCCGGCGAGATCCGCCGCAAAAACGATCACCGAAAACGTGGCGTCTTGCCGTTCGGGCGATATGGCGTAGCTGAAACCGTATTGCGCGTTGGGCAGCGCGTCGTGCTGGCGACCACGCCGGAATTCGAATCTGTCAATCAGGCGCGCCAGCGCGTCGCACCGGTGCGCCAGGCCCACGCGATCCATCAGGCCGTGCAGGCAAGCCAGGGAAAATATACGGCTGCCCAGTTCAAAATAGAATTCGCAGCGCGCCGCCCCGGGCGCCGCGCCCACCATCACCAGCCGTGCAAGCGGCGCGTCGGCCAGTGGGGCCGCCCCCAGGTACTGCTGCATCAAGGCGTGCGCGGCTGGCAGCCGTCCACGCGGCACCTCCGCATACACCTTGTAGCAGGTGCCGGGCTGCAGCCCCGGGCAAGCCGGATGCGCCTGGCGCGCTGCCAGCCAGGCGCCCCAGGCCAGGCCCTGTTCCTGTTGCAGCGCCGGAAACTGGCGCGCCGCGCCTTGCCAGCCGCTTTCCAGGCCCAGCGCTTCCAGCAGCACGTTGATGTATGCCAGGCGCGACGCGGGAGCCGTATCCCGGCCGCCAATCTCCAGCGTGTAGCGCAGCTCGTTGTTGCGTGTCGAAAACGAGAACTCCAGCGGCGCGCCGGACTGGTTCAGCAGGCCGCCGCCCCAGTGCGATGGCGAGCCGGCGAGTCCGGCGGCCTGGCCGGTCACGCGCGCAAACTCGCGCGCGGCCGCATCGTCGAAGCCGCCAATGATGCGCCAGGCCCGCTCCAGGCCGCCGCGCCACGCAGCGGCATCTTTGGGCAGCGCCGCCGCGAGCGTCATGTCGCCGACGCCAGCACGGGGGCCTTGATGATCACCGTCTGACCGCCTTTGATCGTGCCCTTGAGTTCGCCGCCGGAATCGTAGCTGACCACATAGTCGGCCTGCAACTGGCTCTTGAGCTTTAATTCCTTGAGGGTGGGAACGATTCTCTGGACTTTGCGCTGCCCCGGTTCAAGCTGGAACTGGTCTTCCCACACGTAGTCGCCATCCTGGTAGGAGACCGTGATGTCGGCCACGTCGTCGCTGAATCCGGCGCTGAAATAGATGGGGACATGGCCGAGGAAACGGTCGACCACGGTCACCTGCTTGTCCGTGACGGGCTGCGGGCCGTAGGCGTGGACGACCTTGTTGTTCTTGCGCAGCTCGACCTTGTAGTGAACGGCTTCATCCCTGTACTGCGCTTCGGCGCGCACCCGCAGGACTTGCGGTTCTTCCTTGCCCTGCTGGATGACAATGCGTTTATCGCCTTTCCACTTCTTGCTGCTGAGGATCACCACGGCAGAGTCGCAGTTATCCCAGATGAAGTCGGCACTCAGGCTGACGTCGATGCTTAAAAATTCGGCGACGGACTCGGGCATGGCAACGATCAGGCCATTCTCGCTGGTGCCGCTGAGTTTGTACTGGAAGGTGTCGCTTTGCCATGCGCTGTCCGGCTTGAAGACGAAGTCTGCCGCATACTCCACGCCGGCGCTGCCGTTGGCGTCGTACTGGAAGGGCAGGGGATTGACGCCGCTGCTGACGCCATCGTTGACGGTCAGGTTGACGGTCGCTTGCTGGCCCCGGGGCTTGCCGGCCGGGTAGCGGGCCTGCAGGTTCAGCGTCTGCAGGCCGATCTTGGCCTGGCTGTCGCTGCCTGGCAACGAAACGGTCACTGGGTAGCGCAGGCCAAACGGGTCTTGCGCCCGGTTGATCTGCGTGATGTAGTCGTCCGGCCGGTCCGCGGCATCGAGGCCGATCAGTGCCTGCGGCAGCACCGTGGTCAGCGTGGCCTTTCTTTCCGAGTAGATGAAATCGATGGAATTGACCTGCTTGCCTGAATAATAGGCGGCACGGATGTTGACCTTGGGGATGGGAATGGCCGCCGCCTTGACAATTTCCTTGACTGTTTCGGCGGCCGTGGCGACGCCTTCGGCTGGCGTGCCCTTGCCGCCTTCCTTATCGCCTTCTTCGTCCTTGCCGTCCTGCTCGCCGGTCTTGTCCTTCTCGTTCTCCACCTGTTCGGCGGCTGCCTCCTCCACCTGCTTGGCTTTCATGACGGCCTCTTCGGCCTGAGGCGCTTGCGCCAGCGGGCTCCAGGCATGTGGGTCGGCGCCCAGCTGTACTTCGAAGAAGTTCTTCAGCACATAGTCCAGCAAGAGCTGCCTGGCCCACTTGAGGCCTTCAAGATTTGCATCGCCTTCACCCGTGTAATTGACCACCTCGATCTTCAAGTCGGTGTTCTGCATGATCTTTTGCCATTGGGCGTTGATGCCCAGGTCGAGCACCAGCGCTTCAAGGGGGATCTGCAGGCCGATGCTGGCCTTGAAGTCTTCGATGGTTTTCTTGAATTCGCCCTTGACGGTAAAGGTGACCGACGGGCGCATGGCGAGAAACTCCAGCCGGTACAGCGCCCCGATGTGGCGGCTCCTGCTTTGCAGCGCGCCTTTCATGGCCGCCGCCAGCTTGCCCTCCTTGCTGAACTTCACGGAGCAGACGGCGGCATTGTCGCCCACCAGCGAGGAAGACCCGGCGTTCCACACCAGTTGTTCCTTGCTCTGGTAGACAACGGCCGCATCCTTGCCTTGGTCGCCGGCCTGGGCCGCCACCGGGCCGAGCACTGAAAAATTCACGCTGCCTGCCTGATAGGGCACGGTCGAAACGGTGATTTTTTTGGGGTTGACGTCCCAGGTCGAGGCGATTGCGCGGCGGATGCGTTCCAGGGTGTCGGGCATCAGCGCCGTATTGACCTCGAAATTCAGGAAGCCGGTGCCATCGGTATCGCTGTCGGAATCGGTGTACCAGAGATAGGACAGCGCTTTCCTGTCTCCCTTGTGCGCAAGCTGTATCGTGCCCGGGATATACCAGAATTGTGTCGGCGACTCATGGTCGGGGTAGACATCGACGCCGTCCACGGTGAGTTTTTTCTTGTCGATATAGATCATGGCTGTGTCCTCAGTGTTGGTCAATTTCTTCAGGAATTGAAAGAACCACTTCCGCTTGCGCCGTCTCGACGCCTGCCACGGTGATTTCGCGGCTGTTCGCGCGGATGTAGCGAACCTGGTAACTCAGCGTCTTGTCGCCCGCATGCCAGTAGGTAAACCTGGCGTGCGGCGCCTCTGGCAGCAGGACCAGCCGCTCGCTGTCCCATAACTGCGGCCGCCCCGCAACGGCGGAGACCACGATGACGATGCGCGCGAGATCGTCCCAGTTGCCGCCGGGTGCGCCGCGAAACGTCACGACCCTCCGGCGCAGGGGATGGAAGAAGACGGTGGCGCCGGCCGGCACGCCATCCACCGTAAACGGCAGTCCCTTGCGCGGATTGGGCGTGACTTGCGCGCTGAAGGCTACTTGCTCGAGGTCCACGCGCTCCGGGGCAAAGGCTTCGACCGTGCCTGACGGGGCATTTTTCACCAGCGTTGCCCTGCCAGGCCGGAATGCCAGGCCGACCGGGCCGCGCAGCTCCAGCCGTACCTCGCGCACGAGCTGCCATGGAAAATCATCGGCGGTGCCGATGCTGTAGTTCCGGTAGCTGAAATAGGCCGAAGGTACGATGTCGAGGTAGGCCTGCGCGCGTGCGATGGGAATGGCAACAGGTGCCATGGCGGGACGGTCGCCGCCAAAATGCGGGGTGCACAGGCAGGTATAACCGGCATCCGTGCCTGGCTTGTGCGTCAGCGAGATATGCCACTCGTCCCCGCTGCGCTCAAAGGAATGAAAGGACCGGGGCAGGATCGCCGGTAGCACTTGAGCATTGAGCACCTCGACCGGCATGCCCTGGAAGCTGTCGTGGCAGCGTACCGTCAGCGGCTGGGTAAAACTGACCCGCGTTGGCAGTTCCTGCACGCCCCGCTCCGCAAGGGCTTCCGCCAGTTCCGCCAGCTCGCCCTGGATATAGGCCTTGCGGGCGACGACGCCCTTGATGCGCATGTCCGTGTCCAGCCGCTTGCTCAGCAGCTCGATATCGCGCACGGCGCCGCAGTCGACCCCGACCAGCCAGCTGCTGCCGCCAGCCTGGGGCGTCTGCGCAAAACGGGGCAGGGGCACCAGCACGCTTCGCAAGCTGCAGAGAAAAGCCTGGCGGAAGCCGGCCGGCGGTTCCTCGCCGGTCCGGTTTTCCGATTCCACCCGCAGCACGCCCGCCTGGCGCAGCTCTTCAAACGTCTCGGATTTTTCTACTGATATGAAAAGAAAGCTGGCCGAGCATTTTTTTTGCATCCAGTCGCGGAAGCGGCTTGCGTCGAAATGGATCCAGAAGGCATATTCGGGACGCATGGCATCATAGGAAAGGCTGTAGACCACGTATAGCGGCGCCGCGACAGCGCCTTCACGCGGCCGCAACAACTGATACTGTTCGATGCTGAGGGAGATGGACAGCGCGGCCGAGTTGTCCCCCAGCAGGGACGGCATGCCGCTCAATGGCGCGCCGCCGCCGACGGTCACCGCCACCGTGCCTGCCGTCCACGGCATGGGAACGAACTGCAGCGTCTCGCCCGGATTGCGCGCCGACAGCTCACTGCGCAGCGCGTCCATTTCCTGCTGGTCCGGCTGCAGGTTGACGACCAGCGACAGCATGCCGGCGATGCCGTCCACCGGTGTGTCGTAATGCGTCAGCGTGAGCTGGTAGCCCTTGCTGCCGCGCGCCACCGCCGGCCGGGTGGAGGCATAGTAAAAGCGCGTGGGAATATCGGTATCCCCGTAGACCAAGATGTGGGGCGCGCTTTCCACGGTGACGGGCTGATCGTCTGCGAGCATCGCATTCTTCCCGTTTTAAAAAGAATCGAGCTTGTCGGCGTGGACCGTAATGACGAGGCCCTGGCTGACGGGATCGACATTGCCGCCACTGAGGTCCTTCAGGTCCGTGGTGCCGTTGACGCGGGCTTTCACGACGCGCAGCGCGCCTGGCTTGTCGTCGCTGACCGGCACATTCCACTCGTAGCTGCTGGTTTTCGCCGCGCGGTCAAGCTGAATGAGCTGGTAGAACACGCGGTCCGGTCCCTCGCCGCGGAATATGTACTCCGTTCGCAGCTGCGCCTTGTTCACGGCATCGTCAAGTTCAAACCGGATCTGGCTGGTGCGGCTGCCCAGCGGCGAGCGCAGCGTGATTTCCGCCTGCCCGCGCACGAGCGGCACGGCGATGTTCTCGCTCGTGACGGGAGCACCCGAGGTCGGGTTCAACGTCAGGCGATAGCTCAAGACCTTGTCCATGGCTTGCCCGAATGCCTTGCTGATCAGCAACGGTGCGCTGTCCCTCGGCAGCCGCACTGCTTTTTCCCAATCGCCATACCGTAGCAGGACGTCGGCGCTGCTCAGTACATCCCAGGGCAGGTCGATGCTGTTCAGCGACACGCTGAGTACGCCGATGTCGACGCTGCCCAGGTCCAGATAGTTGTTATCGGTCTGGTTGAGCGCCTGGGAACGGAACGACGGCGTGCCGTCCTCGTAGGTCACCAGGTAGCTGTAATGGATGGACCTGTCTTGGTTGTTGCGGCCAAAGGTGCCCCTGTAGGTCTGGCTGTCCTTCTGCGGCCCTGCGCTGATGTACTCGATGTTTTCCACCTTCCTGCCGTTCGCGTCGAGCAAGTTCTGGTCGGCGTACTTCAGCTGGGTGACGACAAAGCGGTCAACCTGGCGCGCTTTGAGAAAGCCGAGATTGGGGGGGCGCACCGTCAGGCCGACATTCACATAGGGAACATCGTTGAGGTCGATCAGCTGGAAGAACTTGCCCAGGGCTTCAGCCTTGACGATGCCGTCGATCTTGGGCAGCAGCGCCTGCGGCTGCTTGGGCAGCGTGACGGCCTGGCTCAGCTTGTACGTGCGCGATTGCTGCTGCGCCGCCTGGATCGTGCGCGCGCCGTCCACGCTCAGGTCGTTGAGGCTCACCTGCGGGAACTGGGTCTTGACCATATCTTCCAACTGCTTGGCGGCCCAGTCGGTGAGCATCTTTTGCACACTGTCCTTGTCATCCTTGGAGGCCACGGCCGGCAGGACGATTTCGGTGGCGCTGTTGATGGCGTCGTTGTACTCCTTGCCGCGCATCACATCTTCGTGCCTGCTGCCCCAGGTGCCTCTCGTCACCTTGGTTCCGATATCCAGCTTGGCCAGCACGGCATGATTGAGGGTGACCGTAGCCTTGGCTTCGGGCAGCATGCCGTCGAAAGCCACTTGGTAAACGACACTGATGACACTGCTCCCACCGCGGGCCTGATCATAACCTGTGGGCTTGGGCGAAGACGGATCGAGTTGCCAGCCGCCCAGCGCATGCCAGAACAGGTTGGCGCCGAGGTCGCTGAGGTTGAACGTCACCACGGCGGCATTACTGTTGAACAGCGACGGCGTGGTCTCGAAACTGCCGGCGAATTGGGCTTCCTCGGCCTTGTAGGCATCCTTGTTGGCGAAGGCTTTGACGGTCACCTTGCCGGTTCTAAACGGGATCGGGCGTATCACGAACTTCTCAGTGCTCGGCAGGAACTGTTCCCAATCGCCTTTATTGTCCCAGGCGGCTTTCTTGCTGTCTGCCATCGCATCACTCATGCCCAGTTCCTGTTTCAGCTGAGCTACCCTGGCGGAGTCGCCGGCGTCCATGGCCTTGCACAGATCGAGAGTCGCTTTGGCAATCCGCGATGTCGATTTATCCCCCCGCAGCGCCTCCAAAATACGGCTTCGGACAACAGGATTGTTACCATCGGGCATAGGCAAGGCGACCGCCATCGTGCAGATGCCGCCGGAAGTCACGCCCGAGCCAAAATACCAGGTGAGATTCACGCTGGGATTGCCGTTGCCGTCGGCAAGAAAGGTCGGATTTTCCGCCAGCGCGTAGTACATGTTCGGATCTTCACTGTCGGGGAACAGGATATAGTCGTTGGTATAGTCTTCCGCGTGCCCCGCGAAGGCGCCGGGAAGACGGGTGACGGTGACTGCGGGCGAGATTTTCAGCATGCGATGCTCCTGTGTGCGTGGCTAGGATAGTGGCGGGTTCGGTGGGGCGGGTCAGGCGACGTGCCCATTGCTGCGTACCCAGACGCCCAGATCGGCGCTGCGCGTGATGTCGAACTGCATTTGCTCCGGTGTGGCATGCTTGAGCATGACAGGGAAGGACGTGAGATACGCCGCGTCCGCTCCCAGCTGCACGATTTTATCGGCCAACATGTTGGCAAGCTGCGCGCGCAACGCGGCCACCGCATCGTCGCAGGCTTGCTGCGAAACATTCGCGGTGGCCGTGCTCGTAACGCGGAGCTGGCCTTGCATGATCGCGTGGTCGACCGCCGTGGCGCAGGCTTCAAGCGTCGGCAACACCGGCGGAGCAGGGGGCTTTTTTTTGCCAAACAGTCCCTGGCGCTGTTCCTGCGGCTTGGGGGCCAGCGACTTGAGGGTGGCGGCAAGGTCGCCCTGGATCTCCACCGCCACCGTTTCTTGCAAGATCAGCGAGCCGGCATAGCGCAGGCTGAGGATGTCGGCATTGCCGCCGAGCGCGCGGGCTACCGCCGCTTTCCTTACGCCGGCCAGCGTTTCGCTGAATACCACCCGGTTCGCGGCGGAACCGGATGCCGGCCTGGGACCGATGACGTGCGGCGTGTCGTCCGCATCGGCGATGGCGAGGGTCGCCTGGACGTCGCGCAGCTCGGCCACGTCGAGCGTAATTTCGCTGGCATCGGGATAACGTGCGGCAATCGCGGCGCGCGCGCGCTCCAACGCCTGCGGATCCACTTGCCAGACGCACTGGAGCGAGAATACGGCGCCATCGGGGACGTCCATCAAATCGATGGCCAGCCTGCCCTGGTTCAATTCGACCGTGGGCGGGCCAGGGATGACTGCAAAGCTGTTGTCCCGGGCCGGGCCGGTGGAAAAACAGTACAGTTCGCCTTCATAAAAACCTGCGGGTAAATTACTCATGTAATCGTTACTCCTGGGTTAAGCGTGGATGATCAGGTCCTGGCCAGGCAACAGCGGGGCCGACCACGGGCAATCCGCGGTTGCCGTGGCACCGGTCCTGCGATAGCGATAGCGGTGATGGAAAATGCTGTTGGAAAAATAGTTGTATTGACCGCTAGGCCTGGCCGGAAAGAATTCCAGCAGCACTGGCGCCGTATCGAACGCCTCTGGCTGGAATTCGAGCCGCACCAGTGTCGTGTCTGATTCGAACAGCACGCTGACATGCACCGCCTGCGGACCATACTGGGGGAACGCGGCCTGCTCCAGTTCCGCCGAGCGGCAAGACAGCGACAGCTGCACGGCGTCCGCCTGACTTTTCCGGTCGCGCGCGCAAATGACGCAGCTGGCGCCTGGGGCGGGGGGATCGACCAGGAAGGCGGCGCTGGGGCTGGCGGCAGTCAGCGTGGCGGACAACGAGGCCAGCGCCGCATCGCCGCTGAACGCGATCGTGATCTCGGCCTCGCCAAGCAGGCTCTCGCTGGCGCGGAACATCAGGCATTGCACCGCGAACAAGCCTGGCTCCACCAGCAGGAAATCCGTGGCGCCGTCGAAGGGTGTGCCCGTGACGACCTCGTCATCGCGGACCAGCTGCGGGAGGACGCGGTAGGGTTTTGCCGTGCCGGTTTTCGCATAGCGCAGATCCAGCGTGGCAGAACGACACTCAGCGGGATAGACTTCGACGGAATAGACGGTCGTCATGCCCGATTCCGCCACGTCTTTCTCCACCAGCAGGCTTAGTCCCGCCTGCGCGCAATTGACGATGTTGGCCGGCAGCCCGGAGGCGATCGTGATGCGCCGCGTGCGCAATTCATCGGGCAGGGAGGGAATGCGGGTGAAGGCGGTCAGCCTGTCGCGTGATATGCCTGGCGTGAGGAATCTGAATGGGTCGTAGCGCAGCAGGACGGGGATTGTTGCCAGCAGCGGCGTGCGCAAGTCCCAGCTCATGTCGGCCGCCGCCTGCGCGGGGATGTCCAGGTAAATATGGGGACCGTCGGAGAGGCGCTTGCATGGCGCAAACCGGCCCAGCGCATGATACACGCGGCCGGCGATGGCCAGGCCAAGGTCCGCGCCTGGGCTGGCATCGGCGTCATATTGCAGCAGGCCCCGCCGTGGCTGGGAAAAGAAGTCGGCCAGGGCGGCAAACGGCAGGCAGCCGTCGGGCGCGCGCAAGGCGTCGCATGCGGCTCGCCGGAGCTGGGCCAGATTGCCGCGCACGCTCAACTCCGGACGTGGCAGCAGGGCAGGCACGGCGCATTCGATCGCTGCACGCATCGGCGTCATGCCGTCGGCGGCCAGCGCGCCATACAGCAGCCGCGCGGTCAGCAGCGACACCCTGGCGTCCATGCTGGCGCGCCTCGCGCTCTCCCAGGCAAATGGCAGCGAGGCGCGGCTGTCGCCCGACTCCATGTGCACATAAGTGCCGGTGGTAAAAGTAAACGGCAGCAGCGTTGTGCGGGCGGGCAAGCCGGCCCTTGCATCGCTCAGGCTGTTGTCGATCTCGAAACCCATGTGCAGCATTGCATACAGGCTATTGTCGACATTGTGATCATTGCTGTCCGAGAAGAACTCCAGAAAGAAGTCGGGCATGCCGTCGTTGGTCGTGGCCAGGCGCGCCAGTTTGGGCAGGACAAAAAAGAGCTGCGGGTCCTGGAATGCGGGCAGCAGGTCGTAGCACTCCGTTTTCAGGAGTCCTTGCCAGTCCGGCGTTCCGGGCGCGGCGTTTGGCGATGCGACAGGTCGTTCTTTTGGGCCCATGCACGGCATTATGCAAATGTCGTGCCATATCGCCAAACGGCGCATGGCCGAGGGTACGACGCAAGGGAGCAGGAACAGGCATGGACGGATTCGTCCAGTTCCCCGGAAACGGTGGATGGATCCGGCATGTTGCCGTGCCGGCAACGACCGGACGAAAGCGTCCGCATGCCGCAAAACCCTGGCTGTGATCCGGAGGAAGTGATTATTGGTGAAATTTTAGCCGGTAATTTACGCTACTATGCTTCGACTTCTATGGTGTTTCGGCCGCGCACGGCGACAAGGATGAACAGCTTGAACAGCATGGCGGTTTCGCCTTGCCAGACGGACACGATGAGACCCGATATGTACGCAAACCGCCTGCCCGATCCGTCGGAATTGCTGCCCTTATGCGATAGCGCCGGTCCCGTTCTCATCAGCGGTTCGGCGGCATTCCAGCGGCTCGGCCGCTTGATCGACCTGATCGCACCATCGCCGAGCGCGGCACTGATCTGCGGGCCGTCCGGCGCGGGCAAGGAAGTGGTGGCGCAGCTTCTGCACCATCGCGGGCGCGAACGTGACGCGCCGTTCGTCGACCTCAATTGCGGCGCCATCCCCGAGCACCTGGTCGAATCCGAATTGTTCGGGCATACGAGGGGAGCCTTCACCGGCGCCTTGAACGCCCGCACGGGCTTGTTCGCGCAGGCGCGGCACGGCACCCTGTTCCTGGACGAAATCGGCGAACTGCCCCTGGCCCTGCAGCCAAAGCTGTTGCGCGTGCTGGAAACCCGCACCTTCAGGCCGGTGGGCGCGGCCGAGCGCAGCCATTTCGCCGGCCGCATCGTCGCGGCCACGCACCGCGATTTGTTGGCTATGGTTAAGGCCGGCACCTTCCGCGAAGACCTGTATTACCGCCTGGCCGTGCTGGTGCTGGAAGTGCCTGGCCTGGATCAGCGGCGCGAGGATATTCCCGCGCTGGTCGCGCATTTTGCCGCCGCCCAGGCGCGGCGCCTGACTTTTACGGCGGGGGCAGTCGAGCGCCTGGCTTGCCATGTATGGCGGGGGCACGTGCGCGAACTGCGCAATTTCATCGAACGTTTGTCGGTGCTGGCCGAGAAGCCGCTGATCGACGCCGAGACGGTTGCCGCTTTCCTGCCGTGCCAGCAGGCAGAGCCCAGCGGATTGTCGCGGCTGGGCGAGGCGCTCCTGCAATTGGACGGGAAGAACAAGCTGAAGGCGGTCGAGCATTTCCTGGTCGACTTTGCGCTGCGTCGCGCCGGCGGCAACAAGACGGCGGCGGCGCGAACCTTGGGCGTGAGCCGCAAGGCCATCGAGCGTCGATGCAGGGCAGGGGATGTCGGCGCCATTGCGCAACAGCCTGTCTGACGAGGGGTCAGTTACCAGCCGCACGGCGCGCGCGCACGGTTCCGCTTTTTCCGTGGCCTGGCTTGGCCTGCCATCAAGACCGGCTGCTGGCCAGCCGCCGCGCTGCCGACGCCGAACCATCCACGCGTGTGCCAGACATGCGGCGTTACCGGCGGCCAGCTTGGATACCCTTGATCCATGTCAATCAGCTTCGTTTTTTTTCGCTCGCTGACACCGTCCCAAATAAGTCGCTACGCGAATGGCGGCAGTTGCTTCCGGCTGCCTTGCCGGCTGAAGGCGGCATGCGTGCGGTGACAATTGGATAGCAAGGTTCTTGGAAAAATCATTACATTAGGCATGCCGGGATGACATCGCAAATCGGCGTACCGGTAGGAGACTATGAGAGGGTTGTTTGTTTGCTGCTCTTAGATGCATTGCTGCATCAATCCAGCCATGAAGATGGCTGGCGTCTGGGCGCCATCGCATCGGATCACGGCGCCTATTCCATTGAACGCACCACCAACGAGAGGTGATATATGCAAGTTAAACGTGGAACCTGGTCGTTTTGTTTGATTGCGACGAGCGCTTTGCTGCTATCTTTTCCTGCGTCTGCGGCAAAAGTTCCTGATTGCGGCAAGAGAGAGCCGAGCAAGTCCGCTCCGCCGCCGCCGCAGATCAGCGAATATGACGCGTATCGCGACGCCAAGGTGAAGGCCGTGGCAGGTGGCGCGGGCAATACCGTATTTAATAATAACGAACGCCGTCTCCCCGCTGCGGGCAAGGACGAAGTGTATTACGAATACTATCTGGGCATCGGCGGCGATGGCAGCGCGGGATCGCATCGCGCGGTGTTGCTCGTTCAGACGGGGGGCGCCAAGCGCAAGCTGCTGGAACGCTACTATACGCTGGACCATTACACCTCATTTTGCAAAATGAGCAGCTAAGCCTCGTCCACGGACGTCGTTGCATTGGCCGCCCATAAATATGGCATACAAGCCGCGTCCCACGCTCCGGCCAAGCGTGGGACGCGGCTTTATTACACTGCCTTATTCGTGCCGCGCTTTTCCTGCCTGATCTTGAGCGTCGGCGGGGCAGGACTGCATCTATGAGACAGCAGGTGGATCCTTTTCTGCCTGAAAGCCCATAGTACCTAGAATGGTGTCGGCGTACTCTTGGCCGTCGGCGTATTCGTGCGTGAAGGCTGTTCTACTGCTGGCCATTATTTTACATAATATAAATTATGCGAAGTTAAGGACGTTATGGTGAAATCCCCATTTTTCCATCTTCACCAGTCGCATATGCGATTTTGCCTGTTTTTTCACGCCTGCCGGTCCGCCCGATTCCACTGTGCGTCAGCCGCGCTTTGCTGCATCACCTGCCGCGGCTGGCATGTCTACCGGCGCGTCTCGTGTACTATTGCCGCCCATGACCCACTTTTGCCAGGCCAGGCTTCGTGCATGAATTCTTCCACTTGTAGCAAACTCGCCCGTCCTGCACAGGCGCCGGATTTTGAAACGTTGATCGAGGCGGCCGGCGATCTGATTTACACGCTTGATCTGGAAGGATGCTTCACTTTCTTCAACCAGGCCGTCGAGCGCGTTCTTGGGTATGCGGCGGCCGATCTGATGGGACGGCCATTCACGGAGCTGCTGACGCCGACTGGCGCGGCCGTGGCGTCGCGGCATTACCGGCAAGGTTTGGCGGGTCAGGAACATACGCCGTTTTTCGAGGTCGAGGCGCGCCACCGCAACGGCGCCATCGTGCACCTGGAGATACGCGCCGGCATGCTGATGCGTGATGGCGTGTTGGTGGGACGCCAAGGCATCGCGCGTGATATCAATGAAATCAAGGCATTGCAGACGATTGTGCATGAGAAGTCTCAACGCATGACCTTGCTCGAAGAACGCACCCGCATCGCCATGGGCATGTATGCGCGCATTGCCGAGCTGGTCTACGACGACCTGGGGCCGGCGCATGGCGGCAAATTGCCTGGCGCCAGCGAGGCGGGATTGCGCGAAATCCAGAGTACCCTGAACCGCGTGGCGGCCGAAAAGCACGGTTTGAGCGCGGCTGACCTGATCATCCTGCAGCTGCTGGCCAAAGGCCGCTCGAACGGTGAAATTGCGGCAGTCGTGTGCCGCAGCCCGCATACTGTCAAGGATAGCGTCAAGAAAATCATGCAGAAACTGGGCGCCAGGCGGCGCGCCGAGGCCGTTGCCTGCGCCCTCAAGCTGGGCCTGCTGACGGACGACAGCTGATCTCATTGGCACGCCACGACGCACTAACTGCGCTGAACCACCCGATCGGGGGTGCTTTCCCCCTGACGGTGGTCTGGCCGGCCGACTTTGGCCGGCTGATAATCATGCCAAGTGCCAAGCCAGGCACAGCAAAACATCATAAAAAACAGGAGACACGCATGACCCAGGCGCATCCACGCACCGCTGTTCCACCGCCCTCTTTATGCGTGCCAGCACGCTGGCTGCCCCTTGCCGGCATGCTGGCCATCGCGGCGGCCTTGTCCGCCTGCGCCAGCAAGCCTGGTCCGTGGCCGTCGCGCGCCCTGCCGCCGGAAGCCGCCGTGACGGTGGATGCCACACAATTCTTGTCCAAGAAACAGCTTGTCGACTGGCAACTGGACCTTGATGAGCGTTACCTGCGCGCCACCGGCTCGCCCCGGCATGAAGCGTATATCGATGCGCTGCATGAGCGCCTGGCGCGCGCCGGTGTCAAACAGCTGCGCTTCGAACCCGTCAGCTTCCAGCAGTGGTCGGTGGAACGGGACCGCTGGGGACTCGAGCTCATCGACGGCGAGCGCAGCGGCGTGCTGGCGTCGGCCGGCTACATCCCGTATTCGGGCGTGACACCACCGTCCGGCATCACGGGCCGCATCGCCTACCTGGCCCCCGGCGCCCGGCCCGATGCCAGTCTGGCGGGCAAGCTGGTCCTGGTTGACTTGCCCAAAGTGGCGTTGACGGGCAAGTTTTTCCACCAGTCGGCCGTGCATGTGTACGATCCCGAGCAGGTCCTGGGGCCCGATGCGCCGTATGCGCGCCCGTTCCAGATGCTGGGGCCGTTCGTCACCTTGCTGGAGCGCCTGCAGGCGGTGGGCGCGGCCGGCGTGATCGCCATCATCGATGCGCCAGGCTCGGTGGCGCACGGCCTGTATGCGCCTTACGACCGCGAAGTGCGCCAGCTGCCCGGCGTGTTTGTCGACCGCGACATGGGCAAGCGCCTGCGCGAGCGGGTGCTGGCGGGCACGGCGCCCCTGCTCAAGCTGACCATGGATGCCGAGGTACGGCAGGTGCAGACGCGCAACCTGATCGGCATCATTCCCGGCAGGACCGAGGAATTTACCGTGATCAACAGCCACACGGATGGCACGAACGGCATCGAAGACAATGGCCCGAACGCCATCGTCGACATGGCCCAGTACCTGACGCGCCTGCCACAGGACAGCCTGCCGCGCAGCATCATGCTGATGCTGTCGAGCGGCCATTTCGCCGGCGGCGTGGGCATCGAACACTTTCTTGACAGCCACAAGGACGATGGCCTGACGCAACGCATCGCCTCGATTGTCACCATCGAGCACCTGGGCGCGCTGGAATGGCTGCCCGACAGCAACGGTTTCCTGGCACCAACGGGCAAGTTCGAGCCGGCGGGCATGTTTGCGCCGCGCACGCCCGCCTTGATGGACGCCGCGCATGCCATGCTGCAGCACGCAAATGCGGCCCCCGCGTTCGTCATGCCGCCCACCAATCCCAAGGGGGATGGCAGTCCGAACAACGCTGTCTGGCCCGGCGAAGGCCAGTATTTCTGGGGCTTGCAGCGCATTCCGACGATCAACTACATCACGGGGCCGACGTATCTGCTCAATTATGGCGTGCCGACGACTGACAAGGTCGATTTCCAGCGCCTGCACCGCGAAACCGTGGCGTTCACGCAGCTGCTGCTGGACTTGTCGCGCGTGCCGTACGCCGACTTGCGCAAGGAAACTCCGGCCGCGCCGTGATGCCTTGACCTGACGGGGCGCCGCCAGGCGTCCTCCTCCCTTCCCCGCCCTGCTCCCGGCGCCGGCTTTTCCTGCGCTGCGGAGCCGTGCGCCCGCTGCACCTGTGTTTCACCCGTTTTGGAGACCATCTTGAACCATTCCACCGCCCTGATGGGCAATATGATGCGCCAGCCGCTACTCATTTCCAGCATCCTGCAACATGCCGCGCGCCATTACGGCGCCAATGAAATCGTCTCGCGCCGGGTCGAGGGCGATATGCACCGCTATACCTACCGCGATTGCCATGCGCGGGCGCAACAGCTGGCCAACGCCCTGCAGGCCCTGGGCGTGGCCGCCGGACAAAGGGTCGCGACCCTGGCCTGGAACGGCTATCGTCACCTGGAACTGTATTACGGCGTGTCCGGCAGCGGCAGGGTCATCCATACGTTGAACCCCCGCTTGCATGCGGACCAGATCGCCTATCTGCTGAACCATGCGGATGACCAATATGTGTTTTTCGACATGACCTTCCTGCCGCTGGTGGAGGCGGTGGCGCCCCGCTGCCCTGGCGTCAAGGGCTACGTGATGCTGTGCGGCCGCGCCCATATGTCGCCGTCCAGCAGCCTGGACAATCTGTTGTGCTACGAGGAATTGCTCGATGCGCAAGCGGCACGCTATGACTGGCCCGTGCTCGACGAGCACGCGGCGTCCAGCCTGTGCTATACCTCGGGCACCACGGGCGCCCCGAAAGGCGTGCTGTACAGCCACCGGTCCACCGTGCTGCATGCGTACGCGGCCGCCCTGCCCGATGCCTTGAACATGTCGGCGCGCGAAGTGGCCTTGCCCGTCGTGCCCATGTTCCACGTCAACGCCTGGGGCATGCCGTATGCCGCGCCATTGACGGGCGCCAAGCTGGTGTTGCCGGGCGCGGCCATGGATGGCGCCGCGCTGTATGCATTGTTCGAGCAGGAAGCGGTGACGTTCGCCGCGGGCGTGCCCACCGTCTGGCTGGGCCTGATGAATTACGTGACGCAGCAGCAGCTGCGCTTCTCCACCTTCCGGCGCACCATCATCGGCGGCGCCGCCTGTCCGCCTGCCCTGATGGAACTGATGCGCGGGGCGCACGGCATCGACGTCGTGCACGGCTGGGGCATGACGGAACTGTCGCCGCTGGGCACCACCAGCACCCTGCAAGCCAGGCACTTGGCGCTGGCGCCCGGAGAGCAGACAGCAATCCTGGAAAAACAGGGACATGCGGCATTCGGCATCGACATGAAGATTGTCGATGCGGACGGCGGCGAGCTGCCGTGGGATGGCGTGGCGCGCGGCGACCTGCTGGTGCGCGGCCACTGGGTGATGCAGCACTATTACGGCCATGACGGCGATGCTGCGCCGCAGGATGGCTGGTTTGCGACGGGCGACGTGGCCAGCATCGATGCCGGCGGCTATATGCAGATCACGGACCGCAGCAAGGACGTGATCAAGTCGGGCGGAGAATGGATCGGTTCGATCGACCTGGAAAACATCGCCATGGCGCATCCGGCCGTGGCCCTGGCCGCCTGCATCGGCGTGCACCACCCGAAATGGGATGAGCGGCCCTTGCTGCTGGTGGTGCTGAAACCGGGCGCCCGCCTGGAGCGCGCGCAGCTGCTGGCCTTTTACGAAGGCAAGATCGCCAAATGGTGGACGCCGGACGACGTGCTGTTCGTCGACAGCCTGCCCATCGGCGCCACCGGCAAGATCCTCAAGCAAGCGCTGCGGGCCAGCTACCGCGGCTACCAGCTGCCCGGCGCAGCCTGAGCCCGCCATCTCCCCCCACATAAAAATAACGATCGCAGGAGACAACAGCATGAAAAAATTCACCCCCCGCACATGGCTGCTGGCCGCCTGTTCGCTGGCGGGCGCGGCCCATGGCCAGTCCGGCATCACCTTGTATGGCATCGTCGACGCAGCCGTCACGGCCACCGACCAGGGCGGTCCCGCGTCCGCCAAGGTCATGTCGCTCAGTTCGGGCATCATGAGCGGCTCGCTGTTCGGCGTGCAAGGCAAGGAAGAGCTGGGCGGCGGCATGCGCGCCGTATTCCAGCTGGAAGCGAGCTACGAATCGGACACGGGCGCCATGAAAACGTATTACGGCAACCCGTCCACGGCCACGCCATCGGCCACGGGCGGCGCGCCCGTCACGGGCCTGTTCAACCGGCGCGCCTTTGTCGGGCTGGAAGGCCGCTTCGGCAGCCTCGCGCTGGGGCGCGACTACACACCCATCTACTTCACGGTGCTGGACGGCGACAGCCTGAAATTCGGGTCCTACGGCAACATGCAATCGGTGGTGCTGCTGTCCGGCACGGGTTCCGACCGCTTCGGCCGCGCCAGCAATGCCCTGTTCTATACGGCGCCGCGTATCGGCACCGTGCAGGCGCGGCTGATGGCAAGCCTGGGTTCGGAAAGCGGCGGCGCGCCAGGCAGCCCGCCCGGCGACGCCAACCGCATGTGGGGCGTGTCGCTGAGCCACGATGCACGTGGCTTGACCGTCTCGGGCGCCTACCAGCGCATCGCCCTGCCCCTGGTGGCCGGCGCGCCGCCAGCCTTCACGGGCCGGACGGGCACGCGCAGCGACACGGCCGTGGCGGCCAAATATGTGCTGGGCGGCTATACGCTCAGCGGAGGCTATTTCCGCACCCTGCTGCCCACGCCGCGCAGCGACGGCGATGCCTTGTGGCTGGGCGGCGCCATGCGCATGGGTGCGGAAATGCTGTCGCTGAACCTGCAGCGCCTGCGCCAGCAAGCCGTGCTGGGCGACACGAAACAGGGCACGGGCCTGGGCGTCGCCTATATGTATGCGCTGTCGAAGCGCAGTACCCTGTATGCCTCGTACGGCCAAATGAACAATAACGGCGCGGCCGCGTTTTCCGTGCTGTCCGGCGATACGGCTGTGGCGCCCGCCGGCCCCGGCTCCCAGGTGCGCGCCCTGGCGCTGGGCACGCGCCACCTGTTCTGAGGCCGTTACGGGCGACCATACCAGCGGCAGGCACATACGCCACTGGTATGCTCCGGCATGACAGTCCTTGGGCATGATGGCTTGACTGGTATTGTGATATTGGCCAAAGAATAAAACCAGTTGACTACCACCTGCAATGCTTGCACTCTGAAAAATCGGACGGTGTCCAGCCGCCCGGCCATGAAAAAAAACACACAAGGAGATGCGATGAACCGGACAGTCATGAATACCCTCATCATTACCCTCTTCGGGGGAACGCTGGCCGCCTGCGGCGGCGGCAGCGAAGGATCGGGCGCCAGCCAGCTGCTGGCCGGCGCGACCGATGCCGTGGCCTGCTACACGCCGTGGAACAGCAGCACCGTGTACAACGGCGGCGGCCAGGCCAGCTACAACAATGTGAATTACAGCGCCAACTGGTGGACGCAAGGGAACAACCCATCCACCAGCAGCGGTGCCGCCGGCACCGGCCAGCCATGGACAGTGGTAGGCGCATGCGGCACGACCACGCCGACGCCAACACCTACTCCAACGCCGACGCCAACACCTACCCCAACGCCGACTCCAACCCCAACACCTACCCCCACGCCGACGCCGACTCCTACTCCAACGCCGACCCCAACGCCTACTCCAACGCCCACCGGCCTGGCCAAGCACGCACTGATCGGCTACTGGCACAATTTCACCAACCCCAGCGGCGCCACTTATCCGATCAGCCAGGTCAGCGATGACTGGGATGTGATCGTCGTCTCGTTCGGCGACAACGCGGGCGGCGGCAATGTCAGCCTGACCATCGATCCGGGCGCGGGCACGGAAGCGCAGTTCATCGCCGACGTGGCGGCCAAGCGGGCGAAGGGCAAGAAAGTCATCCTGTCGCTGGGCGGGCAAAACGGTTCCGTTTCCGTCGGCAACACGGCCGAAGCCACCAATTTCACCAACAGCCTGTACGCCATCATCACCAAATATGGCTTCGACGGCATCGACCTGGACCTGGAAAACGGCGTGGCGCAAGGCGCGGCCATCCAGACCTATCTGCCAATCGCCGTGAAAAACCTGAAAGCCAAGGTCGGTAACAGTTTTTACCTGTCGATGGCGCCGGAATGGGTCTACGTGGAAGGCGGCTACACCAGTTACGGCAGCATCTGGGGAGCCTACATTCCCATCATTAACGCCTTGCGCAGCGAGCTGACGGTGCTGCACCCGCAGTACTACAACAATGGCGACATCTACACGCCGTACGCCACGGGCGCCATCAAGGCCGGTTCGGCCGACCAGCTGGTGGCCACGGCGCGCATGCTGATCGAAGGTTTTAACTATGGCGGCAATACCTTCGCCGGCCTGCGCCCGGACCAGGTGGGCTTCGGCGTGCCATCCGGCCGCAGCTCGGCCGGCTCGGGATTCACCACCAACGCCGACGTCAGCAACGCACTGAATTGCCTCACGCGCCTGCTCAACTGCGGCACCATCAAGCCGTTGCAGGCGTATCCGGACTTCCGCGGCGTGATGACCTGGTCGATCAACTGGGACCGTCACGACAACTATAACTTCTCGGTGCCAACGAAGAACGTGCTGAAAACCCTGCCGTAAGGCGCAGGCAGGCCGCGGGAGAGCCTCTCCTCCGGCCTGCTGCCGCATCGCCGGCATGGCGCGGCGAGCCAGCGCGGCCCGGCGCCGCTGGGCGCGGCTGGCGGCCCGAAAACCGTGCTTCATGCCCGGCGCTATTGCGGCTGGCCCGGCTTTGCCATATTCTGCTGCACTTATGGCAATTCCCGGGGCCGACACATTCATGCTTACACTGCGCAGCGCCATCGATGGCTTGCGAACTTGCCTCTCCGTCCAGCGACTGTGCGTGGCAGGGCTGGCTGCGCTGTGCGAATTCGGCCTGTTCAGCCTGAGCTGGCAGGACCCGCTAGGGTATCTGGGCATGGCGGTCGTGCTGCCGGCGCTGGCGGCCTTGCTGGCCTATGGCCTGTTCGAGCACCGGCCGCGCCGGCTGCCCGGCAGACTGCCCCGCTGGGTCCTGCAGGTGGCGGGCGTGGCGCTGGCGATCGTGCTGACCCTGGCCACGCTGTATCAGGTCAATACCCCGGCCGGTGCGCCGCCGTTCTGGCAGGTGCCGGAGCGGCTGCAGAGCTATGTCGCCCTCGCTTTCCTGGGTCTGCTGCTGGGGCCGTGGCTGGCCATGGCGGCCCTGCTGCGCCAGCGCGACGCCCGCGTGCGCGAAGCGGAGCGCAAGCGCGGCGAGCTGGAGCGCCAGGCCCGCGATGCCCGTGTATGGCTGCTGCAATCACAGGTCCAGCCGCATTTCCTGTTCAATACGCTTGCCAGCTTGCAAGCCCTGCTCGATGCGGGCTCATCCCATGCGGGACCCGTCCTGGCGCATCTGGTGACGTATTTGCGGGCCGCCGTGCCGCGCCTGAACGAAACCGCCACCCGGCTGGAGCAGGAACTGGAGATGGTGCGCGCCTATCTGGTGCTGATGCAGATGCGCATGCCCGACCGCCTGGCCTTCGACATCGCCGTCGCGCCCGGGTGCGAAAGCCTGCAGTGCCCGCCCATGACCCTGATGACCCTGGTCGAGAACGCAGTCCGCCATGGCATCGATCCCAGCCTGCACGGCGGGCGCATCGATGTGCTCATCCGCGAGGCGGACGGCCGCTGCCATATCGAGGTGAGCGATACCGGCGTGGGCCTGCAAGCGGGCAGCCCGGGCCTGGGCACGGGGCTGGGCAGCCTGCGCGAACGCCTGGCGCTGATGTTTGGCGACGAGGCGGCCCTGCGCATCAGCGAGCTTGCCCCCCACGGTTTCCTTGTTTCCATCGACTGTCCCGCCTGCCCATGACCCCGACCGCCCTGATTGCCGACGATGAACCCTTGCTGCGCGCCAGCCTGCGCCGCCAGCTGGCCGCGTGCTGGCCGGAACTGGCCGTGGTCGCCGAAGCGCGCAACGGGCCGGAGGCGCTCGCGCTGTTCGAGCGGCACCAGCCAGCGATCTGCTTCCTCGACGTGCACATGCCAGGCCTGTCCGGCGTCGACGTGGCAAGCCAGATCGGCCGCCGCGCCCACCTGGTGTTTGTCACCGCCTACGACCAGTATGCGGTGCGGGCGTTCGAGCAGGGCGCGCTCGACTATCTCGTCAAGCCGGTGCAAGCGGCCCGCCTGGCCGCCACCGTGACCCGCGTGCGCGAACGCCTGGCGGCGCCCCGTCCTGGCGTGGCCGACGTGGCCCTGCTGCAAGAACTGGCAAGCTATCTTCGCGCGCCGCCCGCCGTGGCGCCGGCCCCGCTGCGCTGGCTGCGCGCTTCCGTGGGCGCGGCCGTGCGCCTGATTCCCGTCGACGATGTCGACTACCTCAAGTCGGACGACAAGTACACGCTCGTCGCATGGCGCGACGGCGGCAAGCCGGCCGAAGCGCTGCTGCGCAATTCGCTCAGGGAATTGCTGGTGCAACTCGATCCACAGCAGTTCCAGCAGATCCACCGCGCCGTGGTGGTCAACCTGCACGCCGTGCGCCAGGTCGTGCGGGGCACGCATGAGACGGCCGAACTGGCCTTGAAGCACCGGCCGGAGGTGTTGCCGGTCAGCCGCACCTTCCTCCACCTGTTCAAGGCGGACTAGACCCTGCACGCGGCTGCGGCCGCGTCATTCGTCGTGCCGTGGCGCGCTTCGGCCCCCTGCGCGCGTGGCGCGTCGGATCGTCCTTGCCGCGGCGCGCCCCTTTGCCGACACTGCGCGGACAGGTCCTGCATGGACCGCCGGCTTCCACTTCGACAAAGGTGACACGATGTACGAGACGATTTCCCCCGCTGCCACGCGACGCGACGCCCCCGTGGCCATCCCGCACCCGCTCCAGTCCGGACGGTGGCTGGGCCTGGGCCTGCTATGCACTTTTGGCCTGGGCATCTATTCCAATTTCCAGCTTCAGGAACAGGTGTTTGCCGCGCCAGGCTTTATGCTCCGGGCGGTGGGCATGCCGTTGCAGGTGGGCATGATCGTCCTGATCGGGCTGGCCATGGCCTTGACGACGCTGGCCATCGCCGCCTTCCTGCGCGGCAGCTACGGACAGCAGCAGCCCTTGCTGAGCCGTTGTTACATGGCGCTGGCCGCGGCGGCCCTGGCGACCAGCCTGGTCGAGGGCACGCTGGTGCTGGCCATGCGCAGCCTGAGCGCGGACTTCCTCGCCTCCGGCGCCGACAGCGCCGTGTACGAGCCGGCGCGCGCCTTGCTGCGCGGCTTGCGCAACGGCGTGCACTTCCCGGACAAGCTGCTGGGCGGCCTCGGCGCGCTTCTGATGTATGCGCTGTTGTACCGTGCCCATGCGATTGCGCGCCCGCTGGCCGTCGCCGGCATGGCGGCCTGCCTGCTGCAGTGGCTCGCCGTGGGACGCGAGCTGTTTGGCCTGCCGGTCATGCCCATCCTGCTGCTCCCGCTGGGCCTGGTCTATCCGCTCACCGGCCTGTGGCTGCTGCTGCGGGGGCTGGCGGCGCGCCCGGGCGCCGGCACCCGCTGAGATGTGCCGCCGGGTGGCAACCGGGCGCGCCATGGACGCCCGTTCTCGCAACAATGAAGTATTGATTGTTGATAGTCAATATCTATTGATTCGGTTGAAATATTTTACTTCCTTTTGTAAATGAGAATCGTTACTATCTGTTCCAAGGATAAGCGAATTCAACAGAAAGGAGCATCCCTTGTTTACAGCCATCAAAACATTCAGCCAGGTTCTCACGCACATGTCGATCGCCTTCGGCCTCGCCTACTTGCTGACGGGCTCGCTGGCTCTCGGTGGCTTGGCGGCGATTCTCGAACCCGTCATCAATGTCGCCCTGCTGCCCTGGCATGAAAAAGCCTGGCATGCGCTGCGCCGCCGCTATGCGGCCAGCCGCCTCGGCTTTGCCGCGCTGGCGGGAGAAAAAATCAGCCAGACCTGTCTGCACATGGGCGTCGCCTTTGGCGTCATGTACTGGGCCACGGGTTCCATGGCCTTCGGCGGTCTGCTGGCCGTGGTCGAGCCGATCTGCAACGTGATCGTCCTGCCCTTCCACGACCGCCTGTGGGAGCGGGTGCGTGTCCGCATGGAAAGCCGCGGCGCGGCCCGCCTTGCCGCCCTGTAATCAGTTTTCCCTAGTCCCTGCCCACACGGGCGGCCGCCGTTGCACCCATGGCGCCGCCCGCTCCAGCTGCCCGGCCAGGCGCAGCAAGGTTGCATCATTGCCATACGCTGCCATGAATTGCATGCCGATCGGCAAGCCATCGCTTGATTGCGCCAGCGGCACGGACATGGCCGGCAAGCCCGCCACGTTGGCCAGCGGCGTGTACGGCGAGTGCTCGAACAGGCGCGCCGTCCAGCCCAGGCCGTCAAGAGCCGCTTCATTCTCCCCGTAGCGTCCCAGTTGCCATGGCAAGTCCGGCAAGGTGGGCGTCAGCAGCACGTCATACTGGCCGAAGATGGCGCCGGCGTGGCGCGTGACCGTGTTGCGCGCGTCGAGTGCGGCGACGAAATCCACCGCCGACACCGTCTGGCCATAGTGGTAGCACGCCAGGGTGGACGCTTCCAGGGTGGCTGGCGAGATGGCGCGCCCGCTTTCCTGCGCCAGGGCATCGATCCACGGTACCAGGTTGGCGCACCAGATGCGCGCATTGGCTTGCACGAAGCCATCCCAGGACACGCCCAGCGCGGGCGCCGCTGCTTCCACGTGATGACCCAGCTGCTCCAGCAGGCGCACCGTTTCCGCCAGCGCGGTATCGATGGCAGGCACGGGACGGGCGCCATTCGCGGCGGCGCGCTGCACGCCGATGCGCAGCTTGCCCGGCGCCATGCCCACCTGCGACAGCCAGCTGTGGCCCGGTGCACTGGTCACATACGGCTCGCCCGGCAGCACGCCCTGGACGCAGTCGAGCAAGGCGGCGCTGTCGCGCACCGTGCGGCTCACGCCCAGCTGCACGCCCAGGCCGCTGAAGATCTCGTCCATGGCGGGACCGTTCGACACCCGGCCACGGCTCGGCTTCAGGCCGAACAGGCCCGTCGACGCGGCCGGCACGCGGATGGAACCGGCCGCATCCGTCGCATGCGCCAGCGGCACGATGCCGGCCGCCACGGCCGCCGCCGCGCCGCCGCTGGAGCCGCCCGCGCTCAGCGCCAGGTTCCAGGGATTGCGCGTCGCGCCGTACAGCACGGGTTCCGTGGTGGTGGCAAAGGCCATTTCCGGCGTGCCCGTGCGGCCAAAGGTGGTGAATCCCGCCCGGCGCAGCTGCGTCATCAGATGGGAATCGACGGCGGCCACGTGGCCGGCGCCCAGGCGGCTGCCATATTCGCTGCGCCTGCCCGCCATCGTGACGGCCACGTCCTTGATCAGGAAAGGCACGCCGGCGAACGGCGCGCTGCCGTCGAGACCGGCCTGGTCCTCCTGCCAGTGTTCGACCACGGCGCCCACCTGCGGGTTGACGGCGTGCATGGCGCGCACGGCGACGGCATGCAGTTCCGCTGCGCTCACTGCGCCGTCCCTTACCAGCTGGGCCAGTCCCAAACCATCAAAGCCAATATATTCATGGAGTTGCATCAGTTTGCTCCTGTAAAAGATGAAGAATGAAAATCACAGGAACTACTGTATAGCTTGCGCTATCATTGCAGAAATGAATAAAGTAAATACTAGGTATAGCCATGATTAATTTGCGTACGCTGGATTTGAACCTGCTGCTGACCCTGAATGCGCTGCTGATCGAGCGCAACGTCACGCGGGCGGCCGAACGGCTGCACCTGAGCCAGCCATCCGTCAGCGTGCAGCTGGGCAAGCTGCGCGCCGCCTTCGACGATCCGCTGCTGCTGCCCGGTCCGCGCGGCATGCTGCCTACGGCGCGCGCGCTGGCCCTGTTTGCACCGTTGCAAGCCGTGCTGGCGCAGCTGGAGCACGTGCTGCAGCCGGAATCGGCGTTCGATCCGTGCACGGCCCAGGTATGCTGGAACCTGGCGGCCGCCGATGCCACCGAGTATGCGATCCTGCTGCCCATGCTGCCAGCCTTGCGCGCGCAGGCCCCCCTGTCGCGCATGGCCGTCTTCGAGGCCGTGCCGGCGCGCATGGCGCATGCGCTGGAAACGGGCCAGGTCGACCTGGGCTTCCTGGCGCAGGAAGAAGCGCCGTCCGGCTTGCGCCACCGCACCCTGTTTACGGAGCACTACGTGCTGGCGGGCCGGCACGACCACCCGCTGCTGCAGGCGCCGCCCGACCTCGAGCAGTTCTGCGCCCTGGAATTCATCGTCGTCTCGCCCAACGGCGGCGGCTTCCGCACGGCCGTCGATGCGGCGCTGCGGCAGCTGGGACGCACGCGCAAGGTGGTGCTGTCCGTGCCGCATTTCCTCATCGTCCCTCCCCTGCTGGCGGCCTCCGACATGGTGGCCCTGCTGCCATCGCGCCTGCTGAAAAATGCGCTGGGCACCCTGCGCACCTGGGAGCCGCCCGTCGCCCTGCCCGATTACGAGATGGCCATGGTCTGGCACGAACGCATGCACCTGGAGCCGGCCCACCGCTGGCTGCGCGAGCGCATCATGGAGGTGGCGAGGTAACGTTTGGGCGCGCCAGGCGGCCGCCCGCCTGCGCCGTCATGGTTGACAAAACGCATCAGGCCGTATATCGTCTCATTTTATTACTAACTAAGTTAGCTATTTATTTTGATGAAGACTGCCGCACTGCCTCGCTGGCCGATTTTACTGGTCATGATCGTGTCCGAAATCATGGACCTTGCCGCATCGACCATTGTCAACGTCGGCGGACCTGCCTTGATCGATACGCTGGGCGCCAGCGCCGCCCAGATGCAATGGGTCATCGGCGGCTATGCGCTGGCCCTCGGTGCCGGCCTGGTGCTCGGCGGCCGGCTTGGCGACCGTTTCGGGCGGCGCAATATGTTCCTGTACGGCCTGGCGGCGTTTACGGCCGCCTCGCTGCTGTGCGCGCTGGCGCCGAACATTGCCTCGCTGATCGGCTTTCGCCTGCTGCAAGGACTGGCCGGCGCGATGCTGCTGCCGCAGGGCCTGGGCTTGCTGCGTGAAAATTATCAGGGACCGGACCTGGCCAAGGTATTTGGCATCTTCGGCCCCATCCTGGGCCTGGCGGGCATCCTGGGGCCCGTGCTGGGCGGCATGCTGCTGGAAACGGCCCCGTTCGGCCTTGGCTGGCGCGCCGTGTTCCTGATCAATATTCCCATCGGCGTCGCCTGCTTCCTGGTGGCGTGGCGCTACCTGCCGCACCGCCCGGGAGACCGCTCCGTCAACATTGACATCCCCGGCGCCGGCCTGCTGGTGCTGTCCTCCGTCCTCCTGGTCTTGCCGCTGGGCGAGGCGGGAGCGTGGCCAGACTGGGGCTGGCCTTGCCTGGCCCTGGCCGTGCTGGGCTTTGGCCTGTTTGCCCTGCGCCAGGCGTCGGTGTTGCGCGCCGGCCAGGCGCCGCTCATCATGCCGTCGATTTTCCAGCGCTCCGCCTACACGGCCGGGCTGGCCGGCATTGCCCTGTTCTTTTGTTCGCTCATCGGCATGCAACTGGTCCTGACGCTGTTCTTGCAGATCGGGCATGGCTTGACGGCGGGCGAAGCGAGCATTGCCAATCTGCCGTTCGCCATCGGCACGGCATGCGGCGCCACCTTGAGCGGCGCGGTGCTGGCGGCCCGCTTCGGCCGCAAGGTGCTGCAGCTGGGGGCCGGCGTCCAGCTGGCCGGCGTGGCCCTGCTGCAGTTTGAACTCGGCAATACCGCGGCATTTTCGACGTGGCATATGGTGCCGGGCATGCTGGTGTGCGGCATCGGTGCCGGCCTGGTGATTGCTGCGCTCTTCAGCATCATTCTGGCCGCCCTCGACGACAAGCAGATCGGTTCGGGCTCCGGCGTGCTGTCTGCCGTGCAATCGATCGCCGCGTCGATCGGCGTGGCCCTGTTCAGCGGCGCATTTTTTGCGGCCAATCCCGCCATCGCGCCGGACCTGGCCCTGGGCGCCGCGCTCACGCTGCAAGCCTGCATACTCGTCGCCTTCATGGGCGTCACTTTCTTTTTTCCCACTGCTGCAAAAGCTGAACTCGAGGTAAACCATGCATGACCAGGAAACACATATCGACGCCTTCGCGGCAGAAGACCCGCGCGGCATGCACATCGCCGGCGACGTCATCGGCCGCCAGCTGCAGCAGATCGCGATCCTCACGCGCGAAACGGCCCTGCACCTGAGCACCGCGATGGGCATCAACCAGACGGATCTGGCATTGATGGAGCAGCTGATCACGCACGGTCCCCTGTCTCCGAACGAACTGGCCACGCGCCTGTCCGTCACGACGGCGGGCGTGACGCTCGTCATCGACCGCCTGGAACGCGCCGGCCATGTGACGCGCGTGCGCCAGCAGGACGACAAGCGCCGCGTGCTCGTCCATCCCGTGCCAGCCTCCGTGGCGCAAACGTACCGGCATATCGCACCGATGCTGAATGGCCTCGATGCCGTGCTGAGCGCTCTGTCCGGCAACGAGCGCACGACGATTGAACATTTTCTCCAGCAAGTGATTGCTGTTTACCAGAGCACTTTACCGCTCGCATCAGAAAAGAAAAACAAATGACGATCAAACGAAAAATTCTTGTCACGGGGGCCAGCGTTGCCGGTCCCACCCTGGCCTGGTGGCTGGCGCGCCAGGGCATGCAGGTGACGGTGGTCGAACGGGCGCCCGAATTTCGCGACGGCGGACAAACCATCGACGTGCGCGGCGCCGGCAAGCTGGTGGCGCAACGCATGGGACTCGAGAGCGCCATCCGTTCCAAAAGCACGCATGAAGACGGCATCAGGTTTGTCGACGCCCGGGATCGCACCCAGGCGGAATTCGGCGTCGGGGCGTTTGGCGGCAACGGTCCTGTGGCCGAGCTGGAAATCCTGCGGGGGGAACTGGCCAAGCTGCTGATCGGGCATGGCCGTGAAAGCGTGGACTACCGCTTTGGCGACAGCATTGCCGCGCTGGAGGAATTGCCGCATGGCGTCAAGGTGCGCTTCGAACAGGGCGGCGAAGAACTGTACGATCTTGTCATCGGGGCCGAAGGCGTCGGCTCGCATACGCGCAAGCTGGTGTTCGGCGACGAAGCCAAGCGCCGCGCGTTCGACCTCTACACGGCGTATTTCACCATCCCGCGCGCCCCCGGCGACGCGGGCCAGATGCGCTGGTTCAATGTCCCTGGCGGCCTGTGCGTTTGCTTGCGTCCCGATAACCTGGGGACCACGCGCGCCCTGCTGTCGTTCCATGAACCGCCCAGCGGCTACGAAAAACTCCCGCCGGCCCGGCAAAAGCAGCTGCTGAAGGACAAATTCGGTGGCCTCGGCTGGGAAACGCCGCGCATTCTGGCTGCCCTGGACGCCGCGCCCGACCTGTATTTCGACCAGATTTCGCAGGTAAAAATGCCCCGCTGGTCGAAGGGCCGGATAGCCCTCGTGGGCGATGCCGCCTACTGCGCCTCGCCCATCAGCGGCATGGGCACGAGCCTGGGCATGTGCGGCGCCTACGTCCTGGCGGGCGAGCTGGGACGGCACGACGATCACGCGCAGGCATTTGCGGCCTATGAAAAGATCATGCGCCCCTATGTAGACCAGGCGCAAAATGTGCCGCTGTTCGCGCCGCGCCTGGCCTCCCCGCACTCCCGCGCCGGCATCGCCGTGGGCCATGCCATGTTGCGCATGAGTAATTTTCCCGTCATCAAGCCGCTGCTGGCCAGGTTCCTGACGCCCAAGGCCGATGCCATCGCGCTGCCCGACTACGCGCGCCTGGCGCGCGCCGCCCCCTGACCCGGCCGGCATCGCCGTGGCGGACCGCCTGCTGGCCCCATCCTGGCCGGTATGCGGCGGCTCGCGGCGGGCCATACACGAAACCGCGCCATGCTGCACTAGGCAAGATTACCTAGTTGATCGAAAGAAACTCCCAATTTCCGCGCCGCGGGTGGATGCGTATGCTTGGGCCCAATAATAAAGGGTCACCATGAACGCCAATTTCACATCCGTCCTGCATGCCGGCGCGCGCCGCCTGTTCTCCTTTCACCTTGCATCGCTGTTACTGGCCAGTCTGCTGTTCGGCGCCCTGCCGGCCCTGGCCGCAGTCCCGGCCACGTCAGCCGAGCTGATCAAGCGCGGCGAATATGTCGCGCGCCTGGGCGACTGCGTTGCCTGCCATACCAGCCCGAACGGCGCCGCCATGGCCGGCGGGCTGGAACTCAAGACGCCTTTCGGCACCATCTACAGCACGAATATCACGCCGGACGCGCAGACCGGCCTGGGCACATACTCGTTCGCGCAATTCGACCGCGCCATGCGCAAGGGCGTGGCGGCGGACGGGCACAACCTGTATCCGGCCATGCCCTACCCTTCCTACGCCAAGATCACGCCCGCCGACATGCAGGCCCTGTACGCCTATTTGCAGCGGGGCGTGGCGCCCGTGGTGCAGAAAAACCGCGACACGGACATGAAATGGCCGTTCAGCATGCGCTGGGGCCTGTCGCTGTGGAATGCCGTCTTCCTCGACGACGCGCCATTCAAGCCGGACGCCAGCAAATCGGCCGTGTGGAACCGCGGCAGCTACATCGCCCAGGGGCTGGGCCATTGCGGCTCCTGCCATACGCCGCGCGGCGTGGCCTTCCAGGAAAAAACCATGGGCCAGGACGGCAGCAGCGGCAAGCAGTATTTGTCCGGCTTCACTTTTGACGGATGGCACGCGGTGAACTTGCGCAACCTGTGGACGCCGGAGGAAATCGTGCGCCTGCTGAAAACGGGCCGCAACAGTTTCGGCACGGCGGCCGGCAGCATGACGGAAGTCATCACGCACAGCACGCAGTATTTCACGGACGGCGACCTGGACGCCCTGGCCCAGTACCTGCATGGCCTGCCGGCCAAGCCTGGCGCGCAAGTGACGCAAAAGGCGCCGGCGCCCGTGGTGGCGGCCAGCGACCAGGCGCTGTACAACACGCGCGGCGGCCTCGGCTATTTGCAGTTCTGCGCCACCTGCCACCGCCGCGATGGCCGTGGCGTGGACAACATCTTTCCCACGCTGGCACAGAATGACTCCGTGCAGTCGAAAGATCCCACCACCGTCATCCACATCGCGCTGACGGGCTGGCAGTCGGCCGTCACGCAGCATTCGCCCCGTTCCTTCGGCATGCCCGCCTATGACCAGCTGTCGAACGGCGAACTGGCCGACATCCTCACTTTCGTACGCGGCAAGTGGGGCAACCAGGGCGCGCCGGTCACGCCCGCGCAGGTCGCCAAGGTACGCAAGGATATCCAGCTGGCCGGCGCGCAGAAGTCCGACTTCAAAACGCCGCGCTACGCCGCCCTGATGGCCGCCCCCAACGCCAAGCAATTGATCCACGGCATGCAGTTGATGACGGAAACGCGGACGCGCCTGCCGAACAACGTGGGCAACGACCTCAATTGCAGCAGCTGTCACTTGAATGGCGGCACGGTGGCCAACGGCTCGCCGTTCCTGGGCATCGCGGCATTTTTCCCGGCCGAAGCGCCGCGCGCGGGCAAGGTGATCAACCTGGGCGAGCGCATCAATGGCTGCTTCAGGCGCTCCATGCATGGCAAGCCCCTGCCCGCGGACGGGCCCGACCTGCAAGCCATGGTCGCCTACATCGAATGGATGAAGGGCGCCACCCAAGCCCATGACAAGGTACCCGGGCGCGGCGTGGCGAAGATCGACCGCAGCTTGCTGCCCAATCCCGTGAATGGCAAGAAAGTGTATGCCGAGCAATGCTCCGTCTGCCACGGCGCGAATGGCGAAGGCATCAAGGGTGCCGACGGCGCGGTGGCCTTCCCGCCGCTGTGGGGAGAACGCTCCTTCAATATCGGCGCCGGCATGGCCAGGACCTACACGGCGGCCGGCTTCGTCAAGGCCAATATGGTGATGGGCCACGGCCAGAAGTTCCCGCTGGGACAAGGCAGCCTGTCCGACCAGGATGCCGTCGACGTGGCAGAGTACTTCAGCCACATGCCGCGCCCGGACTTCCCGGACAAGGTCAAGGACTGGCCGCACGGCGGCAAGCCCAAGGATGCGCGCTACTGATCCTGCGCTGATGGCGCAATCTGTTACGCTCATGCCATGAGCATACGAGGAGTCTTGCATGAGCAGCAATATCCATCACGCGGCAGCAACTGGCTACACGGCAACGGCCGATACCTACGTCAAGGGCCGGCCCGATTATCCGCCTGAAGTGTCCAGCTGGCTGCGCGCGACCCTGGGCCTGGGGCCGGGCAAAACCGTGCTGGACCTGGGCGCAGGCACGGGCAAGTTCACGCCCCGCCTGGTCGACACGGGCGCCACGGTCATTGCCGTGGAGCCCGTGCCCGCCATGCTGGCGAAATTGGCCGCCGCCCTGCCGCAGGTCCGGGCAGTGGCGGGCACGGCCACCGCCATTCCCCTGCCCGATGCCAGCGTCGACGCCGTCGTCTGCGCCCAGGCCTTCCACTGGTTTGCCTCCGCCGCTGCGCTCGACGAGATCCTGCGCGTGCTCAAGCCCGGCGGCAAGCTGGGCCTGGTGTGGAACTTGCGCGATGCCGGCGTGCCCTGGGTAGCCAGGCTGGACGCCATCGTCAACCGGGCCGAAGGCGACACGCCCCGCTATTACACGGGCGCCTGGCGCCGGGTCTTTCCCCATGCGGGCCTGACGCACTTGCAGGAAACGCATTTTTCCCACGCGCATACGGGCACGGCCGAGGACGTGCTGTTCAACCGCGTGCGCTCCACCAGCTTCATCGCCGCCCTGCCGCCGCAGGAACGCCAGCGCATCGATGAGGAAATCGGCCGGCTGATCGCGTCCGAGCCATCCTTGCGCGGCCGCTCCGCCATCAGCGTGCCCTACGCGACGGCCGCCTTCGTGGCGCAAAAGCTCGCCTAGCGCTTATTTGTGCGGCAGTGTATGCCAGCAAACAGAAGGATGTGGCATTGGCGGCAATGATGGAGCACACTCACCCATCATAAGGAAAAGCCATGTCCGCCATTCCACGCCCGCCCCTGCCCTACGAACCGCGCTACGAATTTGAAGAGGAAGGCGAACAGGAGACGTGCGCGCAGCTGCTGCACACCCTGCGCGGCATTTCCACCACCACGTACGAGGATACGGGCCACGCCACGCGCAGCGTGCATGCCAAGAGCCACGGCTTGCTGCGCGGCCGCCTGCAGGTGCTCGACAACCTGGCACCCGAGCTGGCGCAGGGTTTATTCAGCACGCCGGCCGGCTATGACGTGGTGATGCGCATCTCGACCATTCCCGGCGACGTGCTCGACGATAATGTCTCCGTGCCGCGTGGCATGGCCATCAAGGTCATCGGCGTGCCCGGCACGCAGCTGTCCAGCCTGGAGCCAGGCGATGGCGCAGCGCCCGCCAGCACGCAGGACTTCGTGCTGGTGAACGGCCCCGCCTTTCTGGCGCCCACGGCGAAAAAATTCCTTGGCAGCTTGAAGCTGCTGGCCAGTACCACGGACAAGGCGCCGCGCCTGAAGCAGGCGCTGTCGACCGTGCTGCAGGGCGCGGAAAAGGCGCTCGAAGCCGTGGGCGGCGAAAGCGGCACGCTGAAAAGCCTGGGCGGCCATCCGGAAACCCATGTGCTGGGCGAAACCTACTACAGCCAGGCGCCCATCTTATATGGCGCCTACATGGCCAAGGTGGCGCTGGTGCCCGTCTCGCCGGAACTGGCGGCATTGACGGGCGCCCATGTGGACCTCGACGGCAAGCCGAATGGCTTGCGCGACGCCGTCGTCGCCTTCTTTGCCCGCCATGCGGCCACCTGGGAAGTGCGCATCCAGCTGTGCCGCGACATCGACACTATGCCGCTGGAAGACTCGTCCGTCCCCTGGCCGGAAGAAGACAGTCCATACCTGTCCGTGGCGCGCATCACGGCCCCGCCACAGGCGGGCTGGAGCGAAGCCCTGTCGCGCGCCGTGGATGACGGCATGGCGTTCAGCCCCTGGCATGGCGTGCTGGCACACCGTCCCCTCGGTTCCATCATGCGCGTGCGCAAGGCCGCGTATGCGATGTCCGCCCGCTTCCGCTTCGAGCGCACGGGCCACGTCGCGCGCGAGCCGGGCACGCTGGACGACCTTCCCGTGAACTGAGCGCCATGGACAAGGACACCCCCGCCGACGGCAAGCCCGCCACCTCCGACACCTGGCTGGGGAAGCTGGGGCCGGGCCTGATCACGGGCGCGGCAGACGACGACCCCAGCGGCATCGCCACGTATTCGCAGGCCGGTGCCCAGTTCGGCTTCGGCATGCTGTGGACGGTGTGCCTGACATATCCGCTGATGCTGGGCATCCAGGTGATCAGCGCCAAGATCGGGCGGGTCAGCGGGCATGGGCTGGCGACGAATATCCGCCGCCACTATCCCCGCCCCTTGCTGTACGCCATTGTCGGCCTGCTGATGCTGGCCAATGTCATCAATATCGCCGCCGACGTGGCCGCCATGGGCGATGCGCTGGCCCTCATCATCGGCGGCCCCACCCACCTGTATGCGCTGGGCTTCGGCCTGCTGTCGCTGCTGCTGCAAGTATTCATTCCCTATCAGCAGTACGTGCGCATCCTGAAATGGCTGACTCTGGGCTTGCTGGCCTACGTGGCCACCGTGCTGACCGTGCACATTCCATGGGGCGAAGTGGCCGTGCGCACCGTCTGGCCTAAGCTGGCCTGGTCGGCCGCCGCCGTCACCATGATCGTGGCCGTGTTCGGCACGACGATCAGCCCCTACCTGTTTTTCTGGCAAGCCTCGCAGGAAGTCGAAGACTTGCAGGCCGACGCCAGCGCGCAAGCCTTGCGCCGCACGCCGGAACAGGCGCCACGGCAATTCCAGCGCATCAAGACCGACACGGCCATCGGCATGGGCTTTTCCAACCTCGTCGCCTTTTTCATCATGCTGACGACGGCCGTCACCCTGGGCGCGCAAGGCATCACGCACATCGATACATCGGCCCAGGCCGCCTCCGCCCTGCGTCCCATCGCGGGCGACTTCGCCTTCGCCCTGTTCAGCCTGGGCATCATCGGCACGGGCTTGCTGGCCATTCCCGTGCTGGCCGGCTCGGCCGCCTACGCCATGGCGGGCGCCTTCCACTGGAAAAGCAGCCTGGAACTGGCGCCACGGGCCGCGAAGAAATTCTACGGCATCATCATCACGGCCACCCTGATCGGCGTGGCGCTGTGCTTCACGCCGCTCAATCCCATCCAGGCGCTGTACTGGAGCGCCGTCATCAACGGCGTCATTTCCGTGCCCATCATGGCCCTGATGATGAGCATGGCCTCGCGCCCCGCCATCATGGGCACCTTGACCATTTCGCGCCGCCTGCGCTGGCTGGGCTGGCTGTGCACGGGCGTGATGGCCGCGGCCGTGCTGGCGATGTTTGCCACGATGGCCTTCTGACGCCTACGCCTTCCCGGGCTGGAGCATCCTTGCCACGATGCCCAGCACGGTTTCACAGGGCAGCAGGCGCGGCAGCCAGGCCAGCAGGCGGTTTTGCCGCCCCGCCACATGGCAGCTGCGGCCCCGGTCCAGCGCGCGCAAGGCTTCGCCGACGACGGCCTGCGGCGCCATGCGGCTGCCCACGGCCGCTTCAGGGGCGTCCACCACGTCAAAGAAGGGCGTATCCGTCGCGCCCGGGCACAGGGCCAGCACGCGCACGCCGCGCCGGCGGTTTTCCGCCCACAAGGCTTGCGAAAACGACAGCACGAAGGCCTTGCTGGCGCCATACACGGCCATGTAGGGATCGGGCTGCAGGGCGGCCGTGGACGCCACGTTGATGATGGCGCCACGTCCTTGCGCCAGCATGTGCGGCAAGGCGCAATGCGCGAGTTCCATGAGCGCCGTGCAATTGACGGCCACTTCGGCCGACTGGCGCGCGCGCTCGATGCCGTCGAACCTGCCATGCGTGGCGAAGCCCGCACTGTTGATGAGGACGTCCGGCGCCATGCCCAGCGCGCACGCCTGCGCGTAGGCCGCCTCGGCGGCGCCGGGCCGGCCCAGGTCCGCCACCAGCGCGTGGGCGCGGATGCCGTGGCGTCCCGCCAGGTCGCTGACCAGTTGCGCCAGCACGGCACCCGAGCGGGCCAGCAGCAGCAAGTGGGCGCCGCGCGCGGCCAGGGTTTCCGCAAAGACGCGGCCAATGCCGGACGAGGCGCCCGTGATCAGCACGGTTTGCTTGGTAAAATTATATGGATGCATGGCAACGGTGTCGTAGTGAAGAGGAATTTCACTGTAAACTGTCGACCTTAGTCCACGGTCAAGGGGAAATCATGCGCATCGGAGAAATCACCCGCCTGGCGGGCGTATCGAAGGACACGGTGCGCTTCTACGAGCGCCAGGGATTGCTGGATGCGGCGCCGCAGCCTGGCATGACGAACAACTACAAGGAGTACCCGGCGCAGGCCCTGCGGCGCATCGAGCTGATCGGGCACGCCAAGGCATTGGGCTTCACCTTGAAGGAAATCGCCGAAGTGATTGCCGTGTGGCAGGAAAATGCCCTTGCCGGTAACACCAAGCGTGCCATGCTGGCAACGAAAATTGCCCAGATCGATGACAAGGCCCGCTCGATGGCCGTGCTGCGCGCCGGTCTCGTCGATGCGCTGGCAAAGGTGGAGACGGGCTGCGACGACGTGGCGCCAGGACAGAGACAAGGATAATCAATGAGCAACTCAACGAGCAACTCAACGCGCAATGCAATCGGCCAGGCCATCGGCAATTACTATACGCAGTACCGTCACCTGGCGCTCGACGGCGCCAAGCCGCCGCCCACGGCGCAGCAGATCGCCGCCATCGAAACCTTGCTGGAAGCGCCCCTGCCGCCCGCCTTCCTGGCATTCTTGCAGGTAGCCAACGGCGCCTATCTTGACTATGTCTGCGACGTGCCCGATGGCGAAGGTGGCGTGGAAAAGATGGGTTTCAATACCTTTTTCAGTGCTGAGGATGGCGATTTCTGCGATGAAACCCTGGTCGGCGAGATCCGCGCGGCGCGCCAGCACATGGCCATGCCCGTCAACATCCTGCCGTTTGCCCGCGATGGCGGCAATTCCATGGTCTTTCTCGACCTGACGCCCGAAGGCGCCGGCCGGGTCATGAGCTATGTGCAGGAGTTGCCGGGCTGGACGGGCAGCCGTGCCCATGGCTTCATCGAGCTGGCGCCATCGTTCGATGCCTGGCTGGACAGCCTGTATATCGACCGCGACACGGTGCTCGAGGAACTCGAACACGGCGTCTCGGCGCCATCGCACCTGGCGGCCATGGCGCAATGGCTCGATATCGGCATGCCGGACTGGCGCCGGGATGCCGGCATCACGGCCTTGTTTGCGCTTAAACAAGTGCAACTGTACGCTAGCGAACAGGACTAGTCCTACGGGAAGCATCGTGCGTGGCCTATGGGTGTGCGCTGGCTGGCGGCTTAACATTGTCACCAGCTTGCAGAAAACACCACTCACGACATGAAAGGATTTCCCATGCCTATTTCCACCACCAGTTCCCGTGGCCCTTCCCTGAAAAGCGTTGCCATCGGTGCCGCCGTGGCGCTATTGAGCGGCATCGCCATCAACAGCATCGCGGCCGCCGCGCCTGGCGCCTACGACAAGCAATTCCTCAGCAAGGCTGCCGATGCAGGCAGCACGGAAATCGCCGCCAGCAAGGTGGCGCAAAGCAAGAGCAGCAATGGGGAAGTGAAGAAATTCGCCGACTCCATGGTGACGGACCACGGCAAGGTGGCCGATGAGCTGAAGCAGCTGGCCAGCAGCAAGCAGATCGACGTCAGCGACCAGCCCGGCGCCAGGCACAAGGCGCAGATCGACAAGCTGAGCCGGCTGGAAGGGGCCCAGTTCGACAAGGAATACGCATCGACCATCGGCGTGGCGGCGCACAAGGATGCCGTGAAGCTGTTTACGGATGCCAGCCAGAAAGCCAGCGATCCTGACATCAAGGCCTTCGCGGCCAAGACCTTGCCGGCATTGCAACATCACCTGGAAATGGCCACGGCCCTGCATGCGGCGCTGGCCAAATAGGACGACAATGCGCTGATTAGCCAGCGAGATCCTTGCCGTACGTGCTGTACGGCAAGCTGTCCCCTCTTGGCATACAATGCGGCAACTTCGTTTTTGGCGACGCCATGACTCCATGCAGCTACTCAAGAAAACCGGCCTGATTTCCGCCGCCATCCTGTTCATCATCGTGCTGGGCGCCTGGCTGTTCATCAAGGTGGCCGCCGCCCGCAATGCCACCGTGTATGCGCAGCAATGGAACGACAAGGGCACGTGCGTGATCAAGACCTTCGTGCCCCATTACGGCAGTGGCGTGCCGCAGAACATCGTGCGCGCCTTCAGCACATCCACCTTCTTCCGCGTGTACCACAAGGATGGGACCTTGCTGGAAAGCACGGAATGGGTGCTGGACATGCATGAAGACGGCATCCTCGACTATGCCCGCTGGGCCGAGAACCGCGCCATCTACCCGACCGACCTGGGCTACGAGGGCTGGACCCTGCCCGAGTGCGCATGAGCGTGAGCGTACCAATCATGCAAAAAGAAAAAGGCTTGCGGGGGCCGTGGAGCGAGGCGCCCTACGTCCCCACCCTGCACCATTTCCTCGGTCCCTTCGACGTCTATGACCGCGAAGAAACCCTGGGCGTGGAGCTGGACACCTGGGACATGAATGACGCCGTCCGGCGCGCTGCCCTGATACGCCGCGATATCACCTCGCAATACAAGGAACTCAGCTACCGCCACCGCTACATGCTGGTGCAGGTGCTGGAACAGGCGCTGCAAGACCCGGCCTACGATTTTGCCGCCATCCTCGCGCATGACCCGGAAAGCACGCATGCCCTGCCCGCCCGGTGGGATGACATGCACGATCCGCGCGCCTTTTTTGCGGATATCTATCAGCTGGCGCGGCACGACTGGCGCGACGACCTGGCCAGGGCGGCGGCGGAAGACCCGGCAGACTGGTAAGGCGTCGCTGGCGCCGCTTGCCCATCATCGCAACGACTGCCCTTGCGTGTTTACCGTCCTGGCGCTGGCCAGCGTCCGCCGCTGCCAGCGCGTCGTCCTGCTGGATGGCAGTTGCGGCGCTGTCAATGCGGCAGGTCGGTATGGCAGGCGCAGTCGTGGCCGCTGGCCGCTTCGGACAGGTTTTGCAGAATGGCGCAGTCTTGCGACGGCTGCGGCTGGTCGCACTGGTGGCGCAGGGTCACCAGCTGCTGCTGCAGGGTCTGCAGGTTCGCCATCTGCTCGGCAATGCGCAGGATATGGTGGTCGAGCAATTCATTGACGCTTTGGCAGCCTTCCGCCGGGTTGTTCTTGAACTCCAGCAAGGCGCGGATATCCGTCAGGCCGATCTGCAGCGAACGGCAATGGCGGATGAATTGCAGCCGTTCCTGGTGCTCTTCGCGGTATTCGCGGTAGCCGGCGCTGTTGCGGCCCGGCTCTTGCAGCAAGCCCGCCTTTTCATAGTAACGCACGGTTTCCACGTCACAATCGGTCCGTTTGGCCAGTTCTCCGATACGCATGGCATCCTCTTTTCATTCCAACATGCAAATTCTGCTTGACCCTGTAGCGGCTACAGGGTTTCTAATGGAAGCATACACGAATCCTGAAGGATGATGCGATGCCGCACGATAGCCACGATCACGACCACAAGCACGACCATGCCCACGACCCGGCACCGGCTGCCGCGCCCAAGGCCGCCAGTTGCTGCGCCGGCCAGCACGCTTGCGCGTCCACGCCGGCCGCCGGCACGGCGCCCTCCCTGCGCAGCGCGCCCATCGATGGCGCCAGCACGGCCAAGTACCGCATCGCCAACATGGATTGTCCGACGGAAGAACGGCTGATCCGCAACAAGCTGGGCGGCATGGCCGGCGTGGTGGGCCTGGATTTCAACCTGATGAACCGCGTCCTGGACGTGCACCACACCCTGCCCTCGCTGGCCGCGGTGGAGGCGGCACTGCACGGCATCGGCATGCAAGCCTTGCCCATGGAAGCGGGCGCGGCCATCGTGCGCGATTCCGCTGAAGGCAGCCTGTCCGGCCTGCAAAAAGGCTTGCTGGTCGTCTCCGGCCTGGCCGCGGCGGGCGCAGAAGCGCTGGCCTGGACGACGCACGAGGACAGCGCGCCGCTGGTGATCGCCCTGGCCCTGCTGTCGATTGCCACGGGCGGCTGGCCGACCCTGAAAAAGGGTTGGATCGCCCTGAAAAGCTTTACCCTGAACATCAATTTCCTGATGAGCCTGGCTGTTTTCGGCGCCATCGCCATCGGCCAGTGGCCGGAAGCGGCCATGGTCATCTTCCTGTTCGCCATCGCCGAACTGATCGAAGGCCTGTCGCTGAACCGCGCGCGCAATGCCGTGCAAAGCCTGATGCAGCTGGCACCCGACGTGGCGACCGTCGCCGATGCGCAGGGTGAATGGCGCCAAGTGCCCGTGGCCACGGTAGCCATCGGCGCCGTCCTGCGCGTGAAGCCGGGCGAGCGCATTGCGCTCGACGGCATCGTGGCAAGCGGCGAGTCGTCCGTCAACCAGGCGCCGATCACGGGCGAAAGCATGCCCGTGGACAAGACCATAGGCGATGTCGTGTATGCGGGCACCATCAATGAGCGGGGCGTGCTGGACGTCACCGTGACGGCCAACAGCGGCAACAGCACCCTGGCCAAGATCGTCAAGGTCATCGAGGAAACCCAGGGCAAGCAGGCGCCCACGCAGCGTTTCGTCGATCAGTTCGCCCGCTACTACACGCCCGCCGTCGTCGTCTTCGCCATCCTCGTGGCCGTGCTGCCGCCCCTGCTGACGGGCGCGCCCTTCATGGCCTGGCTATATAAAGCGCTGGTGATGCTGGTGATCGCCTGCCCGTGCGCGCTGGTCATTTCCACGCCCGTCACGGTCGTCAGCGGCCTGACGGCGGCGGCGCGGCGCGGCATCCTGGTCAAGGGCGGGCAATTCCTGGAAACGGGCTACCGCATCAAGGCCATCGCCGTCGACAAGACGGGCACCCTGACCATGGGCAAGCCGGCTGTCACGGACGTGGTGGCGCTGGACGGCACCGGCCGCGATGCCGTCCTGCTGCTGGCCGCCAGCCTGGACGCCAATTCAGCCCACCCGCTGGCCGCCGCCATCGTCAAGGCGGGGCCGCCCGCCGGCAGCCATTTGCCGGTGACGCAGTTTGCCGCCCTGCACGGACGCGGCGTGCGCGGCAGCATCGATGGCCAGACGTATTACCTGGGCAATGCGCGCCTGATGACGGACTTGAACGTCCTGACGCCGGCGCTGCAAGCCATCCTGGCGCGGCTGGAACAGCAAGCCTACACGGCCATGGTGCTGGCCACGCAAACGGGTGCCTTGGGCGTCATTGCCGTGGCCGACGTGCTGCGCCCGACGGCAGCGTCCGCCATCGCCCGCCTGAATGCGCTGGGCGTCACCACCGTCATGCTGACGGGCGATAATGTGCTGACGGCGCAGCGCATCGCGCAGGATGTCGGCGTCAGCCTGGTCAAGGCGGAATTGCTGCCGGAAAATAAACTCGATGAAATCAAGGCTTTGCAGCAGCAATTCGGCGTGGTCGCCATGCTGGGCGACGGCGTCAACGATGCGCCGGCCCTGGCGCAGGCGGATATCGGCTTTGCCATGGGCGCGGCCGGCAGCGACACGGCCATCGAGACGGCAGACGTGGCCCTGATGGATGATGAACTGGGCAAATTGCCCGAATTCATACGCCTGAGCCAGCGCACGCGCGCCATCCTCGTGCAAAACATCAGCTTTGCCATCGGCATCAAGGCCGTCTTCTTCGGCCTGGCGCTGGCCGGCATGGCCACCCTGTGGATGGCCGTCTTCGCGGACGTGGGCGCCAGCCTGCTGGTGGTGGCGAACGGGCTCAGGCTGCTGCGCAAGGGCAAACAAACATAGTCCCGCTTGGAAATATTTCCATCTGGACAATTCGTATGAAAAACGCTACTTTGTGGGCTGTCCACAACCGTCCCAAGGTAGCCGATGCCTCCTTTGCTCCGCCTGACCCTGCTGTCCGCCCTGCTGCTGCCGTTGACATGCCTGCAAGCATCTGCGGCCGCTGCTGCCGCCGCCTGCGCCACGCCCGGGCAAGCCGTGCAGGAACAAGGCTATGTGCCCATCAACGGCATCGCGCAATGGATCACCATCACGGGCGCCCGTTGCGGCAATCCCGTGGTCCTGTTCATCCATGGCGGTCCGGGCAATGCGCTGAGTCCGTTTGCGGACGCGCTCTATGCCAGCTGGCAGCAGGACTACACGCTGGTGCAGTGGGACCAGCGCGGCGCGGGCATGACGTATGCAAAGAACCGGCCCGGCGATGATGAGACGCTCAGCGTGGCGCAGATGCGCGACGACGGCATCGCCGTGGCCAGCTATCTGCACCGGCACCTGGGCCAGGATAAAGTCATTTTGATGGGCAGTTCCTGGGGCTCGATCCTGGGCGTGCACATGGCCAAGCTGCGGCCGGACCTGTTCCACGCGTATGTCGGCACGGCGCAGGTGGTCAATGCACGCCAGAACGAAGCGGGCATGTACCGGCAAGTCATGGCGCTGGCGCAGGCGGCCGGCGACACCGCCACCGTCGACAGGCTGACGGCGCTGGGGGCGCCGCCATGGACGGACCCGCGCAATTTCGGCATCCTGCGCCGCTTCGACCGCAAGTACGAGGCGCTGGCAACGGATGCGCCGCCCCGGCACTGGTGGCAAGCGGCGCCGTTCTATGCCACGCCGCAGGCGCTGGCCGATGCCGAGGCGGCCGACGATTACTCCTATCTCCAGTTCATCGGCCTGCACGGCGACGGCATGTTTGCAAGCGTGGATCTGCCCGCGCTGGGCACGCGCTTCGAGCTGCCCGTCTTCTTCATCATGGGCGAGGAGGACTTGCTGACGTCGCCCGCCATCGCGCGCGCCTATTTCGACGGCATCGCGGCGCCGCGGAAGGGTTTTACCCTCGTGAAACGGGCCGGGCACGATCCGAACCAGGCCGTGCTCGACGCGCAATGGACGGTCTTGCGCGAACAGGTGGCGCCCCTGCTCAAGTAGACTGCCGGGTAGACTGCCGGGCGGCGCCCGCTTCAGGCGCCATTTTACGGCATGGCGTCCTTGTCGATCTGCGCCGCCAGCCGCCGCTCGAAGTCCAGCAGTTCCGCAGCGTTGAGATCGGAGATGAGCTGATAATCCATGCCGGCGCGGCGCCAGCGTATCAGGTGAAAACCCTGCCGCGTGCTGAGGCGCGGCGGCGCGTCGCTTGCTGCGCTGCCTGGCCAGACGTACAGGTTCAGCACATGCTGGTGCCGGCGGTACGCGAGGGCGGCGACGGGACGCTGGCTGATATAGTCGAGGCGCCCGCCCACCAGAGGATAGCCTTCCTGCGCCAGGTCCACGACGGGCGGTGAAAAGTCGAGTTTGCCATTGAACCAGGGCTTGACGGTGTGCTGGTCGGATGATGCCACGTCGGCCAGGTGATTGGGCATGAGCGAACGGAAATGGCTGGCGACGATTTCCTGGTCGAGCCGTTCCGTTGCGGAAGGCTGGGACAGGTACAGGAGCAAGGTGACGGCCAGGGCTGCCGTGCTGGCGCTTGCCACGCCGAAGTTGATCCACGCCCACGGCAGCCGCCCCCATTGCCGGCCTCGCCGCGCCCGCCGCGCCGCTTTCGACGCCCCCGCCTCTTCCTGCAACGCCGCGCGCAGGCGCTGATGCAGGGCGGCTGGGGCCGCATGCCGCGTGCCCTGCGTCCTGACGGCGGCGCGCAAGGCCAGCATCTGCGCGCAGGCTCTGGCGCAGTCCGGGCACTGGGCCAGATGCTGCGTCAATTGCGCCGCCGCCGGGGCGTCGAGTTCGCCATCGGCAAAGGCGGACAGCTTGCTGTGGGATTCCTTGCACTGCATTTCATTTCTCATCGGTATGTTGTTTCAGATAATCGAGCAGCAGCTTGCGTCCCCGCGCCAGGCGCGACATCACCGTGCCGAGCGGAATGCCGACGATGTCCGCAATCTCCTTGTACGAGCAGTCATCCATTTCCTTGAGCACCAGCACTTCCCTGAAATGGCGCGGCAGTGCCTGCAGGGCGTGATCGACCACTTCCTTCACGTCGCTGCGGGCCAGGATGTCTTCCGGGTTGCCGACGGTGGCAGCGGCCATGCCGCCTCCCGCCTCGTCCTGCCCGTGGATGTCCTCGTCAAAGCCGACGTCGTCGTGTTCCGCGCGATTGTCGCGCAGCGACGTGTAATACGTGTGGCGCACGATGGTCAGCAGCCAGGCGCGCGCGCCATCGCCATGGTAGCCGTCCATGAAACGGTAGGCCCGCAGGAACGCCGCCTGCACCAGATCCTGAGCATCCTGGTCATTGCGCGTGAGCCACCGTGCCAGGTTGTAGGCAGCGTCCAGGTGAGGCAAGGCCATTTTTTCAAAGCGCCCGGTTTTATCGATGTCACTCAAATGAACACCCGTCAGCCTGTCTGTCGTCTGTGTCGCTCGTCGCTTTTAGTAAGACTCGTCTTGCCCGCCCTTTATTCCCGCTGTCCGGACTTTTTTTTAGCCATGTCAGCGGCATGGCCGGGAATATTTTCTGTTCGTTCGGAGTTATAGCACTTGCTGGCGCCGATCGCATCGGACCGGCGCCAGGCACTGCAAAGCGAAAGGAACTCGACATGAACCACCCGCACTCCCTCCCCTGCCTGGCGGCGGCCATGCTGATGGCGTTCGGCGGCGCCGCCAGCGCCGGCGACGCCGCTCATGGCCAGGTGCTCTACAAAACCATGTGCATGTCCTGCCACTCGATCGACTACAACGGCGTCGGTCCCGCGCACAAGGGCGTCTTTGGCCGCAAGGCGGGCAGCGCCGCGAACTACAGCTATTCGCCCGCCGTGAAGGCGTCCGCCATCGTGTGGAACGAGAAGACGCTGGACCGATGGCTGGCGAATCCGGAAAAGCTGATTCCCGGCCAAAAAATGGGCTACATGGTGCCGGACGCGAAAGAGCGCGCCGACCTGATCGCCTACCTGCGGCAGGATGCCGCGCGCGCCGGCCCGGCCCCGGCCGCCAAATAGAGACCGTTAGTGACCGTTGTACCACCGCCTGCCAGCCATGCCAGGCACTCAAGGAGACTCATCATGATGGATCGCAGAAGTTTCATGAAATTGACCGCCATCGGCGGCGGCGCCGTGTTCATGTCAGGGCTGTACGGACATGCGCCGGCCATGGCGGCCGGCAAGACGGCCGCTCCCTACGAGGATTTCTATTTCGTCCAGCTGTCCGACGTGCACTGGGGATACACCGGCGCCGCCAATCCCGATGCCCGCAACACCTTCAAAAAGGCTGTCGCCACCGTGAACGCGCTGGCGGCGCAGCCCGACTTCATCATCTTCACGGGGGACCTGACGCATACGACGGACGACCCGAAGGAGCGGCGCCAGCGCATGGCCGAGTTCAAGGATATCGCGGCTGGCTTGCGCGTGAAAAACGTGCATTTCATTCCCGGCGAGCATGATGCCTCGCTCGACAATGGCGCCGCCTACCAGGAACACTTCGGCCCGTCCAACTACGCGTTCGGGCACAAGGGCGTGCATTTCATCGCCCTCGATAACGTGTCCGACCCCGGCGCGCGCATCGGCGACGCCCAGCTGGCATGGCTCAAGAATGACCTGGACCAGCAGGCGAAGGATGCTCGCATCGTCGTCTTCACCCACCGCCCCCTGTTCGACCTCGTGCCCAAGTGGGACTGGGCCACGCGCGACGGCGACAAGGCCATTGCCCTGTTGATGCCATACAGCAATCTCACGGTGTTCTATGGCCATATCCACCAGGAACATCACCACATGACGGGGCACATCGCGCACCACGCCGCCAAGTCGCTGATCTTTCCCTTGCCGGCGCCCGGTTCGCAGGACAAGCGCACGCCCTTGCCGTGGGACCCGGCCGCGCCAAACAAGGGACTCGGTTTCCGCGAGGTGGAAGCGGGCAAGGACTACAAGCTGGCGGAATTTCCCGTCACGAGGACATAAGCCATGCACCGCGCCAGACGACAGTTCTGCATCAGGTGCGCCTGCGGCATCGGGACGCTGCTCGCGGTAGCCACCATCGACGCCCAGGGCGTGAAAAAATTTACTGCAAAGGAAAGGGTCATCGCCATCCAGGCCCGGAAATTCGCCTATACGCCGAACGAGATCACCTTGAAGAAAGGCGTGCCGGTCGTGCTGGCCTTCACGGCCATCGATTTCATGCATGGTTTTTTCATACCGGACATGAAAATCCGCGCCGACCTGATGCCGGGCCAGCTTACGCAAGTGCGGCTGACACCGGGCAAGGCCGGTGAATACGCCTTCTTGTGCGACAATTTCTGCGGCAGCGGCCACGAGGAGATGAACGGAAAACTCATCGTCATGGACTAGGCGCGCCTGCCCGCACGCCCGGCGCCGGGCGCCCGCCCGCCCCATGTTCAGGAGCTTCCTGGCCATCGACGGGTGGCAGCACGGATTGCCCGCCGGGCCGGCCCTTGCGGTGCCCATGCGACAAATCGACAGGGGGGGCCGACGAATGGCAAGTTGCACGATGGATAAGATGGCAACGGGCCAGTACACTACGGCCATGATCCAACAAACAACCCTGTTGCAAGGCTGGCGCCCGTTATGGGAGCGGCGTGCCCGCCATCCCGCCCCCTTCCCGACCCGCCTGCTGGTCATTTCCCTGATCGGCATCGCCCTGGCGCTGGCCTGATGGCCATCGTCGCCATCTTTGCCCGGGTCGAGCGGCCCGGCTGGTGGTGGGCCTCGCTGCTGCCGAACATCGGCATCTGCCTGTGCATCGTGCATACCCTGTTCGGCGCGCTGCGCCTGGCCGAGCGCTGGTTGCGCTGTCGCTGGCCGCCATCCTCCCGGGACCGGGGGGCGGCTGGCCTTTTCGCGCACGGTATGGCGCGAAATCGAATGGATCGACGCGACGGGCGAGATGACACTCGCACTACCGACGCTTGCCGAGATGCCCGTGCTGCTGGAAGCAAGCCCGTGTCGAAGACGGCGATTGCCGTCGACTTTGGCGCCTTCAGGATGGACCAGGCTACGCGCGATGCGGTGCGCGGCCTGTACCCGCAGGCCATCAGGGTGGCGGCCGATTCCAGCCACCAGATGGCCCTGACGTCGCCGGACGTCGTCGTCGCGGCGATCCGCAAGATGCTCCCACTGTCCGGCGAAACGGCGCTTGCCGGCCAGTGGGTGCAAGGCGATCACGCGACGCGACGGGCCTTCAGGTGCAGATGGCGGATGGCGAATGCGGCCGCCATCAGGATGCCCGAGGCCGTGGCCAGCACGACGATAAAGGCCTTGTCGAAGGCCGAACGGGCCAGTTCCGACACTTGCAGGCCCAGTTCGGCCGGCAATTGCTCGGCGGCCAGCAGGGCCGCATCCAGGGTGTCATGGGCATTCGGCAGCAGGCCCGCGCTTTCCGGAATCACCAGGGTGGCGCTGTAGACGGCCGACAGGATGGTGCCCAGCACCGTCACGCCGATCACGGCGCCCAGTTCATAGGACACTTCCTCGATCGAGGCGGCCATGCCGGCTTGCTGCGGCGCCACGTTGAGCATCACGGCGCTGGACGCGGCCGTCATCACGGCGCCCAGGCCCAGGCCCAGGATCACCAGGCTGGCCACTTGGGCCGGAACGGTGGCGTCGTGCAGCAGCAGGTAACTGGCCATGCCGATGCCCGACAGCAGCAGCGAACCCCACAGGACCTTGGCCTTGTCGGCGCGCGGCAGCATGAACCCCGTCAGCGGACCGGCAAACACGGACGCCAGCGGCAGCGGCAGCAGCAGCAAGCCCGCTTCCAGCGGCGACAGTTCACGCACCAGCTGCATGTGCTGGCTCAGCGCCAGTTCCATGCCGATCAGCGCGGCGGACGCCACCATGGCTGCGGCCACGGCGCTGGAAAACGGCAGTTCGCGGAACAGGGCGAAGTCGATCAGCGGCCTGGCCTGGCGCTTCTGGCGGCGCACGAAAGCGAGCATGAAGATGGCGCCCACGGCGAAGGCCAAGGCGGCAATCGCATACGACGGTTGCGGCTTGCCCAGCTCCTTGATGGCATACACGCCGCCAAGCAGACCCATCATGATTTGCAAGGAGCCCTTCAGATCCCACGGCTTGTCGCGGTTGCCGGCCCGCTGCGGCAGGATGACGGCGGCCAGCACCAGGGTCAGCACGACGATGGGCACGTTGATCAGGAAGACGGAACCCCACCAGTAGTGTTCCATCAGGAAACCACCCAGGACGGGGCCGAAGGCTGCGCCGCCCGAGGCGATGGCGGCCCACACGCCGATGGCGAAGGAGCGCTCGCGGTTGTCGGTGAAGGTGAGGCGGATGATGGACAAGGTGGCCGGCATCATCAGGGCGGCGCCGATGGCCAGCAGCACGCGGGCAAAGATCAGCCATTCGGCGGCCGGCGAAAACGCGGCGCACAGCGAGGCGATACCGAATACGGCCAGGCCGGACAGGAATACGGGTTTGTGGCCCAGGCGGTCGCCGAGGGTGCCGAGGCCGGGCAGCAGGCCGGAGACGACCAGCGCGTACACGTTGATGATCCACAGTTTTTCGGAAGCGGAAGCTTGCAGGTCGCGCGTCAGCGCGGGCAAGGCGGTGTAGAGCACGGTCATGTCGACCACGATCAGGAACAGGGCGCTGGAGACGATGGCCAGCGTCAGCCATTTTTTCATTGGATGCATAAACAACTCATGGATTTTAGTGTAACTTTTAACAACTATCGGTATGGATAAATTTAGTGCTGCGCAAATATTTACGTTCCAGGCTGCCACGGGCCTGGGCTGGGCGGGCGCGGCGGGCGTCAGCCACGGTCGCCATCCTTGTCATCCACGGCGGCCGTGACTTCCGGCACGTCGAGTTCGCGCAGCATGACGACGGATACCTGCTTGAAGCCGCGGCCCTGGAAGAATGACTGTGCCGCCAGGTTGTGCGCGCCGCACTCGAGGAACAGGCGGGCGATGCCGTGGCTGCGCAGCTCGCTTGCTACCCATTCCACCAGCAGGCTGCCGATGCCGCTGCCGCGCACGGAAGGCAGCAGGACCAGGTCGTCCAGCGCGGCGAACGATTTCGAGGCGCGCTGGCGCGTGTCGATGGAGACCAGGGCCATGCCGACGATGTCGTCGCCGGCGCTGGCGACGGCCAGCAGGGTCGAATCGCCATGCTCCCAGTCGTGCGACAGGGCGGCGCGGATTTCGCCACGTATGATCTCAGGCAAGTCCGCGCGCCAATTGCCGGGCGCATCGGCGCGCTCGCCTTGCAGTTCCGAATGGGAAATATAATCGGCGCTGACGTTGTCAAGGTAGAGCTTGCACAGGGCGCCTTCGGCGGTGGCGTCGTGGCACCAGCTGAAGCGGATGGCGGGGGTACTGGCTTGAGCGTTTTTCATGGCGGATCTCATGTTGTTGAAAATGTAAATGCATTTTATGTCGCCCCTGGATGGCATTCAAGTTAAAATCCATCTGTAAAAAAGATAGGTGGATACCATGCAATGGACTTTGGAACAAATGCGCTACTTCGAGGCGGCGGTCGAAGCCGGTTCTTTCTCGGGCGCGGCGCGCCGGCTGGGCCGCGCGCAATCGGTGGTCAGCACTTCGATCGGCTTGCTGGAAGCGGAATTCGGCGTGGAGCTGTTCGACCGCTCGCGGCGCAGCGCCGTGCTGACGGAAGCGGGCAAGGTCATGCACCTGGAAGCATGCGAACTGCTGCGCCAGGCCGAACGCCTGCAGCTGCGCGCCCAGCTCTTGAGCGCCGCGCCCGAAGCGCAGCTGACCCTGGCGCTGGACGAAGCCCTGCCCTACCTGGCCATCAGCACCCTGGTGAAGGAACTGGCGGCGCGCTACCCCGCGCTGGAACTGGTGATGCTCAACGCCACGGCATCCGAGGTGGCGCAATACGTGGAGCAGCAGCAGGCGGACGTGGCGTTTCACTTCGACCGCGGCCCCATCTCGCCCGTGCTGGAGCAGCAGCATATCGGCAGCGTGGCGCAAGGCGTGTTCGTCGCCAAGGGCCATCCGATGGCCCACGGCCAGGAAGTCACCCGCAACGAGCTGACCCGCTACCGCCAGCTGATCATGGATTCCGAGCTGAACCGCGAACATGCGTTCAGTCCCGCCGTGTGGTTTTCCGACAGTTTTTACAGTATCGCGGAAATGGTCGCCGACGAGCTGGGCTGGGCGATTTTGCCCCTGAACATCGCCAACTACGACAACTACAAGGGCTATCTGCAGGAAGTGCCCTGCCCTGCGCTGGCCTTGTCCAGGCTGCCCGTGCGGCGCCTGGCCATCCATGGCAAGAAGCTCAGCGAAACGAGCTTGTGGCTGACGACCAGGCTGGCGGAGTTGCTGGCCGACGGGCCGAGGGGGTGAGGTGACTGGAAAATCGTCAAACCGCCTGCCATCCTCTAGAATGGCACGCTACTGATGACCTGAGGGGAACCCGCATGGCGTTCGATTGGCACGGCGGCACGATTTTCCGGCACACCGTCGTTGATGCAAGCTACAAGAATACGCAGAACGTCAGGCGCTTCCTGCTGGAAGAATGTGGCCCGTCGTTCACATTCGACCGTGATTTCATGGCCTGGATACGCGATGGCGCCGTCAACACCATGGGCGACGTTGCCGATGAATGGCTGCGCCGGCACCATCAGCGCCAAGGGCCGCCATGCATGAGAAGAGAAAGACAGACGTGATGCACGCCACCGTCCTGAATGACTGGTTCGCCATGGCGAAAGATGATGCCGTGGAGATCGACCCAGCTGACATCAATCACGAAGCGGTGAGCAATATGTGGTGCTTTTCGCCCACGGACGAGGAAACGCCGCAGATCCATGCGGCCGCGGTGGACGCGTTGATTCGCCAGCTGATCGCGGCCCGCGGCAGTGCCGTCACGGGCAAGGACATGCTTTTTTATTGCTGGCACGATGCGCAATGCAGGCAGCTGCGCTTCAGCCTGGTCTCGCGCGCGCATGGCCGCCTGCCGTTTCGCCGCGAAATACGCGCAACGCAGGACCTGTCGCTGATCGTCGCGCGCGTGGTGGACGGTGACTGGCGCAACGAACACGTCATGCAGGCGCCGCAGGATGACGACAACGCGCCGGAGACGGCGTCCTCGGAACCGGAACCCTTTATCCTGCCCGTGTTCGTGGTGCCGCTGCCGTAAGTGCCGGCGCCAGGCCGGGCCGCCGTGCCCTCCGGCATGGCGATCTACGCGACGAACCGCGCCGGCCGGCAAGCGTCCAGGGCGGATGCCGCCTGGCCATCGATGATTTCTTCGCTGGCCAGCTGCCCTACGATCGCCGCCAGCACGACGCCCGGATGCATGGCGCACACATACACGTTTTCCACCTGCGGCAGCACCCCAACGACGGGCACGCCGTCCAGCGGCATGGGACGCAGACCGACGCAGGCCAGCTCCGGCGCCAGAAAGTCCACGCCATCGAGCTCCTCCCGGATCGCGCTGGCCGTGCGCCGCGCCATGGCGGCGGGCTGGTTTTCCAGGGCGTCGTCCACATAGTCTTCCGCCGCCAGCAGGCTGCCGTCCGCGGCTTGCCGCACTTCCATGGCATGGCTGGAAATGATGCCGCGCACGAGGCCCGGCGGCGCCTGGTAGCGCAGGAAAATGGCGGGCGAGGCGTGGATGGGCAGGTGCACGCCCAGCTGCCGCGCCAGCGCCTGTGTGCCCGTGCCGGCCGCCAGCACGACCAGGTCGGCATCGACGACGCCCGTGGCCGTTTCCACGCCCGACACTGTTGCGCCCGCCATCTTGAATCCCAGCACCGGCGTGTGCGTGCGGATGGTTGCGCCATGCGCCCGGGCCGCCGCCAGCAAGGCGTGCGTGGCCGCCACCGCATCGAGGGCGCCCTGCTCCGGTTCGTGCACGGCCAGTTCCGGCGGTGTCTTCAGATTGGGTTCCAGCTGTGCAATGCTGGAGCGGTCCAGCCACAGGGACGACGGCGACACGCGTCCGTCCTGCGTGCCATACGACAAGGCCCCCGTCCAGCGCACTTCCAGTCCGGGCACTTGCGTTTCCAGCCGGCGGTAGGCCGCGATAGCCGCGCCGCGCAAGGACGCGATGGGATCTGGCCCCGCATGCGACGCATTAATCCAGGCAAACGAAGTGCCCGTCACGCCGGACGCGATGCCGTCCGCCTCGACGACGGTGACACGGGCGCCCTTGCTTGCCAGGTGGTAGGCCAGCGATGCGCCGACGATGCCGGCGCCGATGACGATGATGTGCCGGGGTATTGCATGCTGCATGTCTATGGTCCTTTGCTTTGGTATATATTCGATGCTGGCGCGCTTTCCATGCGCAGCGCCTGCATATGTTCTGACAGAAATTCAATCAGGGCGCGCACCTCGGGCAGCAGGAGCACCAGCGCGCCGTCGGCGACAGCTTGCGACGCGGCAAACCACGGCAGCAGCGCGATGCCCGTGCCATTTTGGGCGGCGCACACCACCACGGCGACCTCATTGGTGCTGAAGTTGCCCGTTACGGGCACGACAACATCGCCGCCCGCCGCAGTAAATCGCCACAGCTTGCTGCCATAGTAAGCATAACTGAGGCAATTGTGCATGCCCTGGCCCTGCGAAACATGCTGGCCAGGCTGCCGCTGCTGGGTACGCCGCCTACGCCGTGACGGCGCATTCGCGCGCAAACGCATGGCCGTCCACGGTGTTGCCTGCCACCACCGCAATCCCGGGCACGGCCGCACCGCGGGTGAAACCGCAACGCTCCAGCACGCGGACGGATGCCGCATTGCCGTCGATGGCGTAGGCATGCAGGCGGGCCAGTCGCCATTGCTCGCGCGCCAGGTCGATCAAATGGCGCAGGGCAGCCGTGGCCATGCCCTTGCCCGCTTGCCGCTGGCCGATGCGGTAGCCCACTTCGGCCGTGCCCGATTCCACGTCGATATCCTTCAGGTTCGCGCGCCCGGCCAGCGCGCCGTGCTCGTCGAGGAGCACGCAGGGGTGCATGCGGCCCTGCGCATGCTGCTGCAGGAAATGTTCGATGTGCGCGGCGATGCCTGCCGGGCTGTAGAAGTCATCGGGGCGCGGCTCGATATGGCGTTCGAACCAGGCGCGGTTGCCTTGCTCGAAGGTGAATAGCTGGCTGGCATCGTCCGGGCGCAGCGTGCGTATCGTCAAGGTGCTCATGTAAAGGCTCGGCCCGAGTAAAGAAAGCATGAGTCTAGGGACGCGCGGCCGCTCCCGTCAATCTTGATTCACGCAATCAATATCAACGGACATGCGATGCACAGACAAGCAATGCAGAGGCAAGCGCTACAATGGCGGCCATGCACAATGACCTGTCTGCCCCTGATGCGGCGCGCCTGCTGGGCGTCAGCCTGCCGACCCTGTATTCCTATGTGAGCCGCGGCTTGCTGTCCTCGCGCAGCAGCGCGACATCGCGCGGCAAGCGCTATCCGCGCGAGGAGGTGCTGTGCCTGGCGGCGCGCAGGAACGATGCCAAACGCGGCGGCCAGGCGGCAGCGGCCGCCATGCACTGGGGCTTGCCCGTGCTGGAAACGCGCATTTCCCAGATCGACAATGGCCGGCTGCTGTACCGGGGCTGCGATGCCACGGCGCTGGCCGGCCATGCCTCGCTGGAGTCCGTTGCCGGCCTGCTGTGGGACGATGGCGCGGCCGATTATTTTGCTGGCGATGCCGCCGCGCTGCCGCCCGGCTGGCTGGAACGCGCAGGCGCCTGCATGCCGGACGCGGCACCGCTGGCGCGCGCCATGGCCATCCTGCCCATGCTGGCAGCCATGCCCGCACCGGCAACGCTGCTGCGCGCCGGTCCCCTGCTGATGCGCGCGCTGGCTGCCGCCCTGCTGCAGACGGCGCCATCCGCCTTGCCGCTGCACCGGCAGCTGGCCGATGCGTGGCAGGCCAGCCCGGAGGAAACGGCATTGATCCGCGCCGCGCTCGTGTTGCTGGCCGATCATGAACTGAATGCCTCCACCTTTGCCGTGCGCTGCGTCGCCTCGACGGGCGCCAGCCTGCCGGCCGCGCTCGGTGCCGGGCTGGCGGCGCTGTCCGGACACAGGCACGGCGGCGGCGCGGCGGCGGCCCGCCGCATGCTGGCCATGGCGCTGGACGCGCCAGACGCCAGGCTAGCCATCGGCAGCTATTACGCAAACACCGCGCCGGAATTCGCCGGCTTCGGCCACCCGCTGTATCCGCACGGCGACCCGCGCGCCGCGTTTCTGCTGGAGCGCCTGTCGCTGCTGTCGCCCGCGCTCCCGCATCTGCCCGCCATCCTGGCCGCGTGCTCCACGGCGGAACAGGTGCTCGACGCCAAGCCAAACGCCGACCTGGCGCTGGCGGCCATGGCACTGGCGTTCGGCTGGCCGCCCGACGCAAGCATGAGCCTGTTTGCCCTGGCCCGTTCGGCAGGCTGGATCGCCCACGCGGCCGAGCAAGCTGCCAGCGCGGCCCTGATACGCCCCCGCGCCCGCTATGTGGGGCGGCATCCGCGCGATTGACAAACAGCGCTTGATTTAATACGCATACGTAGTAGTATACTCCGCATGCGTACCAAACCTTCCTTATCACCAGACATGCCCGAGACGACGGCCGCCTGCCCGCTGGGCGAACGTTCGCCACGTCTGTTCAACCTGCTCAGCCTGGCGCGCCAGAATTTGTTCCGCTCTGCCGATGCCGTATTTACGAGCGAACTGGGCTATTCCGGCACGCAAGTGGTGGCCCTGTTTGCCCTGCAGAACGAGGAAGGCTGCCAGCTGAAGGATCTGGGGCGGCAATTGCAGCTGAAAAATTCCGCCGTCACGGGCCTGGTGGCGCGCATGGAGGAAAACGGCCTGATCGTGCGCGGCCAGTCGGCGAAGGATGCCCGTGCCGGCGCCCTGCACATGTCGTCCAGGGGCGCCGAGGTGCTGGCCACCGCCCTGCCCCTGCTCGACAGCCTGAATGAACAACTGAAGCAAGGTTTCAGCGAGGAAGAACTGGCCGTCGTCGCCCGCTTCCTGCTGCACGCTTCGCGCCTGCGTTTCCAGCAAGACGTTTGAGCTGCAAGACGTTTAACCCTACCCTCACCCCACAGGAGTTACCATGCACCCCAACGACATGACCGGCTTGCAGCTGATGCAAGCGTTCGCCCAGGGCCTGTTCCCCCGCCCCGGCATTTCAAAAACCATGCCCATGGATGCGCAGACGGTCGAGCACGGCCGCGTGATGTTCACGGCGACGGCCAATGAAAACCACGCCAATCCCATGGGCGGCGTGCATGGCGGCTTTGCCGCCACGGTGCTCGATACTGTCACGGGCTGCGCCACGCACACGGTCTTGCCGGCAGGCGAAAGCTACGGCACGACGGACCTGAACATCAAGATGTGCCGTCCCCTGCCCTTCCACGCGACGCTCTACGCGGAAGGCAAGGTCATCAATGCAGGCCGCAACCTGGTCATTTCCGAAGGCACGATCCGCGATGAAGCCGGTAAAGTGTATGCGCATGCGACGGCGACCTGCATGATCATCCGCCCGTCCGGCCGGGAACCAGCGGTCGCATGATACGCAGCGGCAGCATCGCGCAAGCCTGGCAGGTGCTGCAGGCGATCCCGGAATTCGACCGCCCGCGCAGCCTGGCGCAGCTGCAGGACCGGCTGCCAGCCGATGCGCTGATCCTGATCGCGGAAGCGGACGGCCAGCCCGTCGGCTGCAAGCTGGGATATGCCGCCGAGGATGGCTCCTTGTACAGCTGGCTCGGCGGCGTCCTGCCCGCGCACCGCAAGACGGGCCTGGCGCAGCGCCTGCTGGAAGCCCAGGAAGCGTGGGCGCGCGGGCAGGGTTTCCCCGCCATCACGGTGAAATCGATGAACCGCTATCCCGCCATGCTGCGCTTGCTGATCCGCAATGGCTATCAGGTCCGGCTGGTGGAGCACTTTGGCGATCCGGCCAGGGAGCGCATCCACTTCATCAGACAGCTGCCTTAAAACGCTTCACCCAGTCATTTTCGTGCCACAGGAGTAACAACGCCATATGCTGAGCCCTTATGGCCGTTCGCTATCGGCCTATTATGTTGAATAAGTCGGCCGGCAACATTTTCGGCGCTCTCAGACTTCCCGGCAGTCGGTGATCGCTCAATAGCGGCGGTTCTGGCCAGTCCAGACAGGCAGAATTTCTATCCAAATGTCCACGTACCCGCGTTTTCAACACAATTGGCCAGAAGCAGACTTTCACGTTGCTGTGACAATGCGTGGTTTTTCTCGCTTGCTAATTCGTTATGCTCATAGGCCGCTGGCGGCCAATTCTGTCTGTTGAGCAGCTCCTCAAACCAGTATTTCGCACAGGCCGATCATGACCACATTGCGTAAAGCAATTATCCTGGCAATCTTTTTTGCGGTGACAAGCATTGGCGCAGCGCTGTCATATGCGGCACCGTGGACGGACATATCGTGGCGGCAAGCGTCGCTTTTGGCCGGTTCCTTCTCTTGCCTCGGATTCCTACTCGGGGGGATATACGCCTTCGATCCGGATTCGGACTTGATGATCAAGTCCAGTGCAGTCGGTCGGATGTCATTCGGAGTGATAGCTTCGTTAATATTGTCCGCTTTGTGGGGCTGGCCGCTTGAAGGCGCTGCGCTCGCAAGCCTTATTGGCGCTGCGCTTGGGTATTTAGGCATGATGTGGGCAAAATTCGCCGACTTTTGACGATAGGCCTCATTGCCTGCAACGGGGTCCCGATGTGGGCAGCGAGCAATCACTGAAACTGAATGCAAATGGTAAATAAGAGACGTTTTGATGCTATTGCATCTGCGGTGGACCTGGATGATCCTGCAGAACAATTTTCAGCTCAGCGATTCATGATTGAGGCGATAGGACGAGTGACGTCGCAATTGCCCGAGGCTGCCAAGTCAGTCGCAGCTGTGGCGAATCGCTTCATCAACGGCGCGGCGACGGCTGAGGAAGTCATTGGCGAGCGCGTACGCCTCTGGCGAGCAATTGAAGGGCGAGATCAATCGGACGAGCCGGACGTTTTGAAAATAAGAACTGCCATCTGCGTCTTACATCCCATGGATAGTGGCCCTTCTGCCGAAACAGTAGAGTATTTTTTTTGAGTTTTGGCAGCGAGGAGGCTTGGCGCTGGCTGAGCTTGAGGCCGCTGTTCAGAACAGGTATCGAATTTGAGGTGGCTTCAGCCGTCCACGAGCGCACGTCCGGACGTGAAGCAGGCAAGAAGGTCATTCATGTTAAATTGACACCAGAATTTGCCTGCGCAATTGTCAAAGTATAAGCTACTTTGCGGCTTGTCCGAACATTCGGCCAACACCGCCATGCAAGGGAACTGCTGTCGTTCCGGCTCAGGCACTATCTGCCGGACCAGTACCACCTGAACACGACTGAGGGGCAGTGGGAAAAGCGCCGCGCCGAGTGTCCCTTAGGCGACCGCATCGTCGATTTCGGGCCCGAGGCGGCTGCCGGTCAGAAATCATCCGCCTTTGGCGTGGTGGACGTTGCCCCAGCCATGCGCGCGCCGCCCGTCAGCCCTTGGAGGCGGGCTTTTTCTTCGCTTTCAGCAAACTGCCCGCCGCATTCTCTTCAAAACGCCCCGCCTCCTCGATATAGCCATGCACGGTGCCGTCGTGGCGCCAGCCGCCTTGGCGCTTGATGGCCTGGAAATCGGCACCGGCCCGGTGCGCGCTGGTGGCCATGCCGCGGCGCAGGCTGTGGCTCGACAACTCCGGCACGTAATCGAGCGCCGCCAGCCTGGCGCAACGCTCCAGGATCGTGTTGATGCTGCTCGCGTGCAGCGCTTTTGCGCTCACATGGCCCCACTGATTGACGGGACGCAATAGCGGCCCCGTGCGGATGTGCGCCGCGGCCAGCCAGGCGCGCAGGGCCGTGGCCGGGCAGCAGACGCCGTCGCCGTATGGAATCGCCTTGACGATGCCCTCCCCCAGCTGGTCCGTTTTCGAGCGGGGCAAGGTAATCACCATGCCCTGCGGTTCCCAGCTCACGTCTTCCAGGGTCAACCCCGCCAGTTCGCTGCGGCGGAAACCGCCAAAAAATCCCAGCTGCAGCAAGGCGCCGTCGCGCAAGGCCTTGACGCTGCCCAGCGCGGCCAGTGTGCTGACGATCAGCTCCAGGTCTTCCAGCGGCAGGGCCTTGGCCTTCTTTTTCGGCTTGCCGTGCAGGCGGGCGATGCCGGCCAGGGTCTTGCGCACGGTGGGCGTGGACGCGGGATCGGCAAAGCCCTGGTACGCATGCCATTGCGACAGGGCCGTCAGGCGCAGGGCCAGGGTGCGGGGGTTCAGGCTGTCCGCATGCGCCATCAGGTAGCGGATGACGGTGGACTCGTCCGCGGGCAAGGCCCCGCCCCACGCCTGGAAGTGGCGGATGGCGGAACGGTAGGTGCGGCGCGTGTTATCGGACGTAGCGGCGGCGAGAAACGCCTGGTGGCGCGCGGCCAGCTCGGCGTCGACCAGGGCGCCGTGTAACGGTGCCACGGCGATACCGGCATTTTTCGGCACGGCGGCGCGGCGTTTGGAAAGGGGCAAATCGGGCATGGAATCGTTGAAATCGGGCTGGTGTACCGGGAAATACGCAGAATACCATGCACCCCCCCCCATAACCCGCGATAAGCGATCTTATCGCCACTTATTTTTTTCAAAAACACTGCAAATTTATATCGTAATATTATTCTGTATTACGTATCATGTAATACGTTACTAAATTTCGTTCATAGGTGGTTTTATGGCCCGCACCGGCATTCTGTACTCTGATGTTATGAAAGCAGCCCAAATCGTCGCTGCCGATGGGCGCAATCCCACGGTCGACAGCGTGCGCGCAGCGCTGGGCAGCACGGGCAGCAAAAGCACCATCGCGCCCCTGCTGAAACGCTGGAAGGAAGAGTTCCAGGGCGCGGGCGCCGTGAAGACGGAAGCGGGCTTGCCGGCCGAGCTGATGGAAGCGATGCGCGGCGTGTATGACAAGCAGCAGCGCGACGTGGCGCAGCAGCTGGAAACGGCCATGCAGCAAAACCGCGCCGAACTGGACGCGGCCACGGAGAAATTGAAAAAGACGGAAACGGAGCGCCTGAAACTGACGGAAGTGCGCGCCGCCCTCACCCAGGAACTGCGCGCCACGCAGCATGCGCTGGCGCAACTGAAGGAAGAGCACCATTTCCGCGCCGTCACCCTGGCCACCTTGCACAGCGATAACGCGGGCCTGACGCAGCGCCTGGCCGACCGTGGCGAGGAAATCGCCGCCCTGAACCGCCAGCTGGCGCAAGTGCGCTCGCAGTTCGACCATTACCAGGAAGCATCTGCCGCCCAGCGCAGCGAAGAGCGTGCACAGGCGCAGCAGCGGGAAAGCCGGCTGGAACAGGACAATGCGCAGCTGCAGCAGCGCCTGCAAGGCCAGCAGGCGACGTTGGTGCAGCAAGACATGCGCCTGGCGCAGCTGCAGGCGGAACAGGCGCGCCTGGCCACGGACGCGGCCGCCGACCGCCAGGCGTTGGCCACCGTGCGCCCCGAACGCGACCAGTTCGAGTTTCAGTACTTGCAGGCAGCCGCCTCCGCCGACGCTTTGCTGGCCAAGCTCGACACCGCGCTGCAGGCGCTGAACGACGCGAAAGTGGCGCTGGCCGCGCAGGACCGGCAGCTCGATATGCTGGCGGAGAATGCGCAAGCGTCGCAGCAGAAATCAGAGGCCCTGGCAATGGAGCGCGATGGCTTGCTGCGAGAGCATGCCGGCATGGCGGCCAGGCTGGCGCTGTTGCTCGATGCCCAAGGCATCAAGAAGGAAAAACGCGAGGTCTGAACCCGTGCGCATGGCCTGGGCAATGCCTGACGGCCCGCGCTCGGGCATTGCCCGTTGGCGGGGGGAGCCACATTATTATGTTGCCTGCCCCATGGCGGACGATGGCGAAGGCCATGCGCCGTACTTCAGGCCGGCGCCGGTCGATGGGAAGCTGCCGGCCCAGGACGGGAAATAGTGGAGGATTTTTCACCGTTGGCTGGAAGATTTCCATACTGGCAAGGCGGCGCCGTGGCAGCATGCGCATGCTGACGCGCTGGAAGCGGCCATCGCCGTGGCGCTGGCGCAAACGCCGGACCGTCCTGATTGCGGCCGCCTGGCGGGCCGCCTCGCGCCACCTGCCGCCCCGCTATCATGGGCCGGCGTGTCCGGGACGATAGCGCACGCGTATCCACGCGCCGACGGCGTCCACGCCGCAGTCGCCGGCGTCCTCCACCCAGCCCGCGCGCGCATAAAAGCGCCGCGCGCCCGCATTGCGCATCTGCGTCTTTAGGCTCAGCTGCGGGCCGAAGCGCGCCGCCACGGCCGCCAGCAATTGCGTGCCAATGCCCTGTCCGGCATGCGCCGGATGCACATACAGATGGTGCAGGAAGTGTTCGGGCGCGGCGCCCGTGTAGACGGCGGCAAAGCCGGTGACGATGCCGCCCCGCTCGGCGACGAGGATCTCTTCGCCTTGCGTCGCCGCCAGGAAGGCGACCCTATCGGCGACAGCACCAAACGCGTCGCGCCCCGCCAGCGCCAGGATGGCGACGCATGCGGCCGTGTCGGCCTCCGCGAATGGGCGCAGCGTGCACAGGTTCATGGGCAAGCTGTGCTGATGAAATGGGGAGCGGACATGAATCGGCGCGTGAGAATGATGGCCAGGCCATTATATGGCTACAGCCGGCGATTGAGCACGCTGTCGATATCATGGGTCGGCATTTCCTTCTCGGCAATACCCTGTTGCAGCCAGCATCCTGCCTCGCCGCGCTGCAAGGCAGGCAGATCCAGCGTGCCCAGGGAGGCCGGGACGGCAGCGGCAAGAAACTGCGCCACATCGGCCCAGTCCCTGTAAAACAGTTTCAGATACCAGCCGTCATCGTGGGCATAGGCAAGAAAACGGTTGCGCAAGGCGGCGATGCCTGGCTGGCGCAGCGGCTGTCCGTGGCGGGCGAAATAACGGGCCTCGGCCAGGTCAGCCGCGTCCAGTGGCGGCACGCTGCCTTCCGGATAATCGGCCCAGGCGTGGCTGCCCCAGGCCGCGATGTCTTCGCTGGCCAGGGCGGCCAGTTGCCGCTGCGGCACGGATGGCAGTGTCGAGGGCGCAGCGCGCTGCGCGGCCTTGGCATTGCCCTTGAGCAGCAGCACGCCGCCGCCGTGCGCGAGCGACGGCAGGAAATCGCGGAATTCGATGCCGGAGGCGACAAGCATGTGCGCAGCAGGCTCGTGCCAGATATACAGGTAATGTCTCACGTGGCGGCACGCTGCGTTCTGGACCTGGCATTCAGCGCAACGGCGGCGCGGACCAGGGCCTGGAAGGCTGCCGGGTCGAGCCGTTCGCCCGCGTGGATATCGATGGCGCGGCGCGTATTGCCGTCGAGGCTGGCGTTGAACAGTCCGGCCGGGTCCGGCAAGGACGCCCCCTTGGCAAACGTCAGTTTCACGGCCCATGCATAGGTTTCTCCTGCGCAGAGGATGCCCGCGTGCGACCAGACGGGCACGCCCCGCCATTTGACTTCTTCGATAACGTCCGGGTCCGCCTCGCGGATCAATGCGCGCACGGCCGCCAGCGTGGCGCCGCGCCAATCGCCGAGTTCTTCGATGCTGGCATCGATGAAGCGCGCGGCGGACAGGGCGGCATCGGCCGCGGTTACGCCGCCGGTTTCTGTTTTTTTCATGATAGCAAATCTCCTCTCCCGTTGAGCGGGCATGGCACCGCGCCGGCAAGGACGCGCAATGCGCCGGCGCCTCGCATCTTAATATGAAATTCACCTGGCTTGCGTAGCATACAACTTGGCAAGGCTCTCATCGTGCAGCGCCTGCCACTTCCGGGCGAACCCATGAATGACATTGCTATCAACCTGCAAAACAACGCACGCAATCGCGCGCACCACCATGCCGTCACGCCGGCGCCACGGCCTGCGGGCGGACATCGGCTGAAAGCGGCGCTGGGCGCCCTGTTCTTCCCCCGCCAGCGCACCCGCTGGCATGCCTTCCTGGGCAGCATGCCGGGCCTGGCCACGCTGGCGCAGCTGCATCCCTGCCTGCGCTTCAAGATTTACCGGCCCTACGCTTCGCGCCAGCTGGGTTGCACGGCGCGCCTGGCCTTGCTGGAGGGACATTACCGCTTCCTGTGGCAGGCGGGAGCCCGCGGGCTGGTGGAGCAGGCGGCGCGCCAGCCCGTGCTGCTGGCCAGCATCACCGGCAAGGATGACGCCGTGTACCGCCTGCAGCTGACGGCCATCCACGACAGCTACCGCGAAGGCGAACTGTGCCTGCGCCTGACGCGCGATGGCCAGCCCCTCTACCTGGCCAGTTTCCTGTTCCTGCCCCGCGCGGACGGCGTCTCCTTGCAGCTGGGCGCGCTGCAAGGCTTGCGCTCGGAAGCGGGCGCGCAGGCCGTCAAGGCGGCCACGCGGGCGCTGCACGGTTGCCGTCCGAAAAACCTGATGGTCACGGCGCTGCGCGATTTCGGCGATTTTTTTGCCTGCAATAACGTATTTTTGATTAGCAATGACAACCGCATCGCCCTGAATGCGCGGCGCCGCCAGCGTATTGCTGCCGATTACGACCAGGCCTGGCAGGAACTGCATGCCTTGCGCATGCGCGACGGCAATTATCACTTGCCTTGCGCGCCTTACCGGGCGCCCGATCTGCTGGACGTGCCTTCAAAAAAGCGCGCCGATGCGCGCCGCCGCGCCGGCATGCTGGAACAGCTGGCGGCGGAGATGCGCACCCAGCTGGCGACATTGCTGGCGACGCCAGCGGCATCGCCAGCGGCATCATCCTGCGACAGGAATCACTTGCTCGACGACAGTGCTTTGCTTTCCCACCATTAACAATTTACCTGACGGAGTTGATGATGCCACCACGCCTGCACACCCTGTTACTGCCCATCGTATCGCTGTCCACGGCCGGCGCCATGGCCGCACCCGCCCTTGATGCCGCCGTGCGCGAGCGCGCGCAAAGCCTGGTACGCGACGGCAAGCATGCCAGCCTCGTCATCGCCGTGATCGATGGCAAGGACAGCGCCGTGTATGGCTTCGGCCGCGCCCGCCCTGGCGACAAAAGCGTGCCTGACGCCGACACCGTCTATGAAATCGGTTCCGTCACCAAGACCATGACGGGCCTGCTGCTGGCCGATGCCGTCGTGGCGGGCAAGGCCGGCCTGGAGCAAGCGGCGGCCGAGCTGCTGCCCGCCTATGCGATTCCCGCCTTTGCCGGCCAGAAAATCACGCTGGTCCAGCTGGCCACGCATTTCTCCGGCTTGCCGCGCCTGCCCGCCAACCTGGCGCCGGCGGACATGGACGATCCCTACGCCGACTATGGCGAGGCACAGCTGCGCGCTTTCCTGGCGAGCCACGCCCTGGCGCGCGCGCCCGGCGCCGCCTACGAATATTCGAACCTGGGCTACGGCTTGCTGGGCACGGCCCTGGCCGAACAGGCGCAGCGGCCATATGAAGCACTGCTGCAGGCGCGCATCTTCCGCCCGCTGGGCATGCATTCGAGCTCGACCTTGACGACGCCCGCCCTGCGCGCGCGCCTGGCGCCCGGCCATCTGGCCGATGGCAAGCCGACGGCGAACTGGCATTTCCAGTCCATCGCGGCGGCCGGCGCCGTGCGCTCCAGCACGCGCGACATGATTGCCTATGTGCAGTCCTACATGCGCGCCCCCGGCCCTGCGCAGCAGCTGGCCGTGCAGCCGCGCCAGGTGCTGGCCGGGGAAGGCGACGGCGATGGCGTCAAGCAGGTGGGCCTGGCCTGGGTGCTCGACCAGGCCAAGGGTCGGCCTTTCGCCTGGCATAACGGCGAGACGGGCGGCTATGCCAGCTTCGTCGGCTTTACCCTGGACGGCAAGCGGGGCGTCGTGGTGCTGACGAATACGGCGCGCGACGTCGATGCCCTCGGTGTCGGCGTGCTGGTGCCCGGCAGCCTGCCGCCCCTGAAGCAGGATGGCCCGCCGCCAAGGGAAATCCCCATCGCCGCGGCCGAGCTGGCCCAATATGCGGGCCAGTACGCGCTGGCCCCCACGTTTGTCCTCAGCGTGCGCCAGGGACCGGAAGGCTTGCTGGTGGCTGCCACGGGCCAGGGCGAGGCGCGCGTGTTCGCCAGCGCGAAAGACACTTTCTTTTACAAGGAAGTGGAAGCGCAACTGGTGTTCCAGCGCGATGCCGGGGGCGCCATCACGGGCGTGGTCCTGCACCAGAACGGCATGGCCACGGCGGGCAAGCGCAAGCCTTGAGTTTTCAGCAATAGTGACATAAAACTCAGGCAACCTTCATGTAGCGGGCCTATGCTCGGCGTGCATTCCAGCCACTTTATCCAGGGGCTGGCGTGAACTTGCCATTCAGTTCAACTCCATACAGGTTCCCATGACACCAACATTCGCCCTTCTCCCCCTCTGCCTGCTCAGCTCCGCAGCCCTGGCCGTGCCCATGCTGGACGACGCCGTGCGCCAGCGCGCCGAAGACCTCACGCGCCTGGGCATGCATGCCAGCATCGTCATCGCCGTGATCGACGGCAAGGACAGCGCCGTCTACGGCTTCGGCGCCGCCCATCCCGGCAAACCCGGCAAGCCGGGCGCCGACACCGTCTACCAGATCGGTTCCGTCACCAAGACGATGACCGGCCTGCTGCTGGCCGACGCCGTCGTCGAAGGCAAGGTCACCCTTGACGAGCCCGTCGCCAAGCTCTTGCCCGGCTATACGATCCCTGCCTTCGACGGCAAGGCGATCAGCTTGCTCGACCTGGCCACGCATTACTCGTCGCTGCCGCGCCTGCCCGACAATTTCGCGCCACAGAACCCGGCCAATCCGTATGCGGACTACACGGAAGCGCTGCAGCGGCAATTCCTGGCCGCCTACCGCTTGCCGCGCCCGCCCGGCAGCACCTTCGACTACTCGAACACCGGCTATGCCGTGCTGGGCACGGCCCTGGCTGCGCAGGCAGGCACCAGCTATGAAGCGCTGCTGCAGTCGCGCATCGCCGTGCCCCTGGGCATGCGCTCGACCTCGAACACGCCCTCGGCCGGCATGCTGGCGCGCCTGGCGCCCGGCCATTCGCTGTCGGGCGAAGCGACGCCCGCCTGGGAATTGAACGTGGTGGCGCCGGCCGGCGGCGTGTATTCCAGCGCGCGCGACATGGTTGCCTACCTGCACGCCTACATGGACAGGCCATTGCGGCCCTACGTGCTGGCCATCGAGCCGCAACGCCCGCTGGCGCCGGACAGCCAGGCAAAAATCGGCCTGGCGTGGGTGCTGGAGCAGCGGCAGGGACAAGGCTACGCCTGGCACAGCGGCCAGACGGGCGGCTACACCAGCTATGCGGCATTCACGGCGGACGGCAAGCGGGGCGTGGTGGTGCTGACGAACACGGCGCGCCTCGTCGACGCGCTGGGCCTGGCCGCCCTCTTCCCCGGCACGGCCCTGCCGGCCCTGAAAAAACCGCACGCGGCCATTGCCGTGCCGCGCGCCGCGCTGGCCGAATACGTGGGCGAGTATCCGCTGGGCGAGGCGTTTGCCTTGAAGGTCAGCCTCGGCAAGGATGGCCTGGAAGCGGCCGGCACCGGCCTGGGGGCGGCACCCGTGTTTGCCAATGCCAGGGACCAGTTCTTCTTCCGCGCCATCGACGCGGAACTGCAGTTTACGCGCGATGCCAAGGGCAAAATCGATGGCGCCGTGCTCAGGCAGGGTGAACAAGAGGTGGTGTTGCCGCGCAAGCGCTAGCGTTCAGGCGGCAGGGTCTTGCATGAACTGCTCCACCCTGGCGACGAAGTCCGCCTTGCTGCGCGTGCGGAACTCGTCCAGGAAGACCTCGCTGCCCTTGACGGCCTTGCCGTGGCGGTCATGGTCGACCCTGGCCATCTCCAGCACGAATTCGCCCTCGGGGTCGTCTTCCGGCTCGAAGTGGGAGTTAAAACAGTAGCCCGTGTCGCGGCAATGGCCCCACAGCAGCAAGGCGCTGCTGAACCATTGCATGGTGTCCGGCCCCGGCTCCACCTCGAACAGGGTGTTGACGGTGATGTGCCAGCCGCCCGGTACGCGCAGCGGCTGCAAGGGATAGGGAAAGCGTCTGGATGTCATGGAGCGGATGGCGTGCGTCGGGTCTGGTAAAAGGCGAGGAATTCCCGGGCGGGCAGCGCTTTCGCGTACAGCCAGCCCTGGCCGAATTCCACCTTGCGTTCCAGCAGGTAATCGGCCTGCTGCTGCGTTTCAATGCCTTCGGCCACGATCAGCATCTTCAGGCTGCGCGCCATGCCGATGATGTGCGGCGTGACGCTGCTGGTGGCCGCGTCCGTGCCGATGGTGTCGACGAAGGATTTGTCGATTTTCAAGGCGTCGAGCGGCAGGTTTTGCAGGCTCGACAGGCTGGAATAGCCCGTGCCGAAGTCGTCGATGGCCACCGCATGGCCCCGCGCCCGCGCCTTTTCGATGGTGGCGCGGGCCGCATCGATGTTGATGAAGCCCCGTTCCGTCGCTTCCAGCCAGATCTGCTGCGCCTCGATGCCCGTGCCGGCCAGGGCACGCTCGAGCACGTCGAGCACCCTGCCCGTTTCGATATCGCTGGCGCACAGGTTGATGGCGATGTGCAGTTCACGGTCGGCCACCAGCGCCTCGCGCATGTCGGCGATGACGCAAGCGATGACCTGGTCCGTGATCGGCAGGATCAGCTCGCTTTCCTCGGCCACGGGGATGAACAGGTCGGGACGTATCATGCTGCCGTCGGGACGGCGCCAGCGTATCAGCGCTTCCGCGCCCACGCACACGCCCGTGTCGAGGGCGATGATGGGCTGGTAATGGACGAAGAATTCGCGCCGCTCGACGGCGATCTTCAGCTCGCCGCGCAGCGACAGGCGCCGGCGCGACAGCCACACGACGGCGGCCACGCTGAGCGCGGCGAACAGCAGGCCCAGCGGCAGCAGCACGATCTGCTCGTTGCGCAGGCGCGCGTCGAGCTTGCTGCGCGGTTCGATGACGATGGCCGTCAAGCCGGCGCTGCGCACGACGGCATAGATGGCGTCGTGGTCGCTGCCGGACGCGCCCCTGGCCATCAGCGCCTTCACCAGCGCCGGATCGGGCCCGTGCAAGGTGCCCAGCAAGGCGCCACTGTTGGCGGCCATGGCCAGCTGGATGTCCTCGTCCGTCAGCACGTCGGCAAAGCGCACGGGGTCGATCAGCACCTTGTGCGACAAATATGCCGCGCCCACCATGCGCTTGCCCGCGCTGACGGAGGGGTGCAGGTCGATATCCACGCCGACGCCATCGGCGAGCAGGAACTGTGGCGGACTGATCTTGATGAGTTCGCGCTCCATGCCGCTGGACGTGCATTTCAGCACGCCATTTTCCACATAGCCGATATCGTCGATGCTGCGCGTGCGCACGGTGGTGCGGCGCATCTGCTGGATGTGCGCCTCGGAACATGGCGCTTCCATCAGGGGCGCGAAACTGTGCAAGGCGGCGCTGGCGTCGCGGAAGGTGCGCTCGGCCCGCTGCAGCGCGTGGCTGGCCAGGAAGCGCAGGCGCTGCTGCTCGGCCGCGATGGCGCGCTGCTGCGACCACTGCCACGTCAGGCCCAGCGGCGCTGCCACGCCTGCCAGCGCGACCAGGGTGCCGATAATGATGATACGTTTCCTGCGCATGCGCGCCTCCCGTGCTGCGACCGCGACATACTTGCGGTAGTTGTATGATTGCCATGTATTGCTCGATGGCATCATATTACAAGCCGGGCCGGCGCACACGCATCTTGTTGAACAGTTACACTTTTTTCACCGTTCCTGCCTGCTTCACTGGCCTGGCCAGCACGAACACCAGCGCCGCCACCACGGCCGCCAGCGCCCCCGCCAGTTGCAGCACGCTGGCGAAACCGTCGATGAAGGCGTGGCGCGCCGCTTCCTGCGCCACGGCCTGCAGGCTGGCCGGCAGCTGGCCGAAGGCCTCGGCCGCATTGCCGGCGACGATGCGCCCGATCATGTCGGGCGATGCCGTCAAGCCGTGCAGCCACGCCAGCTGCTCGAACGACGCGGCCGTGCGCATGGCCAGCACGGCGCCCAGGCCGCCCACGGCCAGCACGATGCCGACGAAACGCGTGGTGGTGCTGATGCCCGAGCCCATGCCCGTGCGCTCGCGGGGAATGCAGGCCAGGATGGCTTTCTGGGTGGTGCCGTTCAGCAGTCCCGCGCCCGCGCCCGTGACGAGCATGCCGGCCGCGACCCAGCCATATTGCAGGCTGGCGGCGGCCACGGAAGTGGCCACGTTGCCGGCGGCGACGATCAGCAGGCCCGTCACCAGGATGCCGCGGTCGTCGAGCCGGCGCATGGCGCGCGGCGCCAGGCGCGAGCACGCCACCATGGCGACGGCAAACGGCAGCATGGCGCAACCGGCCAGCACGGCGGAAAAGCCGAAGGCGTTCTGCAGGTACAGGGGTAAAAACGTCATCATCACTTGCGCGGCGATGGCGTAGCCGAACATGCCCAGCACGGCGCCGACGAACACGCGGCGGCCGAACAGCGACAAGTCGACCATGGGCGCGCGCTGGCGCCGCTCCACCACGACAAACACGGCCAGCAGCCCGGCGCCGGCTGCGAAACGCAGCAGTGTGGCGCGGCTGGACCAGCCCGCCACGCTGGCGTCGATCAAGCCCCAGATGATGCAGAACAGGCCGGCGGAAAACAGCAATGCCCCCAGCGGGTCGAAGCTGGCATTGCCGGCATCCCGCGATTCGGCCACGTGGCGCCGCACCAGCAGCATCAGGATGGCCACCACGGGCAGGTTCAAATAGAAAATCCAGCGCCAGTTGACGGCGCTGGTGATCAGCCCTCCCAGCAGCGGCGCCACCGTCATGGCCACGCCCATGGCCGCGCCCCACACGGACCAGGCGTGGGCCCGCTCCTTTTCCGCATGGAAGGTGTGGCCGATGACGGCCAGCGCGGACGTCAGCAGCAGTGCGGCGCCCAGGCCCTTGATGGCGCGCGCCACGTTGAGCACGAATGGCGTCCAGGCCACGCCGCACAGCAGCGAGGCCAGCGCAAACACGGCCAGGCCGCACAGCATCACCTTGCGCCGTCCCAGGCGGTCGGCGATGCTGCCCGCCGGCAGCAGGAACGAGGCGAACGCCAGCATGTAGGCGCTGACCACCCATTCCACGTCGACAAAGCTGGCGTTCAGGCTGCGGGCGATCGAGGGCAAGGAAACGGCCACGACGTTGGTATCGAGCATGATCAGGGCGCAGACGCCCGAGCACGTATATAAAGTCCAGTGAGTATTCTTCATGCCCCGATTGTAAGCAGGCGCGCGTTATTTCTTGTTATAAGACAAGCGGCATATAATTCGCCCATGGTGAATACCGAAAAATCCCTGGAACTGCGGCATTTCCGTTGCGTGCTGGCCGTCGCGCACAGTCTGCATTTCACGCGTGCCGCCGCCCAGCTGGGCATCTCGCCGCCCGCGCTGACCAAGCAGGTGCAGGAAACGGAAAGCCTGCTGGGCACGCGGCTGTTCCAGCGCAGCAAGCGCGCCGTGGCTCTCACGGCGGCCGGCGAACTGTTCGTGGTGGAAGCGGCGCGCGCGCTGGCGCAGCTGGAGCAGGCGCAGGACGTGGCGCGCCGGGCCGGACGGGGCGAGCTGGGGCGGCTGGAGATCGGCTATGTCGCCTCGGCCGCGTATGCTGGCGTGCTGCAGGGCCAGTTTGCCCGCTTTCGCGCCAGCCACCCGGGCATCCGCATCAGCGCGCGCGAATACGCGATGGACGCCCTGCCGGCATTGCTGGACCAGGGCCGCGTGGACCTGGCCTTCGTGCGCCCGCCGCTGCACTACCCGGACGGCATCGACAGCGTGGTGCTGCTGCGCGACCGCTTCGTGCTGGCCGTGCAGGCCGACAGCCCGCTGGCACGGCGGGACGCGGTGGAAGCAGGCGCGCTGGCGCAGCAGGCCTTCATCGTGCCGGAACAGGAATGGGGCACGCTGGAAGCGAGCCGGCGCGGCGGCTTTGCGGCCCAGGTGGTGTCGCGCCCTGGCGGCCTGGTGGCCGTATTGACGGAAGTGTCGCTGGGCGTGGGCTGCGCCATCGTGCCCCACTCCGTGATGGCCAGCGTGCAATTGCCTGGCGTGGTATTGCGCGAACTGGCGGGCCCGCCCATCCGCTCGGAAATCGCGGCGGCCTTCCGCCGCCACGAACAGGCGCCCGCCGCCCGCGCCTTCATCCATCAGCTGCGCGCGGCGGCCCTGCCTGAAAATTAAGGGTCCAGTTCCGGCGCCGGCCGGCGCAGCGCCATATGTTCCCACACGGCCACGAGGACCAGCACGCAGCTGGTGATGCAGGCCAGGGTCAGCGGCGAATACAGCCGGCCGTAGGCCATCGGGATCAGCGCCAGGATGATCAAGATGCCCAGCAGGTGCGACAGCGGCGGCGCGGCGCGGTCGCTGCTGACCCACTTGAACAAGGCATTGCCCAGCAGATACAGGATCGGACCGCCCAGCAAGGCGCTGATGCCGGCGAAGCCCGCTTCATCCGGATGCACGAGGGCCAGTTCGTCGGCCACAGCGGAAACGATCACGCCGCCGACGATCAGCACGTGGATGTACGTGTACGCCTTGCGCGCGATGCGGCCCGGGTCTTTCGAGTGGGCGATGCGGTGGTGGCCCGCTTCGGCGCCCGTGTCGAAATAGATCCACCACATGGCGATGCTGCCGACCAGGGCGGACAGGAAACCCAGCCAGTTGCCTGCCGTCCATTCCAGTCCCGCGAACGTGGCGCCCGTCACCAGCAGCGATTCGCCCAGGGCGATGATGACGAACAGGGCGCAGCGTTCGGACATGTGGCCGCCATCGACATCCCAGTCCGCCGTCGACGAGCGGCCCAGGCCCGGCATGCCGAACTGCATCCACGGTCCCGCCAGGTCGATGACCAGGGCGGCGGCCCACCAGAAGAGGCGCTGGGACGGGTCGGCCAGGCCGCCGGCGATCCAGAAGATGCCGGAAAACACGGCCCACAGGGCGATGCGCTGGAAATTGCGGCGGCGCGAAAGCGCTTCATGGCGCACGGCCCACCAGGCGAACAGGGGGCGGCACACTTGCATGGCCACGTAGGCGAGCGCGAACGCCAGGCCGCGCGTGCCGAACGCTTCGGGTATCGAGGCCGACATGATGAGGCCGCCCAGCATCAGCGCAAACAGGCTGATGCGCACGGGAATGCGTTCCGGGTCCAGCCAGTTGGTGATCCACGAGGTAAAGATCCATACCCACCAGACGGCCATCAGCAGCAGGCCCGTCTGCAGCCAGCCCATGGCGCTCAGGTGCGCCAGCAAGCCGTGCGACAGTTGCGTCACGGCAAATACGAAGACCAGGTCGAAGAACAGCTCGATCATGCCCACCTTGCCGCTGTCCTGTCCGCCGCGCTTGCGCAACAGCGATTTTGTCAATTCCATAGCTACTCTTTCATCAATTCAAACCTGGCCGTACTGGCGATGCAGCCTATGGGCGGACGGCTCAGGCGCGTTGTAAACGCCACCACAAAAAACCGGCCAGCAAGGCTGGCACGGCAAAAATCATTGCAAAAATCGGTAGTTCCTCGGCCACGGAATAGCCGGCCGCGAGCACGCCCACGGCCATGTTAAAACCGGCGCCCAACAGCCACAAGGGGATGAAGGCCAACGCCGCGCGCGCCATCGCGCCCCTGCTTCGCCCCACCAGCAGGCACAGTGCCAGCAGCGCGCAGCCCGCGCCCATCACCAGCAAGGTATGCATCGCCACTCCTTTCGTGAAAGCATCGTATGAAAATGCTATTTACACGATGCTAACGCATTTCACCGGCACCGGGCAGCCAGGCTGAAGGCGCCTAGCCTTTCACCGGCGTAAGCAAAGGCAGGCCGGCGAAATGCGCCGCCAGGTTATCGACCACCAGCTGCCCCATCGCATGGCGCGTTTCCACGGTCAGGCTGCCCACGTGCGGCGTCAGCACCACGTTGGGCATGGCGCGCAAGGCGGCGGGGACATGGGGCTCGTCGGCAAAGACGTCGAGGCCGGCGGCGCCCAGGTGGCCGTCCTGCAAGGCGGCGACCAGGGCCTCCTCGTCGATCAGCGCGCCGCGGGCGATGTTGATCAGGGTGCCTTGCGGGCCCAGCGCGTCGAGCACGGTACGGTCGACGATCTTGCGCGTGGCGGGCGTGCCTGGCGCGCAGATGATCAAATAATCGCTTTCCTGTGCCAGGGCCAGCAGCGATGCCGAACGCGGCACGGCCGTGCCGGCGATGGCGCGCGGCTGGAAGTAGCGCACCTCGATGCCGAACGCGGCCAGGCGATGCGCGATGGCTTGCCCGATCTGCCCGAAACCGAAGATGCCGGCCGTCTTGCCGCGCAGGCTGGACGCTGGGGCGATGGCTTCGCGGCGTTCCCAGCCCCCGTCGCGCACGAAACGGTCGAGTGCGACGATGTGCCGCGCGCTGGCCAGCAGCAGGCCCAGCGCGATGTCGGCCACGTCATCCGTCAGCACGTTCGGCGTGGTGGTGACGGCGATGCCGCGCTGGCGCGCCTCGTCCAGTGCCACGCCATCGAGGCCGACGCCACTGACGGCGATGATTTCCAGCGCGGGCAGCAAGGCCATATCAGAGGCATTCAAGCCCAGCGCGCCCGTGGTGACGACGCCGCGGATGCGCGGCGCCAGGGCATTCAGCCAGGCATGGCGCTCTTCCGGGGTTTGCTGCCAGGCATGGTGGCACGTGTAATGTTCTTCCAGCTGCGCATTGACGGCAGCCGAAGGGCTGGGAGCGAGAATGAGGATATCGGGTGGCATGGGCGTCCAGGATGGGGTCGGCGAAAGTTGCAGACGCAACTTAGCATATTTGACGCCCTGCCGGGGCTGGCAACCCTGGAATCGGCTTTAAAACCTTGCGCCTGGCGCGGTCTTTGCGGCGCGGCTCAACCGGGGCACGCCACTTTTTTCAGCTTGCCGCCCGTCTTGAAGGGATCGGCGCCCGCGCCCGGATTGTCTGCCATGGCAAAGCAGCTCGCGCCGCCCGGGCTGACGACTCTGCTGGCGGGCCGGCCGTCGGCCGTCAGGTACTCTTCCACCTTGATGAGCGGACCGCCACGGTAAGCCGAGGCCACCTGTTTCCGGAAGGCGGTATCCCCCTGCAGTTCCGCCGCGGCCAGCCATGGCTTGTCTCTCGCCAGCTCGCCGCGCACGGCCTTGTCGGCGGCGCCGGCCGCCAGCAGCGCGCGCGTGCGCAGGTCGCCGGTGGCGCCCGGCGGCGGTTCGGCGGCAGGCACGGTGATCGCCTCGGCGGTGACGGGAGCAGCCTCGGGCTGCGCGGCCACTGGCGCAGTGGCCGGCGCGGCCGGCGCGACGGCCCTGGCGTGCGGCATCGGCATGGGCAAGGGCATCGGCGGCGTGCGCGGCAACGGCCTGGGCGGCATCAGCGTCATGAAGGCCACTTCCGTGTATTGCTTCAGCTGCCGCGCCGGCAGCAGCAGGAAATACAGGCCCAGCAGATGCATGGCCAGGATCAGCACGACAGCGGCGCCTTGCGCGCTGAAGCGCCAGGTGCGGTGCGGGGAAGCGGGCTGGTCTTGGTCGAGCATGGGCAACAACATCCGGTGGGCGCAAGGCGCGATGCCATAGTGTAGCGATCCTGGCGCAAACTTGTTAATCAATCCGCAAGGTATCGCCTGGCGCGCCTTTTTCATGCGAAATCCGGTGCCTTCGTCGCGCGGTGTTGCGCGGCGCACTATTTTTTTACCATCAGTTGCACCGATCTGGACGCTTTCCGGTCGGGAGGAATATAATGATAATCATTCTCATTACTATCGAACAACTACCATGCGCAAGTTCCACCTCGCCCCTACCCCGCTCGCCCTGGCCGCCTTCCTGCTGGCCAGCACCGCTGCCCATGCGCAAAGCACCTCTGCCACGGCTGCCGATGACGCTCAAACCATGCCGACGGTCGTCGTGAATGCCTCGGCCGACGCGTCGGCGGAAGGCTTGTCGAAAGCCTATGCGGGCGGACAAGTGGCGCGCGGCGGGCGCATGGGCATCCTCGGCTCCGTGGACATGATGGATACGCCGTTCGGCAATACCAGTTACACGCAGCAATTCATCGCCGACCAGCAGGCGCGCAGCGTGGGCGACTTGCTGCAAAGCGATGCGGCCGTGCGCATGTCGCGCGGCTACGGCAATTTCCAGGAAGTGTATGTGATCCGCGGCTTCGCCCTCGACTCGGACGACGTGGCGTATAACGGCCTGTACGGCGTGCTGCCCCGCCAGTACGTCTCGCCGGAATTGCTGGAACGCGTGGAAGTCTTCCGTGGCGCCAGCGCCTTCCTGAATGGCGCGGCGCCTGGCGGCAGCGGCATCGGCGGCGCCATCAACCTGATGCCCAAGCGCGCCGGCAACACGCCGCTGACGGAACTGACGCTGGGCGTGGAATCGGGCGGCCATGCCTATGCGGCCATCGACGTGGCCCGCCGCTTCGGCGAGAACAAGGAATTCGGCGTGCGCGTGAATGCCGCCAAGCGCCAGGGAGAGACCAGCATCGAGCGCGAAGACCACGACGTGGGCATGCTGGCCGTGGGCCTCGACTATCGCGGCCGCAACTTCCGCCTGTCGGCCGATGCCGGCTACCAGAACTTCGATTTGACGGCGCCACGCCCATCCGTCAACATCGGCCGCGTGGCAAGCTTGCCCGGCGCGCCGGACGCATCGAAGAATTTCGCCCAGCCATGGAGCTTCTCGAAGGAACACGATGTCTTTGGCACGGCGCGCGCCGAAGTCGACCTGGCCAAGGATGTGGTGGCGTGGGCCGCGTTTGGCAGCCGCTCGACGAAGGAATCGAACAGCCTGGCCGAACCGGCGTTGACGTCAAGCAATGGCGACGCCAGCGTGTACCGTTTCGACAATGGCCGCAAGCAGGAAATCCGCACGGGCGAACTGGGTGTTCGCGGCAAACTCAGCACGGGCGCCGTCCGGCACACCCTGGTGGCGAGCTGGTCCGGCCACTGGAATGAAGCGAAGAATGCCTACGCCATCAGCGATTACGCGGGCTTGCCGACGAATATCTACCGCCCCGTCGATGTGGCCATGCCGCCTACCCTGGCAGCGAACTCGGGCGGCGTGATGAGTGATCCCCGCCTCACGCAACGCACCATCCTCAGCAGCTTTGCCGTGGCCGACACCATGGCTTTCCTCGACGACAGCCTGCTGCTGACGGTGGGCGCGCGCCGCCAGCAGATCAAGGATACGGGCTATGCCTACGGCACGGCCGTGCAGTCCGGCCCCACCTATGACAAGAGCGCCACCACGCCCGTGGCCGGCATTGTCTACAAGGCCAGCAAGCAGGTCTCGCTGTACGCCAACTACATCGAGGCGCTGGTCAAGGGCCCCGTGGCCAGCGGCACCTATTTCGACGGCACGACGGACCAGCTGGTGAGCAACCATGGCGAAGTCTTTGCGCCGTACAAGTCCAAGCAAAAGGAGATCGGCGTCAAGTATGACGCTGGCAAGCTGGGCATGAGCGCCGCCCTGTTCTCGACGGCCAAGCCCTTGCCGGCCATCGTCGGCACGCGCGCCACCCTGTCGGGCGAGCAGCGCAACGAGGGCCTGGAACTGTCCGTCTTCGGCACGCCGGTGGCGGGCGTGCGCCTGCTGGGCGGCCTGACCTGGCTCGACACGGAGCAGCGCAACACGGACAAGCCGCTCAATAACGGCAAGCACGCCATCGGCGCACCTAAAATGCAGGCGAGCGTGGGCGGCGAATGGGACGTGCCGGGCGCGCCGGGCCTGAGCCTGAACGCGCGCGCCGTGTATACCTCGACGCAATACGCGGACTTGGCCAACACCAAGCAGTTGCCGTCCTGGACCCGCGTGGACATCGGCGCCCGCTACCTGACGCAGCTGGCAGGCCACGACGTGACCTTGCGCGCGCGCATCGACAACGTTGCCGACCGCAGCTACTGGGCCTCGGCCGTGTCCTCGTTCGATTCGGGCAGCCTGGTGCTGGCCGCGCCGCGCACCGTCGTCGTTTCCGGCAGCGTGGCGTTCTAAGGGGCCAGTTGCCGCATTTCCAGGAAAGGCTGCCTTCGGGCAGCTTTTTTTTCGCGTGCGCGCCTGTGCCGCAACGCAGGCTTGGGCGACAATGCCCGCATGAGATTCCCTGCCCTGCTCCTGTTACTCGCCATGTCGCTGCCCGCCGCTGCCCAGCTGCAAGCGCCCTGCCCCTACGCCGCCTGGAAAAGCGGCTTCCAGGGCGATGCACGGGCGCAAGCCACCTGCCTGTTGCGGCCCGTGCAACGCTATGCCCGCCTGGGCGCCAGCGCGCCCTTGCCGGACTTTCTCGACAGCCACATCGGCCGGCGCATGGCCATCGCGCCCGCCGCCCTGCGCGCGTACCTGGCGGCGCGCGGCATCCGCGAGGCCGACGTGGGCGGCGCCGTCGATGCGCCCCTGTCGCGTGCCGTGGGCCGCCTGGTAGCGCCCGTCGCACGCTACTTTGTCATCCACGACACCAGCTATCCGAATTTCCTGGCAGAACCCATTCCCGCCCACATCAACGACGCCAGCTGGGATTTCAACGACTTTACGCTGCGCAATCCCGCGCTGGGCGGCGGGCCGAAAGGCCATGTCTACGTCAACCGCCTGGGCGGCTCCCTGCAGGTGCGCGACTTTGGCACGGCCAGCTACGCCAGCAAGCTGGAAAAGGACAAGCCGTCGTGGACGGGGCTGTTCCTGCACGTGGAACTGGTGCAGCCGCGCAACTCCGTCCCGGGCGGCGGCAAGGGCAACGATGGCCTGGCGCCCGATCCCGGTTTTACGCCGGCGCAATATGAACGGCTGGCCCTGCTGTACCTGGCCGCCGGCGTGCGCAAGGGAACGTGGCTGATTCCCGCCTTCCACGCCGTGCTCGATACGGGCTTTGCGAATGGTCATGACGATCCACAGAACTTCTCACTGCAGGATTGGTCGCAGGCGCTGGCCCGCCTGCACGGCGTGTTACAGCAAGGCGACAGCGTGCCGTAAAGCGCGCATGCGGGCGTTTCCCTGGCCGCGGAATTGGCGCATACTATCGAAAGCATAGCCATTCCTGCAAGGAGTTCAGATGAAACTTGCCACGGATCATCAGGCAGATCGGCAGGCGCGCCCCCACCGTCCGCTGGCGCGCGCCCAGCGCCTCTTCGCCATGCGCGATGCGGTATTGACGGCCTGGGAACAGCGCGTGCGCGCCAGTGTGCGGGGCGCGGACCAGCTGCTCACGCCCATCCTCATCAATACCCTGCCCGCCTTCTTCGATAACCTGGCCGAAGCCCTGACGCCCGGCCACCCGCGCGAGAACGCCACCAGCGACAGCAACGTGCCCGCCGTGCATGGCAACGAGCGGGCGCGCATGACCAATTACGGGCCGGAACAGGTAATCCAGGAGTACCAGATCTTCCGCGACTGCTTCGCCGCCGTCGCGCACGAATCGCACATCACCCTGCACAGCAAGGACTGGCGCATCATCAATGCCTCGATCGACATGGGCATCCGCGAATCGATCCGCGAATTTACTTCCATGCATGAAGGTTTCCGCCGCCGCATCGCGGCCGGCCTGTCGCACGACATGCGCAATCCGCTGGCCGTCATCAGCACCAGCGCCCTGCTGCTGCTGCGGCAAACGGAGCCGGACAAGGTGGCGGCGCTGGCGCAGAAGATCGCCGACCACGGCAAGCGCCTCGACAGCATGATCGAGGAGCTGCTCGACACGCTCAGCTACCACCGGGGCCAGCAGCTGCCGCTGGCCCTGAGCCAGTTCGATATCCTGCCGCTGGCGCACGCCGTGGCCAGCCAGGTCAACCTGCAGCATCCGGGCAAATGCATCGTCAGCGGGCAATCCGTCACGGGCTGGTGGTGCGAGAATTCGTTGCGCCGGGCGCTGGAAAACCTGCTCGGCAATGCCATCAAGTATGGCGATGACGAACCCATCAGCGTTGTCGTGGAAGCTACGCACGAGCGCATGATCGTCAACGTGCACAACGGCGGGCGGCCCATTTCGCCGGAACAGAGCGCGCGCATTTTCGACTACCTGCGCCGCGAAAACCTGGGCCCCGCGCCCGGCTGGGGCATCGGCCTGCCCTACGTGCAAAACGTGGCGGAAAGCCACGGCGGCAGCATCGCCGTCGACAGCTCGCCGGAAACGGGTACCAGCTTCATCTTCGACTTGCCCGTCGATTGCCGTCCCTTCGTCCAGCCTGCCGACGTCCCCAAGAGTGCCTCGTAACGCACCAATACGGTGCGGATGACGGATTTACGCCACAAAAGTGGTCATTTTTTACACATTTTCAGGTGCGTGGCACTGGCATGATTTCTGCTGAGCTATAGTCAGATACGGCTCAAGGGGAAATCTCAACATGGCAAATTTTTTCAATGAAATGACTGCAGATGACGTGGGATCGGACAGCAAGGTACGTGAACACTATCGTGAATTCGACAATTGGCTGGCGCAGCAATCCCCCGACACCATCGCCCGCAAGCGGGCCGAAGCCGACCTGACGTTCCGCCGGGTCGGCATCACCTTTGCCGTCTACGGTGACGATGCCGGCACGGAACGCCTGATTCCCTTCGATACCATCCCCCGCATCATCCCCGCCGCCGAGTGGACGCAGATGCAAACGGGTCTCGTGCAGCGCGTGCAAGCCTTGAACATGTTCATCCATGATATTTATCATGAGCAAAACATCATCAAGGCGGGCATCATTCCTGCCGAGCAAATCTACAAGAACGCGCAGTACCGCCCGGAAATGCAGGGCATCGCCGTCGCCTCGGACATTTATGCCCACATCGCCGGCGTGGATATCGTGCGCGCCGGCCAGGGCGAATTCTATGTGCTGGAAGACAATTTACGGGTGCCGTCCGGCGTGTCCTACATGCTGGAAGACCGCAAGATGATGATGCGCCTGTTCCCGGAACTGTTTGCGCGCAACCGCATCGCCCCCGTCGACCACTATCCGGACATGCTGCTCGACAACCTGCGTTCCGTCGCGCCCATGGGCGTCGACGATCCCACTGTCGTCGTCATGACCCCCGGCATGTACAACTCCGCCTACTTCGAGCACGCCTTTTTGGCCCAGCAGATGGGCGTGGAACTGGTGGAAGGCAAGGATCTGTTCGTCAACGACAATTCCGTGTACATGCGCACCACGCGGGGACCGAAGCGCGTGGACGTGATCTACCGCAGGGTCGACGACGATTTCCTCGACCCGCTGGCCTTCCGCTCGGACTCGTCCCTGGGCGTGCCGGGCCTGCTGTCCGTCTACCGCGCCGGCCGGGTGACGCTGGCGAACGCCATCGGCACGGGCGTGGCGGACGACAAGTCGATCTATCCTTTCGTGCCCGACATGATCAAGTTTTACCTGTCGCAGGAACCGGTCTTGAACAACGTGCCGACGTACCAGTGCCGCAAGAGCGCCGACCTGTCCTACGTGCTGGCCAATTTGCCCAAGCTCGTGGTGAAGGAAGTGCACGGCGCGGGCGGCTACGGCATGCTGGTGGGGCCGGCGTCCAGCCTGGCGCAGATCGAGGACTTCCGCCAGCGCCTGCTGGCCAATCCGGGCGGCTACATCGCCCAGCCGACCCTCGCCCTGTCCGCCTGCCCCACCTACGTTGACGCCGGCATCGCGCCGCGCCACATCGATCTGCGCCCGTTCGTGCTGTCCGGCAAGACGATTTCCATGGTGCCCGGCGGCCTGACCCGCGTGGCCCTGGGCGAAGGCTCGCTGGTGGTCAATTCCTCGCAGGGCGGCGGCACCAAGGATACGTGGGTGCTGGAACCCGCCGTTGCGGAAGAAAAAGCAAACTATCAGGCAGGAGAGAAAACATGCTGAGCCGCACCGCCGATCATTTGTTCTGGATGGCCCGCTACACGGAACGGGCCGAAAACACGGCGCGCATGCTGGACGTCAACATGCAGACGTCGATGCTGCCGCAGTCCGAGCAGGACGCGGAACAGGGCTGGCGCGCCACCCTGGGCATTTCCGAGCTGCAAAGCGCGTACGACCACAAATATGGCCGTTTTCATACGCGCGACGTGCTCGACTTCATGGTGCGCGACCCGAACAACCCATCTTCCATCCTCGCCTGCCTGACGGGGGCGCGCGAAAACGCCCGCGCCGTGCGGGGCACCCTGACGACGGAAGTATGGGAAATCCAGAACGCCACCTGGCTCGACATGCAGAAGCGCCTGAAGAGCAATCTGCTGGAAACGGACCCCAGCGCCTTCTTCGAATGGGTGAAATACCGCTCGCACCTGTCGCGCGGCGTGACCCTGGGCACCATGCTGAAGGACGAAGCCATCCATTTCATCCGCCTGGGCACCTTCCTGGAACGGGCCGACAATACGGCGCGCATCCTCGACGTGAAATTCCACGGCGCGCGCGACACGTCGAAAGACATCACCCAGCGCGACTTTTACTACTGGGCGGCCCTGCTGCGCTCCGTCTCTGGCTTCGAAATCTACCGCAAGGTCTACCGCGACGTCATCACCCCGGCGCGCGTGGCGGAATTGCTGATGCTGCGCGGCGACATGCCCAGGTCGCTCTTGGCCTGCATGGATGACGTGGTGGAAAATTTAAAACATATCCGCAACGACGTGTCCGCCGATACGGAGCGCTTCGCCGGCAAGCTGCATGCGGAGCTGAAATTCGGCCACATCGACGACATCATGAAGGCGGGACTGCACCTGACCCTGACGGAGTTTCTGGAAAACATCTATGACCTGGGCAACCGGGTCAGCCGCGACTTCCTCGTTCCCTTGGCGGCCTGATGCAGCTCACCATCCGCCACGAAACCCATTACGCCTACAGCGCGCCGCTGGCCTACACCATCCAGCAGCTGCACCTGACGCCGCGCATCGAGCCGCAGCAGCGGGCCCTGTCCTGGCAGATCGCCACGCCGGGCCAGTGCCACGCCTACACGGATGCCTACGGCAACCTGTCGCACATGCTGACCATCAATGGCAGCCATCACTCCCTGAGCCTGGTGGCGCATGGCGTGGTGGAAACCATCTATCCGCACAAGGGACGCCTGAACCTGGTCGATACCCTGTCGCCGCTGCTGTTTACCATGCCGACGGCACTTACCCAGGCCAACCCCGCCATCCTGGAACTGGCCGCGGCCAGCCTGCCTGACCGCCGCGTGACGGCGGGCACGGGCCACTTGCTGCGCCTGGCAGAGCACATCGTCGGCAAGGTGGCCTATGAAAGCGGCGCCACCATGGTCACCACGACGGCCGGCGACGCCCTGGCCCTGGGACGCGGCGTGTGCCAGGACCACGCGCATGTGTTCCTGGCCTGCTGCCACGCCTGGGGCATCCCGGCCCGCTACGTGTCCGGCTATATCGATCCGGGCACGACGGGCCACGCGGCCAGCCATGCCTGGGTCGATGCCTGGACGGAAGACACGGATTTCGCGGGCTGGGTCAGCATCGACGTCACCCATGCGCGGCTGATGACGGATGCGTATTGCCGCTTGGCCATCGGCCGCGACTACGATTCGGCCGCGCCCGTGCGCGGCGTGCGCCAGGGTGGCGGCACGGAAACGTTAAGAGTCGATGTGCAGATCGTGCCCGTACATGCCCGTCTCAACGGGCAGGAATGAGGCTGGCCGGGCCTTGCAGCATAGTTGGCAGGCCCGGCTGGTGTAGAATGCTTCCCCTTTGACTGAATTTGCTACGATGACTTATTGCATAGGCGTGCGCCTGAATGAAGGCCTGGTCTTCCTGTCCGACTCCCGCACCAACGCTGGCGTGGACCAGGTGGGCACCTTCCGCAAGATGAGCGTGTTCGAGAACCCGGGCGACCGCATGCTGGTCTTGATGACGGCCGGCAACCTGTCGATCTCGCAAGCCATCCGCCAGCTGGTTTCCGAACACGTGGATGCGGATGGGCGCAGCATCTGGAACGTGGGCAATATGTACGACGCGGCCCGCATCGTGGGCGACGCCGTGCGCACCGTGCACCAGCGCGAAGCGAAGGCCCTGGCCGACTGCGGCATCGATTTTAACGTCAGCATCATCCTGGGCGGGCAGATCGGCGCCGAACGCTGCCGTTTGTTCCAGGTGTATTCGGCCGGCAATTTTATCGAATCGCACGATGAAAACACGTATTTCCAGATCGGCGAAGCCAAATATGGCAAGCCCATCATCGACCGGGTCATCAATCCGTTCACGCGCCTGGACGAAGCGGCCAAGTGCGCGCTGATTTCCATGGATTCCACCCTGCGCTCGAACGTTTCCGTCGGCTTGCCGCTGGACCTGCTCGTCTACGAGACGGGCAGCCTGGCCGTCACGCGCTTCGTCACCATCGATGAAAAGAACCAGTATTTCCGCATGATCCGCGATACCTGGGGCGAGCAATTGAAACATGTGTTTGAAGGCATCGACGATCCCGTGTGGAACGCGGCGCCGGAAACGGCCACGAATGTGCTGTCGTCAAGCAATATGCACAGCAAGCCCGTGCGCGTCGCCATCCCCGAGCACGTGAGCCGCGGCAGCCTGACGCTGGCGCCCCTGCAGTCGCTGGCGCAGCAGTTCAGCGACGACAAGCAGCATTGAACGGCATTGATATGTGATACGCAAGGTGCGTGCGCCGCTGGACAAGTCGCCTTGCGCGTGCTTTTATGGCAATATGGGTTGACATTCAATCCAGATTGACCTGAAAGGCAGGTGGCGCATGGACTTGATCACTTCCGCCGTCGTCGCGGCCATCGAACATGGCGCGCCCGGCCTCGCGCCGGCCGCCGTCACGTCCCACTACCAGCAGATCAAGGCGGCCATCGCCAAATTCGACAGCGCGGCGGCTATCCTGGCCGCCATCGCCGCGCTGGAAGCGAACCCTGCCGATACGCGGCTGCAATTGGCGCTTTCCGCGGCGCTGGCCACGGCCAAGGTGCCGGACGACATGGAAGCCCTGTTTGCCGCGCAAGGCTTGCTCGATGCGCTGCAGCGCCCGCCTGCGCCCCTGCCGGAGGCGGAGGCAGTCCCGGCACCGGCCGACAAGAACGCCGTCGTCTCGAACTATGCCGTCGTCAAAGTGTATTTCGCCACGGACCGCCGGCGCGATGTCGGCAAGCCGCCGGCCCAGCGTTTCAGCGGCCAGCGCAGCATGACGGCAGGCAACGGCGCCGACGACGGCCCGCTCAGCTATGGCAGCTGCGACATCAGCATCCCGCGCGACCATCGCATGGGCCAGCTGGAATCGCCGTCGCTGTGGCGGCTGGAATTTCGCGAGGACCCGGCCAAGCACGTGGTGCTGCTGTCCGCCGAGGTGCAGGACCGCGAGAATTTTTTTGCCGCCATGAAAACCCAGATCCGCGCTGCGGCCGGCAAGAGCGCGTTTGTCTTCGTGCACGGCTACAACGTGACGTTCGAGGATGCGGCCCGGCGCACGGGACAGATGGCCTACGACCTGGGCTTCGACGGCGCGCCCGTCTTCTACAGCTGGCCGTCGCAGGGCGATGTTGCCGGCTATACCATTGATGAAAACAATATCGAATGGAGCACGCCGCACATCACGGCCTTCCTCGCCGACTTTCTTGCCAGCACCGAGGCGGCGCAAGTGTACCTGGTGGGCCACAGCATGGGCAGCCGCGGCCTGACGCGGGCCGTGGCCGATTTGCTGGCCGCACAGCCGCAGCTGGCGCAAAAGATCACGGAAATCATCCTCTCCGCGCCCGATATCGATGCCGCCATCTTCAAGCACGATATCGCGCCGAAACTGGCGCAGGCGCGCAACCCCGTCACCCTGTACGCGTCGTCGCAAGACCTGGCCCTGGCCGCCTCGAAAGCCGTGCACGGCTACCCGCGCGCGGGCGACAGCGGCGCCGGCATGCTGATCGTGGCGGGCGTGGAAACCATCGACGCCACGGGCGTGGATACCAGCTTCATGAAACATTCGTACTTTGCGGAAAAGCGTTCCGCCCTGTCCGACATGTTTTATCTGATACGCAACCATGCGCGCGCGGACCAGCGCTTTCTCGACCCCGTCGATACGGTCGCGGGCCGCTATTGGACGTTCAAACCATGACGCGGCTTCATGCCCGTGGTCACGCATGCTAAGATACGGCCATGAGGGTGCCGAAGGCACGGCGATGACGCCGCCAGCCCGTCCACCCGTAAGCAGGCCATATTATGTTGACATCATCTTCTACACCGCAAGCCGAATCGCTGATCCGCAACACCAACGCCCGCGTCACCAAGACGCGCGTGAAGGTGCTCGACTTTCTGATGGCGCAAAGCCGTTCGCTGACCCACCATGAAATCCAGCAGGCGCTGTCGCAGGACAGCGATATCGATTCCGTCACCCTGTACCGCGTGCTGGAATGGCTGACGGAAAATGAACTGGTGCACCGCATCGCCGGTGCCGACCAGGTGTGGCGCTTCAGCGCGGGCGCCGGCCACCAGGCGCACGAACACGCGCATTTCCAGTGCACCAAGTGCGCCAACGTCACCTGCTTCAATGAAGTCAAGCTGCCCACGCCCGTGGCCTTGCCGGAAGGTTTCAGCGGCGACGAGGTCGATTACCTGATCAAGGGCCTGTGCCCGCGCTGCAAGTAATTCCCCGGAGTATCACCTGATCAACAAGGCCAGGTGATACTCGTCATAAAATAGCTCGCCCACGCGCATGGAGCGCGGTTCGGTGCCATACGCGATAAATCCCAACGATTCATACAGCCGCAAGGCCACATTGTTTTCCGCATTCACGCTCAGGTGGACTTGCAGGATGGCCGGGTCGCGCTCGGCCAGGTCGATGCAGGCATGCACGAGACGCCGCGCCACGCCCTTGCCGCGCTGCTGCACGTCGACGAAGACGCCCCACAGCACGGCCTTGTGCGACAACTGGCGCAACGGTTCGCGCCGCAAGCCCGCAAAACCGACGAGGCGTTCGCCGTCGAAGGCGCCGAACGCCCTTTGCTGCTGGCCGCCGGCGATGCGCTGCGCATGCTCTTCCGGCGTGCGCGCCAGTTCATCCTCGCGCGAGGAGGAAAACGAACTGGGCGAGTCGAGGATGGCGCGCAGGCGCAGCGCGCAAAACGCGCCGGCATCGGCTGGCGTCAGCAGGCGGATGGTGATATCGGTGGCGGACATGGTGGAACCCGGAGTTTTTTTTGCATTATACCCACGCCGGCCGTCCGGCCATGCTCACGGCGTGCGCGCGGCGCGCAAGCCGTACAGGGTCCAGCCATATAGCGCGGCCATCAGCAGCACCATGGCCGCGCCCAGCGCCGCCAGCCAGCTTTCCGGCATCGACCACGCCGGGTCCAGCTTGCCTGCGGCCATGCAGGCGGCCATGGCCACGCAGATGGCGACGATGGGCCAGCCCAGGCGGCGCCGGAACGCGCGCACGATGTCTTCCTTGCCGGTGCGCATGACTTTCGCCGTGACCCAGCCATCGAAGGTATCCGTCACACCCATGCCGACGGCAAACACGCCGCCGGTCAGCAAGGCCGGCCCCATGCCGCCCAGGGCCACGGCAGCGTAGCCCCAGGCGGCCGCCTGCAGGGCCGTGTCGAAGACCAGCGCGAACAGCATGCCGACCAGGACGCCGCCCAGCGGCCCGGAAGCGCCGCGCAGCCACCCGGGCAGCAGCAGGCTGCGCACGTTGGCCAGTTGCGCGCCGGCCAGCAAGGTGCGGGCGTTCATCCCGGCGATCAGCAGCAGCAAGGCGATGGGCAGCCATTCCAGCCAGCCGAACAGGGCCTCCGACGGCGTGTACCGTTCCGCCGCCATGGCGGCCACGGCCACGATGGCCAGCACGGTGACGCCATGCCCCAGCGCAAACAGCGCGCCCATCCACGGTGCCCAGCGCGGATGCCGCGGCAGGCTGCGCATGGTCAAGCCGTCGACGGCGGCCAGGTGATCCGGTTCCAGGCCGTGCCGCATGCCGAGCAGGAAGATCAGCGCCAGGGCGGGCAAGCCCGCTTCCACGCTCATGCCGCCGCCCCGGCCACCGCCTCGGCCATGACGCCGGTCAGTACGCTGGCCGGGCTGGAGGCGCCGGGCACGCAGCGGTCCAGGCCCCGCGTCAGCATGTCCTGCGGCAAATCGCGGCCAATGAAGATCATGCTGCTGGCGCGGGTTTCCCCGTCGCCCCACGGCGCGCCCAGTTCCGAGCCCATCAGCATGTGCACGCCCTGGAAGACGGCGCGGCATGGCAGGCCGGCCACATGCAAAATGCCCTTGTAACGCATCAGCTGGGTACCGAACAGCTGCACCACGGCATCGAGAAAATTTTCCACCTGCAGCAAATCGAGCGCTTGCGCCTGGTGGTACACGAACGATTGCACGCCGTCGCCATGGCGGTGGCCCAGTTCGCCCAGGAAATCCGGTTCCAGTTCGACGATGGCATTCAAGTTGAAGCCGCGGATATTCAGGATGTCGCGCAGGGGCACGTTGCCAAAACTGAGCTTTTGCATGCGGGCGCGGCCATTGATGGCGGCCAGGCGCCGGCGCAGCGCCGCCAGTTCGGCCTTGCTGACCAGGTCCGTCTTCGACAGCAGGAGGCGGTCGGCAAAGCCCACCTGCTCCTGCGCTTCCTGGTGCGCCGTCAATTGGGCTTGCGCATGGCGCGCGTCGACCACCGTCAGGATGGCGTCGAGCAGGTAGAACTCGCTGACGGAAGGCTCCGCAAAGAAGGTCTGCGCCACGGGCCCGGGCGCGGCCAGGCCCGTCGTTTCGATGACCACGTGGTCGAAAGCGATGCTGCCCGCGGCGCGTTTCGCGTGCAGCTCGCCCAGGATGCGGATCAGGTCGCCGCGCACGCTGCAGCAGATGCAGCCATTGTTCATTTCCACGATCTGCTCGCCGCCATCCTGCACCAGCAAGCCATGGTCGATGCTTTCGGCGGCGAATTCATTTTCGATCACGGCGATGCGCAAGCCGTGGTTGCCCTGCAATATGCGCTTGAGCAAGGTGGTCTTCCCGCTGCCGAGAAAACCCGTGATGATGGTGACGGGGATCAGTTCTGTCATGCTGTTGTCCTGTTCAAGGTTGATCTTCGAGTTCTTCCATGCGCTGCCATTGGGGGAACGGATCCGGCAAGCCGCGCCAGGCAGCCATGCCCTGGCGCGTTTCCATATGGTTCAATTGGCATTTTTTCAAGTCCGCTTCAATGGCGGCCTGGTCCATGCCCTGGCCGATGAAGACGATTTCCTGATAGCGGTCGCCATATGGCTCGCTCCAGCCCGCTTTGACTTCCGCCAGGGAGTCCGCATCCGTGGGCCAGCGCTCCTGCGGCACGCAAGCCCACCACAGGCCCACGGGTTCGATATTCATCAGCTTGCCCGCGCCGGACAGGCTGGCCACCCATTCGGGCCGGCTGGCCAGCCAGAAATAGCCCTTGCTGCGCACCACGCCGGCAATCGGCTGGGCAATGTAGTCGTGCAGGCGCTGCGCATGGAAAGGCTCCCTGGCCCGGTAGACAAAGCTGCTGATGCCATAGGTATCCGTTTCCGGCGCGTGGATACCCGCCAGCTCCTGCGCCCAGCCCGGCATGCTGGCCGCCTGCTCCAGGTTGAACAGCCGCGTGCCGAGGATGGCGTCGAGCGGCACGACGGACTGGTTCGTCTCGATGATGCGCGCGCCGGGATTCAAGGCCTGGAGGATGGCCAGCACGCGCAGGCGCTCATCGGCCTCCACCATGTCCACCTTGTTGAGAACGATGACGTTGGCAAATTCAATCTGTTCGGTGAGCAAATTGGCCAGCTGGCGGTCATCGCCCTCGCCCGCGACTTCACCGCGCTGCTCCAGGCTGTCCTCGCTATGGAAATCGGCCAGCAGGTTGGCGCAGTCGACCACCGTGACCATGCAGTCGATCTGCGCCACGTCGTTCAGGCTGTCTCCGTGCTCGTCCTCGAAGTCGAAGGTGGCGGCCACGGGCATCGGTTCGCCCACGCCCGTCGATTCGATCAGCAGGTAGTCGAAGCGGTCCTCGGCGGCCAGACGCCGCACTTCCACCAGGAGATCGTCGCGCAGGGTGCAGCAGATGCAGCCGTTCGACATTTCGACGAGTTTTTCTTCCGTGCGCGACAGGGCCGCACCGGCCGCCGCAGCCCCTTCCTTCACCAGCGCCGCGTCGATGTTGACCTCGCTCATGTCGTTGACGATGACGGCCACGCGCTTGCCTTCGCGGTTGCGCAGTATGTGGTTGAGCAAGGTGGTCTTGCCGGCGCCGAGAAAGCCGGACAGGACGGTGACGGGGAGTTTGCGCTGGGTCATGGGTATCTTTCGGATGGTCGATGAGGGGTAGCAATGGAGCCTGATTTTTAAATGCAAGTCGATTGCGTTTTAAATTATAATGCAGCTCACTTGCATTTGTGCGGCAATTTTGCACCGCCCGTTTCCGCCACCCTGAAAGAGACTCCATGCTCCATCTCGCCTCACTGACATATGGCTATGGCGACGCCGCTGCCCGCCCCGTGCTCGACATCGCCGCCTTCGACTTGCCTGCCGGGCGCCATGCCCTGCTCCTGGGGCCGTCCGGTTCCGGCAAATCGACCCTGCTGCATTTGCTGGCCGGCATCCTGGCGCCGCAGGCCGGCCGCCTCGAAGTGGCGGGCACCTCCCTGCCCGGCCTGACGCCGCGCCAGCGCGACAGCTGGCGCGGCCGCGCCGTCGGCTTGCTGCCCCAGCAACTGGCGCTGGTGGCCAGCCTGAGCGTGCTGGAAAATGTCTTGCTGCCCGCCTACGCCAGCGGCCAGCGGCCCGATCCGGCCCGCGCCGCCAGCCTGCTCGATCAATTGGGCCTGGGCGCCAAACTGGCCGCCTACCCGCACGAATTGAGCGGCGGCCAGCGGCAGCGGGCCGCCATCGCGCGCGCCGTCGTCATGCGCCCGCAGCTGATCCTGGCCGACGAGCCGACTGCCAATCTCGACGATGCCGCCTGCGCCGCCGTCATCGCGGTGCTGGCTGGCCAGGCGGAACAGGCAGGCGCATCGCTCATCATCGCCAGCCACGACGCGCGCGTGCTGGCCGCCCTGCCGCAGGCCACGGTGCTGCGCCTGCCCCCGATGCGGGTGGCGGCATGAACGCCCTTACCCTGGCCTGGCGCGCCCTGCGCCACAAGCCGCTGGCGTCCAGCCTGAACCTGCTGCTGGTCGCCATCGGCATCGCCATGATGACGTTCATCTTCAGCGTGTCGGCCCAGCTGGAAGAGCATGCCGAGCGCGATGCGCGGGGCATCGACCTGGTGGTGGGCGCCAAGGGCTCGCCGCTGCAGCTGATCCTGTCCTCCGTGTACCACGCCGATATTCCGACCGGTAACATCCCGGAGGGCGCGCTGGCGGCGCTGGCCGCGCAGCCGCTGGTGAAAAGCGCCATTCCCCTGGCCCTGGGCGACAACTTCCACGGTTTCCGCATCGTCGGCAGCACCGCGGCCCTGGCCGGCCACTATGGCGCGCGCCTGGCGCAAGGCCAGCTGTTCACGCAGCCCATGCAAGCCGTGTTCGGCGCCCGCGCCGCGCGCGAGACGGGCGCCACCGTGGGCGCCAGCTTTGCCGGGTCGCACGGGCTGGCGACGGGCGGCGAGCTGCACGGGCATGCGCCCTACACCGTCGTGGGCATCCTGCAGCCGACGGGCACGGTGCTCGACCGGCTGATCCTCACGCCCGTCGCATCCGTGTGGCAAGTGCACGAGACGGACCCGGACGAGCAGCCCGCCGTGCCGGCGGCCACGCCGCAGCGCGAGCTGACGGCCGTGCTGGTGCACTACGCGTCGCCCCTGGCCGCCGTTTTCCTGCCCCGCTGGGTGAATGCCCAGGCCCGGCTGCAGGCGGCGCAGCCCGCCTTCGAGGCGGCGCGCCTGTTCACCTTGCTGGGCGTGGGCATCGACGTGCTGCGGGCGATCGCCGCCGGCGTGCTGCTGGTGGCGGCCCTGTCGCTGTTCGTCGCCCTGTATGGCGCGCTGGAAGAACGCAAGTGGGACATGGCCATCCTGCGCACCCTGGGCGCCTCGCCCTTAACGCTGCTGCGACTGCTGCTGGCGCAGGGCTTGCTGCTGTCGCTGGCCGGCGCGGCCATCGGCTGGCTGCTGGGCCATGCCGGTATCGCTGTGCTGGCATCCGTGCAAGACCTGAGCCTGCAGCCCTGGCGCATCGCCCCCGGCGAAGCGTGGCTGCCCGTGATCGCCATGGCCATCGGCTTGCTGGCCGCCGCCATCCCCGCCGCGCGCGCCTACCGCACGGATATTGCCGCCATCCTGGCGCGCCCCTGACAGGAAGCCAGCATGAAAAAAATCATGATATTGGGTGCCGGACTGCTGCTGGCCGGCCTTGCCGCCGCCGCGCCAGCCGACGAACCGCCCTCGTTTTTCGCCCCCTTGACGGATCTGCCAGGCGTGGTGTCGTGGAAACTCCTGGGCCAGGCCACCACCGTGAAGGCAAGCAAGGGCCGCATGGTGCCCAAATACACACCGGCCATCCGCGCACTCGACAATACGGAAGTGAAAGTGCAGGGCTTCATGATGCCGATCGAGCCAGGCCGGAAGCACAGGCATTTCCTGCTGACCGTGACCTCGGCCAGCTGCCCCTTTTGCCTGCCGGCCGGGCCCGAAGGCGTGGTGGAAATCAGGAGCCGCACGCCCGTCAACTTCAGCTACGCGCCGTTCGTCGTGCAGGGCAAGCTGAAGGTGCTGGCCAGCGATCCCATGGGCCTGTACTACCGCATGACGGACGCGGCCGTGGTAGCGCAATGAGGCGCCGGCCAGCGCTGCTGTTCTTGATGCTGTTCTTGCCGCCGTCTTGCCCTGCAAGCGCCGCACCGCTGCAATTCGATCTGCCCCGCCTGAATGGCGGCGGCCGGATGCAGCTCGGCGACTTCCCTGGGCGGGCCGTGGTGCTGAACTTCTGGGCCAGCAACTGCCTGCCCTGCGTGCGCGAACTGCCCGTCCTCAATGCCCATGCCGCCAAGCATCCCGGGCTACCCTTCATCGGCATCGCCATCGATACCAGGGCTGCCGCGCAGGCTTTCCTGCTGCAGCACCCTGCCAGCTATCCCCAGGCCCTGGCCGGGCCTGCCTTGCTGCCCACCTTTGGCAATCAAATCAAAGGCTTGCCGTACACAGTGATTGTGAACTCTCAGCATCGGATCTGTACCCGGCGCCTGGGCGCCATCGATGCGGCGTGGCTGGAGGCCGCCGTGGCGGCCTGCCGCTAAGCACGCATCCATGCGCCCTGCACGGCTGTCATCGCCGCGTCATATGGCGGCGTTACAGTCGCGTCCTTTGCATCTAACTGAGGGCGGTAATGAAAACAAATTGGGTCATGCTGGCGGCGCTGGCAAGTGTGGGTCTCGTCGGTTGCAACGGCAGTTCGCATACCCCGGCCGCGCCGGCCATTCCCGAAGGCACGACGGTGAGCGTGGCCTTGCTGGAAACCACGGACATCCACTCGAATGTCCTGAGCTATAACTACTATGCGCTGGCGGAAGACACGAGCCTGGGCCTGGAGCGCACGTCGACCCTGATCCAGGCGGCGCGCGCGGAAAACCCGAACAACGTCTTGCTCGACGATGGCGACGTCATCCAGGGTACCTTGCTGGCCGACCTGCAAGCCGTGGCCGCGCCCGTGCCGTGCACGGGCACGCTGGCCGTGCACAAGGCCATGAACGCGCTGAAATACGACGCGGGCGGCATGGGCAACCACGAATTCAACTATGGCCTCGCTTACCTGAGCCAGATCACCAACACGGACTTCGGCATCCCCGGTGTCACCAAGCCGACGGGCACCTGCGGCGCGCCCGCCTACCCTTCCGTGCTGAGCAACGTCGTCGGCGTGGCCAGCGGCAAGCCCATCTTCCAGCCCTACACCTTGCTGCCGCGCGATTTTGCCGCCACGGCGCCCGATGGCAGCAAGCTGACGGTGAAGATCAATGTGGGCGTGCTGAGCTTCGTGCCGCCGCAAATCCTCGAATGGGACCAGAAAGTCCTCGCTGGCAAGGTCAGCGTGACGGGCGTGCAGGAAGCGGCGAAACAATACGTGCCCGAGCTGCGCAGCAAGGGTGCCGACCTGGTGGTGGCCCTGTCGCATGGCGGCCTGGACACGAGCCCCTACAGCCCGAAGATGGAAAACGGCAGCTATCACCTGACCAGCACGGGCATCGACGCGCTGATGATCGGCCACTCGCACTTGATCTTCCCAAAAGGCAAGGAAACCGGCGCGGCCGCGCTGGACGCCTCGTTTAGCGCCTTCCCCGCCAGCGCCAAGATCGATGCGGAGAACGGCTTTGTCAACGGTGTGCCCACCGTCATGGCGCAAAGCTGGGGCCGCCGCCTGGGCATCATCAAGCTGACCATGGTGTACCAGGGCGGCAAATGGGTGGTGCAGCCGGCGAAGACGACGGTGGAATCGCGCGGCTTCAAGTACACGGATGGCACGACCCTCGTGAAAGCCGACCCGGCCATCGCCCCGCTGGTGGCCACCGAGCATGCGGCCACCATCGCCTATGCCAAGCAGCCGCTGGGCATCAGCACGGATTTCGAGATGTCGGCCTATTTCGCGCTGGTGGGCGATGTCAGCGCCATCCAGCTGGTGAACCAGGCGCAGCTGGACTATGTGAAAAACTTCATCGCCACCAGCACGGACGCCACCTTGTCGGCCTACAAGAACATTCCCGTGATTTCCTGCAGCGCCCCATTCAAGGCGGGCCGCAACGGGCCATCGGACTTCACGGACGTGGCGTCGGGCGCCAGCCCGGCCGCGCCGATTGGCTTGCAGGTGCGTAATCCCGGCGATTTGTATTTATATAGTAATAACAACCTGCAAGCCGTGAAGATCAAGGGTGCGGACTTGAAGGCGTGGCTGGAAACGTCGGCCAAGCAATTCAACCAGATCGACCCGGCCAGCAGCGCCGAGCAGGACCTGGTGCCCTCGTATGGCACGATCTATAACTATGACGTGTTCTACGCGGAAAACAATGCGCTGACGTACCAGATCGACGTGACAAAAAAAGCGGGCAGCCGCATCGTCAACCTGACGTACAGGGGCGCGCCCGTGGCCGATGGCGACGATTTCATCGTGGCGACGAACGACTACCGTGCCGGCGGCGGCGGCGCCGTGCCCGGCATCGACGGCAGCAAGACCATCATCAAGTCGCCCGATGCGAACCAGGCCGTGGTCAGCAATTATCTGGCGTCGCTGAGCACCAAGGGCGGCAAGGTGACGCTGGCGGCGAATGGCAGCGCGCGCAGCTGGAGCTTCGTCAAGACGGCCACGGCCGGTCCCGTGATCCTGCGCTCCGCGCCGGGCCACCTGGCCCTGGCGCAAAGCAGCGGCATTGCCAACGTGGCGGCCGAAGGCGCGCTCGACGCCAGCGGTTTTGCCAAATACCGCATCGACCTGAGCAAATAAGGTGCATGGGCCGGAACTGCTGGTGTTCCGGCCTGTTTTGATGAAAGGTGATCAAGATGAAACAAGCGCTTTCCCTCCCCGCCGTCATCCTGGCAACGGCGCTGGCCGCCTGCCAGTCCTCGCCACCGCCCACGGCGGCCGAAATCGAAGCCGTCGCCATGCATGCGCGCCAGGCCGGCGACCACCAGGCCGAGCGCAAGGTGCGCAGCTGGGCCAGCAAGGACATGCCCGTGGCCGAACGCGAACTGGCGCTGATTTACCAGGCCAGGCCCGGGCGCCGCGCCGATGCGCTGAAATTCTTTGAACAGGCGGCCCGCGCGGGCGACACGGAAGCCGCCTTCGAGCTGGGCCAGATGCTGCGCGCGGCAGAACCGGGCCAAGCGTGGCTGTGGTACCGGCAGGCGGCGCAGCAAGGCCATGGCAAGGCGGCCCTGATGCTGGGCCTGCAGGCGGCGAATGGCGAAGGCGTGCCGAAGGATCAGACCGAGGCGGCGCGCTGGCTGGAAAAATCTAGCGAATTGGGCAACGCACATGCCATGTTCCTGCTGTACAACGCCTACCGCGAAGGCCGCGGCGTGCCGCAGGACTTGTCCAGGGGCCGCGCCTTGCTGGAAGAAGCGGCCCACCATGAGTACCCGCCCGCCATCCAGGAACTGGCCATGGCGGTGCAGGCCGACGATGCCCTGCGCGCCGGCCACCTGATGAAGGAAGCGACGGAGCACCGGCATAACAACTGGAACCGTTTTTAACACAGGCGACCGCGCGCGTCTGCCTTACCGCGCCGATTGCGCCAGCTGTGCCAGGCGCCGCAGCAGCGGCGCGTACAGGTCGGGCGGCGTGTTGCCATAGCCGATCACCAGGCCATTGTCTACGGGCAGCGGCGCCAGCGCAAAGCTGGACAGGGCCGTGGGCGCCATGCCGCAGGCGCGCGCGGCCGCGGCGATGGCGGCATCGGGAAACTGCGCGGGCAGCCGTACCGTCAGGTGCAAGCCGCAATGCCCGCCTTCGATGCTGTGCGGCACATCGAAGTGCTGCGCCAGCGCCGCGCGCAAGGCGTGCTGCCGTTCGCGGTACAGGCGCCGCATGCGTCCCAGGTGGCGCGCATACTGCCCGCTATCCATAAAATGCGCCATGGCCAGCTGTTCCAGCCGGTGCCCGCCGCGCAGCATGGCGGCCAGCGGCGCACGCGCCGCCTCCAGCAAGGCGGCGGGCAGGATCAGGAAGCCCAGACGCAAGGCGGGAAACATGGTCTTGCTGAAGGTGCCCACGTACAAGACCGGCCCCTGGCTGGCCAGGCCCTGCATGGCGGCGATCGGCTCGCCCGCGTGGCGAAATTCACTGTCGTAATCATCCTCGATCAGCCAGGCGCCGTGCGCCTGCGCCGCCTCGATCAGTTGCAGGCGCCGCGCGGCGGACAGCACGGCGCCCAGCGGATACTGGTGGCCCGGCGTCGCGTAGACGAGGCGTGGGCGCTGTTCCCGCCAATCGTCCGCGCTGGCCAGCATGCCCTGTGCATCGACGCGCATGGGCACGATGCGCAGCTCGCCCGCGCGCATGGCCGCCTTGGCGCCCCGGTAGCCGGGATCTTCCACCCAGGCCGTGTCGCCAGGGTTGGTCAGCAGCCGCACGCACAGTCCCAGCGCCTCTTGCGCCCCTTCCGTGATGATGATGTGTTCGGGCAGGCAACGCACGCCGCGCGCCGCGCCCAGGTAGCGGGCGATCGCCGCGCGCAAGGCTGGCTCGCCGGCCGGCTCGCCATACGCCAGCGCGGCGCTGCCATTGCTGCAGGCAACGTCGAGCGCGCGGCGCCATGCCGCCAGCGGAAACTGCGGCAGCGCCGGTTCGCCGGGACGCAGCGCGGCGGGACCGTGTTCCGTGACGGGCGCAGCCGACAGCGGCCCCAGGCGCCGCGCCAGCGGCGGCATGGGCAGGGACGCGGGCGCCATGCCTTGTGGCGGCAAGGCGGCAACCAAGGTGCCTTGCCGCCCCGCAACGACAAAACCTTCCACGGCCAGTTGCTCGTACACGGCGCTGACGGTATTGCGCGAAATGGCCAGGGCTTGCGCCAGCAGGCGCGACGCAGGCAGACGGCTGCCTGCCAGCAAACCTCCGTCGAGAATGGCCTTTCTCAGCCGCGCATGCAATTGCCGCTGCAGCGGTGCGGCACCGGCTGCGCGGGACAGGGGCAGTTCGAGGGTGGTTTGCGGGTGGTTAATCGGTATCACATCAAATATCATCAAATCATGGCACCATGGAATATACCCGATATGGCACTTGTGAGGAGACCACGCGCCGCTTATTCTGCCCGTCACAGGCCGGCAAGGTGCCGGCCGACACAATCAGAAAGCCGCCATGTCCCCCCTCTTGAATTCTTTCCAGCAACCTATCGGCGCACCCGCGCCGGAGTGGACGGCCCGCCCCCGTCCTGAGCGCGTCACCCTGCACGGCCGCTATTGCCGCCTGGAGCCGCTCGATGCTGCGCGGCATGCGGCAGACCTGTATCGCGCCCATGCGCAGGCGCCGGACCAGCGCGGCTGGACCTACATGCTGATGGGCCCCTTCGATGACCTGGAAGGCTACCGCGCCTATGCCCAGCAAGCTGCCCAGTGCAACGATCCCCTGCACTACGCCGTCATCGATCTGACCAGCGGACAAGCGCTCGGCACCCTGGCCCTGATGCGCATCGATGCGGCCAACGGCGCCATCGAAGTGGGCACGGTCATGTTTTCGCCCGCCTTGCAGCGCACGCCCGCGTCCACCGAAGCGCAGTATCTGCTGATGCGCTATGCCTTCGACACCCTGGGCTACCGCCGCTACGAATGGAAGTGCGACAGCCTGAACGCGCCGTCGCGCCAGGCCGCGCTGCGCCTGGGTTTCCAGTTCGAAGGCATCTTCCGCCAGTCCGGCTTCTACAAGGGCCGCAGCCGCGATACGGCATGGTTTGCCATCGTCCGCAGCGACTGGCCCGCCCTGCGGCAAGCCCTGGAGCAATGGCTGTCGCCGGACAACCTGCCCTCGGATGGCACGCAGCGCCAATCGCTGGCCGCCTTGCGCGCCGCCACCACAGCATAGAGGTTTGTGCTGCGTCAATCGTGTTGGGCTAGACATTGCCGAGAGGCTATGATGGCCCTGCCGTCTCCACGGAGGCGGCAGGGCTGCTGCCAGCCTCGAAATGCATTACACTGAATTTGCTTTTTGGAAATTAGTTACTCTGGACCAGCCTCGGTGAGCGCGTCGCATCGCTCGACCCAGCCAGTGTTTGGGTAGGCCCTGGCTCGTCCGTTGACCTCCCTATAAAGAAAGAGTCCAATGAAAAAGCTGACCACCGCCTTTGGCGCGCCTGTTGTAGACAATCAGAACATCCAGACGGCAGGCCCGCGTGGCCCTGCCCTGTTGCAAGATGTGTGGTTCCTGGAAAAACTGGCCCACTTCGACCGCGAAGTCATCCCGGAACGCCGCATGCATGCCAAGGGTTCCGGCGCGCACGGCACGTTTACCGTCACGCACGACATCACGCGCTACACGCGGGCCAAGATTTTTGGCGCGGTGGGCAAGCAAACCCCCATGTTTGCGCGCTTTTCCACGGTGGCCGGCGAACGCGGCGCGGCGGACGCGGAACGCGACATCCGCGGCTTCGCCCTGAAGTTCTATACGGAAGAAGGCAACTGGGACCTGGTCGGCAACAATACCCCGGTATTTTTCATGCGCGACCCGCTGAAATTCCCGGACTTGAATCACGCCATCAAGCGCGACCCGCGCACGGGCTTGCGCAGCCCCAACAGCAACTGGGACTTCTGGTCGTCCTTGCCGGAAGCGCTGCACCAGGTGACGGTGGTGATGAGCGACCGGGGCTTGCCGCGCAGCTTCCGCCACATGCACGGTTTCGGCAGCCACACATTCAGCTTCCTGAATGCGCAAAACGAACGTTTCTGGGTCAAGTTCACCTTTAAAACCCAGCAAGGCATCCAGAACCTGACGGATGCACAAGCCGAGGAACTGGTGGGCAAGGACCGCGAAAGCTCGCACCGCGACCTGTACGAAAGCATCGAAAACAAGGATTTCCCCCGCTGGACCCTGTATGTGCAGATCATGCCGGAAAAAGAGGCGGGAACGTACCACATCAACCCGTTCGACCTGTCGAAAGTATGGCCGCACGGCGACTATCCGCTGATCGAGGTGGGCGTGCTGGAACTGAACCGCAATGCGGACAACCACTTCGCGGAAGTGGAACAAGCTGCGTTCAACCCGGCCAACGTGGTGCCCGGCATCAGTTTTTCACCGGACAAGATGCTGCAAGGCCGTTTGTTTTCGTATGGCGACGCGCAGCGCTACCGCCTGGGCGTCAATCACAGCCTTATCCCCGTCAACGCGCCGAAGTGCCCGTTCCACAGCTACCACCGCGATGGCCAGATGCGCGTGGACGGCAACCAGGGCGGGACCTTGGCCTATGAACCGAACAGCGAGCAGGAGTGGGCGGAGCAGCCCGATTTCCGCGAACCGCCGCTGAGCATTGAAGGCGCGGCCGACCACTGGAACCACCGCGTGGACGAGGATTACTATTCGCAGCCGCGCGCCCTGTTCCGCCTGATGACCCCGGCACAGCAGCAAGTGCTGTTCGAGAACACGGCCCGGGCCATTTCGGGCGCCTCGGAGCAGGTCAAGCAACGCCATATCGGCAATTGCACCCTGTGCGACCCCGCCTATGGCGCGGGCGTGGCGGAAGCGATCGGCCGACTGAGCAAGTAGGCTGAGCAGCTAGCCTGAGCTGGCAAACCGCGCTGGAATGCGGGCTGGCGGGCTGGCAGGCCGCCGGCCGGTCCGCCATGCCGGCGCTGGCGTGACGGCGGGCCACGCCAGCACATGGCAGCCTGTCGTCGCGCCGGGCAGTGGCGCCACGCTCAAGGCCTGATGGCGATGCCGTCGGGCCTTCCCTACCAGCGCTGGATATCGATCTGGCCCGTGATGCTCGTTTCCACCGGATAGCCCTCGACCTGCAGCGGCACGCGCCGCTTGACGGACGAGTCGCGCAAATACACGACCAGCGCTTCCTTGCCGACGGCGGTTTGTCCCAGGCTGACGCCTTCCACGCCGTCGATGGCCATCAGCGCCCGCTCATTGCGCCGCTTCGCGGCCTCCAGGCGCCCGTGCCGTGCCGGCTGGCCGTATTGTCCCGTGATTCCCGCGCCCTGCCCCAAGGGCTCATCCGGCAAATACGGCATGGCGGCATCCTCGAACACGGCATGGGGCGATGGTGTAAATTTGCTGTTTGACATGGCAATTTCTCCTGATGCTATCCATGATACACCCGGCTACCGGGCGTCACAGCTCCCCTTGCCGGGCTGAACCATGCGCGCCTGCAGTCCCTGACAACTTCATCTTCGTGCAAAAGGCGGCGATATGCAAGGTGGCGCGGCACCGGCCACGGCGCCATGCATTCTGCCTGCTCAGGTGTACAGATTGATGTCGAGCGCCACCACCACGCGCCGCATCTGGTTGGCAAAGGTAATGTTGCCGCCACCGGCGAACAGCAGGCCGACGGGATTGCGCTGCTGGTTCCAGGTCCAGATGGAGGAGCCGGAATCACCGCCCGCGCTGAACGCGCCGCTGACCCCCGTGATGGCGATCTGGTCCTGGAACAGCGCTATCCTGCCGCTGCCATAATTGACGTTGATGGTCGCACCCAGGCCCGTGATGCGGCCCTGCGTCAATTGCGTCGTGCGTCCCGATTTGCCCACCAGCATGCCCAGCACGGGCGCCACCAGCGCATTGCTGATGCGGAAATACGCGGGCACGCCGCCGCTCAGGTACACCAGTTCGGGCCGCACGCGGTCTGGCCAGGCCCAGCCGGTGGCGCAATCGACAAAGTTGACGCCGCCGCTGAAATTGATGGGCACGAAGCGTTCCAGCACGGCCACCTGGTCTGGCGGGCAGCGGCCGCCATCGATGGGGCCAGGCTGCACGATGCAGTCGTTGAACACGCCGCCATTCGAATTGGCCAGCACATGATTATTGCTCAAGATCATCAACCGGCTGTTGCGCGGCGCGCTGCGGCCCACGGCCAGGCAGCCGATGGTGCCGGCCGTGATGCGGAAGTGGCCGACGGAGACGCCGCCCGGCGCAGGCCGCAGGCGAAAGCGGTGGGGCTGCGCATCGATGACGCCCGTGACGACGATATTCACCGGCACGTTGTCGCTGGCCACGGCGCGCACGCCCATGGCGCCCACGATGGCGGCCTTGGCGCGGTCCACGGACGTCGGTTCGGCAACATACAGGGTCAGGGCGGGCACACCCGGTTCGCCGGAGGAACTGTCGCTGGCGCCCTCGCCCAGGCCGATCGAGACGCCCTGGATATTGCCGCCATCGCTGAAGGCATCGGCCGCGCGCACGCCACTGGCCTGGGAAATGGCCTGGCGCATGCCGTCTTCGATACTGCGCTTGATTTCCAATAACTCCATGCTGACACCGCTCAAGGCATCCGGCACCTCCGACACGGAAGCGCTCTCGATGTTGCCGTCGCCATCGCCGGGTACGGCAAACTGATCGATCGCTTCTTCGTCGTCGGCCGTCTGTCCCCTGCCGGCGCCGGCCGGCGGCGCGCTGAAACCATTGTCATTCCCAAACATGATGTTCTCCTCGTTGGTCACTCCCAAGGCGCAGTGTGGGCCGCTGGCCGCCGCCGGTATTGATCTGGATTGAACTGCGCTGGCACATGACGTGCGGACAGTATCTGTGTTAAGTGCCGCAGGAATAGTTCCGTTTTCAAGCTTGCGCGAGATCAGGCGTGCAGATAGCGGCGGCGCCGTATACTTCACCGACAAACTGGCAGATGGCCCGCTCCATACGGGGAATGGCATGCGATGGCATGCGACGGCACGATGGTAAATAGATAGCGCGCGATGGCGGCAATGGGGACACGATGACGAGCCTTGGTACGCAGAATGATGCATCGGCAGGTGGCGGCACGGAGCCTGATACGTCGGACGGCGCGCATCAGCGCGCCCGCTTCGTGCATGGCATGGCGTCCTATGCGGCCGAACATCGCCTCAATCCCTGGCGCGGCAGCCTCGCCGACTTCCTCGAGCAAATCCTGCCGGATGGCGCCCCGCTGCTGGCCCGCAGCGCCCACCAGTACCTGTGGGACATGATGCGCTGGAACGGGCAGACGGACGGCAGCGGGCATTTCCGCTGCCGCCTGTTTGATGACGAGCTGTTCGGCATCGACGAGGCGATCGACCGCGTGGCCGCCTACTTCAAGGCGGCGGCGGCCGGTTCTGAGGTGGGCCGGCGCATGCTGTTGTTGCTGGGGCCGCCGTCGGGCGGCAAGTCGACCATGGTGATCCTGCTGAAGCGGGGCCTGGAAGACTACAGCCACAGCGACGAAGGGGCGCTGTACGGCATCGGCGGCTGCCCCGTGCACGAATCGCCGCTGCATCTGGTGCCGCACAGCATGCGCGCCGGCTTTCGGGCCAGCTACGGCGTCGAGCTGCAGGGCGAACTATGCCCGCATTGCCGTGCCCGGCTGGAAGAGCAGTACGCGGGCGACTTCCTGCGCATGCCCGTCGAACAGATTTATCTGTCGGAAGCGAACCGCTGCGGCATTGGCACCTATGCGCCGCACGACCCCACCACGGCCGACCTGGCCGACCTGGTGGGGTCCGTCGACCTGTCGAAAGTGGCGCACTATGGCGACGAAGGCGACCCGCGCGCCTGGTCATGGTCGGGCGCCGTGTATGCGGCCAGCCGCGGCATGCTGGAAATGATCGAAATTCTCAAGGTCAAGCGCGAATTTCTCTACACGCTGGAGCATTTTCCGAACCACCACCGTGCGCTGGCGTCGATGGCCAAGCTGGGGCTGCGCCTGAAAAGCGCGCAGCCGCCGGGCGCCCGTTACACCATCAGCTGTTTTTTCGAGCGCGCCATCGGCTTCGCGCCGCACGACGTGACGGCGCGCATGGTATATAGCAACTATCTGCTGGCCACGGGCCAGGACGCGACGGCGCTGGAGCAGCTGGACGCGGCCAGCCGCCTGGCCCCCGAGCAGGCCACGATCCAGTACAACCTGGGCCTGATGTATGTCAAGAAAAAGGAATACGACAAGGCCAGCATGCATGCGCAGAAAGCCTATGCACTGGGCTTTCCCCTGCCGGGCTTGAAGAACAAGCTGAAGGCGGCGGGCAAATGGCGCGAACCGCCGCCCGCGCCCGCCACCGTGGAAGCGGCCGCGGCCGAACCCCAGCAAGCGGCCGTGCCGCCGGTCGACAAGCCTAGCGGGGAATGACGGCCGGCCGCCCGGCCACGCTCCAATGTCCCGACGGCGAAGCGGCCAGCGCGGCGGCCAGGTCGCGCCGCGACTGCGCCTTGTCGTGCGCCGCGCTGATGAACGCCAGTTCCGCCGGCTGCAGCACGGTCATCGTCAGCAGCAGCACTTCGCCATACGGCGTGTCGAAGGCGGCAGGAATGCCTGCCGCGCCCTGGGCCAGCAGCACGCCCACCTGGCCGTTTTCGTCTTCCAGTGCGGGCGGCGCGTCCTGCAGGTCCAGCACCATCGAGACGCTGCCGTGGCGCTGCACCAGTAAATCGATGGAGCCGTGATCGGCCACGTTCTGGCTGACCTGGTAAATCACGTCGAACAGCCACGATTGCGCCACGTCCTGAGCATCGAAGGCGGACGGCGGCGCCTCGATGCACACTTCCAGCAGGTGCCCGCGCGGCACGAACACGTCGTCGTCATCCTCGAACGGATCGCTCAAGCCATCGCTGGCGAGCATGATGGCATCTGGCCGGCGGATCACCCTCCAGGCCTGGCGCAGGGACGGCCAGCGCGGGCCGCCCGTGAAAGCGGGATTGAGCAGCGGCGCCAGCACGTCGCCATCGATGGCGCCCAGGCTGGCATAAAACGCGTCGCGCGCGGCGCAGGCCGCGGCCAGCATCTGCGCGCCCGCCGCCTTGCCGGTGACGGCGTCGTCCGGTTGCGGCACTTGGGGAATGTCGTTGTCAGGCATGGCAATACTCCTTTATTTGCGACCCCTGACAACACCGCCGCGCGCGCAAGGCAGAGGTGGCCAAAAGGCGCCCCCTTGCCCAGTACGGGGGCGCCGAGCGGGGGCGCCGAGCCGGCGAGCATCGCAGGCCGCCAGTAGCGACGCGCAGCAGGTTTTGTCGGGTGTCAATCAGCAGGTGGGAAATCGTGATAGGAACGGGGCAGATAGCCCCAGATGCGCGCCACTCGGTCGCGCACTTCGAAATCGAAGCCGATGCGTGCCAGTTCGGGCACGATCCACACGCCATGGTCGATGATTTTTTTCGGCAGCAGCATGGCCACGTGCTCTTCCGTGTACAGGCTGATGTCGAACCATTCCACGCCCAGAAAGGGAAACGGCGGGTGGTAATCCCACTCCGTGTCCCAGCGTGAAACGTAGCCGCTAACGGAGCCGTAGCGGTACGACGGCGCCCAGTCGGTGCGCCCGCGCATGAAGGCCAGCAACGCGTTCCACTTGCAGTCGTTGGCGGCGCCGGCCAGGTTGCGCCGCGCGATGTGGCCGCGCAGCTTGCGCTTGACGTCGTCGTCGCCCGCGCCGGCCAGCGGCAGGCTGGCGTCGGCCACCGGGTTCGCCATCAGCGGACGACGGGCTTGACTTTCGAGGCGGCCAGCACGGCGCGCTGGCGGGCCGTGTCGATATCCTCGGCCGTGGCCAGGGCCACGCCCATGCGGCGGCGGGCGAACGATTCGGGCTTGCCGAACAGGCGCAGGTCCGCGCCCGGCACGTTCAAGGCCTCGGCCACGCCTTCGAAGGCGATGCCTTTCGCTTCCACCTGGCCGTAGATGACGGCCGAGGCGGCGGGCGAGCGCAGCGCCACGTTGACGGGCAAACCCAGAATGGCTTTCGCGTGCAGCTCGAACTCGCTCTGCACCTGGCTGGCCATGGTGACCATGCCCGTGTCGTGCGGACGGGGGCTCACTTCCGAGAACCACACCATGTCATCCTTGACGAACAGTTCCACGCCGAACAGGCCCAGGCCGCCCAGGTTGTCCGTCACCTTGCGGGCGATGTCGCGCGAACGCTCCAGCGCCAGCGGCGCCATGCGCGCCGGCTGCCACGATTCCACGTAGTCGCCCTGCACCTGCAAGTGGCCGATCGGCTCGCAGAACTGCGTTTCAACGTGCCCCGAGGCGCCCACGGCGCGCACCGTCAGCAAGGTGATTTCATAGTCGAAGTCGATAAATCCCTCGACGATGACCCTGCCCGTATCGACCCTGCCGCCGCTGGCCGCATAGGCCCACGCCGTTTCCACGTCCTGCGGGCCGTCCAGCTTGGACTGGCCCTTGCCCGACGACGACATGACGGGTTTCACGACGCACGGGAAACCGATTTCCTGACAGGCCAGCTGCAATTCCTGCAGGCTGCTGGCGAAGCGGTAGGGCGACGTCGCCACGCCGAGGGTTTCCGCCGCCAGGGTGCGGATGCCTTCGCGGTTCATCGTCAGCACGGCCGCGCGCGCGTTCGGGATGCACGTGATCTGTCCGGCCGCTTCCAGCGCCGCCAGGGTATCGGTGGCGATGGCTTCGATTTCCGGCACGATCAGGTCCGGCTTTTCCAGGTCGATCAGCGCGGCCAGGGCCACGCCGTCGCTCATGTCGATCACGTGCGAACGGTGCGCCACGGGGTGGCCGGGCGCGTTCGGGTAGCGGTCGACGGCGATCACTTCCACGCCCAGGCGCTGCAGCGAGATGATCACTTCCTTGCCCAGCTCGCCGGAGCCCAGCAGCATGACCTTGACGGCGGTGGAAGACAGGGGCGTGCCGAAAGTGCGCGGCGCGATGGGGCTGGCAGTGAGGGAGCTTGTGGTCATGGCAGGTTCTGTAGGCGGATGGAAAGATGGCTGGGACTATAACAAATGCCGGCCCGCTTGGACAGGGTGCGCCTATGGTGCGGGCGCCGGCGGCGGCACTTGCCAGCGCCCGCAGTCAATGCAATAATTGAGAATGATTCTCAATTAACCGCCGCCCACCATCGTCCCTGCCGCCATGAACCCTGCCGCACCGCCCGACCTTGCCACCCTGTACCGCGCCCACCACGGCTGGCTGCAGGGCTGGCTGCGGCATAAGCTGGGCTGCGGCGCCGACGCGGCCGACGTGGCGCACGACACCTTCCTGCGCCTGCTGCAGCGGCGCGAACGGCCGCAGCCGGCCCTGCGCGAACCGCGCGCCTACCTGACGCGCATCGCGCAAGGCCTGGTGATCGACCATTACCGGCACCGCGACGTGGAACACGCCTACCTGCAGGCGCTGGCCGCCCTGCCCGAACAGACGGCGCCGTCGCCCGAAACGCGGCTGCTGATCATCGACACCCTGGTGCGCCTCGATACGGCGCTCGACGCCCTCAAGCCGCGCGCCAGGCTGGCCTTTTTGCTGGCCCAGCTCGATGGCTTGACGGGTCCCGCCATCGCCGCCAGGCTCGACATTTCGCTGGCCACCGTCGAGCGCGACCTGGCCAGCGCCTGGCGCGCCTGCTACCGCGTGTACTTCCAGTGACGGCCGCCGCGTTGCAGGATGACGCCGTCGAGCAAGCCATCGCCTGGGCCGTGCGCCTGCAGATGCACGGCGCCACGCCGGACGCCCTGCAATCGCTGCAGCGCTGGCGCGATGCCGATCCCGGCCACGAACAGGCGTGGCAGCGCCTCGTCGCCATCGGCAACCAGTTCTCGGGCTTGCCGCCGGAAGCGAGCCGCGCCACCCTCGACGCCAGCCTGGCGCGCCGCCGCCAGCGCCGCCAGGCATTGAAAGTGCTGGCCGGCATAGGCTTTGCCGGCACGGCCGCCTGGTTCGCCATCGATACGCGCGCCGACTACCGCACGGGCACGGGGCAGCGCCTGGCCGTGCGCCTGCCGGACGGCAGCTTGCTGCGCCTGAATGCGAGAACGACGGTCCGGCTGCGCTTCGATGGCAAGCAGCGGCTGCTGACCTTGCTGCATGGCGAGCTGGCCGTCACCACGCAAGCCGACCCGCGGCGCCGGCCGTTTCTCGTCGACACGGGCGAAGCGCGCATGCAGGCGCTGGGCACGCGCTTCACGGTGCGCCGGCTCGCCGGCGCCGATGGCATGCTGACGCGCCTGGCCGTGCAGGAACACGCAGTGCAGCTGCAGGCAGGTGCAGGCACAGGCGTGGCCAGCCCCGTGCTGGTGCGCGCCGGCGACAGCGTCGTGACGGATGGCGCGCGCACCTGGCGCGAACCGGGCCATGACGATCCGGCCGCCTGGCTCGACGGCGTAATCGCCGCGCGCGACATGCCCCTGGGCCAGCTGGTGGCCGAACTGGCGCGCCACCGGCATGGCTTGCTGCTGTGCGACGCCGGTATCGCCAGCTTGCCCGTCTCCGGCGTCTTCCAGCTGGACGACCCCGAGCGGGCCCTGCGCGTGCTGCTGCAGACGCAGCCCATCGTGGCCGTGTACCGCACGCGCTTCTGGGTCACGCTGAAAAAAGCGTAAAAAAGATGAGGGGATCGGGCTGGCCGCGCGGCATACAGCTTGATACCCCCCAACTTGATAGCGATTATGAACCACTCTTTCCTGCCCTGCCCCCAGCCATCCCCCCCGCTTGCCGTCCGCTTTCATGCCCCGTTTCCTGCCCGGTTTCCCGCGCGTTCACGCCTGGCCGGCGCCGTCGCCGGCGCCTTGCTGCTGTTCGGCGCGGCGCCCGTCATGGCCCAGCAGCACCCGCCCCAGGCCAGCAGCGCCAGCGCCACCCATGCCCTGCAGATCGCCGCCGGCCCGCTCGATGCGGCGCTGGAACAGCTGGCGCGCAAGGCGGGCCTGACCCTCACCTACCAGGCGGCCGAGGTGCGCGGCTTGCGCACGGCCGGCCTGGCCGGCAATGACAGCGCGGCGGCCGGCCTCGATGCGCTGCTGGCAGGCAGCGGCCTGGCGGCGCTGCAACTGGCGCCCAACGATTTCGTCCTGCGCCCGCTGCCCAGGTCGGCGAACGCGGCGGCCGATGGCGCGCAGCAACTGGCCGAAATCACGGTCACGGCCGGCGGCGAGCCGGCGCTGGAAACGGAAGGCAGCGGCGCCTATGCGGCGGCGCTGGCCGGCACGGCCACGCGGTTTACCCTGTCGCCGCGCGAAACGCCGCAATCGCTGACCGTCATCACGCGCCAGCAGATGGATGACCAGGGCGTCCTGACCCTGGCCGACGTGCTGCAGCAGACGCCGGGCGTGACCGTCTCGCACGACGATTCGGAGCGCTATAACTACTACGCGCGCGGTTTCAGCCTGAACAGCTTCCAGTATGACGGCGTGCCCACCTTCGACTTCAGCACCAATTCGAACGGCCTGGGCATCCGCGACATGGCCATCTACGACCGGGTGGAAGTGGTGCGCGGCGCGAATGGCCTGATGAGCGGCGCCGGCAGCCCGGCCGGCGCCGTCAACCTGGTGCGCAAGAAACCCACGCGCCAGGTCCAGGCCTATGCGCAGGCGGCTATCGGCAGCTGGGACCGCTACCGCGCGGAAGCCGATGTCTCCGGCCCGCTGAGCGCGGACGGTTCCGTGCGCGCGCGCCTGGTGGCCGCGCACCAGAAGCACGGCTCCTACATCGACTATTACCAGCAGGACAAGAGCGTGGTGTACGGCGTCATCGAGGCGGACCTGACGCCGCGCACGCGCGTGCTGGCCGGCATCGATTACCAGAAAATCGATTCGACGGGGTCGTCGTTCGGCCAGAATCCCCTGTTTTACGCCGATGGCAGCCGCACGCGGTTCGCGCGCGCCTTCAACCCCGCCGCGCGCTGGACGGACGCGGGCAGCACCAGCACGCGCGTGTTCGCCGCCGCCGAGCACCTGTTCGACAATGGCTGGCAGGTGAAGGCGGAAGCGAGCCACTGGAAAGGCGATACGGACCAGCTGCAGGCGAACATCATCAGCTGGGGGCCGTATCCGGACCCGGCCACGGGCCTGGCCACCGTGCAGCGCGGCGCCAAAACCTATGTCATCGACAGCAATTCGTTCGATGCCTATGCGACAGGACCCTTCCAGTGGCTGGGCCGCCAGCATGAGCTGGTGCTGGGCGTCAACGCCAGTCACCGCAACTCCGACTACCTGGCCTATGGCGGCGGCAATGTGGAAATCGATTACCGCCACTGGAACAACAATGTGCCGCTGCCGGCCAGCATGGCCGTCAGCCTGACGCAAAAATACAGCTTCAAGGAGTATGCGGCGTACGGCGCGGCCCGCTTCAAGCCGGCCGATGGCTGGTCGCTGATCGTCGGCAGCCGCCTGAACAGCTATGAACGCACGGGCGACCTGGTCTACGGCTGGGGCGGTACGGGCCGCGACGACGCGCGGGAAAAACACCGGCTGGTGCCGTATGCGGGCGCCGTCTACGACTTGAACGGCACGTATTCCGCGTATCTCAGCTATGCCAGCATCTTCGAGCCGCAATCGGTCAGCGACGCCAATGCCAGGGCGCTGCCGCCCACCACGGGCAAATCCTGGGAAAGCGGCATCAAGGGCGAGTTTTTCGAGCGCAAGCTGAACGCCAGCGTGGCCATCTTTCACATCCGGCAAGACAACCTGGCCGACTACGTGGGCACGGACGCCAACGAACGGGAAGTCTACCGGCCCATCGACGGCACCACCACGCGCGGCGTGGAGCTGGAAGTGGCGGGCCAGCTCTTGCCCGACTGGCAAGTGCAGGCGGGCGCGACGTTCAGCCGCCCGCGCGACAAGGATGGCCAGCGCATCGACACGACGCGCCCCGAACGCAGCGTCAAGCTGGCCACCAGCTACCGCCTGGGCGGCGACTGGCGCCGCGTGAGCGTGGGCGGCAATATCAGCTGGCAAGGCCGGACCTATTACCACACCGTGCTGGCGGGCGACGTGCCGGCGCGCGCCGACGAAGGCAGCTTTGGCGTGGCGGGACTGATGGCGCGCTACGAGTTCAGCAAGCGTCTGAGCGCCGTGCTCAATCTCAATAATGTCTTCGACAAGCGCTATTACAGCGGCTACGGCCTGTACGGCAGCGGCTACTACGGCGATCCGCGCAACGCGCAGCTGACCTTGCGGGCCAGCTTCTAACCGGCGTAGGCCCGCTTGATCTCGTCGATGTCGATCTTTTTCATGCCCATCATGGCTTTCATGACGCGCTGCGCCTTGACGGCATCGGGGTCGCCCAGCAGCTTGACCATGATGGTGGGCACGATTTGCCAGGACACCCCGAACTGGTCCTTGAGCCAGCCGCACTGCTGCGCTTGCGGCGGCCCGCCTTCGGACAGCTGGGTCCAGTAATGGTCCACCTCGTCCTGGGTTTCGCAATTGACCTGGAACGAGATGGCCTCGGAAAACTGGAACAGCGGCCCGCCGTTCAAGCCCGTGAACGTCTGGCCATCGAGCTCGAAGGCCACCGTCAGCACGCTGCCCGGCTCCTGGCCATGGATTTCCTGGCCCTCCTCGCCATAGCGCAGGATCTGGCCGACTTTCGAATTGGGGAAAATCCCCGTATAAAACAGGGCCGCCGCCTCGGCGTGGCCATTGAACCATAAACACGGGGTAATCTTCTGGATGCTGTGCATGATGTCTCCCTTGGTCGGTGTGGATCAGACGCCTTAATATAGTCACTTTTGCAGCGCCGTGGCGCGCGGAGTGCGCCAGTTACCGCCCCGCAATCGCCTCCCGTCCCAGCACGCCGGCGCTGGCCAGCAGCCGCAGACGGGCCGCGCGCCACTCCCCCTGGCAGCGGATGCGCTCCTGCTGCGCTTCCAGCAGCGCCGACTGCGTGGCCAGCATTTCCAGGATGTCCGCCGCGCCCAGGCCGAACTTGCGCTGCACGCTGGCCTGCGCCTCCTGCGCCGCGTCCAGCCAGGTGCGCGAGGCCGCCAGGTTGGCCAGCGCCATGTCCGCTTCCGCGTGCGCTTTCACCAGCTCCATCAGGGTCTGCTGCTGCGTTTCCTGCGCCTCGGCCTCCTTTTGCGCCACCTGCGCCTGCGCGCCGCGCACCTTGTAGCCGCGCGCGTAGCCGTCGAACAGGGGAATGTTCAGCGACACGCCGACCAGGGTTTCGCGTGTCGAGGCGGGCGACAAGCCCTGGTTCGGGCGGCCGTTCTGGTAGAAATTGGCCGTCAGGTCCATGCTGGGACGGCCCTCCGAGCGGGCCACGGCCACCCGTTCGCGCGCCGCCGCCACCTGCGCCTGCGCCGCCACGATGGCGGGATGGCGGACCTGCGCCTGCGCCAGCCAGGCCTGCAAGTCCTCGCGCAGGCCGGACGCCGGCGCATCCGCGTCGTCCCCCACGGTCACGCCGGCGCCGGCCGGCAAGCCCAGGATATAAATGAGGACCGCGCGCGCCTTGTCATCTTCGCCGCCGGCGCGGCTGGCGCCCAGCGCCGCCTTGGCCAGCGCGCTTTCCGCCTGCAGGGTGTCGCTGTGCGAGCCCAGTCCCCGCTGCGCGCGGCGCCGCGTCGCCGCCACCGTGTCCTGCGCCAGCGCCTGGTATTCCCGCCGCATCCGCGCAGTCGCTTGCGCCGTTTGCGCGTCAAAATACGCGCCGACGGCCGCCGCCAGGGTCTTTTGCAGCACCGCGTCGCGGTTGGCCAGGGCCGCGTCCAGCAGCGCCGTGGCGCCGCGCTGGCCCGCCGCGCGGCCGCCGAAGTCGAACAGCCGCCAGGAAAAGCTCAGCGAGCCCGTATTGCTGGTCAAGCTGCTGGAAGCGCTGGCGGCGCCCGGATAGGCCGTGCGGTCGTGCACGCGGCTCAGGCCCGCATTCAGGGTCGGCAGGTAGGCGGCCCTCGCTTCGCCCAGGCCGGCCGCCTGCAGCTGGATGCCGGCCCAGGCGCCGCGCACCTGCGCGTTGTGGCACAGGGCCAGGTCGATGGCCGCCGGCAGGCTCATGGGCGTGGCTGCGTCGTACGACGGCGGGCATGGGGCGGCGACGCTGTCGCCCGGCAGCAGGCGGCCGCCATCGGGCAAGCGCGGCTGCGCGCGCAGGGGATCGTCGCGCCAGCCGGCGTGCGCCGGCAGCGCGCACAGCAGCAAGCCGGCGCTGAACACGGCGGCGCGAGCGCTAGCGTTCATGCAGCGCCTCCTTCTGGTGCTGCACCAGCGGCGAGAGCACGTATTCGATCACCCGCCTCGTGCCCGTGCGGATTTCCGCGCGCACGGCCATGCCGGCCGACAGCGGCACCACTCTGCCGTCGATGACGATGGCCGGCTGGCGCAGCGTGATCCTGACGGCATACACGAGGCCTTTCTTGTCATCCTCGACGGCATCGCGCGAGACGCTGCTGACGACGGCGGGCACGGTGCCGTACTTCGTGAAGTCGAAGGCGTCGACCTTGATGGCGACCGCCTGCCCTTCCTGCACGAAACCGACGTCGCGGTTTTCCAGCACGGCGTCGATTTCCAGCCGGCCCTGGCGCGGCACGATCTGCATCAGCGCCTGCGCGGCCGGCACCACGCCGCCCACCGTGTGCAGCTTGAGCTGCTGCACCGTGCCGTCGACGGGCGCCGTCAGGCGCAGCAGGCTGCCGCGGGCGCCAGCGCGGCGCGCGTCCTGGCCGCTGGCGGCCGCCACCCGCGCGCCTTCCGCCAGCGCATCGTAGGCATCCTTGCGCGTCTGCGCCAGCAGGGCGGCGCGCTCGCTGCGGGCCGATGCCAGCTGGCCGGCCAGGTCGATGCGCGCCTGTTCCTTTTCCAGCCAGGCATGTTCGGCCACGTCGCGCGTGTCGGCCAGGGCCCTGTAGTCGGCGGCCCGCTGCGCCGCCAGCGGCAGCGCCTGCGCATAGCGGGCGATTTCCCCGTCGATGTGGGCAAGCCGGGTGCGGAAAGCGGCATACTGGCCATCCAGGTGGCCTTGCGCCTCTTCCCGCTGGGCGGCGGAGGCGGCGGGCGGCGCCACCAGCTTCGGCAGGGCCAGGGAGTCGACGGCGCCGATCAGCGCGCGCGAACGGGCCACTTGCAGCGCGGCCGCCACGGCGTCGCCGGCAGCCCTGTCGCGCTCGGCATCAGGGCCGCGGCTGTCCAGCTCCACGAGCAGCTCGCCCGCCTTGACGGCCTGCCCTTCGCGCACATGCAGGGCGCGCACGGCCGCCACGTCGACGGAGGCGATGGTCTTGCTGTTGCCCGACGGGATGATCTTGCCGGCCGCATTGACGATGATGTCGACCCGGCCGAAGATGGCCCACAGCAGCACGCAAGCGACCAGCAGCATCAGCACGCGCGCCGTGACGCGCAAGGTGGGCGACACGGGCCGCTCCTGCAGCGCCAGCGCGGCCGGCAGGAAGGCCGCTTCGTCTTCGCTGAGCACGGGTCCGCTCATGGCGGCGCGGTGGCGCCAGCTGTGCCGCAGCACTGCGGCATAGCGCTTGAATAAGTCGGCGTAGGCCGCCAGGCGGTGGCCGGCGCTCATGCCGCGCTCCCGCTGCTGCCCTGCTGCAGGCCGTGCAGGTGGGCGTAGATACCGCCCGGCAACGCCAGCAGCGCCGCATGGCTGCCGATCTCGGCCACCTGGCCCCGTTCCATGACGACGATGCGGTGCGCCTCGCGCACGGCCGACAGGCGGTGGGCGATGATCAGCACGGTGCGTCCCGCGCAAATGCCGCGCATATTGTCCTGGATGATTTTTTCCGATTCATAATCGAGTGCGCTGGTCGCCTCGTCAAAGATCAGGATGCGCGGATTGCCGATGAGGGCGCGGGCGATGGCGATGCGCTGGCGCTGGCCGCCCGACAGGCCCGTGCCATGCTCGCCCACCATGGTGTCGTAGCCTTCCGGTAATTCGCAAATAAAGTCGTGGGCGCCCGCCAGTTTCGCCACGGCGATGACGGCGTCGATGGGCAGCGCCGGGTCGCTGAGGGCGATGTTGTCGCGCACGGAGCGGTTGAAGAGGATATTTTCCTGCAGCACCACGCCGATCTGGCGCCGCAGCGACGCCGTGTCGATGACGGCGATGTCCTGCCCGTCGATCAGCACCTTGCCCCGCTCGGGGATGTACAGGCGCTGCGCCAGCCGCGTCAGGGTGCTCTTGCCGGAACCGGAACGCCCGACGATGCCGATCACTTCGCCGGGCGCGATGGCCACCGACACATCGCGCAGCACCTCGGCCGCGTCGGGCCGGTAGCGGAAGCCCACTTGCTGGAAGTCGATGGCGCCGGCGATGCGCGGCAGGCGCGCCTTCTGGCTGCCTCCGCCCTGGCTGCCCGGTTCCGTCCGCGCGTTGAGGATATCGCCCAGCCGGCTCATGGAAATGCCCACTTGCTGGAAATCATTCCACAGCTGCGCCAGGCGCAGGATGGGCGAGGCCACCTGCCCGGCCAGCATGTTGAACGCCACCAGTTCGCCCACCGTCATCCTGCCGTCGATGACGAGGGTGGCGCCCCACCACATGATGGCCGCCGTCACCAGCTTGCTGACGAGCGTGACGCCGCCGCTGGCCAGCATGCCGATATTGTTCGCCGACAAGCCCGCCGACACGTAGCCGGCCAGCTGCTTTTCCCATTGCTGCTGCCAGCGCGGCTCCACGGCCATGGCCTTGACCGTGTCGACGCCGCTGATGGTTTCGACCAGGAAAGACTGGTTTTCCGCGCTGCGGTTGAATTTCTCGTTCAGGCGCCCCCGCAGCACGGGCGTGAGCAGCATCGACAGGGCCGCGTAGACGGGAATCGAGGCCAGCACGACGACGCTGAGCGCGGCGCTGTACCACAGCATGGCGGCGATGAAGATGAAGGAAAACAGCAAGTCCAGCACGAGGGTCATGGCATTGCCGGTGAGAAAAGAGCGGATGTTTTCCAGCTCGTGGATGCGCGCCACGGAATCGCCCACCCGGCGCGCCTGGAAATACGCGATCGGCAGGGCCAGCAGGTGGCGGAACAGGCGCGCGCCCAGCTCCACGTCGATCTTGCTGCTGGTGCGCGCGAAAACATAGGTGCGGATGAGGCTGAGCACGGCTTCGAAGACGATGGCGCAGACCAGGCCGATGGCCACCACGTGCAGGGTTTGCATGGCGTGGTTGACCAGCACCTTGTCCATTACCACCTGGAAAAACAGGGGCGTGACCAGGCCGATCAGCTGCAGCACGCAGGAAATCAGCAGCACTTCGCCCAGCAGCCGGCGGTACTTGACGACGGCGGGGATGAACCAGCTGAAGTCGAAGCGGGCCGTCTCGCCCGCGAAACTGGCCTTGCTGGTGAAAAAGATCATTTCGCCCGACCAGGCGGCGAAAAAGGCATCGCGGCCCAGTATCTGCGGCGGCTGGCCCGGATGCTGGATCAGCACCTTGCTGACGCCGCCATCGCCCGTCTCGACCTTGGCAAGAATAAAGAAGCGCCCGTCGGCGGCGATGGCGATGGCCGGCAGCGGCGCCTGCGCCAGCCGTTCAGGAGGCTGGCGCACCAGCCTGGCCGTCAAGCCCAGCTGGCGGGCGGCCAGCACGATGGTTTGCCGCGTGAACACGGCCTGGCCGAAAGCGTGCCTGAGCTGGGCGCCATCGGCGGCGATGCCATGCAGGCTGGCCATCAGCAGCAGCGACTGCAAGCCCGTGTCGGGCGGCGTTTTGTCAAGGGGCGGCGGATCGTTGCTGTATGGGAGTGCGGTCATCGGATCATATCAAAAATTCAATGACGCAGCCAGGCCGCGACGAAAGTATCGGGCTGGCTGCGTGCGGGTGGATCTAGTTGCTCAAGGGATTAATACGGGATTAATGCGCTGCCGCCAGCTGGATCTGCGCGACCTGGCCGCCATGGGCCGACCAGGGCGCCGACGCCGACGCCGGCACGGCAAAGCCGGCCATGGCTTGCACCAGCTGCGCCGGATCGGCTTGCCAACTGCCGCTGGCCGCCTGGCTGGCGGCGCCGAACGTCTGGCTGGCGCGCCAGTTCTGCGCCAGCACGGGCGCCAGGGTGGCGGCCGTGCCGGCAGGCAGGGTCAGCTGGCCCAGGGGCGGCGGCGTCAGGCCCGCCATCGCCTGCACCAGCTTTTGCACATTGCTGCCCAGCAGCACGCGGCCATCGGCCATGCGGAATTCCTCGATGCTCGCCCCCGTGGCCGCATACCAGCCCGTGATGCTGATCTTGTCCGTGGTGCCGATGGTGCTCACCTCCAGGTTCGTGCCCACCTGGCGGAACCACAGTTGCTCGGCGCTGACGCCGGCCAGGAAGGCCACCACGTCATGGCTGCCCGCCTCGTTGGCTTCATTGATGACATCGACGCCATCGCCGCGGGCAAAGATATAGGTATCGTTGCCCAGCGTGCCGGACAGGATGTCGTCGCCCTTGCCCCCTTGCAGGGTATCGTTGCCCAGGGCGCCCACCAGGATATTCTTGAGCTCGTTGCCGGTCAGCACATCATCGAACTTGCTGCCGACCACGGCATTGAAGTTGGCCAGTACGTCGACGCCCGCGCGCGCTACCAGCGGCGTGCCGACAGGCGCGAAAACGGCCGTCACGCCCGTGCTGGCGCCGACGTAATTGACGGCGTTGCCCTCGCCGGCGCCATCAAGCACATTGCCGCCAGGGGTCTCGACGAAAAAGACGTTATTCGTGTAGGCGCTGCCCGTCACCGTCAGGCCCGGGCCGTTGAGGCGCACGCGTTCGACATTGTCGGCCACCGTGTAGTCGACGCTGGTGTACACGGTGTCGGTGCCGCCATTGCCCCGTTCGACGATGAAGTCGCCGCTGTGGTTGACGTAATACGTGTCGTCGCCGCCCAAGCCTTCCATCAGGTCGGCGCCCGCGGAGCCCGTGATGACATCGGCATTCGCCGTGCCGGTGAAGGTTTGCCCCGTCGGCTGCGTGGGACCGTTGAAGTGCCAGGCCTGGGCCAGCACGGGCGCCAGGATGGCAGCCGTGCCGGCAGGCAGGGTCAGCTGGCCCAGCGGCGGCGGCGTCAGGTTCGCCATCGCCTGCACCAGCAGCTGCACGTCGGCGCCGCGCAGGATGTGGCCGGCGGCCGTGCGGAATTCCTCGATATTCGGCACGGCCCCGTTCCAGGCGCGGATGGTGATCTTGTCGGTGGTGCCGATGGTGCTCACCTCCAGGTCATTGCCCACCTGGCGGAACCACAGCTGGTCGATGTTGACGCCGGCGAGGAAAGCGATGGCATCGTAACCGGCATCGGCCGAGGCTTCGAGTATGAGGTCGTCGCCGTCGCCGCGGCCAAAGACATAGATATCGTCGCCCAGGCCGCCGGTCAGCACGTCGTCGCCCTTGCCGCCTTGCAAGGTATCGTTGCCGAGGCCGCCGGACAGGGTGTTGGCCCGCTCGTTGCCTGACAGCACGTCGTCATAGGCGCTGCCTTCCACGCTGCTGAAATTGACGAGCACGTCGCTGCCGGGGGCCGCCGTGGGCGTGCCGTTGATGGAGTACAGCGTGGCCACGGCGCCCGTTTTGGCGCCGGCATAGGTGGCGACATTGTCGAGTCCGGCGCCCAGCAGCAGGTTGCCGCCGCTGACGTCGACATGGAAACGCTGGTCGTTACTGCTGCCGGTGACCGTCAGGCCCGATGCGCTGACATGCACCTCCTCGACATGCGCGGCCACCGTGTAATTGGCGCTGACGTAGACAGTGTCGCGTCCGCCGCCCGCCTGTTCAACCACGACGTCGCCGCTGTGGTTGACATAATAGATGTCGTCGCCAGCCAGGCCGATCATCACGTCGGCGCCCGCCGTGCCCTTGATGATGTCCGCGTTCGCCGTGCCGGTGAAGCTGCCATTGCTGGGCTGGCCCGGGCCTTCCGTGCGCCAGTTCTGCGCCAGCGCCGGTGCCAGGGCGGCCGCCGTGCCGGCAGGCAGGGTCAGCTGTCCCAGCGGCGGCAGGGCCAGGCCCGCCATCGCCTGCACCAGCTTTTGCACGTCACTGCCCAGCAGCACGCGGCCATCGGCCGTGCGGAACTGTTCGATGCGCGGCCCCGTGCCGGAGAACCAGGCATTGATGGTGACCTTGTCCGTCGTGCCGATGGTGCTCACTTCCAGGTTCGCGCCCACCTGGCGGAACCACAGCTGGTCGGCGCCGATGCCGGCCAGGAAGGAGACGATGTTGTGGCTGCCAGCCTCTTCCGTCTCGACGATGACGTCGGCGCCATCGCCACGGGCAAAGATGTAGGTATCGTCGCCCTGCATGCCGGCCAGGGTATCGTCGCCCTTGCCTCCACGCAAAGTATCGTTGCCGAAGCCGCCCACGAGGGCATTTTTCAGTTCATTGCCGGTCAGGACGTCGTCGAACTTGCTGCCGACCATGCTCATCAGGTTGATCAGCACGTCGCTGCCTGCAGGCGCCGCCAGCGGGTCATTCGCCCCCAGCAGCGTCGCCGTCACGCCCTTGTCGGAAGCTACGTAGTTGACCGAGTTGCCGGTGCCGCCGCCATCGATCCGGTTGCCGCCGGCCACACTGACGTGAAAGACATTATTGGTGTTGGCGCTGCCCGTCACCGTCAGGCCGGCGGCCGTCAGGCGCACGTTCTCGACATTGTCCGGCACCGCGTAGTCGACGCTGGTGTACACGGTATCCGTGCCGCCGTTGGCCAGCTCGACGATCACGTCGCCGCTGTGGTTGACGTAATACGTGTCGTCGCCGGCCAGGCCTTCGAGCACGTCGGCGCCCGCGGTGCCCGTGAGGACATCGGCGTTCGCCGTGCCGACAAATCGCTGCGGGGCCGCCAGCGCGGCGCTGTTCAGGTAAGCCTCGATGGCGGAGACGCTGGTGTCGGATGCAATTTTTTCAGTCATGTTGCAGTTTCCTGTCGTTAAACTTCAAACCAAGATGGAATATGCCGGCGCAGGCCGGCATGCCAGGCAAAAGTCCCGGCAGCATGAGCAGGCACCGCGGCGTGCACCGTCAAGGCTCAGGCACTTTCGGCGCGTGGACGAAGCGGGTTGATCCGCCGCGTCCGATGCGCCTGATACTGACGTTCAAGGAAGGGAAACACTGTTATTTGTCATGCAAATGTCATGAAGCACGCGCCTGAGCGCGCAGGCGGCATGGCCGCGCATCAAGCAAGCAAGGCGGGAATGGGCAGTGCGCTGGCGGGGCGCTGGCGCGACTGCTGCTGTCTTGATTGCGAACGGGGACGAGAAGCCGATCGGCTCAGGCGTCGAGGCCGTAGAACACGGCAACGAGGATGGCGATGTTGTTGCAGGCGCGGGAAAACGCCGTCGTCGTGTAGGCGGCGGCCACGCCCGGGCCACGGTAGCGCAGGTACACAAAGCTGAACATGGCGCCCGAGCCCAGCGCGACAATGGCGTGCAGCAAGCCGCCGCTGATGTAATGCACGATGCCCCACAGAATGGCGCCGACGAAAATGCTCAGCTGGCGGCCGGCGCCCAGGCGCTTGAGGATTTCCAGCGGCAGGAGCTGGCCGAGGAAGGTTTCCAGGATGGGGGAATAGATGACGACCCAGAACACCAGCATGGGCAGCGAGACTTCGCGCTTGAACTTGGCCAGGCCCGTGTGCGCGCCCCAATATTCGGGCGGCAGCAGCCATTTGGTGACAAACAGGATGACAAAGCACAGCACGCAGGTGAGCAAGCCCCAGCCGAGGCCGGCCAAAGCCTGCTGCAGCACGGGCGGCGCCGGTTTGTCGGCACCGTCCGGACTGGACATATCGTCGCTGCTGCGCACTTGCATGAGAAGTCCTGGCGGTGATCCAGCACTCATTGTAGCGCGTAACACGGCGCATGGCGCGCCGCTGGATGGCCAGATCCGGCCTCAGGCCGCCAGACGCAGGGGGCCGCTGGCCGGCTTGGCCAGTTTGAAGATGCCCACTTCCTGCTCCAGCTGGGCCGCCTGCTGCTGCAATTCGTGCGCGGCGGCGGCCGCCTGCTCCACCAGGGCCGCGTTTTGCTGGGTCACCCGGTCCATGTCGACGATGGCGCGGTTGACTTGTTCGATGCCGGCGCCCTGCTCCTGCGTGGCGTGGCTGATCTCGGCCATGATGCCCGTGACCCGGCCGATGCCGGCCACCACGTCATGCATGGTGGCGCCCGCCTGTTCGACCAGCACGGTGCCCGTGCCGACCTTGCTGACGGAATCGTCGATCAGCACCTTGATTTCGCGCGCGGCGGCGCTGGAACGCTGCGCCAGATTGCGCACTTCCGTGGCGACGACGGCAAAGCCACGGCCTTGCTCGCCCGCGCGCGCCGCTTCCACGGCCGCGTTCAGGGCCAGGATATTCGTCTGGAAAGCGATGCTGTCGATGACGCCGATGATGTCGACGATCTTGTTCGACGAGGCATTGATCAAACCCATGGTGTGCACCACCTCGGCCACGGCCTTGCCGCCCTGCTCCGACACGTGCGACGCTTCGCGCGCCAGGCGGTTGGCCTGCTGCGCGTTGTCCGCATTCTGGCGCACGGTGGAAATCAGTTCTTCCATCGACGACGCCACTTCTTCCAGCGAACCGGCCTGCTGCTCCGTGCGCTGCGACAGGTCGCGGTTGCCCGTGGCGATTTCCGTCGATGCCGTGGCGATGCTTTCCGTGCCGTGGCGCACCTTGCCGACGATGGCGGCCAGGTTGTCGCGCATGGTCTTGATGGCGAACAGCAGGCTGCTGTCGTCGCCCTCGCGCGTGTGCACGTCGATGGCCAGCTCGCCCTGCGCGATGCGGCCGGCGATGGATGCCGCATACGCCGGTTCGCCGCCCAGCTGGCGCAGCAGGCCGCGCGTGATGACGGTGGCGACAAGGATGCACAGCAGCACGCTCAGCGCGGCCAGCACGCCGATCCAGCGCAGCGACTGGGCGTGGATGGCGCGCGCGTCCGCACTCGCCTGTTCCGACTCGCGCTGCACGGATTTTAGTACGGCATCGATATCGGCGACGATCTGGCGCCGCAAGGGACTGCATTCATCGACGAGGAAGGTGCCGTACTGCTCCATTTGTCCCGCAGCGCGGAACTGGCGCGGGCGCAGCAGCTCCTGCGCCATGGCTTTCAAGCCCGTGCTGACCTTGTCGAACTGGGCATCGCCGGCAAATTTCGGCGCCAGCCTGGCCAGCGCGTCCAGGTACAGGTTTTTTTGGCTGTCGAGGATGGCCAGCTCTTTTTCGGCGGCCGCCTGGTCATGGAAGATATACGCGTTGCGGGCCGCCAAACCCGTCTGGTCCAGCGCTTCGCGCGCCACGTACAGCGGTTCGAGTTTTTCCAGCTGAACCTTTTCCTGCGCCTCCATTGCACTGGAAATGGCGCCGATGCGCAGCAGCGCGAAGGCGGACAGCACCAGCATCAGGATGACCAGCACGGCAAAGCCGGCGCTCAAGCGGGCGCCAATCGTCAAGCGGTTGAATGACTTCATTGTTTTTGTGTTGCCCTATTAATCAATAAAAAGTTGAATGTGTGGCCGGTGCCATGGGAACCGGCCATCTGCTGGACGTCGTCTTGCCGCTCCCGCCTGGGCGGGATGGGCATCTAACTGGCGTTTTTTGGGCAGTCAGCTTCTATTTCGGGCAATGTGCAGGCGCGTGCGAGAACCCGGCGCGACACAAGAGCGGACTGAATTATAAGCGAACAACGTTATTTATAATTCCATGAGGCCATTTTTAATGCCTTGATGCAGGTCAATCACAGCGAATTCACTGTGCGCCGGGCGCGTCGATGACCGCCATGGTGATGCGCGAGATGCAGCACAGTTTGCCCTGCTCGTCGACGATGCGGATTTCCCATACCTGGCTGGTGCGGCCACGGTGGATGGGCGTGGCCCGGCCTGTCACCAGGCCGCCGCGCACGCCGCGCACCTGGTTGGCATTGATTTCCTGTCCCACGCTCACCTGCTTGCTGCTGTCGAGGCAGGCATTCGCCGCCATGCTGCCCAGGGTTTCGGCCAGCAGCACGGAAGCGCCGCCATGCAGGAGCTTGAAAGGCTGCATGGTGCGGTGGTCGACGGGCATGGTCGCCTCGATCCAGTCCGGGCCGAAAGCCGTGAATGCGATGCCCAGGTGGCGCATCGCCGTGCCCTCGCTGGCGGCGTTGAGCGTGGCCAGGTCGAGCGGTGCGTGCCAGATATCCATCATTACCCCTTGAAAGTGATCAAATGAGCATATTGTAGGGCAGCCGTGCCGTGGATGCCGCTTCATGATTCCTTCACCCAGGTGCAGGATGGAGAAGGCATTAACTGGTTATAATTGCCCCATTCTTAAAAAACGAGGTTGTGTATGAAGTGGGCCTTGCTGGGCATTTTTGTGTTTTCTGTTTTACATATTCATTTTCGGGGCAAGGTGCGCCTGCCGTTCCGCCGCCAGATCTTCGATCATTCCTCGTTCATGGCGCCGCTGAACCTGTTCATGCACACCTTTTCCAAGGTGCCGGCCACGCCCTATCTGTCGGTCGAGCAATTCCCGGAACTGGCGCCGCTGCAGCAGAACTGGCAAATCATCCGTGATGAAGCGCTGCGCATGCAGGAAATGAAAAAGATCAAGGCGGCCGAGAAGAACAATGACGTGGGTTTCAATTCCTTCTTCAAGTATGGCTGGAAGCGTTTCTACCTGAAATGGTATGACGCCAATCACCCGTCGGCGCAGCAGATGTGCCCGCAAACCTATGCGCTGCTGCAATCGATTCCGTCGATTAAGGCCGCCATGTTCGCGGAACTGCCGCAAGGCGGCAAGCTCAACCCCCACCGCGACCCGTTCGCCGGCTCCCTGCGCTACCACCTGGGCTTGCAGACGCCCAACGACGACCGCTGCTTCATCGACGTCGATGGCGAGCGCCACAGCTGGCGCGACGGCCAGGCCGTGATGTTCGATGAAACCTATATCCACTGGGCGCGCAACGATGCCGACAGCGACCGCATCATCCTGTTCTGCGACATCGAGCGGCCGATGCGCTACCGCTGGGCGCAAGCGCTGAACCGCTGGCTGGGCCGCACCCTGATGACGGCCGCCGCCTCGCCCAACGAACTGGGCGACCAGGTGGGCGGCGTGAGCAAGCTGTTCCAGATTTCCTGGACCATGGGCCAGTATCGCCGCCGCTTCAAGGCGTGGAACAAGACGGCCTACCAGGTCACGCGCGTGGCGCTGGTGGTCGGCATCATCGCGCTGATTTATTTCATTTAAGCGCTGGCTTCGCCACGTAAAAAACCGCCCTCGGGCGGTTTTTTTATGCCGCGGCGCATTGTGTGCCCCTTGCCGTATCGCTTGCGGTACGATGCGCCTTCACAAGACACGCACTGCCCGGACGGGAAGGAAAAAATGGCCGAACGCGACCACAAATACGACATCCAGATTGGCGAGGAGGAATGGATCGAGAATATCGATATTGCCGGGCGCTATGCGCAAGCCGTCAATATCGACGAGCAGCTGACGGGGCTATGGCCCTTGCTCGACCGACTGGAAACCCATTGCGTGGCCGGCTGCTGCGGCTTTGACGCCTACGACTTCACGCGCGCAGGCATCGCCACCGCGCTCGCTGAACTCGAACCGGCGCAATTGCGGCAGTTAGCCGCGGCCTCTGTAACAGCCAGGCACGGCGTGGCCGGCGTCGCCAGCGAGGTAATGATGAGTGAACGCATGAACAACCTGGCGCACAAGCGCGTGTTTCTGCGGCTGCTGGAACACGTGGACGGCTGCCTGTCGGGCCGCTAGTCCCGTGCAGCGCCTGGCCGGGCAGCGAAGCCGATGCGCAAGTTGGGACGGAAGTTGATGCGGAAATGGATGCGAAAATCATCGGCCGCTTGACCTTCTCCACGCGGGAAGGTCTAAGGTGACGGCACTCAAGGAGATTACCGTATGCCAAAAATCACCGTACTGCCCCACCACGAACTGGCGCCCGGCGGCGCCGTCATCGACGCGCCCGAGAGCATGAGCATCTGCGATGCCTTGCTGGCCCATCACATTGAAATCGAACACGCCTGTGGCCAGGTCGGCGCCTGCTCCACCTGCCACGTGGTGGTGGTGCAGGGTTTCGAGTCGCTCAACGGCCTGGGCGACAACGAGGAAGACATGCTCGACCAGGCCTGGGGCTTGCAGCCGCACTCGCGCCTGTCCTGCCAGGCGCGCCTGCGCACGCAGGACGTGACGGTGGAAATTCCCCGGTACACGCTGAATCACGCCAAGGAGAAAAGTTAATCGATCAACTTAGCGCCGCAGCGGCGCTTCGATCCCGGCCCCGGCATGTCGAACCGGTCCGGACAGGTCCGCCGCGCGATGCGCCCCCTGCTGTCTTCCCGTGCCCGCCAGCGATCATCCTGGCACGGGCGGCGCTTCGCCCGCGGCGTGGTTGACATCATTGAAACCGCGTTTGATTTCATCTGCCAAGCCGCTGGCATCATCCGCCGGCTACCACGCCTGTGCCAGCATGGGCAGCGCATTGCGATGCGCCCCTTGAAGAGATCCGCCATCTGTCGCTTGCCGCGGCAACGCGCGCAAGACGCCGTATTATTGATGTTTTTTTCGATGTGATGGGAACATGCTGATGCAGGAATTCAGATTCAACGTCTTTGGCACTTTGATTGCCGTGCGGGGAAATGCGGGCGCATGGCGCGCTTTCTATCTGGGAACGGAAGGCAAGCGGCGGCCCGCCGATTTCATTATCCCCGATGGGATGCAGGCCGAGGCGCTGGGCGAATATCTGGCGGACCTGTTCCATGAAGAGGCGACGCCACGCAATAACACGACAACGCAAATCAGCCCGGCGCATGGTCATACGTAAAAAGCAGCGGCCTTATTTTACCGGCTCGAACGTCACGGTCAAGCCGTTGCCGGTGGTCTGGATGCGCGTCGGCACGAATTGCACGCCCGCGTAGCGCAATTCATCGGGCTTGAACGTGTAGATCGGCGTTTCATGCATCAGCTGGTCGGCCACCAGGCTGGCCACCTTGGCGAACTGGCGCTGCTGCGACTCGTCCATGCCGTCGATGTTCACCCTGTCCACGCTCGCTTCGCTCAGGTAAACGGCGTTGCGCTGCGTATCGAGCACCAGGCGGCCGGACAGGGCCAGGTTGCCGCGCCAGTTCTGGCGGATGAAAGGCGGCGTGACGCTGGCATCGATGCTGAGGGCGACCCGCTCGCGTTCGGGCTGCAGCGTCAGTTGCGGATGCGTCAGCTTGACATCCAGCACGGACAGCACGCGCTTGTCGATGGGAAAGCGGCGCTCCAGGCCTTGCTGCATCTTGGCGAGCGACACGTTCACGTCGCGCGGGCCGATCAGGGTCGAGCACGAAGCCAGCGTGGCGCAAGCGATGGCGGCGATGACAGTGCTTTTCAGCAAGGGGCGGATGGCGGTCAAGTTCATGGCGGGACTCAGAGAAAAGATGCGCTATCTTACACACGCGCCTGCTTTCATACAAACGGCGCCCGGCTTGCGGCGGGCGCCGTTTTTTTACGTTGGCCTGATTAACGCACGAACAGGGCGATCAGGATGACGATGGGCAATGGAATACCCAGTAGCAGCAAGAGGATGGAACGCATGGCAGACTCCTTGAATGAATGGGTTTGATTTAAATGGTCACATGGCGCAGCACGCGCTCATGGTCGCGCTGGCGGCCGCCGAACGTCGCCGCCAGGCTCGCAACGAAGGCGCCAAGCAGCAAGGCGACAAACATCCACAGGGCCGTATGCGCACCGGCCTTGCGTGCCGTTTCCGCGGCCTGTTGGGCGGCAGCCTTGGCATCGGCGGCGGCCTTGGCGGCACGGCCGTAGACGGCATCCACACGCGCTTCCGCTTCAGCCTGGGTCAGGCCCGTGCGCTTGGCAACGATCTGGCCCAGGTAAGCGCGGTCATCGGCAGCCAGGCTGCCCGTGGACAGGCCCGTGGCAAAGATCTTGCCGATTTCCACGCGCTGGTCGGCGACCGTCACGCCTGGGTCCGTTACGGCTGGCGTCCCGGTGGCCGCGGCAGGCGCCGGCGCGGCACGCAGCAGCATGTCGGAGAAATAGTCGAGCGGATTGGCGCTGCTGCTGCCGCCGCTGCTGCCGCCCTCGCCCGCCTTGGCACCGGCCGCACCGGCGCCAGCCGCCGCCACGGGGCTGACTGCCGCCGCCACGCCGCTGCCCGCGTCGATGGCGCCGCTCAGCACGGCGCGCGTGCCGCCGGCCAGGATGGCGACGGTGATCAGGGTCGCCACGGCCCAGGCCAGCAAGCCATGCGCCGTATCGCGGAAATGCACTTCATCCGTATGAATGGAACTCCATTTCACGCGCAGACGGCCCGCCATGTAGCCGCCGATACCGGAGGCGGCCAGCTGCATGAAGGCCAGCCAGGCGATGGTGGACACGCCGACGGCCGTGGCGTTGAACGACCATGGCGAGACGGACGACAGGCCCAGGCCCACGCCGAGGATCAGCAGGATGAAGGACAAGGCGGCGGCCGCGGCGGCGCCCGCCAGCACGGCGCCCCAGGAAACGCCCGGATTGTTCAGGTCCGAAACGGACAATTGTGTAGCTTGCATGGAATACTCCCTTGGTTGGTAATTGGTTTTATGCAGTGCTCAGGCAGGTGCGCCCATCAGCTGTTCCTTGCGCGCCGCCATCTCCTGGCCCAGCGCATCAAGGTCGACGGCGGTGTGGCGCACCTTGGGAAACATGTCGTTTTCCTCTTCCTTGACGTGATGATCGATCTGCTCGGAGAGCACCTTGACCTTGGCGTCGTACAAGTCATCGGCCGGGTCCATCGCTTCGATCTGGGCGATGAGTTCCTTGGCGCTGGCGTGCTCGACGACGGCTTCGTCCATCAGGTCGCCGTCGTGGATGGGACGGCGCACGGCCGGATAGAAGATCTCTTCCTCCAGCTGCGTGTGCACGGTGAGTTCCTGGCAGATCTGGTCGGCCAGTTTTTTCTTGGTAGCAAAGGAGCGGTCGCTCAAGCCTTCATACTGGGCAAACAGGGCCTTGACAGCCTTGTGGTCCTTCATCAATAAACTGATCGCGTTCATGGCGCCTCCTCGATGTCGATGAGGCTAGGATGCGCCGTGGCCGGCGCAACGTATGTGCGGCGCCATACACAATATTAATATTTAGTCACTTGCCTACTTGATGCCGTGATGCCCCATCAAGTCATACAGCGTGGGCCGGCTCACGCCCAGCAGTTCGGCCGCCCTGGCGATATTGCCGTCGGCCCGCGCCAGCGCGCGCACCATGACCTTGTATTCGGCCGCCTCGCGCGCCTGGCGCAGGCTCAGCGATTCTTCCTCGCATGCCGGCTGGGCGCTGGCGGGCAGGCCCAGGTCGTCCGGCATGATCTGCGGGCCGTCGCTCATGATGACGGCCCGCTTGATGCAATTTTCCACTTCGCGCACATTGCCGGGCCAGCCATACGTTTCGATGAGCTGCAACGCGCCGGGGCTGAAATGCAGGGTGCTGCGCCCTTCGCCGGCACAGAATTTATTCTTGAAATGGTGGGCCAGCAAGGCCGCGTCGCCGGCCCGCTCGCGCAGCGGCGGGATGCGCAGCACGATTTCGCTGAGGCGGTAAAACAGGTCCTCGCGGAACCGTCCCTGTTCCGCCAGCACCTTCAGGTCCTGGTGCGTGGCGCAGACGATGCGCACGTCGACGGCGATCTCGCCCCGTCCGCCCACCCTTTCGATCACCCGCTCCTGCAGGAAGCGCAGCAGTTTCGCCTGCAGCGCCATGGGCATGTCGCCGATTTCATCGAGAAAGAAAGTGCCGCCGTGGGCCAGTTCGATCTTGCCCAGGGTTTGCCGCGCCGCGCCCGTAAACGCGCCCCGCTCGTAGCCGAACAGCTCGCTTTCCAGCAGGTTTTCCGGAATCGCCGCGCAATTGATGGCGACGAAGCGCTGCGCATGGCGGCTCGACAGCGCGTGCAGGCCCCGCGCGATGCGCTCCTTGCCGCTGCCCGAATCACCCAGCAGCATCACGCTGGCCGACGAGGGCGCCACTTTTTCCACGCTGCGGCACAGTTTCAGCATGCCGGGATCGCGGCTGACGATGCCGGCCAGGGGCGAATCAGCCTGCGTCTGCAGCATGCGACGGTTTTCCTGCTGCATGGCGTGCAGGTAAAAGGCGCGCGCGATGACCAGGCCCAGCATGTCGGCGTCGAACGGCTTCTGGTGGAAATCGTAGGCGCCCAAGGCGATCGCCTTCAAGGCATGGGCGCGTTCCTGGTTGCCCGAGAGGATGATGACTTTCGTGTCCGGCGCCAGCGCGAGAATCTGCTGCAAGGTGGCCAGCCCTTCCGTGGCGCCATCGGGGTCGGGCGGCAAGCCCAGGTCCATCGTCACCACGGCCGGCTGGTGGCGCCGCACCAGCGCCAGCGCCGCTTCGCGCTCGCCCGCCAGCAAGACGTCGTACGCGTCAAAACTCCAGTGCAGCTGCTTTTGCAGGCCGGGATCGTCTTCGATGACCAGCAGTTTTTGTTTGGCCATGGGTATCGGCTCCAGTCAGGGGATAGGGCAACGGCAGTCCGGGGTCAGTCCTGCCGGAGCGGGATGCGCCACATGGCGGCGCGTCCCCCCGGCGGGTCTGCCCCCAAGGGCGCGTGCAGCGGCAGGATCACGCGAAACGTCGTGCCCACCTGCGGCGCGCTGCGCACTTCCAGGCTGCCGCCCACTTCGCGGATATATTCGCGGCTCTCGAACACGCCGATGCCCATGCCCGCCGTCTTGGTGCTGTCGAACGGCTTGAACAGGCGTTCGCGGATGAATTGCTCGCTCATGCCCTGCCCCGTGTCGTCCAGCTCGACCACGGCGCTCTGGCGCTCGCGCAACAGGCGCACGGCCACCCTGCCGTCGCTGGCCGTGGCCTCGATGGCGTTCTGGATCAGGTGGCCCAGCACCCGCTCGAGGCGCGCGCGGTGGGCCAGCACCGTCAAGTCGGCATCGACGATTTCCAGCCGCGGCGCGGGCGCCAGGCTGGCCTTGGCGGCCACGGCCTGGCGCAGCAAGCCATCGAGCAGCAATGGCGTCGGCGTATCGAGCGCTTCGCCCAGCGCCAGCTTTTGCAGCAGGGTTTTCATTTTCTGGACGGAATGATCCAGGGTACACAGCATGTCTTCCTGGAAAGCGGGATTGGCGCGGTGCTTTTCCGCATTACTGAGCAACAAGGACAGCTGGAACACGAGATTCTTCAAATCGTGCACGATGAAGGCGGACATGCGGTTGAACGATTCGAACTGGCGCGACACCATCAGCGAGTCGAGCGATTCGCGGTGCGCCAGGTAGCTGGCGGCCTGGCTGCCGGCAATTTTCAGCACATCGCGGATTTCCCAGTTCAGGCCGATGGCCGTGCGGGGCCGCGCCAGCGCCACGAAGGCGAACAGCTGGCCGTGCAGCATCAATGGCACCAGCAGCCACACGTCCGGCAGCGCCAGCAGCGCAGGCGGCAAGGCCAGGCCGCCGTACTGGCGCGGATTGTGCTCACAGTCGGGCACATCGATCACCCACTGGCGTGCTGCGAGGAACTGGCACAGCGCGCCTGCCGCCGCTTCGCTCCACGCGGGGGGCGGCCAGTTCCAGCTGGCGGCGGGCGCAAATTGCCCCTGTTCACGCAAGATCCACAGCGCCCCGGCACGGCTTTCCACCAGCTGCGCCACGGCCTGGATGGTGCGCTCGCCCAGGGCCGGGCCATCCTCGGACAGTGCGCGCGTGAAGCGCAGCCACTCTTCGCGGTAATCAAAAATGGCATTATAAAAATGTTTATTGATCGTCACCTTCAGCTTGGCCCGCAGGCTGCCGGAAAACAGCACGCCCGCCAGCAGCATGGCCGCGCCGCCCAGGTAAGCCATCTGCATCAGGGAACCCCAGGTACCGCCAAAATAGCGCAGGTAATACGCACTGGCCGCCATGGCCAGCAGATAGATAGCCGAACCGAGCAAGGCAGCCGAGCGGTACAGCATCTGGCGCGAGACGGACAGTCCCAGCGCCCAGCCCGGATTGCGCGCGGCCGAGATGGCCAGCAGAGGCGCGCACAGGGCGTCGACGGCGCCGCGCGCGGCCCATATATCATCGTTAATCGTGCGGAACAGCAAGGCGTCGCTGTACAGATAGAAATCGTAGGCGAACAGGCCGCCCACGCCCAGGCACGCAAACTTGATGCCCCAGCGTGTCAAGGGCGGCGTGTTGCGGTACCACTGCTCCACCAGCAGCATGCCCAGCACGGCCAGCAGCAGCCGGCAGACGCTGGCCGTGGCGCGCCCCGGCGCGGCCGGCAGCGCCAGCTGGCTGGCGACGACAAACAGCCACTGCGCCAAGGCAATCGCGGCAATACCGGCCAGCACGGCGCGCAGGCGCGTGCGCGATGGATCGATCAGCAGCAGCAAAAACACCAGCCAGGCCACGGTGCGCAGCATTTCCAGCGCATCGCCGGCCAGTGAAATGCGCTGGCCCAGCAGCACCAGCACTACCGTGCCCGTGGCCCACGCGCCCGTCGCCAGGCAGGCCACCAGCAAGGCGCGCACGTTCTGCCGCGCGTGCCAGTTGCTGATCAACAGCAGGGCCAGCACGAAAAAGGCCAGCGACGCCAGGCCATGGCTGAGTGCCGCCGCATCCGCCGCCGCCAGCCAGGCCGACTGCGCCCGCATCATCGGCTACCCTTGCCAAACAGCACCACTTGCACCGTGTCGAGCAGGATCAGCAAGTCGAGAAACAGACTGTTATTTTTTACATAATATAAATCGTATTGCAGTTTTTTCACGGCATCGTCGACGGAAGCGCCATATTGATAGCGCACCTGTGCCAGGCCCGTGATGCCCGGTTTGATGCTGTGACGAATGTTGTAGTAAGGCACTTGCTCCTTCAGCTGCTCGACAAAATACGCGCGCTCGGGCCGCGGTCCCACGAAACTCATTTCGCCGCGAAACACATTGAGCATTTGCGGCAATTCGTCGATGCGCAGCTTGCGGATGAGATGGCCCACGCGCGTGATGCGCGCATCGTTGGCCAGCGCCCAGATGGGCTTGCCGTCGCGCTCCGCATCGCTGCGCATGCTGCGAAATTTCAGCACATTGAAGGGCAAGCCGTCGCGCCCCACCCGCTCTTGCTGGTAAAACACGGGGCCGCCATCTTCCAGGCGGATGCACAGGGCCGTCACCAGCATCACGGGCAGCGCGGTCAGGCAGATGATGCCGCTGGCGGCCAGGTCGAACAGGCGCTTCGAGGCGGCACGGAAAAAGCTCTGGTCGAAACCGCCGCCGTAGATCAGATAGCTCGGTTGCAGGGAATCGATGCGGATCTGGCACGCTTCGCGCTCGAAAAAGGTGGCCGCGTCGATCACTTTCACGCCACCGAGCGCGCATTCGAGAAGTTGCTTGGCGGGAAACGCAACATTGCGCCGGTCGCTGACGGAAACGACGATCTCATGCGCATCGTGGCGTTGGGCCATGGCCAGCAGCGAGGGTTCCGCCGGCAGCAATGCCGAGGCCGGCACGCAGCATTGCTCGCCCGCCACGTCGATGCAGCCCACCACCGTAAACTGGTGAAAACCGATCTTGCTGGCCGCCAGCTCCATGCACTCACGCGCCAGGGCGCCGCCGCCGACGAGGATCAGCCGGCCTTCCATCAGCGCCGATTGCGCGGACTTGAACACCACCAGGCGCGCCAGCAGCACGCCGATGGCGCCCAGCCCGAAGATCAGCACGCTGCCGCGTCCGAACTGCAGCGAGGGGATAAAGCGGATCATCACGCTGAGCACGGCAAAGCCCAGCGCGAACGAAGGCAGGATGCGCAAGAGCGTGTTGCGGATATCCTCGCGCGAACGGTGCTGGTACATGCCCAGCGCGCTCATGCTGAAAACAATGACCAGCGCAAAGATCGTCGATGACAGGTAAACCTCGCCGGCCCGCACCAGGCGGCTGCCATCCGCCAACCACAGCAGGGACGTCAGGGTGGCGGACAGCAGCAGGATCAGTATTTCCAGCAACAGCAGAATGAAGGCTGTTTTTGACACGTAATGGCTGAAGATGCGGATCATGGTTCCCCCTGCGCAAGAAGCAATGCCTGCCAGCGCAGCGCGCGCAAGGCGGCCTGCTGCTGGTCTTGCCATCATGGCGGACTGTTCCACGCTGACCTTGATGCGCCACAAGCTACTGCACAGCCTATCTTTCATCGGCAGAATTTATCTCAACACATTACCGATTGATGTGAAATGGACTATAGTATGCTTCCCCTAAAAGAGATAAATGTCATGAAATTTGATGTAGCGATTGTCGGCAGTGGCCTGGCGGGTTTATCGGTTGCACTGCATTTAGCTGAGACGCGCACTGTCGCGATCATTTCCAAACGCGAGCTGCTCGATGGCGCCAGCAACTGGGCCCAAGGGGGCATCGCGGCCGTGCTGGACTCGGGCGACAGCCACCAGCAGCACATCGAAGATACCCTGATCGCCGGCGGCGGCCTGTGCGACGAGAGCGCCACGCGCTACATCGTCGAACACGGCCGCGAAGCGATCGAATGGCTGATCGAGCAAGGCGTGCCGTTTACGCGCGACGCCACGGCCGAGCTGGGATTCCACCTGACCCGCGAAGGGGGCCACAGCCAGCGCCGCATCATCCACGCGGCCGACGCCACGGGCCACGCCGTGCAAGTGACCCTGGAAGAAAAGGTGCGCGCCCACCCGAACATCACCCTGTTCGAACACCATTGCGCGATCGACCTGATCACCTCGGACAAGCTGGGCATGAAGCCGGCACAGCGCAACGCCCAGCCCCATTGCCACGGCCTGTATGTGCAGGATGAGCAAACGGGCAAGGTGCTGACCTTTGCCGCCGAGCACACCGTGCTGGCCACGGGCGGCGCCGGCAAGGTGTATTTGTATACCACCAATCCCGACACGGCCAGCGGCGACGGCATCGCCATGGCCTGGCGCGCCGGTTGCCGCGTGTCGAACATGGAATTCATCCAGTTCCACCCCACTTGCCTGTACCACCCGTATGCCAAGTCCTTCCTGATCACCGAAGCCATCCGAGGCGAAGGCGGCTTGCTGAAACTGCCGCCTGAAGCGGGCGCTGCCGCTGGCACGCGCTTCATGCTGGCCCACGATGCGCGGGCCGAACTGGCGCCGCGCGACGTGGTGGCGCGCGCCATCGACTTCGAGATCAAGAAGCGGGGCCTCGACTACGTGCACCTGGACATCAGCCACAAGCCGGCCGAGTTCCTCATCGAACACTTTCCCACCATCTATGCGCGCTGCCTGGAACTGGGCATCGACATCACCAGGCAGCCGATCCCCATCGTGCCGGCCGCCCACTACACGTGCGGCGGCGTGGTGACGGACTTGTCCGGCCGCGCCGACCTGCCGGGCCTGTACGCCGTGGGCGAGACAGCGTGCACGGGCCTGCATGGCGCGAACCGCCTGGCATCGAATTCCTTGCTGGAATGCATCGTCATCGGCCGCGCCTGCGCGCAGGATATCGAAAGCAAGGAAAAGCTGGGCACGCCCTACCTGCCCGACTGGGATGAAAGCCGCGTCACGGATGCGGATGAAGAGGTGGTGATTTCGCACAACTGGGATGAGCTGCGCCGCTTCATGTGGAATTACGTGGGCATCGTGCGCACGACGAAACGCCTGGAACGGGCCCAGCACCGCATCGCCCTGCTGAAAGAGGAGATCGACGAGTACTACCGCAATTTCCGCATCACGCACGATTTACTGGAACTGCGCAACCTGGTCGACGTGGCCTCGATGATCGTCAACAGCGCCCTGTCGCGCCGCGAAAGCCGCGGCCTGCACTTCAGCCGCGATTATCCGGAAACGTTACCCAAGGCCATCGCCAGCGTGCTGACGCCGCCGCATCGTTAACCGTACCAGACCCCTGACGCAACCCCGGCAAAGGCCGGGGTCGTTCACTTCGTGATCGGAATGTGCTCCATTGCGCACATTCCCCCTCAGGGTACGGCCCCCGGTCATTGTCTTGGGGGGGAATGATGCCCTTCACTGCTCCGGCATTTCAATCGCAATGCCGTCCTCCGTGTACGAGAACTTGGCCGATTCCCCCGTGCACTCCCCCTGCGGCTCGTCCGCCGCATAACGGCATTCGCTTTCCACGCTGCCATCCGCGCGCCAGTGCCGCGTCCAGCCCTGGCGCTCGCCGTTCACGTATTCGATCAACTGGCGCGGCTTGCCATCGGCGTACCAGGAACGCAGCGCTCCCTCCTCGCGGCCGCCCTCGTTCCACTGTTTCTGCACAAGCAAGGTGCCGGCGCGACTGAAGCGCTGTTCGCTGCGCAGCACGTAATGGCCGCTGTGCGTGCGTCGGCTGGCCACCTTGCCATCCGGATAATATTCGACGCTTTCGCCGGCAGGCTTGCCATCGACATAGCTGCCCGTGCTGCGCACTTTGCCATCCGGGAAATATTCCGTGCCCGGTCCCGTCTTGATGCCGTTGACATACAGGCTGCGGCTTTCCACGCTGCCATCGGGATAAAACAGCAGCAGTTCACCCTCCGCCTGGCCCTTGAGCTGCGTCATGCGCGTGCGCAGCTTGCCGTCCTCATCGAAGGTTTCCATCAAGCCATCGGCGCGGACGCCGTTGCGGTAGCTGCGTGACTCGATCAGCTTGCCGCTCTGGTGATAAGTCTGCTCCTCGCCGTCCTGCACGCCATTGCGCCACGTACCGCGCATGGAGATCTTGCCGTCCGGATAATAGCGGGTCTGCATGCCTTGCTGCACGCCGCGGCCATCCTGCTCCACCTGCAGTTCGACCTGCCCATGCGGGTAATACATGCTGTAGTTGCCCACCAGCTTGCCATGCAGATAATCGGGCGCATCAACCTGGCCCGACAGCCGCTTCGGCTCGCCTTCGCGCACGTGGAATACCGCGACTTGCCAGGTGCCCGGTGTCGTTCCTGGCGGCAGCGGCACGACGAGCGCATAGCGCGCATGCTCCTTCACTTCGCCGCGCCGCAGATTGTGGTTCAGGTACAGGCGCGCCTTGCCATCGGCACACGCTTGCGGCTCGCAGCCGCCCAGCTTGCTGACTTCGGGCAGGACCTTCGCCGCGCCCGGCGCCGGACAGGCGCTGATGCGCATCAGCAAGGGCGTCGCCTCGCGTATCAGCGGCGCCAGCTGCTGCTTCATGGCCGCATATTGCGCCGCGTCCAGGCGCACGGACTTGGCATCCATGCGCACCAGGCGCCCTCCGCAGCCATTGTCGCTGGCCAGGGTCAGCACGTCGCCGCCGGGCGCCGCCGCGATGGCGCTGATGACCTGCCGCTGCTCGATCTCGGCGCTGGCCAGCGCCGGCCACAGCAGCGCAATGCCGAGCACATGCCTCAATTCAATGCGCGCCATGCCTGCTCCTTGCGTTCCAGTTCCGGCGCTGGCGGCGCTTCGCCGCACCCGTCCTGCGCCTTGCCAGCCACATAGCGACACTCGCTCTGCAGGCTGCCATCCTCATGCCAGCTGCGGCTCCAGCCGTCGCGCCGGTCATTCACGTAATCGATAGTCCGCTCGGGCTTGCCGCTGGCGTACCACGAACGCGACGTGCCCTGCTCGCGCAGCTGCTTGTCCCAGCTGCGCTCCAGCACCAGCACGCCTTGCGGGCTGTAGCGCTGGAGCTTGCGCAAGGCGCCGCCGTCGCCATACTGCTGGCGGCTTTGCACCTTGCCGTCCGGATAAAATTCCAGCGCCTCGCCGACCGGCAGGTCGTTGACCTGGGTCATGCTGGCGCGCACGGCGCCATCGGGGTAGTACTCGGTGCTGCTGCCATTGAACTTGCCCTTGCTCACTTGGGTACGGCCGGCGACTTTTCCGTCCGGGAAATACGCCAGCAGCTCGCCTTCCATGCGGCCATCGCGCAGCACGTAACTGGTGCTCAGCTTGCCGTTCGCGTCAAAGGTCTGCACGGGACCGTCCACGCGCTGTCCGTCGCGGTATATGCTGGCCTCGCGCAGCTTGCCCGTGGCGTGATATTGCCGGTGCGTGCCTTCCGGCAAGCCATGGCGCCAGCTGCCGCGCGATTCCAGGCTGCCATCCGCGCGAAACAGGCTGGTGACGCCATCCTGCCGGCCCTGCCCATCCTGCGCCACCTGCTTTTCGATCTTGCCGTCGGGGTAATACGTGACATAGCCGCCCACCAGCTCGCCCTGCGCATAATCGGCGCGGTTGACCTGGCCGGACAGGCGCAGCTTGCGGCCCGCCACGCTATAAATGTCCACCTTCCACGTGCCCGGCAGCTTGCCTTTCGGCAAGGGCAACAGCAGCACGTTGGGCGCCTGGTCCCGCTCGATGGGATAGAAACGCTCGTGCAGGTACAGCCGCGCCCGGCCATCGGCGCAATCGGCTGGCGCGCAGGCGGCGATCTCGCGCACGATGGGCACGCTCGCATCGTCCGGGCATTTTTTCACGGTGACGAGCATGGGCGTCCTGGCGCGCATGCGTTCGGCAAGCTGGACTTTCAGCGCCTCGTACGGCGCCTCGTCCAGGTTCACCGAGCGCGCATCCATGCGTATCTGCTTGCCGCCGCAGGCTGTCGTGCCCGCAATAGTGAACACATCGCCGCCTTCGCTATCGGACTCGCTGGCCATGCTGGTCATCACCAGGCGCTGCACGATGTCCGCCTGCGACAGCGCGGGCCACAGCATGGAAGCGCCAAACACGGCGCATACGGTCTTGATTTTCATACGACTCCTTTAATCTTCCGGCGCAACGCGCGCGTCGGCCGGCACAAAGCTGACCCGGCCATTACGATAGCGCACCTGCACTTCCACCTTGGCATCCTGCAACTGGCCATGCTTGACGGCCGGCAAATAGGTCCAGCGCTTCACGCTATCGAGCATGACCTTGTTAAGCATGGGTTCCATCGGCATGTCCGCCGCCGCATGCGTCAGGCTGCCGTCGGCCCCAATCGACAGGATCAGACGGTTTTCGCCCGTCGCGTGCCTTGCATCGAGCACGCCATAGTCGACCGTCGTCATCGTCTCGCGCTGCACGCTTGCCGGCTGGTCTGGCAGCGGCGGCAAGGCCTTGAGCTTTTCTGCCAGCAGCGCGCCATCGGCCAGCGCCTTGTCCCAGCGTTTCTGGTAGGCCCAACCCTGAGCCAGGCGCAGCACCTTGGCGGCCCGGTCCATGCGCTCGGCCGTGCGCACCACGCCATTGTCGGCCGGCTCGCCCGGTTCCGCCGGCATGGCGTTCTCCACCGCGTAGCGATAAGACGTCAGCTGTGCCAGCGCAACCATGTTGACGGCGTCACGCTCATCGCCGCCGCGCAGCAGCGCCGTGGCCGCGATGCCCAGCCAGGCCACGCCATCCGTCGGGCGCGCCCACACGGCTTGCTCGAAATACTGGCGCGCCGCCTGCCCTTCGTCCAGGCTCAGGTGCATGCGGCCCATGGCCGCCGCCGCCAAATGGTCGCGCGGGTCGGCTTGCAACTGGTCGAGATAGGTATTCGCCAATGCGGGGGAATAGCCGGGCATCGCGCCCACGCCTTCCATCAAGGTGGTACGCAACCGCGCACGCACCTTGTCGCCCTCATAGCGCGACGATTTGTCCTCACCCGCCCGGTACAGCAACTGCAAGCCCCGCGTGACGGCATCGTCGTCGCCCTTGCTGATCGCTTGCGACAGGCTGCGCACGGCCTTGCGTGCATCGGACGGCTGGAAACCGGCCGTCCTGCGCGGGCGCCAGGAAAATACTTCCCGGCCTGCCGCCTGGTCGGCTTGCGCCTGCAGGCTGGTCTTGTCCTTCACTGCATCGGGCGACGCGGTCCAGGCCGTAAAGCCTATCAGGAACAGCACGATCAGCACCACCACCACGGCCCATCCCTTGCCCGTGATGCCGGCGCCCGTATTGCCCGCCACGGGGATGGCCACCGGCGTTTGCCCCGGCGCCGTGCGGCGCGCGCTGCGCTGCGGCGGCGACGATTGCTGTTGCAGCTGCACTTGCTGCGCCTGCGCGGATGCCTGCGCGGCCGCGGCGATGACCTTGTCGCGCGCGCAGGCCGCGCAGCCCAGGGCCGCGAAATGCTGGTGCTCGGGATGCACGGCACACACGACGAGCTTGCCGCCGCTGCGCTGCGCATAGCCGCGCAGCAACTGTGCCCAGTCGGCCGCCGATGGCCGCTGCGGCCTGGGAGACGGGGAAAAGGCGCGGTCAAACATGGCGCGCAATTCAGGCGGCATCAGCGCATGGCCGCTGGTGGCGTTGGGTGCCAGCTGCTTGTGGCGTTTGATGCCATACGCATAGCAGCCGTCGCGGATGCGCCCGGGAATGTCGGTGGCCACCTGGGCATTGCCGGGCCGTCCGCTGTACGGGTGGATGCCGAAGTTGAGCAATTGAAAGATGACGACGGCCAGCGCAAAACGGTCCTGCGCCAGTTCCGCACCGGCCGGCATGCCCTTGCGCTGGAATTCCGGCGCCAGGTAATCGACGGTGAATTGTTCTGCAGGAAAGCGTTCCGCATGGCCCTGGATGCTGAAACCGTCGCAGTCGAGCATGGCGATGTACAGCGAATCGCGATAGAAACGCAAATTCACGGGTTTCAGGTCGACCACGTAATGCTGCTGCTGGTGCAAGGCGTCGATGACGGCGGCCAGGTTGGCGGCCAGGGTCAGCTTGGGACCGAGTCCCGTGGGCAAGCCAGCCGCGCGCGCCTGGCGTTCCTGCAGCACCTGTTCCAGCTCGGCCGTCTGCGCCATGTCCAGCAAGGGCATGACGAAGCCGGCAAAGCCGCCCTGGCCATCGAACACGGCTGCTTGCGGCCACGCGATCTGCACGTAGCGCTTGCCGTTTTCCAGCTGGTCCGGCAAGTCGGGGCTCAGCTCCAGCATGGCTTCGAGCTTGCGCCGGTTGGCGCCGCAGTCCAGGTGCGGGTGGTACAGCTTGGCTACCTGCGCAGGCGCGCCGGGCAGCAGATACACGCTCCCGGCGCCGCCGCTCTTGATGAGTTTACCCAGGACCAGGCCACGGACTTTATCCAGCCAGATTTTTCCACCCGGACTCAACCCCGGTGTCACGCCCTGCTTCTGGCTCATGCGCGCAAGGCCAGCAGCAGGGTCTTGTCGTCGCCCGTGATCTGGTGCGTGCGCGGGTCGGCCAGGGTGGACGCCAGCGCCGCATTGCCCAGCTCGACGCTATCGACCGTACTCAGATAGCCCTGCACGGCATCCATGAAGGGCGCGTACAGGGCCGCATTGTTCCTGCTCATGGCAAAGGGCATGCAGCCATCCGACATCAGCACGACGCCGCGCGCGGCTGGCGGAATCGCGAGCAGGCGCAGCTGTTCTCGCCAGCGCTCGCCGCTGATAAAGTAGGTTTCGTTGGCGTATTCGCCGTTGGCAGGCAGCGAGATCAGTTCGGCGCCATCGCCCAGCTGGGCCACGCCCAGGCCATCGCCCAGGTGGAAGAAGAAGCCGGCATCCTTGCTCATCACCACGCCCACCACGGTGCTGGCGTAGTCATCGAGCGTGGCGTTGGCGGCGCGGGCGATGTCGTCCAGCGCGGCGCGCACCTGCGCCAACGTTTCCGCCAGGACGCCAGCGTGCAAATCCTGCACCGTGGCGCCCTGCTCCAGACGTCCGGCCAGCGCCTGCACGGTTTGCCTGGCGACAAACTGCGCGCCATGCTCGCTGAAGCGCGACGAACCGGCGCCATCGCAGACGATGGCTACCAGCACGCCGTTGGCAACGGCGTGCGCGTGGGCATCCTGGCAAGGGATGTCCTTGTCCAGGTGCGCCTTGCCCGTGACGGACGCGCCGAACACGCGCCAATGCTTGTTTGCTATCGCCATGGATCAGCAGGCTATCAGGTATTCACGACGGACCAGCCGTCCGTCGACGCCAGCTGCGCCTGCGCGCCGGGACGCGACTGCGACACCACCTGCATGCTGGCGCTCAGCCACAGGAACAGTTCGCGGAACTGCAAGCCTTTCAGCTGCTTCACGCCGCGCTCGCCCCGGCTGGAAAATTCGCCCAGGGTACCGATATTCGCGTGCTCGCCCACGGCGATGGGGAAGATCGCCACTTTATTGGCCTGCTCCGCCGCGCGCGCCTGCTCGGCGCCGTGCTGCCAGCGGTCCGTCGGCTCGCCGTCGGACATCAGGAACAGCCACGGCCGCGTGTACGCCACGCCGGCGGTGCGGAAGCGCTGCTTTTCCTGCTCAATTTCCGCCAGCGCCAGTTCGACGGCCGCGCCCGTGGGCGTGGTGCCGTTTGCGGCCAAGAGGGGCGCCGTGAAATCCATGGCGTCGCACCAGTTGCTGGCAACCACGGCTTCATCATGCGCGCCATATTGAATCACCAGGATGCGCACGCGCTTGGACGCGATCACATCGGATTTCAATTCCTGCTCCAGCAGGGCCAGGCCTTCGTTGAGCAGCGCGACGGGTTCGCCATCCATGCTGCCGGAGCAGTCCAGCACCAACACCAGCGGCGTGCGTTGCTCGGTGTTGTCGACCAGGGCGACATCGGGAATCATTATTGAACTCATGGGCAATCGGTAAATGTGAAATCGGACATAGTGCGAATCTTACATCATCGTGGGCGATTTCCTGCGCGAGATTGCCTAAATGCAAGGTTGCACAAAGCTTAGCAACTTCGCCTTCGTGCCATGGCGGTACCGCCATGCGCGCAAAGTTTGCCAATATCGACAAAAAAATGAATATCTGGAAATTTTTCTCGACAATTAAGTTGTCAATTAGGTTTACATTTTTATTATTAATTATCATAATTGCCATTTTTAACAAAGGAATGACATGCATATTTTCAGAAAATCAGTACTGGCCCTGCTCGTGGGAATGGCGGCCACATCGGCATCTGCCGCGACTGTTCCGGCGCCACAATTTACGCTGACGCGTTTCAACTACTCGATGCCTGCACATGTGTACGCAGGAAGCATCAACTCACAGGGGCAGATTTTTGGATCCGGTAGTTCCGAGGGCAAGAACGTCTGGTTCAGCACCTCGGGCTCAAGCCTGAATGTCTCGGCCCCCTTGCCGGGAAATATGGTGATAGTGAGCCTCAATGCCTCTGGCCAAGGCATCGCCTATTCCAAGCCAAGCGACTACGGTGACCGGACTTATTACTATGTGGAAAACGGTGCATACACGCTCCTCACTGTAAATGGCCAGCCAGGATATCCAAACGACATCAACGAAACCGGGCAAGTCACGCTCAACACGTTCGACAGCGCCTACAACGCGCGCGCCTATGTGTACTCCAGCGCTGGCGGCTACCAGGAAATCGACGCGGGGGGCGCCGGCATCGCTGCCTACCATATCAACAGTTCGGGATCTGTCGTCGGCTACACGAAGGGGGCAAACGGCGCAAATACGGCCTATTTGTATGCCAATGGCGTAATAACTCAGCTCGCCAGCGAGCATGACTCGCCAAGTTCAGCCACCGGCATTAACAACGCTGGCCAGGTATCGGGCCGGCAGACGAGCGGTCGCGGTGCCAACGGCACAGAAGCGTTCATCTGGTCCAATGGAATACGTCAAACGATACCCAAGCTCTCCGACTCCATCGGTATCGATGGTCTCGGCAGGGTACTGGGTTACAACGACTTCGGCACGTCGGCCATGCTTTGGGATGGCAATGATACATATGACTTGCGCGACCTGATTGGCGAGGATGGCTGGTACTTCGGGCAAGTGGGTGGCATCAACGAAGCGGGCCAGATTTCCGCCTATGGCTGCCGCAACAGCATATGCGAAGTCGTGCGCCTCGATCCCGTCTCGCCGGTTCCGGAGCCAGCCACCTACGCCATGCTGCTCGCCGGCTTGGCCCTGCTGACTTGCGCTGCACGCAAGCGTAGCTGATCCACCGTCCTGTCATCGGCTGGCGGCGCTCCGACCGCCAGCCGAGCCTGGGCCAACATTCGGATACATGCACAAACCGGCGGCAGTGCCGCCAGATACATGCTCCGTGGAAAAATTGCTGCATGCTATGATTGCCGCCTTCGCCACGCCTTCGCCACAATGACGCCGCGGCTATTTACCATGGAGCAGCATGACTCAGACTAGAAAGATTCCTGCCCGCATGGCGCATGTGTTACGCCGCGGCCTGCGCCTGCTGGCCTGGCCCCTGCTGGCCCTGGCCAGCGCTGCCTGCACCAGCACCATACGCCATCCTGCCAGCGAGCCCACGCAAGTCATCCTGCGCTTTACCTTTGACGATGGCAAGCCGATGCGGCATGAAGATCACATGGTCACGGCGCGCCAGGAAACGTATATCAAGTACTGCAGCAAGATAGGCAGCACCCGTGTCTGCGATGTCGGCATAGATATACTGTATGCAAGCGCCGACGCGCCGCTCGATGCAACGGGCGAAGTGCGCGTCACCCTGCGTTCGACCGGCCCCATCGGCGACATGCCAACCGAACGCTGCATCAATGGCAAGTCCTACCTCTTTAATTCCGGTGACTGGATACGCGGTCCGTTTCACCATGGGCAGGTGATCGAGATCCGCTACAAGATAAGTGCATTGAAGATGGCATGCCCGAGGTCGGAGAGCGCGCCGCCGTGGTGGGACAAGGATTAAGATAAGTAACCCACAATAAATTATTGTGATTTCTGACTTCCATAACCGGCGCTCTGCGGCGTTGCCCGCTGCTAGCAGTGCTCGCACTGCGTCGCAACGGACGCCTTGCATAGCATCCGGTTCTGTTCTTCATAAATTCACAATAACTTCCTGAGGATTACATAGCCAGCCGGGGCCGGCTGGACTGGCAGTTACTGCAACTCGAACTCCGCCGGACTCAAGCCCAGTTCCTTGGCAATCTTGCTGGCCACGCGATGTTCGTTGGCGTCGAAATTGCCGTCCGACGAAGCGATGGCGATAATCATGCGCACCAGCAGGCGCGACGCGTCCACATTCGACTTCATCTTGCCCAGCGCCTGATACGCCTTGGCTTCGCCGATATCCTTGTCGAACTCCAGCTGCCCTACATATTCCTGGAACGCCTTGATCACGTCGCTGGTGGTAAACACGGACAGTGCGTCATTGCTTTCAATGAACTTCACCATCTTCTGCTTCTCGTCCGCGCTGACACTGCCGTCCGCCATGGCGATCAGGGCCGACCCTGCCATCGCGGCGTTCAGGAAATCCTTGTTCTTGTACTTCAGCGCTTCGGTTTTCAGTTCACTTGCCTTGCTCTTCAGTTTGGACAGAAAGGAATCGAAACTCATGGCGGTTCTCCTGGTAGGTATGGATGCGGCAGCGCTACAGGCTACCACTCCCGCTTAGCTGAGGGCGCGAGGCTGGAATGCAAGCGGCGCAAGCATGGCGGCGGCAGGTCTGCCTGGACCCGGGCAGCTGCGGCAAGGGCACTGCGTAATCGGCCCCCTCCATCGACGGACCACTCATATCAGCTGGTATGAGCAGCCGCCGATCACCCCGAACAGCGGAAAAGCTGGGGTCGGCCCCTCAGGGTCCCACCCCGGTCCTTTGCTCCGGGGTTTGAAAAGGGGAGCAATTTAGCGGTATTAGCCTGTTCAAGGGCATCCCGCCCGGCAAGCCCCCGGTATTCACCTCGATTGAAACACAGCCCGCACCACGCAAAAGCATGCACAACACCCCGAAAACCACTTAACTTGAAAATTAACTTCTTTGCAGTTGAAAAATAAGTAACTTCATGGCAGCATGGAATTACATTTTTCCTTACTGCAAGGTTGTGATGGACAAGCAATTGCTGTTGATTTGCGCACTGACGTTCATCATCCACATGATCGGCACCCTCGCCTACTCCGTGCGCATCGCCGGCATCCGCACGCGGCGCATCGCCGTGTCGCTGGCCCTGTTCAGCATCCTGATGCTGCTGTCGCGCACTTCGAATTCCTTCCTCGGCCCGATTTTCAGCCTTACCTTCGCCAAGCGGGTGGAAACGGGAATCGACCAGCATATCGCCGCCAGCACCTTATTGGGTGACTTTCGCTGGCTGCTGTTCTCCGCCAGCCTGGCAACGATACTCGGCGCGATCCTGATCCCCACCTTCCAGCGCGCCTTCTGCCGCGCCGTCGAGCACTTCCAGGTGCACAGATCGGTACCGAAACTGCTGCTGCACGCCGTCTTCAAGGGCGGCCTGTCCTACCTCAAGACTTCCGCCAGCCTCTGCCCAAGCCCGCCAACGTCACGGGCCTGCGCGAAAAATCCGGCGTCTCCATCTCCATGACAGCCATGAACGTCATCGCCACGGCCCTGTGGACGGTAGGCGCCTCGTTGTCCACCTTATACCGCTGCCCTGCACGCAGGCGTGCTCGATCCGAGCGTGCGCGTCACCTCCAGCACCCTGTCCTCCATCATCAACGGCGGCGCCACCATCATGATGGCCGTCTTCATCGACCCGTGGTGTCGGGCATGACGGATGACGTCATCGAAGGCAAGATCGAAGAATCGCAGTTCCGGCGGGCGGTGGTGTGGCTGGTGGGGAGCAGATTGGCGGGGACGCTGATTGCGCAATTTTTGCTGGTGCCGTCGGCGGTGGTGATTGTGGGGGTGGCCAAAAATATATAAACGTAATCAAGAAAAAACATCATCTAACATTGAAAAATTCTATTGTCCCCAACACATTAGATAATTTATTAAAAGAAAGATAAGACATGCGACCACAAATTGAGTTTAGCCATGTACTTGGTGAGCTTTCTGTAAACAGAAACGATCCTTGCGAAGTACTGAGAGAGCTAATATCAAATTCATATGATGCAAAAGCTACTCATATGATATATGTCCCGCTAAAAGATCGGCAAGGTTTTATTTTTCTTGATGACGGAACTGGCCTTGATGATAAAACAAAAATAAATGGAATAACACCTTGGGAGGCATTTTTCTCAATTGGAAAATCAACAAAGAAACAAGGTGAAACTATTGGCTACAAATGCCAAGGATCAAAGCTATGTTTTGCATGCGCAAGAATTTTAGTTGCAACAACATCAGACAAAAATAAAGGTCAATGGAAATACAAGACAATTGATAACCCACGGGCAAACCTCGATACAAATTTTGACATTACTCCTATTGTATCTAACAATATAAATGAAATTCTTGACGCATTTATAATCGCGCCAACATCTGATACAGCAATGGCTATTTCATACATAAAAAATGCTATTGAAGATCCAGAGCTATCGCCTTCCATAACATTTGTATTAATTGATCATTTGGAAACAGAAGCATATTTGAAACACTTCACATTTGGACCGTCATCAAATGAATCCTATGTTCAAAATTACATCCAATTCTATACTCGCCACGGTGACGTCCGGCATTTAACAACGGCACAAGGGTTCACAGCAAGCCAACGTCAACAGGTAACTTCAGGTTTAAAAGCCGCTGATTTCACATTATTTGCCGACGAACACACTTCAAAAATACCATTTGGCTATCCGTATCTTGAAAAAGGCAATCCCGATCCGAGTTTGAAAGGTCCCGCTCAAATCGCTCGCCTCAGAGACGGTAGATTTTTTAGTCGTTCAGCCAAGAAGTTTAGTGTAGGACCAAATAAATTTTCGATTATTTTAGCAATTGACGGAAATCGCCGAGCACACGATGAATATCCGAATTAGGGCAGAAAAGGCCAAGGAAAGTCTGGCATTAGGCTAAGTGATCAACGAGGTGTTTTTATTTCTGTAAAAGGCATTAAAATTTGCAAATATCCTGATATTTTAACAAGAATAGACGGATATGAGGTTTTATCCGAAGGAGATGCAGCAAGTCATTATTCACTAATAATTGATGGCGACTTTGATCTTGTCACGAATAGAAGTGCGCTCAGCAAACGAGCATATGACACTTTAACTGATCCAAATTTCATGTCTGAGATAAAGAAGTTCCTAGACACGCAATTTACTACTGATTATACGTTTGCCGAATTACTTTCCAGACTAAGAAGAGAAAGTTCCGAAAATTTGCTGAATGAGCAAATTGAAATGTTAGAATTGGCAAAATTTAATATTAAATCAAGGGAAAGAATTAGAATAACGGATTCAACAAAAGAGAAACACTTATTTTTATCCCCACAACCTGGCGAAGAATACTTAGTAGGAGTAATGTACTCTCAGCTATCTGCGCTTAAAGGAAAAAATAGAGAACTGGAAAAATATTGGCGTAGAATTATAACTTTTTCAACCCAAGGCATTGATAGCTTAGGACTGCGCGACGAACACGCTTCACATCCACTACATGAAAAAAATATTTGCTCTATCGAATACAAATATGAGTTTAATAATTTCGGCCCTTTCAATCACGCCCTTGCCGTCGTTGATTTTATCGTTGCGTGGGATGTGAATGTCGATGAAGAAAAATCAGTTAGAGACACGTTCACATGCTTCGGAAATATACGAAAAATTCCCGGAAATTCTTTTGAATGGGAAATATTCGACATTGAGAACACGGATGGAGGGACTTATGAAAACAGAATTACAGTAATAAATCTTCGAGAATTAATTTCAAGTAGCTTTGATTGCAAATTTACGAAGCCATAAAGTAGTTCAATTAGTAATTTATGAAAAATCCGCTGTATATATAGCGGATTTGTCATTATCATCCAGAAATAGCCCATTCATGCACAATGCTGAAGAAATATTTTCATTAGACATGTTCCTTATTAGCCAAGGAAAAAATCAACCCGTTCTTTAGCTTAGAGTGCATGATGAGGTATTGGCTTACCAAGTGGAGGCCACTATAGCATAAGGGAGTAGATATAAAGTAAGATTGATGAATGAGAACTTCCACATGCCGACGACCGGGGTAGCGAATACAGCAATGAGCTCAACATGGCATTAATAGACTCGCAGACCAGCATTTCATCCAGCAAAAAAAATCAAGAACGAAAAAATATGTTTTTAAAAATCATTTAAAATTAGAGAAAAAATAATCGAGATTAATATCTTCCTTTGCACACATCTATTTTTGACAATAAATATAATAGCCATACCATAAAAATACTCTAAGGAAAACCGACATGTATGATGAAGAAACAAGGGATTTTGCACAGGAGCAAGAGACAATAGTCTTGCCACTGGAGTATAGAGCGACGAATAGCAACGATAGCAGAGGCGAAGGTAGGGAGGAAGTTATGCGCGATTATGCACGCGTTCTTTATTCCTCATCATTTCGCCGATTACAAGGAAAAATGCAATTACTCGGAGTGGACGCCAATCGCTTTAATCGAAACAGACTGACACATAGCTTAGAGGTTGCGCAATTAGCAAGAAGCATTGCGGTAGATTTAGGCCTTCAAAAAAGCGTTGTAGCTGAAACTTGCTCTTTAGCGCATGATATAGGCAATCCGCCCTTTGGTCATTACGGTGAAATGGTATTAAATAAATTAAGCGCTGGCATTGGCGGCTATGAGGGTAATGCACAAGCTTTTAGAGTAATGAGGAAATTAGAAAAGAAACATCACTCTTATGAAGGATTAAATCTAACAATCCGAACTTTTTTTGGAATAACTAAATACTTTAACAAAAAAGAAGAAAATAGTAAAAAATATCTATACCCAGATGATTATGATTTTTTAACTACGGAACTTTCAAACCATGGCATAACAATCAAGAAAAGTATTGATGCACAAATAATGGACATTTCTGATGAAATTGCTTATGCAGCACACGACCTGGAAGATGCGTTGAGCTTTAAGATGATAACCATAGGTGAAATTTTACACGAATTCAAAATTAGCACAAAATACAGTTCGGCATACGATAATTTCTCAGAAATAGTAAAACACTCAGAAAGTGAAGCGCTTAAATGCAATACGCATGGCTCATCTGAGGAATACTCAGTAGTATTAAGAAAAGAATTGACGTCCACTATTGTGAATGAATTATGCAAGGATATAAAAGCAATAGGAGAAAAAGGTAACAAAAGGCTTGGCTACGCATCGAAACACAATCTTGCCACCGGATTAAAAAATCTTCTCTTCAAAGCTATACTAAGAAAGAAAGATGTTCAACTTTATGAGAAACGTGGAGAGAAAATAATAAAAGGGCTCTATGAAGTTCTTACCGACCAGTCATATAATAAAGGGAAAATATTATTGCCTGCAGAATTACGACATCTAGATGAACCAATCGAACGTCTAGTTATTGATTATATAGCTGGAATGATGGATTCTTTCGCGGCTCAAGAATATGAGAAATATTTCGGCAATGGCTCATTAGACCGGATATATCAACCCTGAAATTTGACATACTTAGTTGAAAAAAAGCCGCTGTCTCCCGACAGCGGCTTTCTCATTCCTGCCCCAGCAGCAGCGTCTTGAACCAAGTCGCCGCGCCGCAAGTAACGTAACTAATTACCCCACAAACTTCCGCGCATTCCTGAACATGCGCATCCATGGCGAATCCTCGCCCCATGCTTCAGGGTGGTAGGACTGCTGCACCGAACGGAACACGCGCTCCGCGTGCGGCATCAGCACGGTGAAGCGGCCGTCTGGCGTGGTGACGGAGGTGATGCCTTCCGGCGAGCCGTTCGGATTGTATGGATACGCTTCGGTGGCGGCGCCCTTGTTGTCGACGAAGCGCATGGCTTTCGTGACCTGGGTGATGTCGCCCGTTTGCGAGAAGTCGGCGTAGCCTTCGCCGTGGGCGATGGCGATGCCGGCTTGGGTGCCGGCCATGCCGTTGAAGAAGATCGATGGGGAATCCATCACTTCGACCATGGCAAAGCGGCCTTCGAATTTCTCCGACTTGTTGCGCGTGAATTTAGGCCAGGCGTGGGCGCCGGGGATGATGGATTTCAGGTTGCTCATCATCTGGCAGCCGTTGCAGATACCCAGGCCGAAGCTGTCCGTGCGGTTGAAGAAGCGCGCGAACTGTTCCGCCAGGCTGGCGTTGAACAGGATGGTTTTCGCCCAGCCTTCGCCCGCACCCAGCACATCGCCGTAGGAGAAACCGCCCACGGCGATGACGCCCTGGAAGTCGTCCAGCTTGACGCGGCCCGCGATCAGGTCGCTCATGTGCACGTCGACGGCCGTGAAGCCCGCCTGATGCATCACATACGCCGTCTCGATGTGCGAGTTGACGCCCTGCTCGCGCAGGATGGCGACGCGGGGACGCACGCCCGTGGCGATGAATGGCGCGGCGATGTTCTCGTTCTGGTCGAAGGTGACAATCGGCGACATGCCCGGGTCTTGCACGTCCAGCAGGCGGTCATATTCGGCATCCGCGCAGGCGGGATTGTCGCGCAGGCGGGCGATGCGCCAGCTCGTTTCGCTCCACAGGCGGTGCAGTTCCGCGCGCGGCTGGGTGTAAATCAGCTTGGCGTCACGCGTGAATTCGATCACGTCGCGGTCGTTCAATTTGCCGATGATATGGCTGCAGGCGCCCAGGTTGAAGGTGCGCAGCACGTCCATGACGAGCGATTTTTCTTCCGCGCGTACCTGGATGACGGCGCCCAGCTCTTCGCTGAACAGGGCGCGCAGGGTCAGTTCATTGCGGCGTTCCGCCACCTGGCCGGCCCAGTTCTTGGCGTCGCCCCAGTCGCTGGAATGCTCGCCTTCCATGGTCAGCATGTCCAGGTTGACGGACATGCCCGTGTGGCCGGCGAAGGCCATTTCCGTCAGGGTGGCGTACAGGCCGCCGTCCGAACGGTCATGGTAGGCCAGCAACTTGTCGTCGCTGTTCAGCTTTTGAATCGCCGCAAAGAAGCCTTTCAAGTCTTCCGCGCTGTCCACGTCCGGCGTGGCGTTGCCCAGCTGGCCCATGACTTGTGCCAAAGCGGAGGCGCCCAGGCGGTTCTTGCCGCGACCCAGGTCGATCAAGATCAGGGAAGTGTCGCCCTGGTCCGTCTTCAGCTGCGGCGTGAGCGACTTGCGCACGTCCGTCACCGGCGCGAACGAGGAAACGATCAGCGACACCGGCGAGGTGACGGATTTCGCCGCGCCCGTGCCCTCGTCTTTCCACGTCGTGCGCATGGACAGGGAATCCTTGCCGACGGGGATGCTGATGCCCAGCGCCGGGCACAGATCCATGCCGACGGCTTTCACCGTGTCGTACAGGGCTGCGTCCTGGCCAGGCTGGCCGCAGGCGGCCATCCAGTTGGCGGACAGCTTGATGTCGGAAATGTCGGAAATGGCTGCGGCGGCAATGTTGGTGACGGCTTCGCCCACGGCCATGCGGCCGGAAGCGGCTGCGTCGATGACGGCCAGCGGCGTGCGTTCGCCCATGGCCATCGCTTCGCCCAGGTAGCCCTCGAAGCTCATGGTGGTGACGGCGCAATCGGCCACCGGCACTTGCCATGGTCCCACCATCTGGTCGCGCACGGTCATGCCGCCCACGCTGCGGTCGCCGATGGTGATGAGGAAGGATTTGTCGGCCACGGTGGGCAGCAGCAGCACTTTTTGCGCCACGTCCACCAGGTCCATGCCCGTCAGATCGATGGCCGGGAAGTCGTTGGCCACGTGGACCACGTCGCGCTGCATCTTGGGCGGCTTGCCCAGCAAGACGTCCATCGGCATGTCGACCGGCTCGTTGCCCAGTTCCGGGTCGATCAGTTTCAGTTGACGCTCTTCGGTGGCCACGCCCACGGCGGCGAACAGGCAGCGTTCGCGTTCGCACATGGCCTTGAACAGCGGCAGGCTTTCCGGCGCGATGGCCAGGACGTAGCGCTCCTGCGACTCATTGCTCCAGATTTCCTTCGGCGCCATGCCCGATTCTTCCAGCGGAATCTTGCGCAAGTCGAAAATCGCGCCGCGCTTGGCGTCGTTGGTGATTTCCGGGAAAGCGTTCGACAAGCCGCCCGCACCCACGTCGTGGATGGAAATGATCGGATTGTCCGCGCCCATTTGCCAGCAGGCGTTGATGACTTCCTGGGCGCGGCGTTCCATTTCCGGATTGCCGCGCTGGACGGAATCGAAGTCCAGGTCGGCCGTGTTGCTGCCGGTGGTCATCGACGAGGCGGCGCTGCCGCCCATGCCGATGCGCATGCCCGGGCCACCCAGCTGCACCAGCAGGCTGCCGACGGGGATGTCGTTCTTGTGCGTGTGCTGCGCCGAGATATTGCCGATGCCGCCCGCGATCATGATCGGCTTGTGGTAGCCGAAGACGGCGTCCGGTGCACCAGCTTCTTGCGCGCCGACGTTCTGTTCATACGTGCGGAAGTAGCCGCCCAATACGGGACGGCCGAATTCGTTCGAGAACGCGGCGCCGCCCAGCGGGCCTTCGATCATGATCTGCAGCGGCGAGGCGATGCGTTCCGGTTTGCCGTATTGCTCCGCATCGGCGCGGCCAGCCAGCGGCGCCGTCACGGAAGCGGCCGTTTCCCAGCTGCGCACGGCGTCCGGCAGCGACAGGTTCGACACGGTGAAACCCGTCAAGCCCGCTTTTGGCTTGGCGCCGCGGCCCGTCGCGCCTTCGTCGCGGATCTCGCCGCCCGCGCCCGTCGAGGCGCCGGGGAATGGCGAAATGGCCGTCGGGTGGTTATGCGTTTCCACCTTCATCAGGGTGTGCGTCAGTTCGTTTGACGCCGCATATTCGTGCTTGTCGCCGCGCGGGTAGAAGCGCGACACGGTGGCGCCTTCCATGATCGAGGAATTGTCGCTGTAGGCGACGACGGTGCCCTTCGGCTGCAGTTCGTGCGTGTTCTTGATCATGCCGAACAAGGACTTGGCCTGCGCCACGCCGTCGATGGTCCAGTCGGCGTTGAAGATCTTGTGGCGGCAATGCTCGCTGTTCGCCTGCGCGAACATCATCAGTTCCACGTCCGTCGGGTTGCGGCCGGCCTTGGTGAAGGCGGCGTCCAGGTAGTCGATCTCGTCTTCCGACATCGCCAGGCCCAGCTCGACGTTCGCCGTTTCCAGCGCGGCCTTGCCCTGTCCCAGCAAGTCGATGGATTCCAGCGGGCGCGCTTCCAGGGTGCGGAACAGGTCCTTGGCGTCGTCCGCGCTGCGCAGCACGGATTCCGTCATGCGGTCGTGCAGCAGCGCTGCCACGGCGTCGACCTGCTCCTGCGTCAGTTTGCCCGCGCCGATGGCGCTGCCCAGGATGCCCGATTTCAGGTTGATGCGGAAAGCGATACCGCGTTCGACGCGCTTGATGTGCGCCATGCCGCAGTTGTGCGCGATGTCGGTGGCTTTCGAGGCCCACGGCGAAATCGTGCCAAAACGGGGAATGACGAAGAATTCTTCGGCAGCGCCTTCCGTATTGTCGGCCTGGGCCGGCTCGCCGTACGTCAGCAAGGCGCCCAGGCGCGTGCTGTCGTCGTCGGTGAGAGGCGCGCCGGCATCGATGAAATGGACATAGCGTGCTTGTACGGCAACGATCGCAGGCGAAACGGCTTGCAGTTGGCTTAACAGACGGTGGCTACGGAAATGGGACAGGGCATTGGAACCCGGCAGTATCAACATGATTGGAAGGTGGTTGATGCAGCGTGGCTGCGGGTTAAAGGTAGGTATGACAATATCTTTCGTACGGCAAATTTCCTTTGCGCGCATTATACCCGTTTTACCCCTGCTTTATGACCGGAACTTATGGCTTTCCAGCCATTTTGCCCTGGAAACGGACAGTTTTCGCCAACTTGCAACAGCCAGGCCAGGCAACCTTCAGGCGATCACGTAACGGTTCTTGCCCTGGCGCTTGGCCAGGTACAGCGCTTCGTCGGCCAGGCGGTAGCCGTGGCCCAGGTCCTTGCCGCGGTCCAGTTCGGCCACGCCCACGCTGATCGACACGAACTGCGCGGCCAGGAAGCCCTGGCTGACGGCCTCGACCAGAGCAGCGGCAAAGGCGCGCACGTCTTCGCGGTTGCCCGCGTAGACGATGCCGAATTCCTCGCCGCCCAGGCGTCCGCACAAATGGCCCTGCGCCTTGCCCGCGATGATGGCCGCCGTGCGCACCAGCACCTCGTCACCCGCATCATGGCCCTGCTGGTCGTTGATGATCTTGAAGTCGTCGATATCGATCATCAGGAAGTACAAGGTGCCGCCCTGCGGCGCGCCATGCATCTGCTGCGCGCGCTGCGTGAACATGCGGCGGTTGTTCAAGCCCGTCAGGCTGTCCTGGAAGGCCAGCCGCGTCAGCTCCTGCTTCGAGTGATAGTTACGTAACCGCAATAAACTGAAGCTGACATTCAGCGCCAGTCCGAACAGCACGCTGACGGCGATCATCAGCGGCGCCCACGATTCGTCGGGCAAGCCAGCGTTGACGGGATACAGGCCATGGCCCACGTTCCACCACACGCCCGCCACCACGGCCAGGTAGCTGAGGCCGCCATTGAAGATGGAAGCGATGGCCAGGGTCATGAAGACGCCCACGGGCAAGACCCAGAAGCTGGCATGGCCTATGGCGTCGGCCATGGTGCGCAAGCCGAAAGTCAGGGTCAGCACGGCGCAGGCGCCCGTGATGGTAAGCACGGGCAAGGTGGTGCAGCGGTAGCGCACGATCAGGCTGGCCAGCATGCCCAGCAGCGCCAGCACGGCATGCGCCAGGTTGGGCTGGAACGGCGCCGGCATCAGCATCCACGTCAGGCTGTAGGCGACGATGCCCAATACTTGCGTGACGAGGCCAACGCGGTGCAGTTCCGCAAAATACGTGTGCTGCTGCTCGCTGTTGCCGCCAAACGCGAGGGGGATGGCGACGCGCCGCAGGGTACTCAAGGAAGGAAGGCGCATCAGGAAGGCTGGATTTTCTCTCGTAAAGGTGAAACGCCAGCGGTCACGTCACGGTGAAACCCTGCGTCTGCGCCACATCGGGGCGGTGCGCGGCCGGCGGCCGTGAATACCGTTAAGACATTAATTAATACATTAATGCAAACAGAATACCTGCTCCCCGAAACCTCTGCAAGACGGATGTGCATGCCGTCAGGCGATGACATAGCGGTTCTTGCCCTGGTGCTTGGCCTGGTACAGCGATTCATCGGCCAGGCGATAACTGTGCGCCAGTTCCGTGTCGCAGGCCAGTTCGGCAATGCCCACGCTGATCGACACGGCCTGCCCCGGATTGAAGGCCAGGTAGACGGCATCGACCAGGCTGGCGGCGAACTGGCAGACGGCGCGCCGGTCCCCGATGTAGACGATGCCGAACTCCTCGCCCCCCAGGCGTCCGCACAGGTGGCCGCCGCAGGCGTCGGCGATGATGTGCGCCGTCTTGACCAGCACCACGTCACCGGCGTCATGGCCCAGGGTATCGTTGATTTTCTTGAAATTGTCGATGTCGATCATCAGGAAGTACATGGTTTGCGGCTGCTGCTGCAACTGCTGCGTCAATTCGGTAAAGCGGCGGCGGTTGTTCAAGCCAGTCAAGCCATCCTGGTAGGCCAGGCGCGTGAGCGCCTCCCTGGCGCGAAAGTCGCGCAGGCGCAACAGATTAAAGCTGATGCTCAGGACCAGGCCGAACAGCATGCTGTAGGCGATCAGCAGGTTCGACCAGGCTGCGTGCGCCATGGCAGGATCGAGCGGAAAATGGCCGTAGCCCAGTATCAGCCAGACAGCCGCCGCAACGATGAGATACACCACGCAGCCATTGAAAATGGGCGCCGCCAGCAGCACCATGAACACGCCCACGGGCTGCATCCAGAATTCCGCCTGGCCTGCCCCTTCCGCCAGCAGGCGGAAACCAAAGGCGATGGCGCACATGCCCAGCGCGCCCCCCAGTTTCAGCACCCAGATGGCGCGCGCGGCCACATTGATGCCGATGGCCAGCGCGATGCCGGCCAGCGCAGACAGCAGCGCCGCCATGTCGAGCGTATTTACAGGAGGAATGAAGACCCACACCAGCATAATGCTGGCCAGGGCAAAGGATTCGCTGATGACGGCCATGCGGCGCAATTCGGGAAAGTACTTTTCGGCATGCGCCCGTCCTCCGCCGAACAGCAGATGATGCAGGGTTTGCTTGCGCGTGTCGTTCAAATACATGGCGACTTTCCAGGCGACGATTCCAGCATGGTCAAACGTAAAAGGTTGCCTTCAGGATACCCTGCGCCCGCCCTGCCCGCAAGCGCACGCGCCAGCCGTGTCGCGCCGCATGCGTTCGCCTGCATTTTGTTAGCGATTTGCACTGGCTTTGCAGTATGCTGACAAATAATAATATTATTAGGCAACTACGTTGCACCATCGAGCCGCAGAGCCATATACAGATGAACGAGAGCTGAACAATGCCAGAATATAGCGACTTATCTGTCCTGATCGTCGACCCGAACCCCAGCATGCGGGGCAATCTGCACAATATGCTGAACCAGGCGGCCATTACCAAGGTGGAATATGCCGTCAATTCCGGCACGGCCATCCGCCTGCTGATGAAAAAACCGTTCGACATCATCCTGTGCGAATACGATCTTGGTAGTGGCACGGATGGCCAGGATGGCCAGCAGCTGCTGGAAGACTTGCGCCACCACAAACTGATCGGCCTGTGGACCATCTTCATCATGCTGACGTCCGAAGCCATCCACAGCAAGGTGATCAGCGCGGCCGAGCTGACGCCGTCCGACTACATATTAAAACCGTTCACCGTCGATGTGCTGAGCGGCCGCATCGAGCGCGCCATCGAGCGCCGCGCCATCTTCCTGCCCACCTACCAGCTGATCGACAAGGGCGACTTGCGCGAAGCCGTGAAAAGCTGCCGCGCGGCCGAACTGCAGCACCCGCGCCTGGCGGCCGACTTCGCCCGCCTGCGCGCCGAACTGCACATCACCCTGGGCGAGTGGCGCGAGGCGGAACAGATCTATGCCGACACCCTGGCCACGCGGCCCATGGCCTGGGCCCACCTGGGTCTGGCGCGCACCCTGTTCGAGCAGCAGCGCCACGAGGATGCGCAGGAGGCGCTGCTGGAACTGGTGGAAGTCAATCCCCGCTTCATGGCCGCCTACGACCTGCTGGCGAAGAACCATGAAGCAATGGGCCAGCAGATGCAGGCCAAGAAAATCCTCGAAGACGCGGTGGCCATTTCGCCGCACATGGTGCGCCGGCTGCGCCACCTGGGCGGCATCGCCTTCGACACGGGCGATATCGGCGCGGCCGAGCGGGCCTACAAGCAGGTGGTGACGAAGGCCAAGTACTCGGAATTCCGCGATCCGGAAGACCACGTCAACCTGGTGAAAACGCTGGTGAAAAAGGGCGACGCGCCGCAGGCGAGCGGCGTGCTGCGCGACATGGAGCGCTCCCTGCGGGGCGGTGCCAACGTGGAAGCCTGCCGTGCCATCTCGGCCGCCATGCTGCATGAACTGTCGGGCAATGACATCGCCGCCGCCAGCGAACTGCAGCTGGCCGCTGCCGCCCTGGACGGCGCGCGGGGCCTGTCGACCCAGCTGAAGGTGGGCCTGGTGCAGAGCTGCCTGAAGAATAACCTGGAGCAGGCCGCCTCCGATGTCATGATGAAACTCGTCAACGAGGCGGACAGCGACGTGACGATGGAAGAAGCCGTGGACGTGTTTGAAAAAGCGGGCCGCCACGACCTGGCGCAAGGCATGGGCCAGCAGATCAAGAACCAGGTGCAGGAACTCATGCAGGATGCGGCCAGCAAGTCGGAAAGCGGAGAGCTCAAGGGCGCCGTCTTCGTGCTGCGCCAGGCCCTGCGCAAGACGCCGGGCAACCTGCCCGTGCTGTTCGCTTCCGTCGACGCCATCCTGCGCCAGCTCAACATGCTGGGCTGGGAAGCCCCGCTGGCCGAGCAGGCGCAGCACCAGATGCAGGTGATCCGCAAGATCGACCCCAGGCATCCGAAGCTGGAGTCGCTGAAGCAGCAGTATGCGGCCACGCAGCACAAGTATGGTATTGCTACCTGACTGCCGCCCGCGCCCCGCCCTTTATCTGCCTGGGCCGGGCCCTGCGTAACACGCCGTCCCCTTCCGGCCCCGTTCCTTGCGTCCAGGTTGAGAGCGCCTGGCAGACACTTTTTAGAGGCGACCGCGTGGCTTGGCCCGTCGGGAGATACTTTATCGGAGGCTTTCCTTTAAGCCTGCGAATTACGCAGCACCGGAAACAAGCCGCCGTGTACCCGCACCGTCGCGCACAGCGCTCCCAGTCCGGCGAGTGCTGCTGGTAGACGTTTTGCCAAATGGCAACAAATCAACTAGCAATTTCCGCAGTTTTATATGAATATGCTGAAACTGGATGATGACGGAGCAGTTGCAGGAGACGATTTTGTCCCTGCATCTTCTTCTCACTCACCAAAATAGGACACTCACATCTGAAAGTACATTTGCAATGAACACACCGGAAAACACCTTTTCAATTTCGCTGGATCAAGTCAACAGCGCTTTCGGAATTTCAGCCGCTACGCTGCGCGCATTGGCAAAGAGCCATGGCGTGACCGAAGAGGCAATCATCATCCGGGCCCTGAGCGAGTGGGCCAAGAAGGAAATTCCGGATCTCGATCTCGACTCGCCTGAACTGTCCGAGAAGCAAATTCAAGCTCTGCTCGACTCTGCAAGCAAGAAGGACGTCTTGAAGGACAACGCCCCGTCTCTGCTCAATTTGTATAAAGCAACCTTTCCTGACTCAGGAAACTGATAATAAAAGCGGTATTGACACCTTCAATAAAGAGAATTTTTAGGATTTGGCAGCCAGATCATCTCGATCGAACCACGCCAGGACCAAAATCACATTCCATTTTTTAAGGACAGGCAGGCATTCCAGGCACCATTTACCGGGTATGCGTTCATGTATGCCACGATTATCGTTGACGCAATTTTATTTCTTTGGAACCAATAAAAATAGCATACAAAGCATTGAGGAATGTCCAAATAAAAAGCGTATTAAGAGACACTATCAAGGAAGTGATGATTGCTGAAAAAAAGGCTACGTCTTTATTTCAGACTTTTTGCCTCTGCTTTCAAAGCCTTTAGCGGCCAGTCCAAAAGTCAAGTCATTCGATGATAAAACTCAAGCGCGGCTCGCCGCGCCAAGCCACCCCTTGCCCTCTCCACTAGAACCACATCCCACGGATGTGGTTTTTTTATTCTTATTCTGCTGGCGCATAAACAGCGTGAATGCATTTCCCATATGCTGTTGGAAATCTGCCATTCTTCATTGGGCAAAGCGTCAAGGTCCAGGCAAGGACGGCGAACGCGTGCGTCGGGAGGAATGCCCGCAAGGAACGGAACCTGCCAATGACGGCGCCCGGCCGTAAGCGGAACGTACTTCGGCATAAGGCGCTCTTCGCCGCATATCCAGCATACGTACAGGGTATTATTGATGGACAAGAAATTTTCATCAACTATCCAAGGGAATGAAGGAATGAAGGTTTACCTCGACGATGAGCGCACTACGCCGCAGGGCTGGACTCGCGTGTATTGGCCTGATGAGGCAGTAGCGCTATTGGCCGCCGGCGGGGTTGCCGAAATCAGTCTCGACCACGATCTTGGCGATGACGGGCGGGGCACCGGCTATGACGTCGTCTTGTGGATCGAGGAAGCCGTCGCATTGCGCGGTTTTAAGCCCCCGATTATCCAGGTCCATTCGGCCAACAGTTCCGCACGTGAAAAGATGGAGGCAGGGATCGCTGCCATCCGCCGCCTGGCCGCCGGGCGCGATATCAGTTGACGGCAATGACCGCGGTGTCGTATCAGGTGTATGGACTCAAACTTGCGCTGACAGCCGCTGTCAGATGATTTACAGTCTTAATGCCCATCACCTTCACCAGGGAGACGCCATGCACAAACAGATCATCCTCAACCTGCCTGTGCAGGATCTGGACAAATCCAGAGCCTTCTTTTCCGCCCTCGGCTTCACCTTCGATCCCCGCTTCAGCGGCGAGAACGCGGCCTTCATGAACATTGCCGGCGACACCATCCAGGCCATGCTGACGACGGAACCCTTCTTCCAGTCGCTGATCGACAAGCCTGTCGCGAATGCCAGGGAGGCCAATGAAATCGTCATTTGCCTCAGTTGCGAAAGCCGGGAAGAGGTGGACAGCCTGATCGCCAGGGCCGTTGCCGCCGGTGGCCGCACGCCGCATCCGCCCGAGGACCAGGGCTTCATGTATGACCAGGGCTTCGAGGATATCGATGGCCACCTGTGGAACCTGGTGTGGACGGCGCCGGAAGCCTGACGCCGGCGAATTGCCTTGCTTTTCTGGCGGGAAGGCAGCCGACCAGCGCTACTGTCGGATTACGGCCCTGCCGGGCCTAATCCGACCTGCGCTTTTTCACCGTTGCCGCCGCCATTTACGAGTTCAGTGGCGTAATCGTGCAGGCCGGATCAGCGTAGCGACATCCGACGCCATTGGTGAACCGCCGTGTTTATTTGCGCGCCACCCGCGCCACCACCAGGTCGATCAATTCGGCGATCAATGGCCGGAACGCGGCGGCATTGCCGCCCTGCCCCAGCATCACGGTGCGCGTGGTCAGGTGCGAGAACACGGCATCGAAGAGGATTTGCGGCAGGTTGGAAAACGCGGTGTCGGGCGCGATGCGGCCCTGGACGCGCTGCTGCTCCAGCAGGCGCAGGATCAATGCGTGCCACACTTGCGGGCCGTGTTCGTACCAGGTCTGGCCCACGGCCGGCACGGCGGCGGCGCCCGTGACGACGAGGCGATAAAAATCCACGTGGCGGGGGCTGGTGACGACGGCCACCAGTTCATCGAGGATCAGCTGCAAGCCCTGCTCCAGGCCCGCCTGCGACGTATCGAGCTGGCGCAAATCGATGATGAAGTCGGCGCACAGATATTCGACCACCGCCACCAGCAGCTCCTGCTTGCTGCCGAAGTAGCGGTAGGCGGTGGCTTTCGAGCCGCCCGCCTCGGCCACGATGGCGTCCATGCTGACGCCGTCATAGCCGGAGGCGAGGAAGAGGTCCGCCGCCGCCACCAGCAGCTTGCGCCGCCGCTCCTCGCTTCGGGTAGTCGGGGAAGCGGGGACGGTGCGCAACTGGGGCATGAAGCAAACTCTTACTGTGTCTTGGGAAGCGCGTATGCTATCACGTAATCCCCGCGGTCCGGGCTCTGGCGGGCGCCGCCCGCGACCACCACCACGTACTGGCGGCCCGACTTGGGCGACACATACGTCATCGGCGTGCCTTGCGAGCCGACGGGCAGGCGCGACTTCCACACTTCATGCCCGGTGGCGATATCCATCGCGCGCAGGTAGTAATCCTGCGTGCCCGCATAAAACACCAGGCCCGACGCCGTGCTGACGCCGCCGCCCAGGGTCGGCATGCCCAGCGGGATGGGCAGGCGCGCGCGCATGCCGTTGATGACGGCGTCCTGCACCGTGCCGGCCGGACGCTCCCATACTTTTTTCTGCGTCTTGAGGTCGATGGCGGCAAACACGCCCCATGGCGGGCTTTGGCATGGAATGCCCAGCGGCGAGTTGAAGGCCTTGTGGTCGATGACGAAGGGCGTGCCGTCCATCGGATAAGTGCTGCCCACGCCGTGGCCCGAGGTCAGCTTGGCCACGTCCACGGTTTCGCGCGGCACCAGCTTGACCACTTGCGGCATGCGGATATCGTTGACGAACATATAGCCATTGCTTTCGTCCACGGCCGCGCCGCCCCAGTTGAAGCCACCGTAGTAGCCCGGATAGATCAGGGTTTCACTGGTACTTGGCGCCGTGAACTCGCCCTGGTAATTGAGCTTGCGGAAGCTGATGCGGCACGCCAGCTGGTCAAAGAAGGTGGCGCCCCACATGTCGCGCTCCGTCAGCGCTTGCGCACCGAGGGCCGGCATGCCGGTGGAATATGGCTGCGTTTTTGCCACCCAGTCGCCGGCCGCATGCTCCTGCGGCACGGGTTTTTCCACCACGTCGGCGATGGGCGTGCCCGTGCGGCGGTCCAGCATGAAGATCTGGCCGCGCTTGGTCAGCTGTACCAGCGCCGGCGTCTTGCCGCCCTTGCCGTCGGGGACGTCGTACAGGGCCGGCTGCGCGGCCACGTCGTAGTCCCAGATATCGTGGTGGACGGTCTGGAAGGTCCAGCGTTCGCGGCCCGTGGCCATGTCGAGGGCGACGATGGCCGACGAATATTTCTCCGTCAGCGGCGGACGCTTGCCGCCCCAGAAGTCGGGCTGCTCGTTCCCCAGCGGCAGGTAGACCAGGCCCAGTTCATTGTCGACGGCGGGCGTGGACCACATGTTCGGCGTGCTACGCGTGTAGGTCTGCCCTTCCGGCGGCAGCTTGGTGATGGCCGGGTTGCCCAGGTCCCATGCCCACACCAGCTCGCCCGTGTCGGCGCTGTAGGCGCGCACGACGCCGGACGGCTCGTCGACGGAGCGGCCGTCAAAGACCCAGCCGCCAAGGATGATCAGGTTGCGCGCGATGGTCGGCGCCGACGTGTAGGCATAGTACGGCACGTTGGCGCGCACCTTGCCCAGGCCCGTCATCAGGTCGACCGAGCCCTTGTCGCCGAAGCCTTCGCACAGTTTGCCCGTTTGCGCGTCGATCTCGATCAGGCGCGCATCCATGGTCACTTGCACGATGCGTTTGGCGCAGGCGCCCGGTTGCGGCGCGCTGGCCGCCTGCATGCCGTCGAACCGGAACGGTTTGTTCACCGTGGCCGGTTCGTAGTAGCCGACGCCGCGGCAACGGTTCCAGGTCTTGGTGTTGGCAGGCCGGGAATCGTAGCTCCAGCGCTCCTTGCCCGTGTCGGCGTCGAGCGCGACGACCTTGCTCGTCGGCGTGCAGGTATAGATGGTGTCGCCGATCTGCAGCGGCGTGTTTTGCGATTCGGATGCGCCTTCGGCCAGCTCGCCCGTGCGGTAGCTCCATGCCACCTGCAGCTGGCCAACGTTCTGCTTGTCGATCTGCGTGAACGGCGCGAAGCGCGTTCCCGCCTGCCCGTTCGCATAGTGCGCCCAGTTGGCGCTGCCGTCATTGGCCAGCGCGACGGCATCCTGCTGCGGCCGGACCGCCGCTTCCGTCACGCCATGCGGCTTGAACATGGCAGCGAAACCGGCCGCCAGCAGCACGGCGAACAAGGCGGCAAAGCCGCGCGACTGCCCGGAATGGGCGCGGCCCGCCAGCCATGGATGCATGAGGGCGGCCGCCAGGCCGATCACGAGGAATGGCGCCAGGCGCGGCACCATGGGCCAGAAGGCGAAGCCGATTTCCCACACGGCCCAGATCAGGGTAGCGATGACCAGTGCGGCCACGACGGCGCTGGCCAGCGCTTTGCGGCGCAGGTACAGCACGCCGGCCGCAAGCAGGCCGAGACCGGCCAGCAGGTAATACCAGGAACCGCCTAGGGTAATGAGTTCAATGCCGCCGGCCGCCAGGGCCAGGCCGGAAAGCCCGAGAAAAACGCCAAGAACGGCCAGCGCCACGCGCTTGCCCCTGGAGACCGGCGGGATCGCCGCCGCTCCATACTGTGTTGAAGTGTCCATTTTTTATCCAAGACGCCTCCCCTGCCCAGGCAAACACGTCGGGGATGGCTGATTTTTATAAAACCACGTAGTGAAACTGTACTGTACGGTTTCATTTTATGCCGTTTTTTGACGCAAGGAAAGAAAAATTGATGTCGGAGCTTGATTTTTGGCGGGGATGGGGGATGCCGGTCGGATGGTTGTTGGATGATGCGCTTGCGCGCTTGTCCCGAGTTGCGGCGAGTGCAGCGTTTGTCGAATTACGCTGCGCTAATCCGACCTACGGGGGCGGCCCTACACGAAGAAGACGCCACCCCGGGAAAACTGCCGGGGTCGGACCCAGAGGGTCCGACCCCAGTTCCTCGACGCCGGCGTGCCGGTTTTGACGGTCAAACAAATCAAATACCGTTGGAACGTCCGAAAAACACCCAGGGCCAGGCGCCGCGTCGAAGACAGTACAGGGTATGGCAACTTCGTACGGCGAGACGCGGCAACAACGCCCTGGGCGTTTTCTCGGGCGTTACCCTTTTATTGCGCGAGCGACGCCATGTCGATGACGAAGCGATAGCGCACGTCGCTCTTGACCACGCGCTCGAACGCTTCATTGATATCCTGGATGCGGATGATCTCGATGTCGGAGACGATATTGTGCTTGCCGCAAAAATCCAGCATTTCCTGGGTTTCCTTGATCGAGCCGATCATGGAACCGGACAGGCTGCGGCGCGCGCCGACCAGGCCGAAGGCGCTCACGGGCGGCACGGCGCCGTCCGGGATGCCGACGATGACCATGTTGCCATCCACTTTCAGCAGGTTGATGTACTGGTTCCAGTCGATGGCCGCGCCCACGGTGCAGATGATCAGGTCGAAGGTGCCGGCCAGCTTGGTGAACGTTTCCGCGTCGTTGGTGGCGTAGTAGTGGTTGGCGCCCAGGCGCAGGCCGTCTTCGCGCTTCGACAGGGTCTGGCTCAGTACCGTCACTTCGGCGCCCATGGCGTGGGCGATCTTCACGCCCATGTGCCCCAGGCCACCCATGCCCAGGATCGCCACCTGCTTGCCAGGGCCGGCTTTCCAGTGGTTCAGCGGCGAGTACAGCGTGATGCCTGCGCACAGCAGCGGCGCGGCGGCGTCCAGCGGCAGGTTGTCGGGAATCGACAGCACGTAGCCTTCCTTGACGACGATGCTGTCCGAGTAGCCGCCCTGCGTGGCCGTCTTGCCATCGGCTTCCAGGCCATTGTAGGTCTGGATCAGGCCTGGCATGTACTGTTCCAGGTCGACGTTGCGCGTCTTGCAGGTAGTGCAGGAATCGACGAAGCAGCCCACGCCCACGTGGTCGCCCACCTTGAACTTGGTGACGTCGGCGCCGACGGCAGTGACGACGCCGGCGATTTCATGGCCGGGCACCATCGGGAAGGCGGAGCCGCCCCATTCGTCGCGCGCCTGGTGGATATCGGAATGGCACACGCCGCAGTATTTGATCGAAATGGCCACGTCGTCGGCGCGCGGGGCGCGGCGCTCGAACGTGAACGGTTGCAGTGCGGAGGTCGGGCCCAGTGCGGCATAGCCTTTGGCGATGGTAGTCATGAAAACTCCTATGGATATATGTATGTGACAGGGGAGACGCGTGCCGTGCAAGCGATGCTGCTAGTCTGCGGCAAATGCGCCGCGCGCGTTACCGCGATCCTGCAAGACCTTTGCACGATCCTCCAAATCTGCGTAAGATCATCCCCTGCCCTCCCTCGCCTGATGCATACTGCCGCCATGTCCACGCCACTTCCCCCGCAAGATGAAATCGCCGCCCTGATCAGCCGCCACGCGCCGCGCAACGGCGACTACGCGACGGCCATCGGCAACCTGACCTTCCATCGCCAGTCCTCGACGACGGAATCGCTGTTCCATGCGGCGCGTCCCAGCGTGGCCCTGATCGCGCAAGGCGGCAAGCAAGTCACCCTGGGCAGCGACACTTTTCACTATAGCCGCATGCAGTATCTGCTGACCTCCGTCGACCTGCCGGTGCAGGTGCGCGTGGTGGAAGCGAGCGTCGAGGCGCCGCACCTGTGCGTGGTGCTGGGCATCGACATCGCCGACGTGGCCGCGCTGCTCGACGGCGAGAACGCCAGCGCGGGCGGCGGCGCGGCGCAGCCGAAGCTGATCCCCGCCACGCGCGGCATTTCCGTCAGCGACGTGTCGCCCGAGCTGCTGGACGCCATGCTGCGCCTGGTGCGCCTGCTCGACAAGCCCGAAGACATCGCCACCCTGGCGCCGCTGATCCGCCGCGAGCTGACGTACCGACTGCTCAATGGCCCCGTCGGCGCGCGCCTGCGCCACATGGCGCTGGCCAGCAGCCAGTCGCACCAGGTCAAGCAGGCCATCGACTGGATCAAGGCGCATTACGCGCAGCCGCTGCGCATCGAGCACCTGGCCGGCATGGCGAACATGAGCATGTCGTCGCTGCACCACCACTTCAAGGCGATTACGGCCATGACGCCGATGCAGTACCAGAAGCTGCTGCGCCTGCAGGAAGCGCGGCGATTGATGCTGGTCGAGCAGATCGACGCGGGCACGGCCGGCTACCGCGTCGGCTACGCCAGCGAATCGCAGTTCAGCCGCGAATACAGCCGCCAGTTCGGCCGCGCGCCCATGCGCGACGTGGGACAGGTGCGCGCCCAGCTCAGCGGCACGACGGCCTACGCGACGTCCTGATTTGCCTGCACTGCGCGGCGTGCATTAGAATCTGGCCTCCCCACACTGGACGCCGCACCGCCATGGCCCGATGACCGATTCCTGCTCCCGCGGCAGACGCAAGCTGCTGCGCCATCTGCCTGGCTTGCTGGCCGCCGGCATCCTGCCCGCCCACGCCCATGACGGCCCCGCCAGCGACCATGCGACGATCGCGCCCGCCAGCCGCGACACCCTGACCGTCGTCGGGCCGTGGGAATTGACGGGCCTGGAACCGTCGCGCGGCGGCTATATGTTTACCCGCATGGAAGTGGCGCAAACCCTGCTCGATGCGGACGACCAGGGCCGCTTGCTGCCGGCGCTGGCCAGCGACTGGGAAGTGTCACGGGATGGACTGGAATGGCGCTTCTTCATCGCCCAGGGCAAGCTGTTCCACGACGGCACGCCGCTGACGGCGGGCACCGTGCTCGTTGCGCTGCAGCGCGCCCTGGCCGCGCCCGGCGTGCTGCGCCTGGCCCGCATCCGCGGCATGGCATCCGCGCGCGGCGCCATCGTCGTGACCCTGGCGCAGCCCTATGCGCCGCTGCCCTACCTGTTTACGCATTCGGGCACCCAAGTGCTGGCGCCATCGTCGTATGGCGCGGATGGCCGCGTGCAGCGCATCATCGGCAGCGGCCCATACAGGATCACGGCGATCGCCCTGCCGCAGCAGGTCGACGTGGCGTATTTCGATGGCTGGCGCGGCGAGCCGCCCGCCGTGCGCCGGGCGCGCTACATCAGCGTCTCGCGCGCGGAAACGCGGACCCTGATGGTGCAGAGCGGCCAGGCCGACGTGGCCTTCTCGCTGGACCCGCCCAGCATCCGCCGCCTGCTGCGCCTATCCACCGCGCAGCTGGTGGCCGCGCCGCTGCCGCGCACCACCTTTTTAAAGCTCAACGCCGGCCATCCGCTGCTGGCCGACGTGCGCGTGCGGCGCGCCATCAGCCTGGCGCTGGACCGCGACGGCATCGCCCGCGCCCTGCTGCGCGACGCCGACCTGGCTGCCACGCAGCTGTTCCCGCCCGCGATGGCCCTGTGGCACCAGCCGCAGCAAAACGCCATGGCGCCCCTGCGCGGCGATCCGGCGCAAGCCCGCGCGCTGCTGCGCCAGGCCGGCTACGCGCCGGGCGCCGACGGCATCCTGCGGCGCGCCGGCCAGCGCCTGGCGCTGACCCTGACCACCTTTGTCGACCGCCCGGAACTGCCGCTGATCGCCACGGCCGTGCAGGAAGAACTGCGCCAGGTCGGCATCGCCATCCAGGTCGTGGTGGGCAATTCCAGCGACATCCCCGCCGGCCACCGCAGCGGCGCGCTGCAAATCGGTCTCGTGGCGCGCAACTTCGGCAACCTTCCCGACCCGACGGCCACCCTGGCCGACGACTACGGCGTGCACGGCGGAGACTGGGGCGCGATGGGCTGGCACAGCCCCGCCGTCAGCGCCGCCCTGGCGCAACTGGCCGGCGGCGGCGTGGCGGCCGGCAGCGCGCAAGCGGCCCGGCTGCGCGCCAGCATCGCGGCAGAACTGCAGCAGGGCTTGCCCGTGATTCCCGTCGTCTGGTACCGCCAGACGCTGGCCGTGGCGCGCCGCGTGTCAGGCGTGAGCATCGACCCGTTCGAGCGCAGCTACCGGCTCTCCGGCATCACGTGGAAGACTCCCGCATGAAGATCCTGCTGAAAGCCTTGCTGCAGGCGCTGCTGGTGGCCCTGCTGGTGGGCACCCTGTGCTTTTTCATGACGCGCATGCTGCCCGGCGATATCGCCTACCGCATCGCGGCGGGCCGCTATGGCTATGACATGGTCGACGCGGCCGCCGCGCACGCCGTGCGCGTGGAACTGGGGCTGGACCGCGCGCCGCTGGCCGCGCTGGCCGACTGGTGGGGGCGGCTGCTGCGCCTGGACCTGGGCATCTCGCTGGTGACGGCGCAGCCCGTCATTGACGACATCCGCATACAGCTGGGGCAAACCCTGCGCCTGTCGCTATTCGCCGTCGCGCTGTCCCTGCCGCTGGGTCCCTTGCCCGGCGTGCTGGCGGGCCTGCGTCCGGGCGGCTGTTTCGACAAGGTCAACCTGCTGCTTTCCGTGCTGCTGCGCGCCCTGCCGCCATTTGTATTGGCACTGCTGCTGGTGCTGGCCTTTGCCGTGCAGCTGCAGGCCCTGCCCGCCGCCGGCCATGCCGACCATGGCAGCCTGATGCTGCCCGCGCTGACCCTGGCGCTGGGCCTGGCGGCAGTGTCCTCGCGCGTGGCCCGTGACGCGATGGCCCAGGTGCGCGCCTCCGCCTACTACGCCTTCGCCCTGACCAAGGGATTAAGTACCAGCGAAGCCTTGCTGCGGCATGGCGCGCGCAACGTCGCCGCGCCCGTGGTCGCCTACACGGCGGTGCAGCTGGTGTACCTGGTCGAAGGCGTGGTGCTGGTGGAAACCATCTTTGCCTGGCCCGGCATCGGCCACGCGCTGGTGCACGCCATCTTTGCCCGCGACGTGCCGATGATACAGGGCACGGCCCTGGTCCTGGGACTGCTGTTCGTGCTGTTCAACTGCCTCGTCGACCTGGCTTGCGCCGCGCTCGACCCGCGCGCGAGGCAGGCATGAAAGCATTACCCCTCTCGCAGCGCGCCGGCTGGCTGCTCCTGCTGCTGGTCGCCGCCTTTGCCCTGCTTGGCCCCGCGCTGGTGGGCATCGACCCGGCCCGCCAGACCCTGGCGCGCTTTCTGGAAGCGCCCAGTTTGGCGCATCCGCTGGGCCTCGATCATTTGGGCCGCAGCATGCTGGCGCGCCTTGCCCACGGCGCGCAGCTGTCCCTGTCGATGGCCGTGCTCAGCGTGCTGAGCGCCGCCTTGCCCGGCACGTTGCTGGGCTTGCTGGCCGCCTGGCGCGGCGGCTGGCCGGACCGCCTCCTGGGCGCACTGGCCGACGCGGTGCTGGCCTTGCCCGGCCTGCTGCTGGTACTGCTGCTGGCCGCCTTCGCGCCCGGCCAGTTCTGGCCCCTGTACCTGGGCATCTCGCTAGCCCTGTGGGTCGAATACTTCCGCGTCACGCGCAGCGCGGCCGCCCTCCTGCTGGCCAGCCCGCAGGTGGAAGCGGCGCGCCTGCTGGGCTTTGGTCCCGCTTACATCATCCGCCGCCACCTGGCGCCCGTGCTGCTGCCGCGCCTGGCCACCCTGATGCGCTTCGGCCTTGGCGGCGCCGTGCTGGCCATGGCCGCTTTAGGCTTCATCGGCGTCGGCCTGCAGCCGCCCACGGCGGAACTGGGCGTGATGATGATCGAACTGCTGCCGTATTACAGCGAAGCGCCGTGGCTGGTGGCCGCCCCCGTGGCGCTGCTGTTCTTCACCATGCTGGGCCTGATGCTGGCCGGGCGCGAACGCAATCTCCCATGAGCGAACACCGTTATCTGGAACTGGACGGCCTGGCCGTCATCGACACGGCCAGCGGCGCGCGGCTGGTGCAAGGCGCCAGCCTTGGCCTGGCGGCCGGCGGCGCATTGACCTTGCTGGGCGAAAGCGGCTCGGGCAAGTCCCTGCTGGCGCAGGCCATCATGGGCACGCTCGCCGCCGGCCTGCGCGCCGAAGGCGGCATCTGCATCGGCACGCACCGGCTCAAGGCGGCCGATTCGCAATCCAGGCAAGCGCTGTGGGGCCGCGAAGTGGCGCTGCTGCCGCAGGAACCATGGCTGGCGCTCGACCCCACCATGCGCGTGCGCCAGCAGGTGGCGGAAACCCATGAGCTGGTGGCGGGACTGTCGCAAACCGATGCGTGCGAAGCGGCCCTGCGCGACCTGGCACGGCTGGACATGCGCCATGCGGCGCCCCTGTACCCGCACCAGATATCGGGCGGCATGGCGCAGCGCGTGGCCTTCCTGGCCACCCATGCGGCCGGCGCCCGCCTCTTGATCGTCGATGAACCGACCAAGGGCCAGGATCCCGGCCGGCGCGCCGGCATCCTGGCCATGCTGCGCGCCGCGCAAGCTGGCGGCATGGCCGTGCTGTGCATCACGCACGACGTGTGGCTGGCGCGCGCATTGGGCGGCCAGGTCGCCGTCATGCTCGACGGCGCCATCGTCGAACAGGGCGAATCGCGCACCGTGCTGGCGCAGCCGGCGCACGCCTACACGCGGGCGCTGCTGGCGGCCGATCCGGCCAGCTGGCCAGCGCGCACGCCTGGCGCGGCACCGGGTGCCATCGTCGCCAAGGTGGATAACATCGCCAAGGCCTTCGGCCCGCATTCCCTGTTTGCCGGCATCAGCGCGGACATCCGCCAGGGAGAAGTCGTCGCCGTCACGGGCGAAAGCGGCGCCGGCAAGACGACTTTCGGCAATCTGCTGCTGGGTCTATTGCAGCCCGACGCGGGTACCGTCACACGCGCCGCTGGCTTGCCGCGCACGGCCTTCCAGAAACTGTACCAGGACCCGGCTGCCGCCTTCGCGCCCACCATCACGCTGGAAACGGCGCTACGCGACGTGGTCAAGCTGCATGGCCTGGCATGGAACTGCGTGCCGCCGCTGCTGGCGCGTTTGCGCCTGGGGAGTCATTTGCTGGCGCGCCGGCCGTCGCAAGTGTCGGGCGGCGAACTGCAGCGCTTTGCGCTGGCCAGGGTACTGCTGCTGAAACCGGCGCTGATCTTCGCCGACGAGCCGACCTCGCGCCTGGACCCGATCACGCAGCAGGAAACCTTGGCGCTGCTGCTGGACACGGCCAGCGCCAGCGGCTGCGCCGTGCTGCTGGTGACGCACGATGAACAAATCGCGCGTGCCGTGGCGCAGCGGCGCATCGATTTGCACGTTGGCTGAAGCGTGCCGGCTTCCGTGCTTCCTTCAACCCAAAGACAAAAAGGGCCGGGGTCGCGGGGTCAGGCCCCGTGGGTCTGATCCCGGCACTTGCTTTTGGGGTGAAAGAACGTCGCTACCGCAAGCCACGGTCCGGACAAGCAGGAAAAACCACCGCGTCATCAGGAAACAGCAATCTCCATCGCCAGCAGCGCCGCCCCCAGGCACTTGCCGTGCGCATCCAGGGCCAGCGAGCGCGTGACGCCGCCGCCCAGCGCCTGCTGCATGACGAAGTTCAGTGCCCCTAGCTGCGGCAATTCGTAGCGCGTGACGGTGCCGCCCACGACGCCAGCGAAATGCCGGCGCACGCGCTCGGGCGTCACTTCACGCAGCAGCAGTTCGTAATCCTTGCGGTCATACGCGATCAGCGACAGGTTCGAAATGTCGCCCTTGTCGCCCGCGCGCGCATGCGCCAGTTCGCGCAGCGCGATGGTTTTAGCTTTGCTCATGTCAGTTTTCCCCGAAGTGGATGGCGCTGGGAACGAGCGCCGCGTCGACCAGGGTGGCGCGCACGGCCACCACGGCGCGCACCGATTTGCTGGCGCCGCCGCCGCCCGACGGGCCGCAGGTGTACAAGGTCTCGACTTCATTGCCGATGCGCGCCGCCTCCTGCAGGCTGGCCGCGCGGCCGGCCACGCGCAGGCGCACTTCATATGGCTCTGCATGACGGCCCGACAGCTGTGCGCCGTGAATGGCGTTGACGCCGATCAGGTCAAAACGCAGTTCCTCGGCCTGCACGCCGCTTAGGTGCAGGCGCTCGGCCACGATGGCTTGCGCAAGCCGCGCGCGGGCCTCGGCGCCCGGGCCTGCATACGAGATCTGCCCTTCGCCGATATAGCCGTCCAGGTAGCCCAGCGTCACCTTCAGCTGCCCGCTCTTCGCATGGCCGCTGGCGCCCGTGATGGCCACCCTGTCGATGGCCACCTGTTCCATCCGCACCTGCGAAAAATCGGCCACCACGTCCGGCGTCAGGTAGGCGGCCGGATCGTGGATTTCATACAGCAGCTGCTCGGTGCAGGTGGCCACCGTCACGCAGCCGCCCGACCCGGCCACCTTGGTGATGACGGCGCTGCCGTCCTCGCGCACCTCGCCGATGGGAAAGCCCAGGCGGGCCAGATTGGCCACATCCTTGTAGCCGGGATCGGCAAAGTAGCCTCCGCTGATTTGCCCCGCGCATTCGAGCAGGTGTCCCACCAGGGTGCCTTGCCCCAGCCGGTGCCAGTCGTCCATGGCCCAGCCAAACGCATGGATCAGCGGCGCCAGCACCAGGGCCGGGTCGGCGATCCTGCCCGTGACGATGACGTCGGCCCCCTGCGCCAGCGCATCCACCAGCGGCTGCGCGCCCAGGTAGGCATTCGCCGACAGCAGCCGCCCGCCCAGCTGCGCCACAGGCGCGCCCGTGTCGTCGAGGTAATCGCCGCCCGTCACCAGCGCCAGCACGTCGTCGCCCGTGACGGCCGCCACTTTTATATGCGGCAAGCCCAGTTCCTGCGCGATGGCGCGGATGGCGGCGGCGGCGGCCAGCGGATTGGCCGCGCCCATATTGGTCAGAATGCGCACGCCATTCTCGCTGCACGGGCGCAGCACGGCGCGCATGCGCTCGGCCAGCAGCGGGTCAAAGCCTTGCTGCGGGTCTTGCATCTTCGCTTGCTGCGCCAGCGCGATGGTGCGCTCGGCCAGGCATTCGAAAATCAGGTAATCGAGCTGGCCGCGCTCGGCCAGTTCCACGGCCGGCTCGATGCGGTCGCCCGAATAACCGGCGCCGGCGCCGATGCGGATGGTTTTCATATTGCGCTCCTGTTAAATAGGATGTTGCCTACAGCGGGAAGATGCCCAGCAAGATGCAGCTGATGGTCATCACGATCGACGCGGCAAACAGGTATTTGAAAGTGTATTTCTGGTGGTCGGCCAGGTCGATGCCGGCCAGGCCGGCGACGAGGAAGGTGGCCGGCGTCAGCGGGCTGACGGGAAAGCCCGTCGTCATCTGGCCCAGCAAGGCTGCCTGCGCCACCTGGATCGGTTCCACGCCCAGCATCTTGCTCACTTCGGCCACCACAGGCAGCACGCCGAAGTAAAAGGAGTCCGGGTCGAACAGCATCGACAGCGGCATGGACAGCACGCCCAGCACGGCCGGGATGTGCGAGGCCATTTCGGGCGGCACGAAGCCGACGGCCGTCTTGGCCATGGCCGACAGCATGCCGGACTTGTTCATGATGCCGGTGAAGACCCCGGCGGCGAACAGGATGCTGGCCATCAGCAGCGCCGCCTTGGCATGCGCGTCGATGCGGGCGCGCTGCATGTCCGCGTTCGGGTAATTGATCATCAGGGCCAGCACCACGCCGATCATGAACATCACGACGGGGTCGACCTTCCCGCTGATCATCACGCCGAGCACGATCACCGTCAGCACGATATTGATCCAGAAGTTTTTTGGCCGGCGGATGGCCTGTTCCGCTTCCGTCAGTTCATGCATCTGCACGAAGCCGGCCGGCGCGCCGGCCGTCAGGCCCAGGCGGATTTCTTCCTTGCGGCCCAGGTAATAGGCCACGCCGAAGACGAAGGCCAGGCCGATCAGCTGCACGGGAATCAGCGGCATGAAGATGTCGCTGACGGGAATGTGCAGGGCCGCCGAGGCGCGTATCATCGGCCCCGTCCAGGGCAGGAAGTTGACGCCGGCCGCCAGCGACGCCACGCAGGCGAGGATGCGGCGGTCGATGCCCAGGCGGGTGTACAGCGGCAGCATGGCGGGAATCGTCACGAGGAAGGTGACGGCGCCGGAACCGTCCAGGTGGATCAGCAGGGCCAGCAAGGCCGTCCCCGGCACGATGCGGCTGGGGCGGCTGCCCACCACGCGCAGGATGCCTTTGACGACAGGGTCGAGCATGCCGGCGTCCGTGACGATGCCGAAGAACAGGATGGCGAACACGAACATGCCCGCCACGGGCGCGATGTTGGTGATGCCGGCAACGATGAATTTCGACGTCTCCATGCCGAAGCCGCCGATCAGGGCAGCGACGATGGGGATGGTAATGAGCGCCACGAGGGGCGACATTTTCTTGGTGAGGATGGCCGCCAGTAAAATGGCGATCGTGCACAGTCCGAGCAGGGCCAGCATGGTATTTGTCTCCGTAAGTTGTGTGTCCCTCGTCTATGCGGGGTTTGAAGCATTCTGCTGCCGGCGCTTTATATTGTAAAATCGATTTTTCAGCATGATTATCCTGTTTTTCAAATTAAACGATGCTACCCAACATTTCCAGCAAGCTGCTGCAGGCGTTTGTCGCGCTGGCCGACTGCCGCCACTTCACGCGCGCGGCCGAGCGCTGCCATTTGTCGCAATCGGCCTTCAGCGCCGTGATCCAGAAACTGGAGACGGCGCTGGGAGCAAAGCTGGTCGAGCGCGACACGCGCAACGTGACCCTGACGGTCGAAGGCGAGATGTTCGTGGAAGTGGCGCGCGGCCTGCTGGCGGACATGCAGGCCGCCTTTGGCAACCTGAGCGACTATGTGGCGCGCCGCAAGGGGCGCGTGGCCATCGCCGCCCTGCCCTCGCTGGCCGCGCATGGCCTGCCGGCCGTGATCGCCGAGTACCGCGCCAGCTATCCGGGCATCGAAGTGCGGCTGCACGACGCGCTGTCGGACCAGTGCCTGCATTTGCTCCGGCAAGGCAAGGTCGACCTGGCCATCACGGCGCCCAGCGCGCGGCTGGCCGAATTCGACACGCGCACCCTCTGCAGCGACCCGTTCTATCTGGTGTGCCGGCGCGACCATGCGCTGGCCGCCAGGCGCCGCTTGGCGCTGGCCGATCTCGCAGGCTGCGAATTGATCCACCTGGCCAAGTCCACCAGCGTGCGCCAGCACGTGGAGCTGCTGGTGCATGGCATCGCCGTGCGCGACAGCGGCCTGGAAGTGGAGCACCTGGCCACCGTGGCCGGCCTGATCGAGCATGGCCTGGGTGTGGCGCTGGTGCCGGCGCTGACCCTGTTCCAGTTCCGCAAGCTGAACCTGGTGGCCGTGCCGCTGGCGCACGGCCAGCCGGAGCGCCCCATCGTGCTGGCCACGCAGCGCAGCCTGTCCGTCGCCGCACAGGGCATGCTGGAGCTGATCGAGCTGCGCCTGGGCGGTGGCGCCATGCCGTAGCCTGCCTCAGGGCGCGCCGAAACCGCCGCCGCCGGGCGTCTCGATGACGAACACGTCACCGGGCAGCATCTGCGCCTTGCCAATATGCGGCAAGTGCTCGACCGTGCCGTCGGCCCGCTCGACATAGTTTTTCCCCAATGCGCCGGCCTCGCCGCCATCCATGCCGAACGGAGCAATGATGCGGTTGTTCGACAGGATGGCCGCCGTCATCGCTTCCAGGAAGCGCATCCTGCGCACGCCGCCATTGCCGCCGTGCCAGCGCCCCGCCCCGCCGGAGCCGGGACGGATGCTGTAGCCGTCCAGGCGCACGGGAAAACGCCACTCCAGGATTTCCGGATCCGTCAGGCGCGAATTGGTCATATTGGTCTGCACCACGTCCGTGCCGTCGAAACCGGGGCCGGCGCCCGAGCCGCCGGAGATCGTCTCGTAGTACTGGTACTTGTCGCTGCCAAACGTGAAATTGTTCATCGTGCCCTGCGACGCCGCCATGGCGCCCAGCGCGCCATACAGGGCGTTGGTGATGCAGGTCGAGGTTTCCACGTTGCCCGAGACGACGGAGGCGGGATACTGGGGATTGAGCATGGAGCCGGGCGGAATGATGACGGTCAAGGGCTTCAGGCAGCCGGCATTGAGCGGTATCTCGTCGTCCACCAGCGTGCGGAACACGTACAGCACGGCCGCCATGCAGACGGCGGACGGCGCATTGAAGTTGTTCGGCAACTGGCGGGAAGTGCCCGTGAAATCGATGGTGGCGCTGCGCTGCGCCGCGTCGACGCGGATAGCCACCTGGATGCGCGCGCCGTTGTCCAGCGCCACGGTATAACCGCCATCCTTCAAGGTCGTGATGACCCTGCGCACGGCTTCCTCCGCATTGTCCTGCACGTGGCGCATATAGGCCTGCACCACGTCGAGGCCGAAATGCGCCACCATTTTATGCAGTTCGTCCGCCCCCTTCCGGTTGGCCGCCACCTGGGCGCGCAGGTCGGCCAGGTTTTGCCGCGGATTGCGGGCGGGATGGCTGGCGCCCGCCAGCAGGGCCAGCGTTTCTTCTTCCGCCAGCCGCCCCGTGGCGCCGTCGACCAGCTTGAAATTGTCGATCAATACGCCCTCTTCCCCTATATGCGTGGAGTCGGGCGGCATCGAGCCGGGCGTGGTGCCGCCGATGTCCGCATGGTGGCCGCGCGAGCCCACGTAGAACAGGATGCTGCTGCCGTCGGCGTCGAAGACGGGCGAGATCACCGTCACGTCGGGCAAATGCGTGCCGCCGTGGTAAGGGTCGTTGAGCATGTACACGTCGCCGGCCCGCATCTGCCCCGCATTGCGCGTCATGACGGTGCGGATGCTCTCGCCCATGGAGCCCAGGTGCACGGGCATGTGCGGCGCATTGGCGATGAGGTTGCCTTGAGCATCGAAGATGGCGCAGCTGAAATCGAGCCGCTCCTTGATGTTGACGGAATGGGCCGTATTTTGCAGGCGCAGTCCCATCTGCTCGGCGATCGACATGAACAGATTGTTGAAAATTTCCAGCATCACGGGGTCGGCGTCTGTCGCTGCTTGCAAACCCTGGTCGCGCCGCCCGGGCAAGGCGGCCACCCGGCGCAGTATCAAATGGCCCTGCGCCGTGACGTCGGCGCGCCAGCCCGGCTCGATGACGGTGGTGGCATTGGCATCGCTGACGATGGCCGGACCGTCGATGGCGTCGCCGGGACGCAGGCTGTCCGCCGCATACAGGCCGCTGGCGCGCCACGCTCCCGCGCAATACATGTCCACCGTCTGCACGGGCGCCAGCGCGCCCAACCGCGCCGCGTACGCCGGTGCGCCAACCTGCGGCGCGTCGGAAGCGCCGATGGCTTCCACGGAGATCGCCTCGACGATCAGCGCTCGCGCCGGCATCAGGAAGGAAAAGCGCTTCCTGTACGCCGCTTCGAACTGCGCCTGCATGCCGGCGACGCTATCGAACAGCACCACCAAGGGGGAATCCGTGCCTTCGTAGCGCAGGTGCACCCGCGAAATCAGCGCGATGCGTTCCCGTTCCACGCCCTGGCGCAGCAAGTCGCCTTGCGCCAGTTCGCCCAGCGCGGCGAAATCGTCCGCAAGATCCGCACCCAATACCGCCTCGATGGCCCGCTCGCGCATGGCGCTCTGGTCGGCCAGGCCCATGCCGTAGGCCGACATCACGCCCGCCAGGGCATGGATGAAGACCGTGCGCATGCCCAGCGCATCGGCCACCAGGCAGGCGTGCTGGCCGCCCGCGCCGCCAAAGCTGGTCAAGGTGTATGCGGTGACGTCATGGCCGCGCTGCACGGAAATCTGCTTGATGGCGTTGGCCATGTTCCCCACGGCGATGGCGATATAGCCTTCGGCCACCTGCTCCGCCGTGCTCCCCACCGTGCGCGCCAGCGCCTCGAACTGGGCGCGCACGGTGGCCACGTCCAGTGCCTCATCGGCGTCGGGGCCGAAGACGCGGGGAAAGAACGCCGGCTGCAGCTTGCCCAGCATGACGTTGCAGTCGGTGACGGCCAGCGGGCCGCCGCGCCGGTAGCTGGCGGGGCCGGGATTGGCGCCCGCGCTGTCCGGCCCCACCTTGTAGCGGGCGCCGTCGAAGTGCAGGATGGAGCCGCCGCCCGCCGCCACCGTGTGGATGCTCATCATCGGTGCGCGCATGCGCACGCCGGCGATCTGCGTCTCGAACACGCGCTCGAACTCGCCCGCGTAATGGGACACATCCGTCGAGGTGCCGCCCATGTCGAAGCCGATGACTTTGTCGAAGCCGGCCAGCGCGCTGGCGCGCACCATGCCGACGATGCCGCCGGCGGGGCCGGACAGGATGCTGTCCTTGCCCTGGAAGGCGCGCGCATCCGTCAAGCCGCCGTTCGACTGCATGAATTGCAGGTGCACGCCGGGCAGCTCCTGCGCCAGCTGGTCGACGTAGCGGCGCAAAATGGGCGACAGGTAGGCGTCGACCACCGTGGTGTCGCCGCGCGCCACCAGCTTCATCATGGGGCTGATCTCGTGCGAGACGGATACTTGCGTAAAACCGGTTTCGCGCGCCAGTTGCGCCACCCGCGCCTCGTGCGCGTGATGGCGGTAGCCATGCATGCAGACGATGGCGATCGAACGCAAGCCGCGCGCATGCGCCAGTTCCAGCGCCGTGCGCGCGGCCGCCTCGTCGAGCGGCGTGACCACCTCGCCGTGCGCGCCCATGCGTTCATCGAGTTCGATCACGTCGCCATACAGCAGTTCGGGCAGCACGATCTGGCGGGCAAACAGCCGCGGGCGGTTCTGGTAGGCGATGCGCAAGGCGTCGCGGAACCCGCGCGTGATGGCCAGCACCGTCGGTTCGCCCTTGCGTTCGAGCAGCGCATTGGTGGCGACCGTCGTGCCCATCTTGATCGCGCCCAGCTGGCCGGCAGGCAGCGGCGCATCGGGCGCAAGACCCATCAGCTGGCGCATGCCGGCCAGGGCCGCGTCGCGGTACTGGCCCGGATTTTCCGACAGCAGCTTGTGCGTGGCCAGGCTGCCGTCGGGACGGCGCGCCACGATGTCCGTAAAGGTGCCGCCCCGGTCGATCCAGAATTGCCAATCCATCGCCTTGCCCCCAAGTCTGAGTGAGATGGCTATTGTAGCCGCCAAATCAGCGGGCGTTTCAGGCGTGCGCGCCTTGCCTTCCACGCCGATCGGCCTTATGTTGCAAGCATACCGACAACAGGAAGACACACATGCCACTGACCGACTCCGCACATCCCTTGTACGCCATCGCCGAACTGCGCGCCATCGAACAGGCAGCACTGCAAGAGCTGCCGCAAGGCTTGCTGATGCAGCGCGCCGGCCAGGCCGCCGCCAGCGCCGCGCTGAAACTGCTGCACCGCCAGGAAGAAGGCGACAGCGCGGGACACAGCCGCGTGCTGGTGCTCGCCGGCCCCGGCGACAATGGCGGCGACGCGCTGGAAGCGGCCATGCACCTGGCCGGCAGCGGCATCGAAGTGCTGGTATGGCTGGCGCCCGAGGCGCGCGCCACCTCGCCCGAACGGGCACTGGCACTGAGCCGCGCCCGCAACAGTGCCGCGCGCTTCATCGACGCCGATACCAGCATGGCGTCGGCGGCCGTGGGCGCGGCGCCGTGGGATCTGGTGATCGATGGCCTGTTCGGCATCGGCGCGTCGCGCCCGCTCGACGGCGAATGCCGCGAGGTGGTCCAGCTGGTGAATCAGCTCGATTGCCCCGTGCTGGCGCTCGACGTGCCCAGCGGCCTGCACGCGGACACGGGCGCCGTCGACGGCGTCGCCATCCGCGCCACGCACACGCTCACCTTCATCGGCGACAAACCCGGCCTGCACACGGCGAACGGCCGCGATCATGCGGGCGAAGTGGAAGTCGCGGCGCTGGCCATCGACCCCGCCCTGCTGCCCGCGGCGAAGGCGCAGCTGAACGGCCTGCACCTGTTCGCGCGCCAGCTGCAGCCGCGCCGGCAAAACACGCACAAAGGCAGCTATGGCAGCGTGGCCGTCATCGGCGGCGCGCACGGCATGGCGGGCGCGCCCATCCTGTCGGCCCGCACGGCCCTGCATGCGGGCGCGGGCCGCGTCTACATCGCCTTTCCCGACTCTCCGCCCCCGTTCGACAGCGGCCAGCCGGAACTGATGTGCCGCCGCGCGAAGGACGTGGACTTCTCCGGCCTGCACTTCGCCGCGCTGGTGGCGGGACCGGGCCTGGGCGACGATGTCGATACGGTGGAACTGCTGCAGCGGACGTTCGAAAGCGACAGCCCGCTGCTGCTGGATGCGGACGCGCTGAACCTGATGGCGGCCGAGCCGGAACTGCAGTCGGCGCTGGCCGTGCGCGCGGGGGCCGGGGCGACCATCCTGACGCCGCACCCGCTGGAAGCGGCCCGCCTGCTCGACATGACGGTGGCCGAAGTGCAGGCCGACCGCCTCGGTGCGGCGCGCCAGCTGGCGGCGCAGCTGGGCGTGATCGTCGTCTTGAAAGGCTCGGGCACGGTGATCGCCGCGCAGGATGGCAGTGTGGTGGTCAACAACACGGGCGGCCCCGCCCTGGCCACGGCAGGCACGGGCGACGTGCTGGCGGGCCTGTGCGGCAGCCTGCTGGCGCAGGGCTGGCCAGAATGGGAAGCGGCCATCGGCGCCGTCTGGCTGCACGGCGCGGCCGCCGACGCGCTGGTGGCATCGGGCGCGGGGCCGATCGGCCTGACGGCGGGGGAATTGATCCCGGCGATCCGCAAATTGATCAATGCCTTGTCGCTGGCTTGAGCCAGATGTTGGATTACGCCCTGCGGGCTAATCCAACCTGCACATGGCGACGAATGCAGGCCGGATTAGCGCAACGCGCAATCCGGCAAGCATCTGCGGCAGCCATCCCGCCGCAATGGCCACCGTCCACCCGCAGCGCGCCGCAATCGAGCATGAACGTAGGTCGGATTAGCGGAACGCGTAATCCGACAAACATGAGCGGCATGCGTCCCGCCGCAATGGCCATCGCGCGCAAACAGCCGGGTGGATCCGCAGGTTGGGGCGAGGCGTCATCCGCCCTGCCGCCCGCCAGCCATCACACCAGCCGGCCCGCCGCAATGGTAATCGTGCGTCCGCAGCGGGCAGCGATCGAGCTGTCGTGCGTGACGAGCACCAGGGTCGAGCCCCGTTCCCGGTTCAGCTCGAACATCAGCTGGATCACGGCTTCGCCCGTGGCCGCATCCAGGCTGCCCGTCGGTTCATCGGCAAACAGCAGCGGCGGCTCCGTCACGAAGGCGCGGGCCAGGGCCACGCGCTGCTGCTCGCCGCCGGACAGGTATTTCGGGTAGTGCTTCAGGCGGCTGCCCAGGTTGACGCGGCCCAGCATGGCTTGCGCCTTTTCCTTCGCCTGCGGGTCGCCGCGCAGTTCCAGCGGCAGCATGACGTTTTCCAGCGCCGTCAGGTGCGCCAGCAGCTGGAAGGACTGGAACACGAAGCCCAGCTTTTCCTTGCGAAAACCGGCGCGTCCATCCTCATCGAGGGCGAAGATATCCGTGCCGTCGAGCATCACCTTGCCCTCGCTGGGCGTATCGAGTCCCGCCAGCAAGCCCAGCAAGGTGGACTTGCCGGAACCGGAGGCGCCGACGATGGCCAGCGTCTCGGCCGTTTGCACGGTAAAATCGACGCGATGCAGGATGGTCAGCTCGCCATCGGCATCGGGTACGCGCTTGGCCAGCTGGACCACTTCGATGGCCGGCTGCGCATTTTGGCTGTTGGTTGCGGCGGGCCGCTGGGCCGCTGCTTCGGACGGGAGGAAGTTGGTGGAAGTCGCTTTAGGGAATTCAGGCATGCTGATCTATCTTAAAAAATTTCGTGAACAAATAAGTGTCAAGGGCGGCAGCCGCCTGCGGCGGCGCACCCTGGCCCTGCTTCCTGCGGCAATCCTGCTCCTGGGGGCAGGCATGGCGAACGCCTATTCTGCACCAAAAACGCTGCTGGTGCTCGGCGATAGCCTCTCGGCCGAGTACGGCCTGGCTCGGGGCACGGGCTGGGTGGCGCTGCTGGAGCAGCGGCTCAAGGCGCAACAGAACGCCACGCGCATCGTCAATGCCAGCATCAGCGGCGAGACCACCAGTGGCGGCCGCGCGCGCCTGCCTGCCCTGCTGGCGAAACACCAGCCGGACGTGGTGCTGATCGAACTGGGCGCCAACGACGGCTTACGCGGCTTGCAGCTGGCCGCCACCGAGGCGAACCTGCGCGCCATGGGCGAAGCGTCGAAAAAGGCTGGCGCGCAAGTGGTGCTGGTCGGCATGCGCATGCCGCCGAACTATGGCCGCGACTATGGCGACAAGTTTTACGCCATGTACGGCAAGCTGGCCAAGGAATGGCAGGCGCCCCTGGTGCCCTTCATGTTCGAAGGCATCGCTGACCAGCCGCAGCTGTTCCAGGCGGACCGCATGCATCCGAATGCGCAGGCGCATCCGGCGATTCTGAAAAATATCTGGCCGCGCCTGGCGCCGTTGCTGGGGGCTAAATAAGCCTGTTGTTGACGTTACATTGAACCCGAGGCAGAAATCAGGGGTCAGACCCGACGGGGGAATATGCGCCAATGGCGCGTATTCCGATCGCGAAGCGACTGACCCCAGCTTTACGCCGGCAACCATGGAAGACGCCATGGCACGCATACTCCACAGACAAAAAAATAGCCGCTCTGTGAGCGGCTATTTTTATGCATGGAAACTAATTACGGCGCTTCCGGTGCGGCGGCTGGTGCCGTCAATGGCTTGACGATCTTCACCTTGGCCTTGGCTTTCAGGTACTCGACGTAATCGAACATTTCCTGTTGTGCCAGGATGCCGCTGATCTGGTCTTTCTCTTGCTGGCGGCGCGCCGCATCCACTTGTTCCGGCTGCTGCACCTTGCTGATGCGGTAGATGCCGTAGCCCAGCGCTGGCAGGTCCACGCCCACGTACGCTGGCAGCTTGCTGGTGTCGGCCTTCATGACTTGCGCGATGGCGGCGCGGTTGATGCCGTCGAGCTTGCTGCGCGACACCCATTGCGCGGCGCCGAAACCGGTGGCGTCACCCGATGCCTTCAAGGCGGCCAGCTTGGCTTCGCCGGCTTTTTTCGCCAGCTTTTCCGCTTCTTCCATCGTCACGCGCTGACGGATCATCGCTTCGACTTCGGCCAGCGGACGCTTCGATGCCGGCTTGAATTCCACCACGCGGCCAGCGATCAGCACGTTTGGCGCGACGGTCACGGCTTCCGTGTTGCGCTTGTCCTTCAGCGAGTCGTTCGAGAAGATGGCTGTCAGGAACTTGGCGTTGTTGAACGGTGCATTGCCCAGTGCCGGCGACGGCGTGCGCGACAGGTTGGCGACGGTTTCCACTTTCAGTTTCAGCTTGTCAGCGGCTGGCTTCAGGCTATCGGACTGCTCGTACACGGTGTTGGTGAAGGTTTCCGCCATTTCCGAGTATTTCTTGGCGGCGAACTGCTTGCGCAGGTCAGCCGTGATCTCGCCGCGCACTTCGTCCAGCGCCTTGACGTGCTGTGGCTTGAGCGAGGTGACGGTCAGGATATGGAAGCCGAAATCGGACGCGACAACATCGCTGATCTCGCCCTGCTTGAGCTTCGAGACGGCAGTCAGCAGCGGCGCTGGCAGGCCATCCTTGCCGATCACGCCCAAGTCGCCGCCTTGTTCCGCGGACGCCGGATCTTCCGACTTGGCTTTCGCCACGGCGGCAAAGCTGGCAGGCGCCTTGCGCACTTCGGCCAGGATGGCTTCGGCCTTGGCCTTGGCGGCAGCCTTGTCGGCGGCCGATGCGTCTTTCTTCACGGCCACCAGGATATGGCTGGCCTGGCGCGCTTCTTCCGTCGTATAGGCTTTCTGGTTTTTCGCGTAGTAGCTCGTCACGTCGGCGTCGGTGACGTCGACTTGCTCGCTGGCAGCGCTGTCATCGAGCACGACGTATTCGATCTTCGCCTGTTCCGGGATTTCAAAGAACTTGCTGTTCTTGTCATAGAAAGCCTTGACCATGGCGTCCGTCACTTTGACTTCCGACACGTACTGGGCGATCGGCAACAGCAGCTCCTGCACTTCACGCTCTTCCGAGGTGATGTCCGACAGGCGCTTGGAGACGGTGTTCGGGGCGAAGGCCGTGCCTTGCACGGCGCCAGCCAGTTGCTGCAGGGCCAGGTCGCTGCGGCGGCGCGCATCGTACATCTGCGGCGTCATGCCTTGCGCGGCCAGCATGGCCTTGTAGCGCTCCAGGTCGAACTTGCCATCTGGCAGGGTCAAGCCGGGGATCTCCAGCACTTCCTTTTGCAGCACGGCGTCGCTGATGACCAGGTGGCTGCGGCCCACTTCGGCGGCCACGGCGCGCTCGGCGATCAGGTTGTCGAGGATGCTCTGGCGCGCTTCCGGCGTGTCGAACATTTTCTGATCAAACTGCGCGCCCATCATCTGGCGGTAGCGGTCGATCTGCTGGCGTTGCGCTTCTTCATATTGCTGCTGCGTGATCACCTGATCGCCGACCTTGGCGATGGTGTTCGCGCCGTCGCCGAAGCTTTGGTAGCCACTGATACCGACCAGTGCAAAAGACGGGACGATCACCAGCATCAAGAGAAACTGCATGAAGCGTCGATGGGTACGAATAAATTCAAACATGGTCAGCCAATTCGGGATGAGTGGATCACTATAAAAAAAGGCGAACATGCGTTCGCCTTGATTTCTTCGGCGGAATGGACGGGACAGATGTCCACTTCCCCTTTAGATTCAACAACTTGGCGCTGGAACTAAAGCAGGATTCTGACGCCCAAGCCATTATCTCCTGATTCTACAATGCCCATAGCGCTATAGCAAGAGTAAATCAGGGGCGGCGCCCTGCCCCGGCGGCGCAGGCGCGGGCAGTCCCGGCGGGAAGCCGAGCTCGGCCATTAAACCCGATCCAGCTTAAAGGGGATTTAAATGCACGCGCCTTCTTTATTCAGAACGGCACTGCAAAGATTTAAAGCGTCACCGCGCGAAGATAATCGGACGCATAAACAAAAAACCCGCGCTGCTTATTCAGCAGCGCGGGTTTCCATATTCTGGCGGAGCGGACGGGACTCGAACCCGCGACCCCCGACGTGACAGGCCGGTATTCTAACCAACTGAACTACCACTCCTTAAGAGCGTATTTTTTTGGCGGAGCGGACGGGACTCGAACCCGCGACCTCCGACGTGACAGGCCGGCATTCTAACCAACTGAACTACCACTCCGAAAAATACACAGTACTACTTGCATTTGTTTTCAGGATCGTCATTCAAGAACGTCGACCCTGAAATCGCGGCACCCGAAAGCGCCGCCAAATGTTTCCGGTGATTGTCACCTCACCGAAGTCCGTTAGTTTACAGCATCCTTCAAAGCTTTACCAGCTTTAAATTTCGGGACTTTTGCAGCTTCGATCGTGATCGCTTCTTTGGTACGCGGATTGCGGCCGGTACGCTCAGCGCGTTCGCTGACCGAGAAAGTACCGAAACCAACCAGCGTCACGCTGTCGTTGTTTTTCAAAGTTTCCGTCACGCCGCCGATAACAGCGTCGAGTGCGCGCGCAGCGGCGGCTTTGGAAATGTCAGCTTTTTCAGCAATGTGGTCGATCAATTCAGTCTTGTTCACTAGCATCCCCAATTACAAAGGTATAAAACGTTTACCGTATCGTTGCGGCACTTTTGGCACCACAGCTGTCCGGCGAAAAAAATGTGCAGGCGTATTAAACAAGCCACACTGTATATGTGTCAAGCGCTTTGGGGGCGCAATTCACGTTTCAATATAAAACAAGCGCTCTAAAAGCGCTTGTTTGGGGAAAACAGGGGTAAAACGTTAGTGTTTTACTACCTCGCCAGCCGTGTCAGGCTTGGCCGCCGCGGCCGTGACAGCCTCCACGGCAGCGACTTCCGTCAATGGTTCAGGCATGCGTTCGAGCGCGATTTCCAGCACTTTGTCGATCCAGCGCACGGGCACGATCTCCAGCTTGTTCTTGACGTTGTCCGGAATTTCGGCCAGGTCTTTCACATTCTGCTCGGGAATCAGCACCGTCTTGATGCCGCCGCGATGGGCCGCCAGCAGCTTCTCTTTCAAGCCGCCGATCGGCAGCACTTCGCCGCGCAAGGTGATCTCGCCCGTCATCGCCACGTCGGCGCGCACGGGAATGCCCGTGAAGACCGACACCATCGCCACCGTCATGGCTGCGCCCGCCGAAGGACCATCCTTCGGCGTCGCGCCTTCCGGCACGTGGATATGGATGTCGCTCTTCTCGAACACGTCCGGCTTGATGCCGAGGCGCGCGGAACGGCTGCGCACGACGGTGCGGGCCGCCTCGATCGATTCCTTCATCACGTCGCCCAGGGTGCCCGTGCGGATGACGCCGCCCTTGCCCGGCATCGATACGGCTTCGATGGTCAGCAGATCGCCGCCCACTTCCGTCCATGCCAGACCGACCACCTGGCCCACCTGATTTTCTTTCTCGGCGACACCAAAATCATAGCGGCGCACGCCGAGGAATTTATCCAGGTTCTTCGAGTTGACGATGACTTTCTTGTCGGATTTTTTCAGCAGCAGCATCTTGACTACCTTGCGGCAGATCTTCGACACTTCACGCTCGAGCGAACGCACACCGGCTTCCCGCGTGTAGTAGCGGATGATGTCGCGCAGCGCCGATTCGGCCACCGAAATTTCTTCTTCCTTCAAGCCATTGTTCTTGATCTGCTTCGGCAGCAAGTAACGCTGCGCGATGCTGGTCTTTTCGTCTTCCGTGTAACCGGACAGGCGGATCACTTCCATGCGGTCCAGCAAGGCTGGCGGAATGTTGTACGAGTTCGACGTCGCCACGAACATCACGTCGGACAAGTCGAAATCGACTTCGATGTAATGGTCGGAGAACGTGTGGTTCTGTTCCGGGTCGAGCACTTCCAGCAGGGCCGAGGACGGATCGCCACGGAAATCGGCGCCCATCTTGTCGACTTCATCGAGCAGGAACAGGGGGTTGCGCACGCCGACTTTCGACAGCGATTGCAGGATCTTGCCCGGCATCGAGCCGATGTAGGTGCGGCGATGGCCACGGATTTCCGCTTCGTCGCGCACGCCACCCAGGGCCATGCGCACGAACTTGCGGTTCGTCGCGCGGGCGATGGACTGGCCCAGCGACGTCTTGCCGACACCCGGAGGACCGACGAAGCACAGGATGGGCGCTTTCAGCTTGTCAACGCGCTGTTGCACCGCGAGGTACTCCAGGATGCGTTCCTTGACCTTGTCGAGGCCGTAGTGGTCGCCTTCGAGCACTTTTTCCGCATTCGACAAGTCGTTATTGACCTTGGATTTCTTTTTCCAAGGCAAATTGACGAGGGTATCGATGTAGTTGCGCACGACGGTGGCTTCGGCCGACATCGGCGACATCAGCTTGAGTTTTTTCAGCTCGTTGGTGGCCTTGTCGAGCGCTTCCTTCGGCATTTTTGCCGAAGCGACTTTTTTCTCCAGCTCGTCGAGGTCGGCGCCATCTTCGCCCTCGCCCAGTTCTTTCTGGATCGCCTTGACTTGCTCGTTCAGGTAGTACTCGCGCTGCGATTTTTCCATCTGGCGCTTGACGCGGCCACGGATGCGCTTTTCCACTTGCAGGATGTCGAGCTCGCCTTCGAGCTGGCCCAGCAGGTGCTCGAGGCGCTTGGCCACGCTGAAAATTTCCAGGATGACCTGTTTTTGCTCAAGTTTGAGCGGCAGGTGCGCAGCCACCGTGTCGGCCAGGCGGCCGGCATCGTCGATGCCCGACAGGGATGCGAGGATTTCAGGCGGGATCTTTTTGTTCAGTTTGACGTACTGGTCGAACTGCTGCACGATCGCGCGGCGCATGGCTTCGACTTCCGACTCGTCGCCCGGCTCGGACTCGAGCGGCGTCAGGTCGGCGATGAAGTGCGTCGGCGCATCGCTGATGTGGTTGATACGGGCACGCTGCGCGCCTTCGACCAGCACCTTGACGGTGCCATCGGGCAGCTTCAGCATTTGCAGAATATTGGCGACGCAGCCAATTTCATAGATATCCGAAGGAGACGGCTCGTCCTTCGCGGCTGCTTTTTGAGCGGCAAGCATGATGCTCTTGCCTTGCTCCATCGCAGCTTCCAGCGCCTTGATCGACTTTGGACGGCCAACGAACAGCGGTATCACCATATGCGGGAAAACGACGACATCCCGCAACGGCAATAACGGCAGTTGAGTTTGCTCAGTTAATTTGGAAGTTGTCATGGCGTACCTTATAGAAAGCGTGTTTACGATGTTGGCGCTCGCTGCCAAAACACAAGACCGGCGAGAATAAATAATTCTGTGAAACAAACATCACTGTCTATTTCGCAAAACACACCCGCATGACTCTAATGCGCAAGTTCAATGATAAAAAAGCCACGCGCAGCGAAGCGCCGCGAGTGGCTTTACGATTGAAGCCTGCACCATTATTGATTTAAATTGTACTGCCATGCCTTAAGGAATCAAAACCCTTTTTATGCATTTGTGTGGGCAGTTTTCAATTTTCTCCGGAGGCCTTGGCAGTCTCTTGGTAAATCAACAAAGGTTTGGCTCCGCTGGTGATGGTATTTTCGTCGATGACGACCTTCACCACATTTTGTTCGCTCGGCAGTTCGTACATGACGTCCAGCAAAGCATGTTCCAGGATGGAACGCAGGCCACGGGCACCGGTCTTGCGCGCCAGCGCCTTGCGGGCGATCGCGTGCAGGGCGGCCGGACGAATCTCCAGTTCCGCGCCTTCCATCTCGAGCAGCTTCGAATACTGCTTGATCAGCGCATTCTTAGGCTCGACGAGAATCTGGATCAGCGCCTCTTCCGTCAATTCCGCCAGCGTGGCGATGACGGGCAGACGGCCCACCAGTTCCGGAATCAGGCCGAACTTGACCAGATCTTCCGGCTCCGCTTGCAACATCAGTTCGCTGGCCGAGCTTTGCGACTTGCTGCGCACGGTGGCCGAGAAGCCGATGCCGCTCTTTTCGGAACGGTTGGCGATCACTTTCGACAGGCCATCGAAGGCGCCGCCGCAGATGAACATGATGTTGGTCGTGTCGATCTGCACGAAATCCTGGTTCGGATGCTTGCGGCCGCCTTGTGGCGGCACGGAAGCCATCGTGCCTTCGATGAGTTTCAGCAAGGCTTGCTGCACGCCTTCGCCGGACACGTCGCGCGTGATCGACGGATTGTCGGACTTGCGCGAAATCTTGTCGATTTCATCGATGTAGACGATGCCGCGCTGGGCTTTCTCGACGTCATAGTTGCAGCTTTGCAGCAGCTTCTGGATGATGTTTTCCACGTCCTCGCCCACGTAACCGGCTTCGGTCAGGGTGGTGGCGTCGGCGATCACGAACGGCACGTTGAGCATGCGCGCCAGGGTCTGTGCCAGCAGGGTCTTGCCCGAGCCGGTAGGACCGACCAGCAAGATGTTGCTCTTGGCCAGTTCGATGTCGTCTTTCTTGCCCAGGTGCTTGAGGCGCTTGTAATGGTTGTACACCGCCACCGACAGGATGCGCTTGGCAGTCTGCTGGCCGATCACGTACTGGTCGAGCAAGGCGGCAATTTCTTGCGGCGTCGGCAGGTCGGATTTGGTACCGGTCACCGTCTCGATGCTGGACGTTTCATCACGGATGATGTCGTTGCACAAGTCGATGCACTCGTCGCAAATGAACACGGACGGGCCGGCGATGAGTTTCTTCACCTCGTGCTGGCTTTTGCCGCAGAACGAGCAATACAGTAATTTTTCGCCGCTAGAGGATTTTTTGTCTGACATAAGGCATTTTGGTTGGAACTGCATTAACAATATTGCAAAATCGCAAGCCGGATGACAGTTGCTGCTCGTAAAGGCAACGACCCATGGCGCAAGTCAACAACGTGCACAAGCTCCATGCTACCCGAAATAAAAGCGAAACGCCCGAACGTTTGAGCGCCCGGGCGTTTACTTACTTGCTTAGCAATACCGGTAGGGGCTCATCAAGCGCGGCTGGTCAACACTTTGTCGATCAAGCCGTACTCAACAGCCTCGTCGGCGGACATGAAACGGTCGCGGTCGGTGTCCTTGGCGATCTGTTCGATCGACTGGCCCGTGCGCTCGGCCATGATGCCGTTCAAGCGGGTGCGCAGGTAAAGAATTTCCTTTGCCTGAATCTCGATGTCCGACGCCATGCCTTGCGAACCACCGGACGGCTGGTGAATCATGATGCGTGAGTTTGGCAGCGAGAAACGCTTGCCCTTGGCGCCGGCGGCCAGCAGGAAGGCACCCATCGAGGCGGCCATCCCGGTACACAGGGTCGAGACGTCCGGCTTGATGAACTGCATGGTGTCGTAGATGGCCATGCCGGCCGAAACCGAGCCACCTGGCGAGTTGATGTAGAGAGAGATTTCCTTTTCCGGATTTTCGCTTTCCAGGAACAGCAGCTGGGCGACAACCAGGTTGGCCATCTGGTCATTGACCGGGCCAACCATGAAAATCAAGCGCTCCTTCAGCAGGCGCGAGTAAATATCATACGAGCGCTCGCCGCGACCGCTTTGTTCCACCACCATCGGCACCAGGCCGAGCATCTCTGTGTCCAGCGCCGGATTACGGTTCATACCTGTCATTTCATTTCCTTGTGAAGCAGTTAGGGGATGCTACCACCACCTTGGGACACCTGACAAAACCTACTGCGCGTCGCGTGTGCGGTCTCCGCTGCTCACTGAGCCGGCGTCCCCGTGCATTCGCACAGTTCCGCTTCTCAGCCACAACTTCCATCCGCTCGCTACGGTTTCGTCAGGTGTTAAAAGCTATCATGGCATCCCAATACCAACTGGTTTACGCTTGTGCGTTGCTTCCCATCAATTCGTCGAAAGCAACTGCTTTCGTCGTAACTTTCGACAGGCCCAACACGTAGGTGACGACGTTTTCTTCCAATACAAGGGCTTCGATCTCACCCAGGCGACGACGGTCGCTGTAGTAGTACTTCAGCACTTCGCGTGGATCTTCGTAGCTTTGGGCGAAATCTTCGATTTGCGCCTTCACTTGCTCAGGCGTTGCCTGCAGGTTGTTGTCGCCGACCAGTTGCGACAGGATCAGGCCCAGGCGTACGCGACGCTCGGCTTTTTCCGCGAACAGTTCTGCTGGGAAAGGCACGTCCTTGACGTTCATGCCGCGCTGCGCCATGTCCTGGCGGGTCATTTCGGCCAGGCGCTCGGAATCCTGAGCGATCAGCGTTTTTGGCACTTCCAGCTCAGCAACTTTGATCAGCGCGTCCATGACGGCTTCCTTGTTGCGCGCTTTCACGCGGCCGGCAACTTCGCGTTGCAGGTTGACTTTGATGTCTTCGCGCATCTTGGCCAGGTCGCCATCGGCAACGCCCAGCGATTTTGCGAATTCAGCATCGACTTCCGGCAAGTGCGCCCACTCCAGCTTTTGCAGGGTGATGGTGAACGAGGCGGTTTTGCCGGCCACGTCCTTGCCATGGTAGTCTTCCGGGAACGACAGCGGGAACGTCTTGGACTCGCCCACTTTCAGACCCAGGGTTGCTGCTTCGAATTCTGGCAGCATGCGGCCTTCGCCCAGCACGAAAGCGTAGCCGTCAGCTTTGCCGCCTGGGAATTCAACGCCGTCGATCGAACCGACGAAGTCCACGGTCACGCGGTCGCCGTTGGCAGCGACTGGCTCGCCGCCGTCGCCGTGTTCGCCAGCTTCGCCCTTGGTGTGGAAGTGCACGCGCTGCTTGCGCAGGATGTCGATGGTCTTGTCGATTTCGGCTTCCGACACGTCGGCTTGCACGGTTTCGATTTCAACGGCCGTCAGGTCGCCGATGACGACTTCCGGATACACTTCGAAGGTTGCGTCGAAAGCCAGCTGGCCTTCGGCTGCTTCTTCTTTCGGCACGATGTTCGGGAAACCGGCGACGCGCAGGTTGTTTTCGTTGGCGGCGTCGTTGAAAGCGCGGCCGACTTTGTCGTTCAGCACTTCGGATTCGATTTGGTAGCCGTATTGTGCTGCGACCATTTTCAACGGCACTTTGCCCGGACGGAAGCCCGGTGCCTTAGCCGTACGGGCTTGCACTTTCAGGCGCTTCTCAACTTCCGTGCGGACGTCCGTCAGCGGGAAGGAGATCGTGATACGACGTTCGAGTTTGCCCAAGGTTTCGACTGCAGTTGCCATGTAAAAAATCGTCCAAAAAATAAATACTGTTGGTACGAGAGAAGAAGACCCGACCCCTTGCGCCATTCCTGGCAGCAAGACATGGGCCCAGCTTCACTCGCTCGCAAATTCATCTGTAAAAGTATTGAAAGCAGGACAGTGGACCTGGTCTACCCGGCTGGGGAAAAACCCGCACCAGGCACCAAACAATCCGCCGCTTCCAGTACCGCGACAGGGCTCCGAGCGTCCAGCCATGCTTCAAGGTAAATCGCAGGGCCGGCCATCATTCGGTAAAGCGTGGCATTATAACAAAGGACTTCGGAGAAGTGGCTGGCTTTGCGGCCCGGCCACAGAGGATGCCAGCGGCGGCGAACGAGTCGCCGCAGCCTGGCTCTGCCCTGTCTTTACTCTTGCCCCGGCATTCTTCATTTCGCCAGAGACAGGCTTTCCAGCCTGCTTCGTACATTAGTATATGCGAACTGTCGCTCCGTCCGAAACAAAGAAATGCGCTCTTGGCGAAGATTTCGGGCAAAAAACCTTTGATTTGCCTCAATTTGGCCATTTTTCAGGCAAACCTAACTCCGCTTGCCCCTCTCCAAGTGAATTTAAGGGAGAAAACATCATGAGCGATAGCGCACCGGGCGCCTCCACCAACGCCAAAGCCAAGCTGCAAATGGTTCTCAGCCGCCTGCTCGACGGCGTCACCGATGACGATCTGCAAAAAATCCAGACGGAAGTCGATGAAATGGAATTGCGCATCAAGGGCGATGGCCACCACGACCACGACCACCCGACCGTCGCCTGAGACGGCAATGGCTGCAGTCGCATTGCGGGCCACGCCACCAGGCATGGATGTGCTCGATGCCGTGGAAACGGCGCTGGTGCGCCACCGCGCCTTTGGCGACAGCCACTACATCCGTGACCAGCTGGCCGTCGCCTACCGGCGGCGCCTGCACAAGCTGGGCGACACCCTGCCCGAGGCCGCGCGACTGGCCGGCCTGCTCGATGCCGCGGCACCGGCACGCCGGCGCCAGTTGCTCGGCGATACGGTACTGCGCTGCGCCGTGCAGCACGCCATGCGCCAGCTGCATCTGGGCGACGACTACGGCCTGCCCCTGCCGCAGTGCGCGACCCTGTTCCAGGGCGCTGGCGCCCACCTGCGCGCCGGCCTGCCCGGCGGGCCGCTGGTCGCCCACCTGCCGGACATGGCGCGCCTGCACGACGACGGCCCGGCACAGGACGACGACACGTATATATGGCATGCCTGGCACCAGGGCACGCCCTATGCAGCGGCCTTCCTTGCCGTCATGGAAGACAATTACGGCGCGCCGCTGGCCACGCCCACGCCGCACGAGCGCGCCCTGCTGCGCCGTGGCCTGCGCCTGCTGGACACCCTGCTGCCACGCCTGAGCGCCAGCGCCCTGTCGCACGTGCAACTGATCGCCCTGTTTCCCAAGCTGGGCACCTGGCGCGGCAAGGCTTCCAGCTCGCAGTTTCGCGTCAATGGCAGTGTCTTCCTGAACCAGGAGCTGATCGGCAATCCGTGGTGGCTGGCCGAGCACCTGCTGCACGAAGCGCTGCACCAGAAGCTCTACGACTTTCGCCACGGCCACAGCCTGCTGGCCCCCGACTATGCGCGCGAGGATGGCGCCAAAGTCTGCTCGCTGTGGAATGCGCCCGATGATGAAGGCAATCATTACTGGGATGCGCACCGCGTGCTGGCCGCCTTCCACGTGTACGTGCACCTGGCATTGCTGTGCCTGCTAGCCGAGCGGCATGAGGCAGCGCTGGCGCCCGTGTATGGCGCCATCGGCAACAACATGAGCGGCAGCCGGCGTGCCATCGACCGGGCCCGCTATCTGGGCGAACAATTGCTGGCGACCACCTGGCCGGAGCTGGGCCTGGCCGGACGGCGGATGACGCACTGGCTGCTGGCCGTGCTCGACGAGCTCGACGTTCAGCGGCGGCCCGCCGGCGCCACCGCCCACTTATTGCTCGACCTGTACGAGCGCCAGAGCCGCAAGCTCGACACTTTCCTGGCCCGGCAGCCTCCGCCGCCCGGCGACACGCTGGTATCGCAGGCGCAGCAGGAGCTGGCGACGGCGCGCGCGGCGCTGCAACTGCTGGACAGGGAAATGCCGCAGCTCCGGCTTGAAGGGGAACACAGCTGGCCGCAAGCGCGGCAATGGGTGCTGCAGGCGTTATTGCCCTTGGCACAGGATGAAGCCATGATGCAAAGGACGGGCTACCCGCAGGCCCAGGCGCTGCTTGCGCAGCTGGTGCAGCAATCGAGCCGGCAACTGGCGGGCCTCGGCGTACTGGGTTGAAGTTGAACCGATGAAGTTCTGAGAATGATCTTGATGGTGCTGCACGTCCGGGCTGGAACAACCCGGATTGGTGCGGATGGGGAGACTCGAACTCCCAAGCCGAAGCACTGGCTTCTAAGACCAGCGTGTCTACCAATTCCACCACATCCGCATACTTGTACTGCTGGCGACTCTTGCCGCGCCGCTTGGCCGCCGTGCAAATTGGCCGCCACGCAGACTGACCGCCGTGCCGGCTACCGCCTGCGCCACCCTGATTTTAACAACTCGGGAGCGATCTGGCTACCTTGCACTTGCCAGGCAGGCCACTGCTGAAGCAAAGGCGGCATTCTACTGGATTTCCCAGAGGAATGCCGCCTTTTTTATGCCGGAACCCTGCAGTTAATTACGAACCTGCTTTCGCGAGCGTCACGTCCGGCTTCCTGACCCGGAACCAGGCCGCATACAGCGCAGGCAGGAACAGCAGGGTCAGGGCTGTCGCCAGGATCAGGCCGCCCATGATGGCCACCGCCATGGGCCCCCAGAACACGGAGCGCGACAGCGGGATCATGGCCAGCGCTGCGGCGGCGGCCGTCAGCACGATGGGGCGGCAGCGGCGCACTGCCGAGTCGATGATGGCATCCCACGGCGCAGAGCCATCCTTGATGTCCTGCTCGATCTGGTCGACGAGGATCACCGAATTGCGGATGATCATGCCGAACAGGGCGATGATGCCCAGGTTGGCCACGAAGCCCAGTGGCCGGCCCAGCGCCAGCAAGGCAAAGGCGGCGCCCGCCACGCCCAGCGGCCCCGTCAGGAACACCAGCAAGGCACGCGAGAAACTGTGCAGCTGCAACATCAGCAAGGTAAAGATGATGAAGATGGCCAGCGGCAGGTTGGCCGCGATGGACGCTTCCGCCTCGCCGCTGTCGGCCGCCACGCCTTTCACGGTGATGCGGTAGCCGGCCGGCAACTTGGCGCGCAAGGCATCGAGCTGCGGTGCCAGCTGCGTCGACACCGTCGCGCCCTGGATGCCGTCGACCACGTCCGACTGCACGGTAATGGCCCATTCGCGGCGATCGCGCCATACCACGCCCGGCTCCCAGACGAAATGCACGCGGGCCAGCTGCGAGATAGGCACGGACTTGCCCGTTGCCGTCGGGATATTCGTGTCATTCAGCACGGAGATCGTCGCCCTCTCCTCCAGTGGCTGGCGCACCTGGATATCGATCAGCTTGTTGTCTTCGCGGAACTGGCCGATGACGGTGCCCGACAGGATGGTATTGGCCGCCTGCATCACCGTTTTCGACGTGACGCCCAGCGCGCGCATCTTGTCCTGGTCCAGGTCCAGACGCAGCACCTTCACGGATTCATTCCAGTTGTCGTTCACGCCCAGAGTATTCGGGTTGGCCCGCATGATGTCCTTGACCTGATCGGCAATGGCGCGCACGCCGGCCACTTCCGGACCCGTGACACGGAATTGCACGGGGTACGGCACGGGTGGTCCATTCGGCAGCAGCTTGACCCGGCCCCGCACTTCCGGGAAATCCTTCTTGAAGACATCGACGATTTGCTGGCGCAAGCGCTCGCGGTCCGCCAGGCTCTTCGGCAACACCACCACTTGCGACACGTTGGTCTGCGGGAAAATCTGGTCCAGCGGCAAGTAAAAACGGGGGCTGCCCGTGCCGACATAGCTGGTCACGCTTTCCACGCCGTCGAGCTTGCCGACGAAGGCCTCGAATTTCTTCACCTGCTTTTCATTCGCGGCAAAGGTCGTGCCTTCCGGCGACCACAGTTCCACCATCAGTTCAGGACGGCTGGAGTCGGGGAAGAATTGCTTCTCGATGAAATTGAAACCATAAATTCCCAGCGCAAAGATCGCCAGGGTGGCGGCAATGGTCGTCTTGCGCCATTCCACGCACCAGGTCACGGCGCGGCGGAAGCGGCGGAAGTTCGGCGTGTCGAACAATTCATGGTCGTTATGCGCGTGCGGCTTGACCTTCAGCAAGATGTAGCCGATGTAGGGCGTGAAGACGACGGCCACCACCCAGGAAATGATCAGGGCGAGCGCATTGACGGAGAACAGGGAAAACGTATATTCACCGGCCGTCGACTTGGCCAGGCCGATGGGCAGGAAGCCCGCCACCGTGATCAGGGTACCCGTCAGCATCGGCATGGCCGTCGAGGTGTAGGCAAACGTGGCCGCGTCGAAGCGCGACATGCCCTCTTCCATCTTGCGCACCATCATTTCAACGGCGATGATGGCGTCGTCGACCAGCAAGCCCAGCGCGATGATCAGGGCCCCCAGGGAAATTTTGTGCAAGTCGATATCGAGCAGGCGCATGCACAGGAAAGTGACGGCCAGTACCAGCGGAATGGTCAGCGCCACCACCAGCCCCGGGCGCACGTCGATGCGCAGCGGCTTGGTGTGCAAGCCCAGCGCGACAAAGCTGACGGCCAGCACGATCAGGATGGCTTCGATCAGGGTATGCACGAATTCCCCCACGGAAGCGGACACGGCTTCCGGCTGGTTCGACACGCGCTGCAACTCTATGCCAACCGGCAATTCGCTCTTCATGCGGTTGACGGTGGCTTGCAATGCCTTGCCCATGTCGATGATATTGCCGCCCTTTTCCATCGACACGCCCAGGCCGATCACTTCCTTGCCATTGAAACGCATCTTGTCCTTCGGCGGATCGGCGAATTCGCGCTTTACGGTGGCGAAGTCGCCCAGGCGGAAGGTGGTGCCGTTGGCGCGCAGCTCGAGGTTTTCCAGGTCCTTGACGGTGAGCATGGCGCCCGTCACGCGCACCTGCAGGTTGTCGGTGGGCGTGACCAGCACGCCCGTGGCGTTGATGGAATTTTGCTCGGACAATTGCTGCACGATGGCATCGAACGGAATGCCCAGCTGGGCGAATTTCTTGTGCGAAAAGATGATATTGATCTTTTCATCCTGCACGCCAAACAGCTCCACCTTCGACACCTGCCCCACGGCCAGCAACTCCTGGCGCACCTTGTCCGCGTAGTCCTTCATTTCCGCGTAGGTAAAGCCGTCGCCGGACAGGGCGAAGATGGACCCATACGTGTCGCCAAACTCGTCATTGAAAAACGGTCCCACCACGCCCGCCGGCAAGGTGCCCTTGATGTCGCCGATCTTCTTGCGCACCTGGTACCAGGCGGCCGCCGTTTCCTTGGGCGGCGCCGATTCGCGCAATTCCAGCAGGATCAGGGTTTCGCCCGGCTTCGAATAGCTGGTGATTTCATTGATGTACGGCGTTTCCTGCAGCTTCTTTTCCAGCTTGTCCGTCACCTGTTCGGCCATCTGCAAGGCCGTGGCGCCGGGCCAGTACGCTTGCAGGACCATGGCGCGGAAGGTGAACGGCGGATCCTCGTCCTGGCCCAGGCTGGCATAGCTGAGCATGCCGCCGATCAGCAGCACGGCCATCAGGTAGCGCGTCAGCGGAATATGTTCGAGCGCCCAGCGTGACAGATTGAAACCGCCCTTCATTTGGCCGCTCCCAGCGCAGCGTTGCTGGCGGCCGTGGCGGGCGCGGCCGTTTCCGCGCCCAGTATCGTCACTTTCTGGCCCGGTTTCAGCAAGTTGACGCCGGCCGTGACCACCGTCTGGCCCGCCTTCACGCCCGAGGTCAGCAGCAACTCATTGCCGGCCACGCCGCCCACCGTGACGGGCACCAGCTTGACGGCGCCGTTTTCCACCACCCACACGGAACTTTGCGATTTCTCGTTGAACAGGGCCGTCAACGGCACCTTGATCTGCGGCGTGGCCGACTGCGAGGCGAACTGCACCACGGCCGTCATGCCCAGGCGCGCCTGGGGCGCATCGGGAATGCTGACCTTGGCGATGTAGGTGCGCGTGGCGGGATCGGCCACGGGCGACACTTCGCGTATCTTGCCCGGCAGCCCCTGCTGCGGGTCGGCCCACAGGCGCACCACCACGTCCTTGACCTTGCGCAAGGTATCGACCTTGTCTTCCGGAATGCCGATCACCACTTCCTTCTCGCCGCTCCTGGCCACCACCACCACGGGCGTGCCGGGCGACACCACCTGCCCCACTTCGGCATCGATGCGCGTGACAACGCCATCGGCATCGGCCACCAGGCTGGCGTAGCCGGACTGGTTGGCCTGGCCCCGGTAGGCGGCCTGCGCCGCTTCCACGTTGGCTTGCGCCGCCTTGTAGGCGGCGTCCTTGCTGTCAAGCACGGCCTGGCTGACGAAATTTTTCTCGCGCAAGTCCTGATAGCGTTTCAGCTCGGCGCGTGCCAGGTCGCGATTCGTTTCCGCGCTGGCCAATGCCGCTTTTGCCTGCGCCTGTGCCAACTGCAGGTCGACGGGGTCGAGCTGCATCAGCACCTGCCCCTTGTGGACGACGGCGCCCACGTCCACCTTGCGCGCGACGATCTTGCCGCCCACGCGGAAACCCAGCTGCGACGCCACGCGGGGCACGACCTCGCCCGCCAGTTCGGCACTCACATCAACATTACTACTAGATAACACTATCGCGCGCACGGGGCGCACGTCCTCCACCTTCGGCACGTGCTTGGAACAGGCGGCCAAGGTCATGGCCAGGGCGGCGGCGGCCATCAGGCGCAGGGCAGGAAGAGTCGTTGCGCCGGTCTCTCGGCGCAGGGTTTTCAGGGCAAACAAGGTATTTTCCTTTACTATGCGGGCTGTGAGATTTTTATGCGAGGAAACTTTTTGCTTGCCATTGGGGGTGGGCCAAATTTTTTCGCACGCGATATCCTTAAATTTGTGACAATATCAGTGTGGTCATGACGGGGTGCGCTATACCCTTAATGACTTTCTGGTTATTAATTATAATCGTGGGCAAAAGTTTTTAGTGACTTTTGCGTCATTAATCTTGAGACGAACAACGTCCGGCCAAACCGCGGGTTAGGCCAGGCGTCGGACAAAACTGCAAGACTAGAGAAGTGTGTTCATGCCTGTAGATCATTACGAGAATTTCCCTGTAGCATCATTTTTACTGCCGCGCCGCCTGGTGCCTGCCGTCGAAGCCATCTATGCCTTCGCCCGCAGCGCCGACGACCTGGCCGATGAAGGCGACGCCAAGCCGGCCGAACGCCTGGCCTCCCTGCACGCCTACGAAGAAGCGCTGGGCCGTATCGCACGCCAGGAAACCCTGCACGAGCCCATGTTCGAGCGCCTGGCCGCCGTCATCGCCACATTCCAGCTGCCGCTGAAACCATTCCACGATTTGTTGTCCGCCTTCAAGCAGGACGTGGAAACAACGCGCTACGCCCGCTACGAAGACGTACTCGACTATTGTGCCCGCTCCGCCAACCCCGTGGGACTGCTGATGTTGCACCTGTACGGTGCGGCCGATGAACAGAATGTACGCGATTCCGATGCGATATGTTCAGCTTTGCAACTAATTAATTTCTTGCAAGACGTCGCCATCGACCAGCAAAAGGAACGCATCTACCTGCCGATGGAAGACCTGACCCGCTTTGCCGTCTCGCCCGCCGCCTTCGAGCGGCCCGAGGCGCACGGCAAATGGAGCGCGCTGATGCGCTTCGAAGTGGCGCGCACGCGGGCCCTGATGCTGTCCGGTGCGCCATTGGCCCTGCGCTTGCGCGGGCGCATCGGCTGGGAGCTGCGCCTGGTGGTGCAAGGGGGCTTGCGCATTCTCGAATGCATCGAGGACGTCAACTACGACGTCTTCCGCCGCCGTCCCAAGCTGGAGAAACGCGACTGGCTGATCATTTTCTGGCGCGCCCTGCGCATGTCGCGCAAAAACCTGCAGCAAGAGACGCAAGTAAACACGGCTTTTCCCCCGTCGCCCACTCTGTAAGACGATAGAATAGCGGCTTCGATCTGCAACCCTTGCTCTTTTGCCTATGTCTCCCGACGAATACTGCCAACAAAAGGCCGCCCAGAGCGGCTCCAGCTTCTACTACAGCTTCCTGTTCCTGCCCGCCGAGCGCCGCAAGGCCATCACGGCCCTGTATGCCTTCTGCCGCGAAGTCGACGATACGGTCGACGAATGCACGGATGAAGCCGTGGCACGTACCAAGCTGGTCTGGTGGCGCAAGGAAGTCAAGGCCATGTACGAGGGCAACCCCACGCATCCCGTGATGCGCGCCCTGCAGCCGCACCTGGCTATCTACAAGCTGGAAGAAAAACATTTGCAGGCCATCATCGATGGCATGGAAATGGACTTGAACCAGACGCGCTACCTCGATTACCAGGCCATGAGGCGCTATTGCTGGCATGTCGCCAGCGTGGTGGGTATCTTGTCAGCCAGCATCTTTGGCGCGACCCGTCCGGAAACCCTGCTGTACGCGGAAAAGCTGGGCCATGCCTTCCAGCTGACCAACATCATCCGCGACGTGGGCGAAGATGCGCGCAAGGGGCGCATCTACCTGCCGATCAGCGAATTGCAGCAATTCAACGTCACGGCGGCCGACCTGCTGAACGCGCGCCATAGCGACAATTTTGAAAACCTCATGCGTTTCCAGGTGGCGCGCGCGCAACAAGCGTATGACGAAGCGTTCGCCCTGCTGCCGGCCGAGGATCGCCGCGCGCAGCGCCCGGGCCTGATCATGGCCGCCATCTACCGCACCTTGCTCAACGAAGTCGAGCGCGACGGCTACCACGTGCTGAAACAGCGCATCTCGCTCACCCCGATCCGCAAACTGTGGCTGGCCTGGAAGACCTGGGTTCGTGGCTGACAGCAAGGTGAAGCAGCGCTACGCCGTCATCGGCGGCGGCTGGGCCGGCTGCGCGGCGGCCATGGAACTGGCGCGCGCCGGCCATGCCGTCACCGTCTACGAGGCGGCGCGCACCCTCGGCGGCCGCGCGCGCCGGGTCGAGCGCGGCAATGGGCAAGCGCATGCGGTGCTCGACAACGGCCAGCACATCTTGCTGGGCGCCTACACGGAAACCCTGCGCCTGATCAAGCTGGCGGGCCAGGATCCGGCCGAGCTGATCCTCTCGCTGCCCCTGCAGATGCGCTATCCGCCCGGCGCCGACGGCATGGACTTCGTCGCGCCGCGCCTGCCCGCGCCGCTGCACCTGGCGTGGGCCTTGCTGCGCGCCAAGGGTTTGCAGCGCGCCGACAAACTGGCATTGATGCGCTTTTCCACCGCCATGCGCTGGATGGGCTGGCAACTGTACAGCGATTGCCCGGTCAGTGAATTGCTGCAGCGCTTCGACCAGACGGCGCGCCTGAACCGCCTGATGTGGCATCCGCTGTGCCTGGCGGCATTGAATACCCCGCCCGAACGGGCTTCGGCCCGCGTCTTCATCAATGTGCTGCGCGACAGCCTGGGCGCGCGCCGCCGCAGCGCCTCCGACATGCTGATCCCGAAGGCGGACCTGAGCGCCCTGTTCCCCGACGCGGCCGCCCGCTACGTCGCGCAGCATGGCGGCCAGGTGAACACGGGCGTCAAGGTCGCCGCCCTGCTAGCCCTGCCGGACGGCCGCTGGCAGCTCGACGACGCGCAACGCTTTGATGGCGTCATCGTCGCCACCTCAGCCGTGCAGGCGGCCAGCCTGCTGCAAGGCCTGCAAGACGCGCGCCTGGAACCTGCCATCAGCCAGATGCAGGCGTTGACGGCGGAAGCCATCAGCACCTGCTACCTGCAATACGATGCCGCGCTGCGCCTGGCGTTGCCGTTCTACGCGCTGGTCGACACGCCGGCGCTGGCCCAGTGGGGGCAGTTCGTTTTCGACCGTGGCCAGCTCGACAGCCAGCAGGCCGGTTTGCTGGCCGTCGTCATCAGCGCGTCCGGCCATGCCGCCGAACAAGGCCACGGCCCGCTGGCGCAAGCCATCGCGGCACAATTGGCGCAAGTGCTGGGCCGCCCGGAACTGGCGCAGCCCCTGTGGACCCAGCTGATCACGGAAAAGCGCGCCACCTTTGCCTGCACGCCCGAGCTGCTCCGCCCTGGCAATGCCAGCGGCGTGCCCGGCCTGCTGCTGGCCGGCGACTACACGGCCGGCGATGACCGCACGCTTGACTATCCAGCCACCATCGAAGCGGCCGTGCGCAGCGGCATCGCGGCGGCCAGGGCCGCCTGCCAGGGCAAGCAGGCGGGACAAAAGCCAAGGTAGACTTGACGGTGCATCCCGCGCTGGTGTCGCTCGCCCCCGCCAAATTGCATTCTGTCGCACCGCGCTGGTGCGCCAGTGTGCGCTTGGGTACAGTCTGACCATCGACAACCGCCATGCCACGAGGAACACCATGCACACCACCTTGCACTTGATAAACAGCTTGAAAGCCGTGGCGGTGCTGTCCATCGTGGCCCTGGCGCTACTGTTCGTCATTGACGGCCAGCAAGTGCAGCAAGCGCAACCTACGCCGCTGCTGCTGAGCCAAGCCAGCATGCTGCTGCCCACGGTAGGCTGACACGGCGCACCGCAAGACAGGACGAATATGATGAACAAGCAAGACTATCTCGACGCGCTGCGGCGCGCGCTGGCGGGCTTGCCACCGGACCTGGTGGCCAAGACGCTCGATTATTATGAACAGACCTTCATCGAAGGCGCTGCGGCCGGGCGCAGCGAACAGGAAATCGCCGACGACCTGGGCGAGCCGAAGAAAATCGCCCTGACCTTGCGCACCAGCACGCACCGCCACGCGTTCGAGCATAAAAAGACGCCCGTCAACCTGCTGCGCCTGCTCGTTTCGCTGGTGGGCCTGGCCATCTTCAACCTCTTCATGGTGGTGCCCGCCGCCGTGTATGCGGCCCTGCTGGCCACCTTGTACGCCGTTGGCCTGAGCTTTTACCTGGGCGGCATCGCCATCACGGCCAGCGGCCTGTCCGGCGCCAACGAACTGGTGCTCGACGGCCCGCTGCGCTACATGCTGATCCATGACAATGACGGTGGCGATGGCGACGACCGGGGCGAAACCCGCATTACCATCGGCGACGCGGGCATTGAAGTGCACAACATCCCCGGCCCGGCCCGGAGCGAAGCGGACGATCCGGACCAGGCGGAGCCAGCGAACACCTCGTCGCGCGTGATGGAGCGTGCCGAGGCGCTGGCCGGCGGCGGCATCCGCATCTCGACCGACCTGGACCGCGATGCGCGCACCACGCAAACCATCTTCGGCATGGGCATGTTGCTGGGCGGCATAGGCATTTTCCTGCTCAGCCTGGTGGTCACCCGCTATACCCTGATCGGCATCCGGCGCTACCTCGCCATGAATGTCTCCCTGCTCAAAGGTCACTAGAAAGGCCGCCATGAAACGCTTATTCAAAGTCGGCCTGTCCATGTTCCTGCTGGCCCTGGTCCTGATCGCCATGTCGTATGCGGCGCTGCGCGCCAAGGGCATCAGCAGCCCCAGCAGCGCTGCCGGCCGCGCCGTGCGCAGCGACACGCGGCCCGTTTCCGCGAGCATCACCAGCATCGACCTGGCCGGCCCCATCGACCTGGTGCTGCGCCGCGGCAGCACGCCATCGCTGAAAGTGAGCGGCGAGCAGCGCCTGCTGTCGAACGTCGACACCACCGCCGACGGCACGACCCTGCATATCGGCCCGAAAGGCATGCTGTTCCACCATCGCCAGCCACTCAAGGTGGAACTGGTGCTGCCTGCCCTGACCCGCCTGGACGTGCACGGCAATGGCGACAGCAAGATCACGGGCTTTTCCGGCGACAGTTTCATCCTGGAACTGATGGGTTCAGGCAATGTCAGCTTCACGGGCCGCTACAAGCAGGTGCAGGCGACCGTCAACGGCAGCGGCGACCTCGACATCAACGCCGGCAACAGCGATAGCGTGGTGCTGGAAATGGTGGGTTCCGGACGTATCGCCGCCAGCGGCAATACCAAGTTCGTGCGCGCCGACCTCAGTGGTTCGGGCGATATCGATGCCGAGCACCTGGCCGCCGACAAGGCCAGCGTCAGCCTGCAAGGCTCGGGCCAGAGCACCCTGTTCGTGCGCGACGCCGCCAATCTGACCCTGCGCGGCAGCGGCGACATCCACGTGTACGGCAATCCGCGCCAGCGCGAAACGCAGAAAAGCGGTTCAGGCGACATCATCTGGCACTGATGAGGACAGCCGCTCGCAATCTGCTGCGCGGCGCGATTTGCGGCTGGCGATGCTCGCTGCCTCGGCGGCCCCGTGCTGGCGTACAGCTGCGCTTCCCGGCCACCGCCGACCGCTACGATGTTGAACGGCGTCGTGGCGCCAACGACTCAATGCCGTTGTGATTTCAAGAATTCTCTTCCAGCCATGCCACGGCCTGCTCGCCGGCCGCCTTGCCTTGCGCCAGGCAGGCCGTCAGCAGGTAGCCGCCCGTCGGCGCTTCCCAGTCCAGCATTTCACCGGCCACGAAGACGCCCGGCATGGCGCGCAGCATGCTGCCGTCGACGCCATCGAAGTGCACGCCGCCGGCGCTGCTGATGGCTTCATCGATGGGGCGCGGGCGCTTGAGCGTGACGGGCAGCAGCTTGATGGCGGCCGCCAGCCTGGCCGCATCGGCAAAATCGGCCGCGCCCAGGCATTCGCGCAGCAAGCCTGATTTCACGCCCTTGATGCCCAGGCGGCTTTGCAGGTGGCTGGACATGGAGCGGGCGCCGCGCGGGCGCGTCACTTCCTCGAACACGCGTTCATGGCTGTGGTCAGGCGCCAGGTCGAGCCAGATGGTGGTGCTGCCATTTTGCGCGATCTGCTCGCGCAAGCCGGCCGACAACGCATAAATCAGGCTGCCTTCCACGCCGCCCGCCGTGATGACGAACTGCCCCTGGCGCTTGATCGTCAAGCCGTCGATGTCATGCGCCGTGATGGCCACCGTGGCCAGATGCTCGCCCGCATGACGGCTGCTGAAATGCCCGCTCCAGTCCACGTCGAAACCGCAATTGGCTGGCACCAGGGGCGCCACCGGCACCCCCTGCCCCTGCAGCAAGGGTACCCAGGCGCCATCCGAGCCCAGGCGCGCCCAGCTGCCGCCGCCCAGCGCCAGGATCACGGCGTCGAAAGCGCATACCCGTTCGCCGTCCGGCGTGGCGAACGCCAGCTGGCCGTCGCGCCAGCCCTGCCAGCGGTGGCGCATGTGAAATTGCACGCCCGCTTCGCGCAGGCGGTGCAGCCAGGCGCGCAGCAGGGGCGCCGCCTTCATATCCGTGGGGAAGACGCGGTTCGAGGAACCGACAAAAGTCTCCACGCCCAGGCTGTGCACCCAGTCGCGCACTTTTTGCGGGCCGAACTGGTCCAGCGCCGGCTTCACGCGGTGCGCCTGCCTGCCGTAGCGCGAAACAAAGGGCTGGTAGCCCTCCGCATGCGTGATATTCATGCCGCCGCGCCCGGCCAGCAGGAACTTGCGGCCGACGGAGGGCATGGCATCGAACAGTTCCACCGTGGCGCCCCGGTCGGCGGCCGCCTGGGCGGCCATCAGGCCGGCGGGACCGCCGCCGATGACGGCGATGTGGAAGGGAGGAAGGCTGGAATGGGTCATGGCAAGCTGGGAGACGGTGAAAACCCCGGCATTTTAGTCGAGATTGGGCAACATAAGGTTCGCCAATGGCGCCGCCGCCCAAAAATGAGGCATACTGCGCGAACATGCTGCAACGAACAGCCGTGTCCATCATTGAACGATAAGACGACGAGAGGAGAAACACATGGGTGCAGGATTCTGGATTTCCCGCTATTTGCTGGCCAGCTCGATTTTATTCATCATCCTGACGGTGGTCGAATACAGCAAGGGCACCACCAGCCGGGCCGATATTCTCAGCGCGCTGGCCTGGTCGCTGGTGGCGTCGGCCATCTTCATCGGCTCGAAGTACTGGCGCTACCGGAAAGCCGTCGCCTGCGCGACGTGCAGCGGCGACAAGCCGAAAGCCAAGGCGCCGTAAGAAAAATGGCCGCTTCCAGGAAGCGGCCATTTTTTTCATGCGGACGGCATCAGCCGCCCGTCACGGGCGGGAAAAACGCCACCTCGTCGCCATCGGCAATCCCGGTATCGGCGCCGCACATCACCTGGTTATGCGCCATGCGCAGCGCGCGGCCCTGGGCCAGCGCATATTCCCAGTTGCCGCCGCGGGCAATCAGGAAAGAACGCACCTCGCCCACCGTGCGCAAAGGCTCGCTCACTTCCAGCACTTCCTGGGCCGTGCCCACCAGCTCGCGCACGCTGGCAAAAAACCGCAGATTGATCTTCATCGTCACTTCCTTGTTACTCAGTACAGCAATTCGTTAAACGGGATGAAGCGCAGCCTGTCGCCGCGCGCGATGGACAGGCCCGGCGGGCAGTCGATCAAGCCGTCGCCCCACACGGTGGATGTCAGCACGCCCGAACTCTGGTTGGCGAACAGTTCCAGTTCGCCCTCGCCATTGATCTTCGCGCGCAGGAATTCGTTGCGCTTGTCGGCCTTCAGGCGCTCGAAGGCGACCGGCAGCGCGTAGCTGCGCGGCGCCAGGTCGCCCGCCACGCCCTGCAGGCGCAGGATGAACGGGCGCACGAACAGCAGGAACGTGACAAAGCTGGAGACGGGATTGCCGGGCAGGCCGACAAAGAAGGCGTCCCTGACTTCGCCAAACGCCAGGGGCTTGCCCGGCTTGACGGCGATCTGCCACATGTTCAGCCGCCCTTCCGCTTCCACGGCCGGCTTGATATGGTCTTCCTCGCCCACGGACACGCCGCCCGAGGTGATGATCAAGTCACTGCCCTCGGCAGCCTGGCGCAGCACGGCGCGCGTCGCTTCCAGGCTGTCGGGCACGATGCCCAGGTCCATGATCTCGCAACCCAAATTTTCCAGCAGGCCGCGCAAGGTGAAGCGGTTCGAGTTGTAGACGGCGCCAGGCGCCAGGGGCTCACCGGGCATGGCCAGCTCGTCGCCCGTGAAGAAGACGGCCACGCGCAGCTTGCGCAGCACGGGAAGCTGCGCCAGTCCCACGGAGGCGGCCAGGCCCATTTCCTGGCTGCGCAGGCGCCGCCCCGCTTCCAGGATCACGCTGCCGGCGCGGATATCCTCGCCCTGGCGGCGCACCCATTCGCCGCTGTGCGGCACGTGGTTGACCGTCACCACGCCGTCCGCCACAGTGCACTGTTCCTGCATCACCACGCAGTCGGCGCCGTCCGGCATCAAGGCGCCCGTGAAGATGCGCGCCGCCGTTCCCGGCTGCAGGGGCTGGCCCACGTGGCCGGCCGCGATGCGCTGCGACACGGGCAGGCTGGCCGCGCCGCTGGCGCAATCCTGCGCGCGCACGCAATAGCCATCCATCTGCGTGTTGTCGCGCTCGGGCACGTTCAGGGTCGACGTTTGCGCGCTGGCCAGCACGCGGCCGTTTGCCCGCATGGTATCGACGCGTTCGACGCCCGTCACCGGGCGCGCCGCGCCCAGCATGAAGGCTTGCGCCTCGGCCACCGACAGCATGGCTTTGCGTTGTGCGGTCGGCTCGCTCATCACAGCCCCGTGGCGGCGCTGATATACGCCTTCATTTTTTCCACGTCGGCCTCCATCACGACGAACTTCTGCGGCAAGTCCTCGATGTTCTCGAAGCCGGCCGGGCGCTCCGCGTCCACGCCCAGCGCTTCGAGGATGGTTTCGTTGAACTTGGCCGCCAGCGCCGTTTCCAGCACGATCATCGGCACGTTCGGCTCCAGGTGCTCGCGCGCCACCTTGATGCCGTCGGCCGTGTGCGTGTCGATGGTGATGCCGTAATCGTCGGCCACGTCGCGGATGGTGTCGAGGCGGTCCTGGTGCGTGGACTTGCCCGACTTGAAGCCGTACCTGGCCACCAGCTTGAATTCGTCGCCATCGCTGCCCGGCTTGCCGGACAAATCGAAGCCGCCGTGGGTTTCCACTTTCGTGAACAGCGCACGCACGCGTACGCTGTCGCGGCCCACGAGGTCGTAGACGAAGCGCTCGAAGTTCGATGCCTTCGAGATATCCATCGACGGGCTGCTCGTGTGATACGTTTCAGCGGACTTGCGCACGCGGTAGACGCCCGTGCGGAAGAATTCGTCGAGCACGTCGTTTTCATTCGTCGCGGCCACCAGTTTGGCGATGGGCAACCCCATCATGCGGGCGATGTGCCCGGCGCAGATATTGCCGAAGTTGCCCGACGGCACTGTGAACGAGACTTTCTGTTCGTTGCTGGTGGTGGCCGCCAGGTAGCCGCGGAAGTAGTACACCACCTGCGCCACGACGCGCGCCCAGTTGATGGAATTGACGGTGCCGATCTTCTGCTGCGCCTTGAAGGCCAGGTCGTTCGACACGGCCTTGACCATGTCCTGGCAGTCGTCGAAGACGCCTTCGACGGCGATGTTGTAGATGTTCGGGTCTTGCAGGCTGAACATCTGCGCCGTCTGAAAGGCGCTCATTTTCTTGTGCGGCGACAGCATGAAGACGCGGATGCCCTTCTTGCCGCGCATCGCGTATTCGGCCGCGCTGCCCGTGTCGCCCGAGGTGGCGCCGAAAATATTGAGTTCGGCGCCCGTCTTGGCCAAGGTGTATTCGAACAGGTTGCCCAGCAACTGCATGGCCATGTCCTTGAAGGCCAGGGTCGGTCCGTTCGACAGGGCCTGCAGGATCAGGGTGGTCTGGCCGCCCTTGACGACGTTTTCTTCGAGCACGCGCAGCGGCGTGATGTCGGCCGCGTTTTCGCCGGCGCGGGCATTCTTGTAGACTTCCTTGGTATAGGTTTTCGCCGTCAGCGCCTTCAGGTCCGCGGCCGGGATATCGGTGGCGAACTTCTTCAGGATTTCGTAGGCCAGGTCGGCATACGACAATGTGCGCCAGGCATTGAGCTCGGCACCGGTGACTTGCGGGTAGTGTTCTGGGAGATACAGTCCGCCATCGGGGGCCAGGCCGCCCAGGAGGATGTCGGAAAATTGCTGCAAAGATGGTTGTTGCGATTGCGATGGCGCTTTATCAGCGCGGGTAGACACGTAATGCATAGATTTGAAGAGTCCAGTTGAGCTGAGTGCGGTTGATCATGAATGGCAGCGGATATTATAGTGCCAGCCGCCGTCCAAGGCGAATCGCGTGGCGTCGGCCCTGACAGAATGTGACAATTCGAGAGCCGTGCTGTTGTCAGACCGGCCATAATGGCAGGAGATCAAGCCCGGCGGCCGTGCCCCGCGTGCGTGCTGGCGCGCGCCGCCGATTTGCGCCACACTGCAGTTGTTTACCCCGCACCGGGGCCACTATGGAGTCGAAAACCGGCCATGTCGCTGAGTAAAAAACCATATTTGCAAAGCGCCGCGCTGCGCGCCGACGCCGTCGTCGACCTGGACCGCTACCCGTTCACCATCCCCGCCATCCGCGACTTCCTGCACATCGACTTCCACCGCGACGTGACGTTTTTCGTCGGCGAGAATGGCAGCGGCAAGTCGACCATGCTCGAAGCGCTGGCCGTGGCGCTGGGCTTCGGCAAGGATGGCGGCACGCGCAACGTGCGCATCGCCCTGCCCTCGGACGAGGAATCGGGCCTGCACGCGCATCTGCGCCTGAGCAAGAGCTATAAAAAACCCGAGGACAGCTATTTCCTGCGCGCCGAGAGCTTTTTCAACGTCGCCACCTACATGGACGACATGCCCGAATACCTGGCCAGCTACGGCGGCAAGTCGCTGCACGCGCAGTCGCACGGCGAAGCGTTCATGGCGACCCTGATCAACAAGCTGCGGGGCAAGGGACTGTATCTGCTGGACGAACCCGAGGCGGCCCTGTCGCCCAGCCGCCAGCTGGCCGCGCTGTCCGTGATCCACCAGCTGGTGCAGGACGATTCCCAGCTGATCATCGCCACCCACTCGCCCATCCTGCTGGCCTATCCGAACGCGAAGATCCTGATGTTTACGGGCGGCGGCATCCACGAAGTGGCGTATGAAGACACGGAGCACTTCGCCGTGACGCGCGATTTTCTGAATAACTACCCGAGAAGGCTGGAGCAGTTGTTTGAGGAGGAGTGAGGTTGTCGGCTTGCGCGCATTGCGTCAAGCCGACCTGGAGCGACATCAAAGAATCACATGGGACGTCACGGCGGCGCGAGAAACCGTCGCGAGCAAGCCCAATGTCGCGTTGAGTAGCGCAGCTGTACCAGGGTACAGCGAGCAACGCCGACGCGAAAGTGGGCTGCGCAGCAGGTTTGTCGCGTCGCCCTCAGCAAGCCGCGTGATTCACCGTGATGACGTGCACGGCCAGGCCCCCCAGCGACGTTTCCTTGTACTTGTCCTGCATGTCCGCGCCCGTCTGGCGCATGGTTTCGATGACTTCGTCGAGGCTGACGAAATGCGTGCCGTCGCCCTGCAGCGCCAGGGAAGCCGCCGTGATGGCTTTCACGGCGCCCATGCCATTGCGCTCGATGCACGGAATCTGCACCAGGCCGCCGATCGGGTCGCACGTCATGCCCAGGTGGTGTTCGATGCCGATTTCGGCCGCGTTCTCGATCTGTTCGTTCGTGCCGCCCAGGGCCGCCACCAGGCCGGCCGCCGCCATGGCGCAGGCCACGCCCACTTCGCCCTGGCACCCCACTTCGGCGCCCGAGATCGAGGCATTGCGCTTGCACAGCATGCCGATGGCAGCCGCCGTCAGCATGAAGCGGCGCACGCCGCCCACCGGATCGCTGGGACGGCAGTCCTCCGCGTAGTAGCGCAGCACGGCCGGGATGATGCCGGCGGCGCCATTCGTCGGCGCCGTGACGACACGCCCGCCGGCCGCGTTTTCCTCGTTGACGGCCATCGCATACAGGCTGACCAGATGCACGGCGTCGTGCGGCAAGTCGTTGGCGCGGTTGTCCGATGCCTTCGCATCCTGCGCCAGGCGCCACAATTTGGCGGCGCGGCGCTTCACGTTCAAGCCGCCCGGCAGGTTGCCCGTCGTGTGCAGGCCGTGCGCGATGCAGTCGCGCATGACGTGCCAGATGCGGTCCAGTCCTTCATTGAGTTCCGCATCGCTGCGCTTGACGCACTCGTTGGCGCGCAGCATTTCTGGAATCGACAGGCCGCTTTCCACGCCGTGCGCCAGCAGCTGGTCCATCGTATCGAAGGGGAAGACGACGCGCGCGCCGGCAGCCGATTCCACGGCCGCTTCCGCCTGCGCCTCGCCCGCTTCGCGGATAAAGCCGCCGCCGATCGAGTAATACACCTTGTCGACCCGGCTGCCGTCGGCCAGCTTCAGGGTGAACAGCATGCCGTTCGGGTGTTCGGGCAGGGATTCGCTCTTGTGCCAGACCAGGCCGGTGGCGGCCGTAAACGGCACCACGTGCGTGCCCAGCAGCGCGATTTCGCCAGCCGCCTCGATGGCGGCCAGCTTGCTGTCGACTTCATCGGGTGCCACATGCTGCGGCGTCTCGCCCATCAGGCCGAGGATGGCCGCCTTGTCCGTGGCATGGCCCACGCCCGTCAGCGCCAGCGAACCGTACAGGGCCACTTCGACGCCCACCACCTGGTCCAGGGGACCGTATTCGACCAGAAAACGCCGCGCCGCCACCATCGGCCCCACCGTGTGGGAGCTCGACGGCCCGATGCCGATCTTGAACAGGTCAAATACGCTCATATCCATGTAGTGTCTCTTTATATTAGTATGTTTTTATAAATGTTCGTGCGCGTTCAAGCCGCCTTGGCGGCGTGCCCCACGTCGACATTGGCCAGCATGTCGGTGACCATCTGTTCGACGCCGATCTGCGCCTTCCAGCCCCAGTCGGCGCTGGCCGTGCTGTCGTCCAGGCTTTGCGGCCAGCTGTCGGCGATGGCCTGGCGGCTGTCCGGCTTGTAGCTGATCTTGAAGTCCGGAACCATGTGCACGATGGCTTTCGCCAGCTGCTCAGGGTTAAACGACACGCCGGCCACGTTGTACGACGAACGGATCTTGATGGCCGCTGCCGGCGCGTCCATCAGTTCGATGGTGGCGCGGATCGCATCGGGCATGTAAATCATCGGCAAGGTGGTGTTCGCATCGAGGAAGCAGTCATAGCGCTCGCCGCGCAAGGCCGCGTGGAAGATGGCGATGGCGTAGTCGGTGGTGCCGCCGCCCGGAGGCGATTTGTAGCTGATGATGCCCGGGTAGCGGATGCTGCGCACGTCTACGCCATACTTGTTGAAGTAGTATTCGCACAGGCGCTCGCCGGCCAGCTTGCTGATGCCGTACATCGAGGTGGGGTCCATCACCGTCATTTGCGGCGTGTTGACCTGCGGCGTGTTCGGGCCGAAGGCGGCGATCGACGACGGCCAGAAGATGCGCAATGGTTTACCCGCCTCGCCGCGTTCGCGCGCCAGCTCCAGGATATTGAGCAAGCCATCCATGTTCAGGCTCCACGCCTTCAATGGCGCCGCTTCGCCCGTTGCCGACAGCATGGCCGCCAGCTGGTACACCTGGGTGATGTTCTCGTCGGCGATGATTTTCGCCAGGCCGTCCTTGTCCAGCACATTGAGCTGCGCATAGCGCTTGGCCTGGTACAGATTGTTCGTGCCGATGTCGCTGGCGATGACATTGTCCGCGCCGTGCTGCAGCGCCAGCGCGCCCACCAGTTCACTACCGATTTGGCCGTTTGCGCCGATGACTAAAATGCGTTCCATCTTCTTATCCTGATTTCTTGTTAATTGGTAGTGGTGGCAGTGGTCAGCAGACCGAGTTCCTTGCCAGCCTGCTCGAAGGCGGCCAGCACCTTGACCAGCTGATCGCGGGTGTGGGCCGCCGACAGCTGCACGCGCACCCTGGCCTGGCCCATCGGCACGACCGGGTAGAAGAAGCCCGTCACCAGCACGCCCAGCTCATACAGGCGGGCGGCGAATTTCTGCGCCACGGGGGCATCGAACAGCATCACGGGAACGACGGGATGCGTGCCCGGCTTGATGGTGAATCCGATGCGCTCGATCTCGCTGCGGAAGAAAGCCGTGTTGTCATGCAGGCGGTCGCGCAGCTCCGTCGACTTGGCCAGGCGCTCGAGCACCGACAGCGAGGCGCCGGCAATCGATGGCGCCAGGGTGTTGGAGAACAGATAGGGGCGCGATTTCTGGCGCAGGGTGTCGATGACTTCCTTGCGCGCCGACGTGAAGCCGCCCATGGCGCCGCCCAGGGCCTTGCCCAGGGTGCCGGTGATGATGTCGATGCGGCCCATCACATTGTGGTGTTCGTGCGTGCCGCGGCCCGTCGCGCCCATGAAGCCGGAAGCGTGGCATTCGTCGATCATCACCAGCGCGCCGTATTTGTCGGCCAGGTCGCAGATCTTGTCGAGCTGCGCGATCGTGCCGTCCATCGAGAACACGCCGTCCGTGACGATGACTTTATGGCGCTTGCCGGCGGCGATGGCCGCCTGCAGCTGCACTTCCAGGTCGGCCATGTCGTTGTGCGCATAGCGGTAGCGGCCAGCCTTGCACAGGCGGATGCCGTCGATGATGGAAGCGTGGTTCAGCGCGTCGGAAATAATGGCGTCGTTTTCATCGAACAACGGCTCGAACACGCCGCCGTTGGCGTCAAATGCCGCCGCGTACAGAATTGTGTCTTCCGTGCCCAGAAAAGCGGAGATGGCCTGCTCCAGCTCCTTATGCACGGTTTGCGTGCCGCAGATGAAGCGCACGGACGACAGGCCGTAGCCATACTTCTGCGTGGCGGCGATGGACGCCTCCTGCGTCTGCACGTCGCCGGACAGGCCCAGGTAGTTGTTCGCACACATATTGATCAGGGTACGGCCATCGTCGCACACCACTTCGGCGCCCTGGCGCGAGGCGATCACGCGCTCGGGCTTGTACAAGCCCTGCTGGCGCAGTTGATCGAGATTCTGTTGCAGACCGCTGAAAAAGGTGTTCTTCGCTTGCTCGCTCATGATATTCCTTGTGTCCCTGATGTAGGCGTGTGGTGTCCGTGTGGTCTCAGCCGCCATAGGGAAAAAGCCGCCGCTTGACCGGTGCGCGCAGTATGCTGTACCGTGAAGCGCTGTTTGAAGTCTACACGTTTCCGTGATTTCCTTCAAAATCCACTATTTCGAACTGAAATTCAATATAGTGGATATTACCCAAGCCTTTTGAACTTTGCAAGCCAACTGCCGATGAAAACCAGCGTTTCGACCAATTCTCCCCCTGAAGTAGGTGCCACCCTGCAACGGCTGCGCCTGGCGCGCGGCCTGACACTGGAGGATCTGTCGCGCATCGCGGGCGTCTCGAAGTCCATGCTGTCGCAAATCGAGCGCGAAAAAGCCAATCCCACCATCGCCATCACGTGGCGCCTGGCCAACGCCCTGGGCGTGCAGATCGGCGAATTGCTGTCCAGCGCGGAAAAAGCCGTGGAAACCATCCGCGTCACGGACGCGCACGAAACCCCCACCCTGCCCGGCGACCACGCCGGCTACGTGCTGCGCATCCTGGGGCCGATGGAACTGGCCGGCAAATATGAATGGTATGAAGTAACGCTGGCGCCGGGCGGCGAACTGGCGTCGCAGCCCCACGATCCGGGCACCACCGAGCATTTGACGGTGATCCACGGCAACCTGGAACTGGAAGTGGGCGCGGCAAAGAAAAAGGTCAAGAATGGCGGCACGGCGCGCTATCCGGCGGACCAGCCGCACACGATACGCAACCTGGGCAAGACCGAGGGCAAGGCGCTGCTGGTGGTGATCCATCGATAACGCGCTCCAGCAGTGCGCAACAAGCCCGTGCCTCCGTGCTAAGATTTTGCAATAAACAAGATCTCCAGGCCTGGATGTCTTCGCAGAGCGTCGCGGCACATCCCGGCTCGTCCAGCACCGTTGCCATGCGCGCGGCATCCAGGCCTCCAACGCTTACACGGAGCCACAGCGATGACCATTTCCGACAGCACCATTACCTTCCACAATAAAAAAGTCGTCGAGTACGACCCCGACCTGCCGTTCGATGCCTCCCGGGACATCGTTTACCGCCTGTCGCTCGAGTACGACGACACGCGCAAGATGGATGAGCTGATCGCCGGCTTCCTCGAGAAGGCCGACAAGAACGCGCTCGAGGCGCTGATCATCGGCATGTGGGGCGACCCGTACGAATCGGGCGCCGACGAAGTGATGGCCGCGCTGATCGCCCAGGCGCCGCAGCTGCCCGCCTTGCGCGCCATTTTCATGGGCGACATGACGTACGAGGAATGCGAAATTTCGTGGATCGTCCAGGGCAGCTACAAGCCCCTGCTGGACGCGTTCCCGCTGCTGGAAGAATTGCGCATCCGTGGCGGCAATGAACTGGTGATCGAACCGTTCGCGCACCAGCACCTGCGCAAGCTGACCATCGAATCGGGTGGCCTCGACCAGAAAATCGCCGAGGCGCTGGCGCAATCGAGCATGCCGAAGCTGGAACACCTGGAACTGTGGCTGGGCACGGACGACTATGGCTTTTCCGGCGACGTGGACCTGTACCGCAAGGTGCTGGCGCAGCTGGCCGTGCCCACGCTGAAGTATCTCGGCCTGCGCGATGCGGAAATCGCCGACGACCTGGCCGTGTGGCTGGCGGAAGAGCCGCTGGTGGCGCAGCTCGACATCCTCGACCTGTCGCTGGGCACCATCGGCGACACGGGCGCCGCGGCGCTGCTGAACGGCAGCCAGCTGGGCAATCTGAAACGCCTGGACCTGTCGCACCATTACATCTCGGAAGAAAACCAGGCGAAGCTGAAGGCATTGCCGTTCGCGGTGGCGCTGGACGACCCGCAGGAAGAGGACGAGGACGACGGCGAAACCTACCGCTATGTCGCCGTGGGCGAGTAAGCATCGAGCAAACGGAGTCTCCTTGGCCTTGCCCCTCACCCTGCTGGCGACTGCCGGCAGCAAGCGCGTGCGCCTGATGCTGGCGGCGCGCGCGCACCTGCGCCTGCCGCCCGCGCAGGTGCTGGAATGGCGCGACTGGCTGGCGCAGCCGGACCTGCTGCCAGTCGCCTTGGGCCAGCCCGGCTGGCTGAAAATCGAGCCGCCCGGCGACGATCCTGCCGCCCATCTGCTGTTGCTGCGTTCCGGCCGCCTGCTGCAGGGCCGCGCGCCCCTGCCCGCGCCCGGCCATGGCGAGCTGCTGGCCATGGATGCGTGGTTTGCCGGTTTTGCGGCCGCCATGGAGCATGTGGGCGCGCAGCTGGCGGCCTTGCCGCACGTGCGCGCCGTCAATGCGCCAGCCGACATCCTCCGCATGACGGACAAGCTGGCATGCCAGCGCCACCTGGCCGCGCACGGCGTGCCCGTGCCACTCATGCTGGGTCCCGTGCAAGGCTACGCGCACTTGCAGGACTTGCTGCGCGAACATGACCTGGACCGCCTCTACCTGAAGCCGCGCTATGGCTCGTCGGCCTCCGGCGTCGTCGCCTACCGCCGCAACCGCGCCGGCCGCCAGCAAGCCACCACCTCGGCCACCTTGCTGCGCGCGCCAGGCGCAACGCGCCTGATGAACAGCAAGCGCATGGCGCGCTACGAAGCCGAAACCGACATCGCGGCCCTCGTCGATGCGCTGGCCGCCCAGCAGCTGTACGCGGAAGCATGGCTGAACAAGCCGCGCCGCGGCGACAGCCATTACGACCTGCGCGTCGTCACTCTGGCCGGCCAGCCCGCGCACCGGGTGGCGCGCATGGGACAACGGATGATGACCAATCTGCACCTCGACAACCGGCGCGGCGACGCGGCGGACTTGCTGGACGATGCCGACATGGCGGCGCTGGAAGCGACGAGCGCTCTGGCTGCGCAAGCCTTCCCGGACAGCCGCGTGGCGGGCTACGACCTGGTGGTGCGCCGCGGCCAGGCCCGCGTGCTGGAAGCGAACGCCTTCGGCGACCTGCTGCCTGGCCTGCTATGGCAAGGCGCCGACACCTATGCGGCGCAACTGGCCCATTTCAACTGACATGCCTGAAAAAAATCCCGACATCCCCGACATGCACGCCATCGTGGGCAGTCACGACATCGTCTTCATCACCCTCGACACCCTGCGCTACGACGTGGCGCAAGCCCTGTACGCAGCGGGCGAACTGCCCGTGCTGGGGCGTTTCCTGCCGCCGGGCGGCTGGGAATGCCGCCACTCGCCCGCCACGTTTACCTACGCGGCGCACCAGGCCTTCTTTGCCGGTTTCCTTCCGACGCCGGCCGCGCCGGGCCGCCATCCGCGCCTGTTCGCCTCGGCCTTCGCGGGCAGCGAAACGACATCACCGCACACTTTCACGTTCGAGCAAGCCGATATTCCCGCCGCGCTGGCCGCGCGCGGCTACCGCACCATCTGCATCGGCGGCGTGGGCTTTTTCAACAAGCAAACCGCTCTGGGCAGCGTGCTGCCGTCGCTGTTCCAGGAAAGTCACTGGAGCGCCGGCATGGGCGTGGCCAGCCGCCACTCGACGCACAAGCAGGTGGCACTGGCCATCGAACGCCTGGCCCTGGACGACGCGCGCAGCTTTTTGTTCATTAACGTGGCCGCCCTGCATACGCCAAACCGCGCCTACCTGCCCGGCTGCCGCAGCGACTGCCTGGACAGCCACGCGGCCGCCCTGCGCTATGTGGACGGTGCGCTGGCGCCCTTGTTCGAGGCCTGTGCCGCGCGCGCGCCCACGTTTGCCATCGTCTGCTCGGACCACGGCAGCGCCTACGGCGAAGACGGCTACCGCGGCCACCGCCTCGCCCACGACAGCGTGTGGCAGGTGCCGTACGCGCATTTTTTCATTGAACCCGATACCGCGGCCTTGCCGCCGCAATCCCAGGAGTCCCCATCGTGAACCCATCCGAACAGCCGGGCACCCTGGCGCAGCGCATGCGCCACACGCCCTACCAGGCCTATTCCTACTCGTATCCGCACAAGGCGGCCTATCGCGCCTTGCAGCAAGCGGCGCCGCTGGCGCCCTTGTGGGCGCAGCAGGACCGCTGCGCCCTGTTCGCGTATATCCATATTCCGTTTTGCGAGATGCGCTGCGGCTTTTGCAACCTGTTCGCCATGGCCCGCCCCAGCGCGGAGATGGTCGAACGCTACGTGCAGCAGGTGCTGGTGCAGATGCGCGCCCTCGACGGCGCGCTGGGCGAACGCCGCTTTGCCCGCTTTGCGCTGGGCGGCGGCACGCCCACGTATCTGTCGCCCGCGCAGCTCGATACCTTGCTGTGCGGCGCGCGCGACATCCTCGGCATCGACTTGCAGCACACGCCGGCCGGCATCGAAGCCTCGCCCGAGACCATCACGGCGGAGCGTCTGGCCGTGTGCCGCGCGCACGGCATCGACCGGGTCAGCCTGGGCATCCAGAGCTTTGCCGCCGGCGAGATGCGCGCCCTGGCCCGCCCCCAGCAAAACGCCACCGTGCATCACGCCATCGGCCTGATACGCGCGGCCGGCTTTCCCACCCTGAACCTGGACCTGATCTACGGCATCGCGGGGCAGACCGTGGCCAGCCTGCTGGCCTCCATCGACAGCGCGCTGGCCTTCCGTCCCGAGGAAATCTACCTGTATCCGCTGTACGTGCGCGAGCAAACGGGTCTCGGCAAGATCGCGCGTCGCAAAGGCGCCGAGACGCTGAACCCCATCCTGCTGGCGCAGGACGGCGACAGCAGGCTGTCCCTGTACGCGGCGGCGCGCGACCATTTGCGCGCGCTTGGCTACGAGCAGGTCTCGATGCGCATGTTCCGCGCGCCCCACGCGCCGGAACAGAACGGCCCGTCGTACTGCTGCCAGAACGACGGCATGGTGGGCCTGGGCGCGGGCGCCCGCTCGTATACCTCGCGCCTGCATTATTCGAGCCAGTACGCGGTGGCGCGCACGGACACCATCAATATCATCGACCACTATCTGGCGCTGGACGAAGAACGCTTCGCGCACGCGGAACACGGCTACGTGCTGGACGAGGAAGAGCAGCGCCGCCGCTACGTGATCCAGTCGCTGCTGACGCAACCGGGCCTGGACCGCGACGCCTACGCGGCGCGCTTCGGCACGCGCTGCGAAGCGGACTTGCCGCAGCTGGCCGAGCTGCACGCGCTGGAACTGGTGGAAGAGGATGGCCCGTTGCTGCGCCTGAACGACCGCGGCTACAGCTACGCCGACACCATCGGCCCGTGGCTGGCGTCAAGCAAGGTGCGCGCGCTGATGGCCGAAGGCGGCCAGGCGTGCTGACAGCACCTCCCGGCCTCGCGCAGGCGGGCACGTTGTCCCTGCTGTACCGCGGCACCTTGGCCAGCTGCAACTACGCCTGCGGCTACTGCCCGTTTGCCAAGAAGCGCGACAGCCGCGCCGCGCTGGCCCGCGACGCGCGCGAAGTGGCGCGTTTTACCGACTGGATAGCGGCGCAGGAGCGGGACATCGGCGTGCTGTTCACGCCCTGGGGCGAAGCGCTGGTGCGGCGCCACTACCGCGCGGCCATGCAAGCGCTGGCCGCACTGCCGCACGTACGCCAGGTGGCGCTGCAGACGAATCTGTCCGGCCCATTGAGCTGGCTCGATGGCATGGATGGACTGGAAAAGATCGGCCTGTGGTGCACCTACCATCCGGACCAGACGACACTGGCCCGCTTTGTCGAACGCTGCGCGCGCCTCGACGCCATGGGCGTGCGCTATTCCGTCGGCGTCGTCGCCATGCAGGAACACCTGGACGCCATCGGCGCCCTGCGCGCGGCGCTGCCCAGCCACGTGTACCTGTGGCTGAACGCCTACGACCGGCGCGGCCCCGGCTACTACAGCGGGGAAACCCTGGCCGCACTGGACGCCATCGACCCGTGGTTCGCGCAAAGCCGCCGGCCTTCCCCATCGCGCGGCAAACCGTGCCTGGCGGGCGAAGCATCGCTGTCCGTCGATGGCGATGGCGAACTGGCGCGCTGCCATTTCGTGCCGGAGCGGCTGGGGAATCTGTATGAGGATGATCTGGCGGACATGCTGCAGGAACGCGCCTGCCCGCGCTTCAAGTGCGACTGCTACATCGGCTATGCGCAGCGCAAGGATTTGCCGTTTCAGGCGGTGTTTGGGGAGGGAGTGCTGGCGAGGATTACGGAGGTAGGTCGGAGTGGGTCGGATTAGCGGCGGCAGGCCGCGTAATCCGACACATTGTTGGCGCAGGCGGTGTCGGATTACGCGCTGCGCGCTAATCCGACCTACCGCCTACCGGCTTACTGCGCCGCCACCTTGGCCGCTTCCGCAGGCACCGCTGGCGTCATCTTCAGCGAACGGCTGAGGAAGCCCCAGCGATCCGCCACTTCCTCGATCTGCTTGGTGGTCGGCTTGCCGGCACCATGGCCCGCCTTGCTGTCGATGCGGATCAGCACGGGCGCCGCGCCGCCTTGCGCTGCCTGGGCGGCGGCGGCGAACTTGAAGCTGTGCGCCGGCACGACGCGGTCGTCATGGTCGGCCGTGGTGATCATGGTGGCCGGATAGCAGCCGCCCGCCTTCAGGTTGTGCAGTGGCGAGTACTTCACCAGCGCCTTGAACTGCTCCGCATCGTCCGACGAGCCGTAGTCAGGCACCCAGCCCCAGCCCACGGTGAACTTGTGGAAGCGCAGCATGTCGAGCACGCCCACTTGCGGAATCGCCGCGGCGAACAGGTCCGGACGCTGCGTCATGGCCGCGCCCACCAGCAGGCCGCCATTGCTGCCGCCGCCGATGGCCAGCTTGGAGGGCGAGGTGACCTTGTTGTCCACCAGCCATTCGGCTGCGCCTATGAAGTCGTCGAACACGTTTTGCTTGTTCAGCTTGGTGCCAGCCTGATGCCAGGCTTCGCCGTATTCGCCGCCGCCGCGCAGGTTGGCCATCACGTAGACGCCGCCCATTTCCACCCAGGCCAGATTCGCCACGGAGAAGCTCGGCGTGAGCGAAATATTGAAGCCGCCATAGCCGTACAGATAGGTCGGGTTGGAACCGTCGAGCTTCATGCCTTTTTTCGAGACGATGAACATCGGCACCTTGGTGCCGTCGCGGCTGGTGAAGAATTGCTGGCGCGTTTCAAAGGCGTCCGGATCGAAATCGACCTTTGGCTGGCGGTACACCGTGCTCTTGCCCGATTTCATGTCGTAGCGGTAGATGGTGGCGGGCGTCGTAAAACTGGTAAACGAGTAGAACGTTTCCGTGTCGCCACGCTTGCCCGCAAACCCGCCGGCCGAACCGATGCCCGGCAAGGCCACTTCGCGCACCAGCTTGCCCTTCAGGTCGACGATCTTGATCTGCGTTTGCGCATCCTTGAGGTAGTCGAGCACCAGCTGGTTGTTGATCAGGTTGACGGCGACCAGGGTTTCCGCGCTTTGCGGCACGATTTCCTTCCAGTCGGAGGGCAGCGGCTTGCGCGTATCGATGGCGATCACGCGCGATTTCGGCGCCTTGTTATCCGTCTTGAAGAAGAACACGGGGCCGTCATTGTCGATGAATGCGTACGACGCGTCGAATTCTTCCAGCAAGCCCACCACCTTGGCATTCTTCTGGCGCAAGTCCTTGTAGAAGACGCGGTTCTTGCGTTCCGTGCCTTGCGTGGCCGTGATGATCAGGTAATTGCCGTCATCGCTGACGGTGCTGCCGCCGAACGCCCATTCCTTCTGGTCGGGACGGTCGAAGACCAGCACGTCGTCGCTTTGCGGCGTGCCGATCTTGTGGAAATACAATTTCTGGAAGTAATTGATATCGGCCAGCTTGGTTGCTTCGTTCGGCGCGTCATAGCGGCTGTAGAAGAAGCCCGTGTTGTCCTTGGTCCACGAGGCGCCGGAGAACTTGGCCCACTTGATATGGTCCGTCAAATCCTTGCCCGTTTCGATGTCGCGCACTTTCCACTCGTTCCAGTCGGAACCGGAAGCGGCCGTGGCGTAGGCCAGGTATTTGCCATTCGGGCTGATCGAGGTACCGGCCAAGGCCACCGTGCCGTCGGAAGACAGGGTGTTCGGGTCGAGCAGCAAACGGGGCTCGTCCGCCAGTTTTTTTACCGTGTACAGCACGGCCTGGTTTTGCAAGCCATCGTTGCGGCTGTAAAAGTAGCGGCCGCCCTGCTTGGTTGGCGTAGAGAAACGCTCATAGTTCCACAGCTTCGTCAGGCGCTGCTTGATCGCTTCGCGCTCGGGAATGGTGCCCAGGTACGCTTGCGTCAGCTTGTTTTGCGCCGCCACCCACTCGCCCGTTTCAGCGCTGTTGGCGTCTTCCAGCCAGCGGTAGGGGTCGAGGATGGTGGTGCCGAAATAGCTGTCCTGCTGGTCGACTTTTTTGCTGACCGGATACGTCACGGGCGCGCCGTCGCCGGCAGGGCAAGCAGGAACGGGCGCAGTTTGCGCGATGGCGTTGCCACCGAATGCGGCCAGCAAGCTGAGTATGAGGGTTGCACTACGTAATTGCATGGGTTGTTTGTCTCATTGTTGGATGTCGGGGAAGCAGACCGCTCTAGCAAACTCTGCGGCTGCCTATGTTGACTTTCGCCAAGAGAAATCATAGCGCGGATCGGCACTTTTAATGCACAGTTATCCGCTGAATTTGCCGTTTTTTGTTTGGGCAATTCACGGAAATCGCCGTGGTAAATCGCGTTTTTGAGGAGAATCGGCAAACTGACGGTCAGGCAAGAAACATTGTCAAAAGCAAATACATTTCATCAAGCCGTCATAAATCTTCTTTACTATCGGCAACATGTTCATGGCCCGTCCAGAGGCCGTGCCGCCAGATCCCCCTATGCACACTCTCGCCCTCCCCACCGCCACCTCCGCGCCCGCCGCCGCGACGCCATCGAACGTGGCGTACCTGAAGCCGCCAGCGGCCGCCATGACCATCGAAGGGACGGATGCCTTGCACGAGATCCTGGCCGGCCGCAAGCTCAGCGCCCTGTTCCAGCCCATCATCCACATGCAGAGCGGCGAGATCATCGGCTACGAAGGCCTGATACGGGGGCCATCGGACAGCCCCCTGCATGCACCGATGAACCTGTTCAAGGTGGCGCGCGCGAACGACCTGACCCTGGAAGTGGAACACCTGTGCCGCCAGGTGGTGCTGGAACGCTTTGCCGAACTGCAGCTGCCGGGCAAGCTGTTCCTCAATGTCAGCCCTGAATGCCTGCTGCTGCGCAATGCGCGCCATGGCGAGACCCTGGAATACATCGAGCACATCGGCATCAATCCGGACCGCGTCATCATCGAGCTGACGGAAAACCAGCCCACCTACGACTACGAGCTGATGCGCGAGGCGGTGCTGCATTACCGTAACATGGGTTTCCAGATCGCCATCGACGACCTGGGTGAAGGCTTTTCCAGCCTGCGCCTGTGGTCGGAACTGCGGCCCGAGTACGTCAAAATCGACATGCATTTTATCCAGGGCATCAACAATGACCCCGTAAAGCTGCAATTCGTGCGTTCGATCCAGGAAATCGCGGAGAAATCCGGCACCCTGGTGATTGCCGAGGGCATCGAGGCGCAGACGGAACTGCTGGTGCTGCGCGACCTGGGCGTGGCCTTCGGGCAAGGTTATCACCTGGGCCGGCCCAACATGGTGCCGGCGCGCGCCTTGCCGGCGGAAGTGGTGCAGGCGCTGGGACGCAACGGCGTGGCCGTGTATCCGCAGCGCAGCAGCCTGGAAAAGAATGGCGCCAGCATCCGCAAGCTGCTGCACCGGGTGGCGGCCGTGTCGCCGCAACTGAACAATAACGAGGTGTACGACATTTTCCTGAAGGAACCGAAGCTGATGATCATTCCCGTCGTCGACAACGGCGTGCCGCTGGGCCTGATCAGCCGCTTCGAGATGATCGACCACTTCGCCCGCCCCTATCAGCGCGAACTGTACGGCAAGAAATCCTGCAGCCTGTTCATGGATGCCAATCCCCTCATCGCCGACCACGAGACAAGCTTGCAGGAACTCAGCTACACCATGGTGCAGTCGGATGCCCACCATTTGTTCAACGGCTTCATCATTACTGAACACGGCCGCTACCTGGGCATGGGCACGGGCCATGACCTGATGCGCGAAATCACGCAGATGCAGATCAATGCGGCCCGCTACGCGAATCCCCTGACGCAGCTGCCCGGTAACGTGCCCATCAACGAACATATCGATCGCCTGCTGCACAGCGGCAGCCGCTTCTGGGTCTGCTATTGCGACCTCGACCACTTCAAGCCATTCAACGATGTATACGGCTACCGCAAGGGCGACGACGTGATCCAGCTGACGGGGGAGATCCTCAGCAGCCATTGCGACCCGAACCGCGACTTCATCGGCCATATCGGCGGCGACGATTTCATGATCCTGTTCCAGAGCGAGGATTGGGAAGTGCGCTGCCAGGCCATGCTCGACGACTTTTCGTCCGCCATCCTCGCCTATTACAGCACGGGCGACTGCGAACGAGGCGGCTACATCAGTGAAGACCGGCAGGGCAAGAAAGTGTTTTACTCGCTGATCAGCCTGTCGCTGGGCGTCATCAAGGTCGAGGCGCACCAGTATTACACGCACCATCAAATCGCCACGCGGGCGGCGGAAGCAAAAAAGCAGGCCAAGAAAATCCACGGCAACAGCCTGTTCCTCGACCGCCGCCAGGGCACGGGCGTGGCGCGCCTGGATGCATAGGCAGGCCGGATACGCGCAACGATGACTAGATGCGCACCAGCGCGTCAAACGCATTGCTGCCACGCGCGTCCGGCAGCAATGCCAGGCTGATGCGCGCGCCATCGCGCCGCGCCTGCACGCGATAGCTGCCCGCGGGCAGGTCCAGAAACAGGCCGCCGCAAGCCGCGTCCGGCTCCAGGCCGCCGCCCGTCACGTCTTCCCCAGCACCGATATAGACGCGGCCCGAGAGCACGGCCAGGTGCACGCTCGCGTGTGGCTCGGCAAGTTCGTCCTGCAGCGTGATCTCGTATGCGCCATCGCCGCCCACGTTGAAAAATGCCGCCAGGCCCGCATTCACGGCCGCCAGCTCCGCGCAGGGGACGCTCCACCAGTCGCAGCCGTCGTCCAGCTTGTGGCGCAAGCGGGCCGGGTCGAACACGCACAGGGTGGCCGTGCCGGTCACCAGCGTGACGACCTTGCCCGCATTCATGCTACCAGCGGCGCCGGTCCCAGCAACGGCTGGCTGGCGACATAGGCAGTGCCGGCGCCGGCCTCCCAAGGGAAATACCCATCGCGCGACGGCCAGACGATCTGGTACAAAGTAAAATCATTGCCCTGGTAATACCAGCGCGCATAGCCGACATGGTCGCGGTATTGCGCTTCCGGCACGCGCACGAAAGCGCACTGATGGCCTTGCAGCAAAGCATCCGTGGTGGCCGTGAAGTCCGTGATGGCGCCGCTGCGCGCGGCATCGAGCGCCACGTCGAGTATGCTGTGGGCCATCGCTTGCGGCAAACCCATGATGAGAAATTCCGGCACGCCAAAGCTGTGGCATGCGCCTATCGTGAAACTATAGCCGGGCCCCTCGTCATCGCCGGCGATATGCACGCCGTGCCAGCCATGTGTCGCGATATCATCGATAACTTTTTGTTCGGATGCATCTTCGCCTGCCTGCCTTGCCATCGCGCCCCTTTCCTTATCCCACATGAAAAACATGCCAACGCAAGGCATGCCGAGGTGCAATTATCGCATGTGCTGGCAGGCACGGCAGGACGGGAAGCGCTAGGCGCGCGGCGGCACCGCCAGCCCGTGGGCCAGGCGCCATTGCCGCATCAATTCACGGGCTTGCTGCAATTGCCCGGGCGCCAGCTTGCCGCCGCTGGCCTCGCGCGCGCCGGCGGCCGTGCCGTCGCCGGCTTCCGCCGCCAGCGCCAGCCACATGTAGGCGCGCACGGCATCCTTCTCCACGCCGCGCCCGCCGTTGTACATGCCTCCCAGGTTGTACTGGGCCAGCGCATGGCCCTGCTCGGCGGCGCGCGCATACCAATGCACGGCCAGGCCGTCGTCCTGCGGCACGCCATGGCCGTTCGCATACATGACGCCCAGGTTATTTTGCGCGCTGGCATCACCCTGCTCGGCCGCCGTGCGGTACCAGTGCACAGCGCACACTTCGTCGCGGGCCACGCCATGACCATTGGCATACATCACGCCCAGGTTGAACTGCGCGTTTGCCGCCCCCTGGGCCGCCGCCTTCGCGTACCAATCGAGCGCCTGGCGCAAATCGCGGGCAATGCCACGCCCTCCCGCGTACATGCCGCCCAGGTTGTATTGCGCCATGCAGTGCCCCTGCAGGGCGGCGCGGCGGTACCAGGCCACGGCGCGCGCGTCATCGCGGTCCACGCCCTGCCCGCGCGCCAGCATCACGCCCAGGTTGAACTGGGCATCCATGTCATCCTGTTCGGCCGCGCGCTGCAGCCAGGCGTAGGCGCGCAACTGGTCCGGCGCCACGCCCAGGCCTTCCGCATACGCCACGCCCAATTGGCGCTGCGCCACGGCCAGGCCCTGGGCAGCGGCCTGGCGAAACCAGGCCAGCGCCTGCGTATCGCTCTGCACCACGCCCTGGCCCCGCTTGTAGACGAGACCCAGGTTCAGCTGCGCCTGCGCATCGCCCTGCAGGGCGGCCTTGCGGAACCAGGCCAGGGCCAGCGCATCGTTCTTCTTCGCTCCCAGTCCCTGCGCATACGCTTCGCCCAGCAGCGATTGCGCGCTGGCCACGCCCTGCTCGGACGCGCGGTAGAACCAGGCCAGGGCCAGTTCGTCGCTTTGCAGCACGCCCCGCCCCTTGCGGTACATCTGCCCCAGGTTTTGCTGGGCCGACGCATCGCCCTGCGCTGCCGCGCGCCGGAACCACAGCACCGCCTCTTCGTCGCTCTGCGCCACGCCGCGGCCATGGTAATACAGGGCGCCCAGATGATTTTGCGCAAAGGCCAGCCCCTGCAGGGCCGCCAGGCGCAGCCAGACAAAGGCGCGCGCATCGTCGTGCGCGACACCTTCCCCCTTCTTGTACATCAATCCCAGGTTGAATTGAGCATAGGCATTGCCCTGTTCGGCAGCCGTGCGGAACCAGATATACGCCTGGTGGCTATCTCTGGCAGTATGGTGCTTGTCCATGTGCGCCCCCATCCACATTGCGCTTGCCGGCAGCGCGCGCAAAACGGCGGCCCAGGGCGGCGAAATCGTGTGTTGCTTAAATTTTAAATTCGATGCGGGGAAAGGGCTTGAGCGAACTCAAAGGAAATAACAAAATTACATCGTTTTGATGAGCCCGCTTCAGCGCGAAGCGGGCTGTTGCGCGTCAGAATTGGCGCGCGGCAAGCATTGACGGACGCTCAGCGGCGCGACGGGTGTTTCTGCAGGAATTGCGGCACCTTGGCCGCCGCCAGCTTGTTCAGCGAGACGAGCAAGTCCGCGTCGACGTCGGCGATGCCATAGTTGCTGCGCAAATGGCGCCCGATATGGATCAGCACTTGCGCCGCCACTTCCGCATCGGACTCGGCCCTGTGGGCGGCGCTTTTGAAGGCGATGCCCAGCTGGCTCGACAACAGCCCCAGCTTGTAGCTGGACATGCCGGGAAACACGCGGCGCGACAGTTTCAGCGAGCACACGAGCGCCTCGTGCGCGGGCGCCAGGTTCAGACGGGCGCTTTCCGCGCGCAGGAACTTTTCATCGAAACTGGCATTGTGCGCCGACAAGGCATCGCTGCCGATAAAGTCCAGCAACTGCGGCACCACCTCGGCCACGGGCGGCGCCTGGTCCACCATCGCCTGCGTGATGCCCGTCAAGCCCGTGATGAACGAGGGAATGCGCGCATTGCAGTTGATCAGGGTCACGAAGCGGTCCGTGATCTGCCCGCCCTCGATGCGCAGCGCCGCCACCTCCGTGATGCGGTCGCCCATGTCGGGAGATAAGCCGGTCGTCTCGAAGTCGATCATGACGATCGGTTTGTCAAACACATGCATGGGGTGCTCTTTCGTGGGTGCAACGATAAGTGTCTCGATAAAATGCGCAGGAGCAGGCGCCGCGTTGCAGGACCATACACTAGCACGGCGACAAGCCAGGCGGCAAGGCTACGCCGCCAGGCGCGCGCCTTGCCCAGCCATCAACCGAACTTGCGCACGGCATCCAGCGCCAATCCCGCGCCGATGCTGCCAAACAAGTCGCCTTCGACCTTGCGCGCCGCCGGCACCAGGGCCGCGATTTTTTCGCGCAGCAAACGCACGCCGCTCGAGCCACCCGTGAAGAACACGGTATCGACGTCTTCCGGCGCCACGCCCGCGTCGCGCAGCAGGCGCAGCACGGTTTCTTCCACGGAACCGCACAGATGGCCGATGGCCTCGTCGAATTGCGTCCGCTTCAGCAGCAGGCTTTGCGCGGGCGACAGGCGGTCCAGCTCCAGCTGCACTTCGGCCGCGTCGGACAGGGCGATCTTGCCCTCTTCCACTTTCATGGCCAGCCAGTGGCCGGCGCGCTCGTCGATCAGCGTTTGCAGGCGTTTCACTTTGTCTTGCTCGCGCGCATCGCGGCACACGTCTGCCAGCTGCACCCAGATCTTCTTGGTGTAAGCCAGGTTGATGGTATGCCAGGTGGCCAGGTTGAAATAATAGCTGGAGGGGACCTCGCTATTGTTGTGCAGGCGGCTGCCGTAGCCGAGCAGCGGCATGACGGAAGACAGGCTCAGGTATTTATCGAAGTCCGTGCCGCCGATGTGCACGCCGCCGGTGGCGAGGATGTCCTCGCGCCGCTCCGTCTTTTTCGCCCGCTCGGGCGACAGGCGCACCAGCGAAAAGTCGGACGTGCCGCCGCCGATGTCGGCGATCAGTACCAGCTCTTCCTTGCTGATCTGCGACTCGTAGTCGAACGCGGCGGCGATCGGCTCGAACTGGAAGGCCACATCCTTGAAGCCGACGGAACGAGCCACTTCGGCCAGCGTGTCCTGCGCCAGCTGGTCGGCTTGCGCATTGTCGTCGATAAAGAAGACGGGGCGGCCAAACACGGCGGACGAGAATTCGCGGCCGGCGGACTGCTCGGCGCGGCGTTTCACTTCGCCGATGAATTGTGCCAGCAGCATGCGGAACGGCAGCGCGCGGCCGCCCACTTCCGTCTGGCCATCGATGAGACTGGTGCCCAGCAGGCTTTTCAGCGAGCGCATCAGGCGCCCTTCATAGCCGGCCAGATAACCGGCCAGCGCCGCGCGGCCAAAACTGACTTCCTCGTCTTCCGCATTGAAGAAGACGACGGATGGTAAGGTGGTCTTGCCATCTTCCAGGCCGAGCATGGTGCTCTGCCCGGGACGTGCCCAGCCTACCGTGGAATTTGACGTGCCGAAATCGACGCCGCATGCATTGGCCATGTCGACCCTTCCCTGAATAAAGGGGCGTTATGTTATCAGAAGGCACGCGGTTGCACTAGACATATATGCGTACGATGGCCGTCAACGGAGGAAGGCGGCGGCAAGTTTTCCCACCGGCAATCAACGGCTAGCCCTGGCGGCCAGACGTCGCCACCTGGCGACCACTTGGCGCCGGCGCACGCAGCGGCGCGCCCGACAGGCATACCAGTTGCCAATTCATCATATTTTTTGCAACATGAATAAGAAAACAGTCTTGCCACATGGCAATCTTTTACGCTATGCTCATCTTTCCCATCCAGGCCGCCACAAGCGGCCGGGCCTGCAGGAATACTTTGAGACAGCTTGCTTGCCAGACCAATATGCGAAAAAAGAATCCTGTCGCGCGCAACCCCGGCACCGCTCCCGTCGCACGCAGCCTGCCCGCCGCCGGACGCCGCGTGACCTCGTATGACGTGGCCCTGCTGGCCGGCGTGTCGCAATCGGCCGTCTCGCGCTGCTTCAAGCCGGGCGCCAGCGTATCGCAAGCCACGCATGCCAAGGTCATGCAGGCGGCCATCAGCCTCGACTACATTCCCAACGCGGCCGCGCGCAGCCTGATCACGCGCCGCTCGAACCTGGTGGCCGTCATCATTTCCAACCTGGCCAACCTGTATTATCCGCAAGTACTGTCCGACCTGAGCCAGCAAATCGCCCGCCAGGGCAAGCGCCTGCTGCTGTTCACGCTGGAGCGCGAAGCCGATATCGGCAAGGTGCTCGGCGACGTGTGGCAGTACCAGGTCGATGGGGCCATCGTGGCGGCCGGCCTGTCCGACGAACAGATGGCCGAGTTCGCCCGGCGCGAGGTACCGCTGGTGCTGTTCAACCGCAGCCCGCGCGAGCACGCCGTGCATGCCGTGCTGTGCGACCAGGCAGAAGCGGCACGCCTGCTCGTGTCGCGGCTGGCGGAGGCGGGCCACCGCCAGTTCGCCATCATCGACGGCCCCGGCGACTCGGCCGTGGCACAGGAACGCAAGGCGGGCGTGCTGGACCGCCTGCTGAGCCTGGGCTTGCCCGCGCCCATCGTCGTCAGCGGCAATTACGATTACGCCAGCGGCGGCTGCGGCTTGCGCAAGGTCATCGACCGCCTGGGCCGCGTGCCGGACGCCGTCATCTGCGGCAACGACATCATGGCCATCGGCTGTCTGGACACGGCGCGCCACCAGATGGGCATCCAGGTGCCGCTGCAAATGTCGGTGGCCGGCTTCGATGCGCTGGAAGCGTCCGGTTGGCTCAGCTACGACATCACCACCCTGCGCCAGCCCGTGCAAAAGATGGCCGCCGATGCCGTCGCCATGCTGGGAGAGCTGATGGAGCGGCGCGGCGGCATCGCCGAGCGGCGCCGCTATTGTTCGTACCTGGTGGAAGGAAGCACGGCGCGGCTGACCGCGGAACCTGAATTTGCCAGGCAGCGCTTCGGCATGATGGCGGCCGCCTAGCCATAAAAAAAGGCTATGTCACCGTCAGATGTGGGAATGCGCCCAATGTTGCTTTCAATAACGTTTCTGGTGAGCGGATGCGTCTGGCGTCGAGTATCCAGCGCCATCCCAGGTAGTTTGGCAGGTAGCGCGTCGCCACGCCGTGAAACGCCCTTAACCATTCGCGCAGACGGCTGTGATACGCATTGACGTTCTGCACGTGCGCGGCACCGCGCACGCGGATGCCTGCGTGCACGTTGACGGCCTGGTGGCTGATCCCCGCTGTGCGCGCGAAGGCCCGGTAGGCGGCATGGCCGTCCGTCACCAGCAAGACATCCTTGTCGATGACGGGAGACAAGCAGTCATGCAGCTGCGCCGTCGTCAGCGCGCCTTGTCCGGTGACGAAAGCCAGGGTTTGCCCCGTGCGGTCGCGCGCCACAAGGATGCAGACTTGCGCACTGGAAATGCCACGCTGGCGGGCATGGCCACCCCGGCGGCGCGCCGGACGCGTCAGATGCCGCGCTCCCTTTTGCGATTCCAGCACATACAGTTCGTCGACCTCGGCGATGCCATGCAGGCCATGCGGCCGGTCCGTTTTTGCCAGGGCTAAAAAACGGTGGCGCCAGCGGAACGTGGTGTTGCGGTGCACGCCCAATTGGCTGGCTGCCTGGCGTACCGAGCGGGAATCGAGCAGGCAGTCGGCATAACCGAGCCACAGCGATTTATGCCGCAGGCGAGCCA
>NZ_CDXDQE010000007.1:0-284573 GCF_978021625.1 Janthinobacterium foliorum | reverse complement strand
CTGCGCGATAAAGCTGATCCATTCGGCTGGCTGCATGGTCTGCTCCCTGTGTGGCGGGTATGCAGAGTCAGACAGCAGCGCCAAGGAAAGATTCCTGCATTTCCCCTATTTTACGAGGACAGAGCCTAAAAAACCTCGCATCGCTGCGAGGTTCTCTGTTGGGCAGGTGCTGGCGATCAACCGAAGAACTTGCCCTTCAACATATTCAAGCCCTGGCTGACCAGGTCCGTGCCTTCCGGTACCTGACCGTTCGGCGTCAGCTTGTCGATCAACTGCGGCAGCAGCGCGGCCAGGCCGCCTGAAGCGGCGTCCGGCGCCACGCCCGCCTTCTCGGCGATCTGGGTGATGGTGTCGCTACCCAGCGCATCCTTGATCTGCTCGCCCGATACGGGCGCATTCGCGCCGGTGCCGATCCAGCTGGCCACCTGGTCGCCCAGGCCGCTTTCCTGGAACTTTTGCAGCAAGCCCGGCAAGCCGCCATGCTGGTTGACCAGCTCCATCACGCTGGCCATCAACCCCGATGGGGCTTCACCGTCCGCGCCCTTGTTGCCCAAAGCGCTCATCGCCTGTCCTGCAAGTTGGTCTAGCAAACTCATCGTAATCTCCTGAACGCTATCAAAGTAAGGCCGCATGCCTGCGGCGCCCGGTATGGGCGGAATATTCTCCGCCACAGAAAATCATTATACTATGAATAATACAAATGCTATTATTGCAATTTCCGCATTGATGGCATGGGACGGCATAACTGCCGAGTCACCCACCTCCATGATATTTGCTTCGGCACGACATGCAAGCGTAAATTGAGTGGTAACAAAAACGTGTAGAATAATTTTTCCTACTTACTGAGGAGTATCAAGATATGAACATCAATAAAGCGGTAGACAAAGCCTACGAAAAAAAGACGTTCAAGGAAATCGCCGATGCGCCCGTCGATGCGCTGCAAGGCGTCAGCGAGAAGGATGCAGAGCTGCTCAAGCAGGCATTCAACATCAAGACCGTGCGTGACCTGGCGAACCTGAAGTACGCCAAGTGGGCGCGCGCCATCGTCACCCTGGCCGATACGGAAGAATAAGGCAGGGCCATGCCCCGCGCGCAATGCACCGCCAAGCCCGCCCATGAAGGCGGGCTTGCTCATTGCGGCCAGCGTGTCGGCCCGATTACGCCTGGCAAGGCGATAGCCGCGCGCAGGGGCGGCGGGTGACGCCGCTGACCTTGCCCGGCATGTGCTGGCCCCTGCAGGCGAGCACGGGCCATCTTGCCGTGACGACGGCCCGCATCACGGGCCACTTTCGCGCCGGCGCGGGCCAGGACGCCATCGTCCAGTGCGAGCTGCATCCCGCCGGCAAGTTCCGCAACGGCGCGGCGCGCCACTGGTGCCGCACCCACCAGCACTACTGGGGCGCGCAAGCCGACCTGGCGGACGAACAGGCGACACGACAGCAGCGTTGCCGGCAACATGCCAGCCCCATGGGCTACGTGCTGTATCCGGAACTGTTCGACCCCCTGCAGTTTCACGCCACCACCTTGCTCCTGGGCCAAGACGGCCAGCTGCAGCTGCGCGCCAGGGCCGACCTGGGCGGCGCCCTGCTGGTGCGCGACGCACCCGCCCTGGCCATCGACTGCCGCGCCCTGCCCGGCCTGTTTCATCCTGACATCATGCAACTGAACATCACGCCGCCCGCCGCGCAGGCATGGATGGCGGCGCGGCATGCCGGCGTGCCGCTGGGCTGCAGCGACTGCGCCCGCTGCGGCCATCCGCACCTCGATCTCGGCGATTTCGCGCTGGCGCCGCACCGCCGCCATACCTGCGGCCATTGCGGCCACGACGCCAGCTACACGGCCACGGCCATCGTCTCGACACCGCTGTGGCGCTTGCGCGAATTCGCCCTGCGCCATCCCCAGCGCTTCGCGCAATGCTTCTGAAGGTGCGCCCGCCCACAGTCAGGCACCGCACCGCCGCGTAGACTGGACACCTTGACCACGAATAGGACCGCCGCCATGCCGCACGCTCAAACACGGGAAGACGATGACCAGTCCGGCGACGAAGGCGACCTGTCCGACCTGCTCAGCGAATTGCGCATCCTCTTGCCAGGCGCGCAGATGCTCACGGCCTTCCTCATCATCCTGCCTTTCAATGGCGGCTTCGCGAAGATCGTGCAGGCGGAAAAAATCGTCTTCCTGCTGACGTTTTTCCTGTCCATGACCAGCCTCGTGCTGCTCAGCGCGCCCGCCATCCAGCACCGCGTGATGCGCCCCCTGCAAGACCGCGAACGCTTCAAGCGGGTGGCCGACCGCATCATGATGTGCGGCGCTTTTTCCCTGGCGCTGGCATTCATCCTCGGCACCAATCTGGTGATGTCGGAAGTCTTCGGCCACATCGCCGGCATCGTCGCCTGCGGGCTGATGGGCACGCTCATCGTCTGCCTGTGGTGGTGGCTGCCCCTGCACCTGAAACGCAGCAGGAAAATCTAGGCGGCCACGCCCGCCTGCTCCAGCAAGGTTGTCCGGAATATCCCCACCAGCGGGCGCAAATTCACCTTGTGCCACGCCAGCCACAGGGGCGTGCGGTAGCTGAACCACGGCAGTTCGCGCACGACGACGCCGGCCGGCGCGTGCTGGCGCAGACTGTGCTGGATCATGGCCATGCCCAGGCCGGCCGCCACCAGACCCAGCGCCGTCAGCGGCTCCGTCGCTTCCATGCGGATATCGGGCGTAAAGCCGGCGCGCGCGCAGGCGGCGATGAAGTTATCGTGTTTCAGCACGCTTTCCTTGTGCAGCACGGCGATCCACTCCTGGCCCGCCAGGTCGTCCGGCGTGAGTTCCGCCTTGGCCGCCAGCGGGTGCGTCTCCGGCAGGGCCAGCAGCATGGGATCGCTCAGCACCTGCGCACTGTCGAGGTCGGGGTCGTTCGGCAGCGGCGGTTCGCACAGCAGGGCGATATCGAGGCTGCGCTGGCGCAAGCCTTCGATCTGCTCCGCCGAATGCAGGTTATACAGGGCCACGTGCACCTGCGGCCGCGTGGCGCGCAAGGTGCGCAAGCCATCGGGCAGCACGCCCGCATGCATCGCGTTTTCGATGTAGCCTATGCACAGCCCCCCTTCGTCGCCGCGCCCCAGGCGCCTGGCCAGTGCTTCCAGGCGGTTGCCGTGGGTAATGAAGGCGCGCGCTTCGGCCAGGAAGGTATGGCCATCGCGCGTGAGGCGGATGCGCTGGGCGCTGCGCTCGAACAGGGTCAGGCCCAGCCTGTCTTCGAGCTGGGCGATTTGCCGGCTCAGCGGCGACTGGGAAATATGCAGGCGCTCGGCGGCGCGCCCCACGTGTTCTTCCTCGGCGACGGCGATGAAGTATTGCAATTGGCGTATGTCCAGCATGTCAGACCTTTCAGGACTCAAGTTGCGCCAATTATGTCTTGGACAGGCTTAAGTTGTCCAGCTATTCTGTCTTCACTCTTCCACACATTGAAAGCAAATACCATGACAATCAAACACTTACTGACAGGCAAACTGGGGTTCGGCACGGCGCCGCTGGGCAATATGTTCCGCAACATTCCGGAACAGGAAGCGCTGGCGACCGTCGACGCGGCCTGGGACAGCGGTATCCGCTATTTCGACACGGCCCCGTTCTACGGCGCCGGCCTGGCCGAACTGCGCCTGGGCGCGGCCCTGAAGCAGCGCCGCCGCGATGACTACGTGCTCAGCACCAAGGTCGGCCGCCTCATCCTCGACGAACTGGAAGACCCAACTGCCCGCGCACTGGGCGAAAAAGGGGGATTGTTCGAATTTGGCCGCAAGAACAGGATCGTCGACGATTACTCGGCCGACGCCACCCTGCGCTCGATCGAAGACAGTCTGAAGCGCCTGGACACGGACCGCCTCGACATCGTCTGGGTGCACGACATCGCCCAGGATTTCCACGGCGATAACTGGCTGGCGCAATTTGAAACGGCCCGCACGGGCGCCTTCCGCGTGCTGACCCGTTTGCGCGAAGAAGGCGTCATCAAAGCCTGGGGCGTGGGCGTGAACAAGGTGGAACCGTTGGAACTGACCCTGGACCTGGCCGAAGCGCAGCCGGACGCCTTTTTGCTGGCCGGCCGCTACACCCTGCTCGACCATGAACTGGCCCTGCAGCGCCTGATGCCGGCCGCCGCGGCACAAAATGTCGACATCGTCGTGGGCGGGCCCTACAGCTCGGGCATCCTGGCCGGCGGCGCGCACTTTGAATACCAGAAAGCCTCGCCCGAGATCATTGCGAAAGTGGAACGCATCAAGGCCATCGCCGCCCGCCACGGCGTCAGCGTGAAGGCGGCCGCCCTGCAATTCTCGCTGGCCAATCCCGCTGTCGCCGCCGTGATCCCCGGCGCCAGCCGTCCGGAACGCCTGGCCGAAGACCAGCAGGCCTTGCACAGCGTCATCCCCGCCGCCTTCTGGCAAGAGATGCGCGCCGAGCAGCTGGTATCGCCGTCCGCGCCGCTGCCAGCCGGCACCAACTGATTAATAGACTACCAGACAAGGAATTTACATGGCACATACCACCACCTCCATCGACCTCGCCGCCACGCCGGCGCAGGTATGGCAACTGATCGGCGGCTTCAATTGCCTGCCCGACTGGCTGCCCTACATTCCCAGCAGCAGCCTCAGCGACGGGGGCCGCATCCGCCACCTGGCCAACCCGGCCGGCGACGTCATCGTCGAGCAACTGGAAGCGTTTGACAACACGGCCCGCAGCTACAGCTATTCCATCCTGCAGGCACCGTTTCCCGCCACCGACTACTTGTCTACCCTGCAAGTGGAAGCGATCGCCGGCAGCGACGGCGCGCGGGTCACCTGGTCGGGCCGCTTCACCCCCGTGGGCGTGAGCGAACAGGAAGTCACGCAACTGTTCCACGCCATCTATGTAGCGGGCCTGGAAGCGCTGCAGCAAAGCTTGGCGAAGTAGTACCCCCGGCAAGACCATTTCCGCCACAGCCGCGTATTCTTCGCTCGCCCTGTGGCGGAATCGGGCAGATTCCGTGTTATCGTTAACAACAAGAGCAGTCGCCATTGTGTGCGGTGCAGCATATTTTGACCAGCCGCCGGCAGAACTTGCCCGAATCTTTTACAATATTGTCTGTGGGCAGCTCTTCTAGCCCGAAATGCCGGGCGGCTGTCTCCTCCTTGCCTTTCTTCACTTCGCTCTGATGGCGCATTGCCATCCCTGCGGCTGAGCCACAGCACGCTCCTTCACCCGGTTCCACCCTTACCCTGCTAATAAGAACATGCACGCATCCGTAGATCCCCTGATTCCGCGCGTCACTGCGCCTTTTGGCGCTGGATACGCCGATCTGGCCCTGGCCATCGGCGGCCTTGCCATCGGCACGGGCGAATTCGCCTCCATGAGCATCCTGCCCGTCGTGGCCGACGACCTGGGCACCACCCTGCCGCAGATGAGCCACATGATCAGCGCCTACGCGCTGGGCGTGGTCATCGGCGCGCCACTGATCACCATCTTCCTGGCCCGCATGCCGCGCCGGCTGATGCTGATCTGCCTGATGCTGATGTTCGCGGGTGGCAATTTGCTCAGCGCCATCGCCCCCAACTACGGCTTGCTGGTGGTGGCCCGCTTCGTCGCCGGCATTCCCCATGGCGCCTATTTTGGCGTGGCGGCGCTGGTGGCGGCCGCGCTGGCCGAACCGGACAGGCGCGGCCAGGCCGTCGCCCGCGTGCTGATGGGCCTGACGGTGGCGAATATCTTTGGCGTGCCGCTGGCCACGTACATCGGCCAGACCCTGGGCTGGCGCTCGGCCTTCCTGCTGGTCGCCGCGCTGGGCTTGCTGACCATGCTGATGGTGCGCATCTTCGTGCCGATGGTGGCCGCCGGCGATTCCAGCCCGCGCCGCGAACTGGGCGTCTTCCGCCGCCTGCAAGTGTGGCTGACCCTGCTGATGGTGGCGATCGGCTTCGGCGGCATGTTCGCCGTCTACACGTTTATCACGCCAACCTTGCTGGAAATCACGAAAGTGTCTCCCCTCGTCATTTCCATCTTGCTGGCCATCATCGGTATCGGCATGACGGTGGGTAACTTGATCGGCGGCTGGCTGGCCGACCGTTCGCGCCTGTGGACCATCTTTGGCGTGCTGCTGTGGAACGTCGTCGCGCTGGCCGCGTTTACTTACACCAGCAGCAATGTCTGGCTGACGGCCATCAACCTGTTCGCCATCGGCGCCGGCATCGCCGTCGCCCCGGCCGTGCAGACGCGCCTGATGGACGTGGCCGGCGACGCGCAAACCGTGGCCGCCGCCCTGAACCACTCGGCCTTCAACATCGCCAACGCGCTGGGCGCCTGGGCCGGCGGCATCGCCATCGCCATGGGCATGGGCTTGCACTCGACCGGCTGGGTCGGCGCCATGCTGGCCTGCGGCGGCATCGTCGTGCTGGGTATTTCCGTGCTGGTGGAAAACCGCAGCCGCAGCCTGGGCGGCGTGCAGCCTGCCTGATGGTGAGCCTGGCGGCCGCCTGCCCGGCGGTCGCCGCTTCCACTTCCGGCGCTCGCCAGGAGTATTCATCCCGTTTTACGCGTCCGTCCACGCAAACAGCGCCTTGTCCGGCGTCGCGCATTGCCCCCAGTTCGACTTGCCACGCCATCAGCAACCCGGCCAGAGCTGCCTCGCCAACGATGCCACCGCGCTATCGCCCGAAGCGTCGGCAGACAGCCCCTCGCATGCCAGTCCGGTCTCGTCCCTGAACACCTGCCGGTCGCGTCTCTCGATTCCTGCCACAGACGCGCCCGTCGCCGGGGAAACAGGCAGAGCTATCGATTTTTTTCCTGGCAGGCGCCGCATCAGGTGCCGCCCGCGTCGTGCCCGTTCGACGTCTCGCGGGAATAGCGCTGCTCGAAATCGGCGAGGCTGTCCGCCTCGGCCCACAAGTGCGCGACATAGTGCAGCTCGTGCTCGAACGGCAGCAGGAAATCCGCCACGTCTATCGCATACCCGCAATTGCGGCTCAGCATGGCCAGCCAGCCGGGATAGCCGGGCGCGGGATACAGCCGCGTGAAGATGACATCGAGCGATGACACGCGTTCGCGGCCGGCCAGGTAGGCGTCGCGCAACTCGGCGATGTATTTCCCTGCCAGAAATTGGTCGCTCAGGCGTCCGGCGCCCCGGTAACGTTCGATGATGGCGTCGGCCAGCGGCAGCACTTCTTGCGCGCCGCGCGCGCTGGCCAGCAGCACGATGTCCAGGCCGTCGCCCTCCTGGTCCAGCCGCAGGCGCTCCACGGCCCAGTCGACGCAGCGGTCAAGCTGGCCGTGGCCGTGGCGCAGCTGGAAGCAGGCCTGTTCAAGTTCCGCCAGTGCTTGCATGTCATGTCATCCCGGGATCGTGAGGGCCGCGACCTTACGCCAGATCCAGCATTTTCTGCAACACGGCATCGAGCTCGTAAAAATCCACGGGCTTGGTCAGGTGCAGGTCAAAGCCCGCATCGGACGCCATCTTGCGGTCCTTGTCCTGGCCCCAGCCTGTCACGGCCACGAGGATGGCATCCTTGCCGCACGGTTCGCGGCGCAGGAGGCGCGCCACGTCGTAGCCGTTCATGTGCGGCAAGCCGATGTCGAGCAGGATCACGCGCGGCAAAAAGCTTTGCGCCGCCGCAATACCGGCCGCGCCATCGTAGGCCGTGCGCACTTCATAGCCGAGGATGTCGAGCGCCAGCGCCAGGCTTTCGGCGGCGTCGGCGCTATCGTCGATGACCAGCACCTTGCCTTCGCGCGTGCCCGCCAGCAGGCGGCGGTTGACCTCGGGCGGCGCAGCCAGCGGCACGGCGGGCAGCGGCAGGCGCAGCTCGAACGTGCTGCCCTGCCCCACGCCCGGACTGTGCGCGCTGACCTTGCCGCCATGCAATTCAGCCAGCCCGCGCACCAGCGACAGGCCGATGCCCAGGCCGCCCTGGGCGCGCGACAGGGCCGGTTCCAGCTGCGAAAACAGGTCGAAGACGGTGTCCAGGTGTTCGGGCGCAATGCCGATACCCGAATCGCGCACGCTGATCAGAACCTCTTGCGGCGTGCACGCCACCGCCAGCCAGATGGCGCCATTGGCTGGCGTATATTTGATGGCATTCGTCAGCAGGTTGGCCACCATCTGCCCCAGGCGCGTGGCATCGGCGTCCAGCCAGATGGCATGCGGCCATGGCTCCACGTGCACGCTGTGGCCCGACTGCGCCACCAGGCTGGCTACGCTGTGCAGCGCCGCTTCCACCACGGGCGCCAATTCCACGCTGGCGCGGCGCAACTCCAGCCGGCCCCGCGTGATGCGCGACACTTCCATCAAGTCGTCGACCAGGTGCGTCATGTGGCCCACTTGCCGGCCCAGCACGTCGCGCGCCCAGCACAGCTGCGGGTCGTCCAGCTGCGCCAGGCGCAGCACTTCCAGCACATTGCGGATCGGTGCCAGCGGATTGCGCAATTCGTGCGCCAAGGTGGCCAGGAATTCATCCTTGCGCCGGTCCGCCGCCTCCAGCTGCTCGTTGAGCGCGCCCGCCTCGGTGCGCGCCAGCTGCAGCTGCTGCTCGTATTTCCTGCGGTCGCTGGCGACAAAGACGGCGATCTCGTCATAGCGCACGCCATCGTGCACGCGCCGCACGGCGTTGAACAGCATGGGAATCGCTTGCCCCTGGCGCTGGCGCATGTCGAGCAGCACTTCCGATACGCTGCCCTGCACCTGCATCAGCGGCAGCCAGTGCGTCTGGTGAAACACGCGCCCGCCGATGGTCAGCAAGTCCTGCAGTTTCTTCTTGCCCAGCAATTCGCCCGCGCCATAGCCGAGCCAGCCGCAAAACGTGGCATTCGCCTGCAGGATGGTGCCGTCGCTGGCGCACAGCAGCAGGCCGCAGGCGGCGTGCTCAAACAATTTATTGGCGTCAGGCAAGGAAGACATGGCGTCGCGCATCACAGGTGCAGACCGTCGAGAAAATGGCGGATGGCGCGGTAGCTGGCGTCAGGCGCGCTCATGTGCGGGCAATGCCCCACGTTCTCGACCAGGTGCAACTGGCTGTGCGGCAGCATGTCGCGTAAATACTCTCCCACCGGCAAGGGAGCGATGAAGTCGTCGCTGCATTGCACGATCAGTGCCGGCGTGGTGTTGTGTGGCAAGACAGCCCGGTGATCGGACAGGAAGGTGGCTTGCGCGAAATGCCGGGCGATGGCCGGGTCGGTACGGCAAAAGCTGCTGGCAAGGTCCGCGCCCAGCGCGGGCTGCCCCGGCGCGCCCATGATGGCGGGCGCCATCGCGCCGGCCCAGCCCAGATAATTGCTGTCCATCGCATTGAGCAGGTCGTCGATGTCGGCGCGCGTAAAGCCGCCCCGATAGCCGGTGGCAGGCTCATCTATATAACAGGGGGATGGGGCCAGCATGATCTGCGCGGCGAACACCCCGGGTGCGGCTATGCTGGCCAGCAAGCCGCTCATGGCGCTGACGGAGTGGCCGATGCAGACCACGGGAGCATCGGCGGCGCCCGCCACGGAATCGACCACGGCCAGCAGGTCGTCGGCGTAGCCGTCGAGCGTCGCATAGCGGCGCGTATCATAGGCAGCCAGATCGGACTGGCCGCTGCCCACCAGGTCGAACAGCACCGTCCGGTAGCGGGCGCGAAACTGCGGTTCCAGGTAGCGCCACATCGTCTGGTCGCACCCGAAACCGTGGGCAAACACCAGGGTCGCCGGGCCCTCCCCGGCGACGCGGACGTTGTTGCGAATCTGAATATGCATGCCCACCCCGTTCATTTGCTTCCGCAGATTGTTTCCGCAGAAATACATTTATTATTAAATTTCTACGCAAGAATAACCCAGCCCGCCACATTGCGCCACCCTTGTGCCCGTCTCTGCCCACGCCGTTCATTGCGCCGACACCGCGCCAGCGCGTCCACCGACTTCCCCCTCAGTAACTTTCATATTGATAGCCACTACCGTGCCGGCGTGCCGGATAATACCGCGCCGTCCGCCGGACATAATCGCCGGACAGGTATCGGCCTGGCTGTAATGCTGCGCCATCTCCAATACTGAAGAAAACTCACACATATACACACAAAAATAAATTCATTTAAACCTAAAGCATTTTTATAGCCACTTAGCCACCACTTCGCGAAAGTTAGCGTAGATGGCTTTTCGCATTCAATTTCTCCCAATCATTGCATACCATACTTTTGATAGTAATTTTCTACCAGAGTGCATTAAATTATTTTATTTTCATATACGTTTTCTTTATTTTCACATTTGAATATAAAAAATTTCTTATATCGAAAATCGATGATGAAGATGATAATTTTTGTGATGATATGGAAATGATATTTAATACTTAAGCAATTCTTAAATTCACTACTACCGGTAACATTTTAATGTGGCCGATGGCAGCAAAATGCAGCGCTGGCAAGCCCTCCCACGGGAACGGCAAGTTGCCGGCATGCCGTACCGCAAAACCATAATGCCATCTGCCCTACAAACAGAATCATATTTTGCAGCTTATTATTATGACAGAATTTTCAATGAATATTTTATATTTTTTACTATTTAATTCCGACATATTGGCTTTTTATAATATTTTCCATGTTTTTGTTTTTTACTAAAAATTACAAGTAGTTAACATCGCAAACCACCTTCCATTGCTGCCATTTATCATTTTTTCCGCCATCGCAGCACTGCCTTATTCTCGTGCACTGCACCATTTTTTTCCACCCCGTCATTTCGCCATTCCAGCATCCCTCCAGGGCGCATTCCGGCTTGCATGGCACGCAGAACCTGCTGCCAGGCCGGCCCGCCATTGCACCACGATTGTGCATTCGACATGCCAACGAGATATTCATCTGCCGATATGAGCACCGTTTTCCGCTATCGCCACGATTAGCCGGACACCATCGATCATGGCGCCCGCCCGTGCGCACGAATAATCGAAAAATTGGCTAAAAAATCATTATCAGGGCCAAGTGTTGTTATTAAGTTGAAAACACCAAGATGCCCGGGAAATGAAAATCCCGATGCTATATTCGCAACGCTGATTTCCGCCCCGATCCCGCCCGGCTTGCCTGGCACGGACCGGACTGACTCACTGCCTCACTTTCGGTGTACACCATGGCTCTGACAGACTATTTCCACACTCTTCGGCATAGCCGCCTGGCAAGTGCCTCGCCAGGACCCGGCCTTGCCGCCCCCCTGGCACCAGAACAGGCCGCCTTCTGGCACCAGCATTTGCACGGCGCCCCCGCCCTGCTGGAATTGCCCGGCGAGCGTTCCCGCCCGGCCCGCCAAAGCTGGCGCATGGGCAGCGAGCCCTTTAGCCTTGACGCGGACACTGCCGCCCAACTGCAGCGGCTGGCGCGGCGCTGCGACACAACGCCACAATCCGTGCTGCTTGCCGCGTGGACGGCCTTCCTGTCCCGCCTCAGCGGGCAGCACGACCTGGTGATCGGCGTGCTGGAACAGGGCCGGCTGGCGCCGCTGCGTTTGCGCCTCGACGACGCCAGCACGGGCCGCAGCCTGCTGGCGCAGGCCGGCGACGCCCTGACCATGGCGCAGCAGCACCCCGCATGCCTGGCACAGTTGCTTGACGCGCTGCAGCCGCCGCGCAGCGACAGCTTTCACCCCCTGTTCCAGGCCGTGCTGGCTGTCGGCCCGCAAGCGCTGGAGCCAGGTCAGGAAAGCCCGTTCGACCTGGCGCTGGCGCTCGATGCCGCCGCCTGCGGCGGCTACGCGGGCCGCCTCGACTTCTCGCTGGACCTGTTTGACGCGGATGGCATCGCCGCCTGGGCCGGCAACCTGCAGCAGCTGCTGCGCTCGTTGCTGGACGATCCGGCCCTGCCGCTGGCGCAACTGGCCCTGCTGCCGCCATCGCAGCGGCAAATGCTGCTGCACGACTGGAACGCCAGCGCCCTGGCCCTGGGTCCGCTGCGCAACGCGCACGACTTCGTCGATGCCCAGGCGGCACGCGCGCCGGAGCGCACGGCCATCGTGCATGGCGGGCAGCGCGTCAGCTATGGCGCACTGGCGCGCCGCGCCGATGGCATCGCCGCCCGCCTGCTGGAGCTGGGCGTGCAGCCGGGCGACCTGGTCGGCCTGCACCTGCACCGCGGGCCGCAGCTGGTGGCCGGCCTGATGGGCATCCTCAAGGCGGGCGCCGCCTACGTGCCGCTCGATCCCGCCTATCCGGCCGAGCGGCTGGCCTTCATGCTCGACGATTCGGGGGCGCGCCTGGTACTGGGCGAGCACGCGCTGCAGGCGCAGCTGCCTGCCGGCGCGCGCCAATTCCTCGCCATCGACGACATCGCCGAACGCGCGGCCGATGCGCCGGCCGTCAGCGTGGCCGTCGATCCCGCCTCGCCCGCCTATGTGATCTACACGTCCGGCTCCACGGGACGTCCCAAGGGCGTGCTGCTGCCGCACCGCGCGCTGGTGAACTTTTTCGCCGCCATGCTGCACCAGCCGGGTATGACGGCCGGCGACACCATCTGCGCCGTGACCACCCTGTCGTTCGATATCGCCGTGCTGGAACTGCTGCTGCCGTTCACCGTCGGCGCCACGGTGGCCATCGCCGACACGGCCACCGCGGCCGACGGCCTGGCGCTGGCCGAACTGATCGACGCCTGCGGCGCCACGCTCGTGCAAGCCACGCCCGCCACCTGGCGCATGCTGCTCGACGCGGGCTGGCAGGGCCGCCATGGCTTGCGCATCATCAGCGGCGGCGAACCGATGACGCGCGAACTGGCCGACGGCTTGCTGGCCAGGGTGGCGCAGCTGTGGAATCTGTACGGTCCCACGGAAACCACCATTTATTCGACGGGCGAACGGGTGCTGCCCGGCGATGGCCTGATCACCATCGGCAAGCCCGTCAGCAATACCCAGGTCTACCTGGTCGACCGCCACATGCAGCCGGTGCCCGTGGGCGTGCCCGGCGAACTGCTGATCGGCGGCCTGGGCGTGGCCATCGGCTACCATGCGCGGCCCGAACTGACGGCGGAAAAATTCATCGCCGACCCGTTCTCCAGCGTGCCCGGCAGCCGCCTGTACCGCACGGGCGACCTGGTGCGCTGGACGCGCGACGGCCGCCTGGACATGCTGGGCCGCATCGACAACCAGGTCAAGCTGCGCGGCTTCCGCATCGAGCTGGGCGAAATCGAGGCCGTGCTGGCCAGCCATCCCGCCTGCCGCCAGGCCGTGGTGGTGTGCCGCGAAGACCGTCCCGGCGACAAGCGCCTGGCCGCCTACGTGCGCGCCGCTGCCGGCCACATGACGCCGGCGGACGGCGCCGCCTTCATCGCCAGCCTGCGCGCGCAGCTGGGGCAAGCCGTGCCGGCCTACATGGTGCCGCCCGCCTTCGTGCTGCTGGAGCAGTTCCCCATGACGCCGAACGGCAAGGTGGACCGCCGCGCCCTGCCCGTGCCCGGCCGCGCCGCCCTGTCCGGGCGCCAGGTGGAGGCGCCCGTCGGCTTGCAGGAAATGCTGGTGGCGCGCCTGTGGCGCGAGCTGCTGGCAATCGAACAGGTGGGACGGCATGACGATTTCTTTGAACTGGGCGGCCATTCGCTGCTGGCCGGCCAGCTCGTGTCGCGCCTGCGCCAGGCCAGCGGCACGGCGCTGACCCTGGGCCAGCTGTTCGGCGCGCCCACGGTGGCCGGCCTGGCCGCCATCCTCGACGGCGCCCCGGCCGGCGCCGCGCTGCCGGCGCTGACGGCGCAGTCCACGCCGGCGGGCGACAAGGTGGCGCTGTCGTACACGCAGCAGCGCCTGTGGTTCCTGAACCAGCTTGACGCCGCCGCCGGCGCCGCCTATCACATGCCGGTGGCGTGGCGTCTGCGCGGGCCGCTGCAAGCCGATGCGCTGCGCCTGGCGCTCGACGCCCTGCTGCGGCGCCACGCCATCCTGCGCACGCACTTCGGCGCCAGCGACGGCGTGCCGCACCAGGTGGCGGGCGCGCCGTTCGCCTTCCCCCTGCGCCAGGCGGACATTTCCAGCCTGCCGCCAGCCCGGCGCGAGGCGGCCGCCGCGGCCCTGCATGCGGAAGAAATCGCGCGTCCCTTCGACCTGGCGCGCGGGCCGCTGCTGCGCGCCCTGCTGCTGCGCCGCGCGGACGACGAGCACGAGCTGCTGCTGGTGCAGCACCACATCATCAGCGACGGCTGGTCGCTGGGCATCCTGTGCGGCGAACTGGCGGCGCTGTACGCGGCCTTCAGCATGGACCTGCCCGACCCGCTGCCGCCGCCCGCGCTGCAGTATGCGGACTATGCGCGCTGGCAGCGCCATGCCGCGCATGCGGCGCCGCTGCAGGCGCAGCAAGCGTACTGGCGCGCCCAGCTGGATGGCGCGCCGCCCCTGCTGGAACTGCCGCTCGACCACCCCCGTCCCGCGCGCCAGAGCTACCGGGGCGCGCGCCTGGCCATCACGCTGGCGCCGCCGCTGGCCGAGGCGCTGCGCCGCCTCAGCGCCCGCCATGGCGCCACCCTGTTCATGACCCTGCTCGCGGGCTGGAGCGCCCTGCTGTCGCGCCTGGGCGGCCAGGACGACATCGTCATCGGCACGCCCGTGGCCAACCGTCCGCTGCCCGAACTCGAGGCGCTGCCGGGCTTTTTCGTCAACACGCTGGCCCTGCGCGTGCGCCTGCACGGCGACCCCACGGTGGCCGCGCTGCTGGCGCGCATCCGCGCCACGGCGCTGGCCGCGTACGAACACCAGGACCTGCCGCTGGACCAGGTGGTCGATGCCGTCAAGCCCGTGCGCAGCCTGGCCTACAGCCCCCTGTTCCAGAGCGTCATGGCGCTCAACAACACGCCGGCGCCGCAAGGCGGCGACGCCCTGTTCGATCCGCGCCCGCTGCCGCTGCCGCAGGCCAGCACGCATTTCGACCTGTCCCTGCTGCTCGACGACGACGGCGAACAGGTAAGCGGCCACCTGGAATATGCGAGCGCGCTGTTCGACGCCGACGGCATGGCGCGCCTGGCCGCCAGCCTGCAAGCCGTGCTGGCGGCCATGGCGGCTGACGACAGCCTGACGCTGGGCCGCCTGCCGCTGATGGATGCGGCGGCGCGCCGGCAGGTGCTGCGCGACTTCAACCGCGCCAGCGTCGCGCCGACCCGCCAGGAAACCGTGCCTGCGCTGTTCCGGCAGCAGGCGGCCCGCACGCCGCAGGCGCTGGCACTGCGCCATGGCGCGCGCAGCCTGACGTATGCCGCCCTCGACGCGCAGGCCAACCGCCAGGCGCACGCGCTGCTGGCGGCCGGCGTGCAGCCGGGCCAGCGCGTGCTGGTGCTGCTCGAACGCAGCGACGCGCTGGTGATCACCATGCTGGCCATCCTCAAGGCGGGTGCCGCCTACGTGCCGGTGGAGGCGAACTGCCCGCCGCAGCGCCTGGCGCACATCCTCGCCGACGCGGCGCCCGCGCTGGTGGTCAGCAGCGCCGCGCTGGCCGCGCGCCTGCCCGCTGGCGGCCCGCCGCTGCTGCTGGCCGAGCCTGGCGTAGCGCCCCCCAGCAGCCTGCCCGATACCGATCCGGCCGTCGCCGGCATCGATGCCCACGCGCTGGCCTACGTCATGTACACCTCGGGGTCGACGGGCATTCCCAAGGGCGTGATGGTCGAACACCGCAACATCGTGCGCCTGGCCGTCGACAGCGGCTTTGCCCCGCTGGAGCACGGCGACCGCGTGGCCCACTGCGCCAACCCGGCCTTCGACGCGGCCACCTGGGAGCTGTGGGCGCCGCTGCTGAACGGCGCCTCGGTACTGGTGCTCGACCAGGACACGCTGCTCGATCCGGCGCGCTTCAACCGCGCGCTGGCCGATGGCGGCGTGACGGCCCTGTGGCTGACGGCGGGCCTGTTCCATGAATACGCCGATGCGCTGGAAGAGGCGTTCGGCGGCCTGCGCTGGCTGCTGGCGGGCGGCGACGTGCTCGATCCGCAAGTGGTGGCGCGGGTGATGGACAAGGCGCGCCCGCCGCGCCACCTGCTCAATGGCTACGGCCCCACCGAAACGACGACGTTTGCCACCACCCATGCCGTGACGGGCGCGCCGCACGAGGCGCGCGCCATTCCCATCGGCCGGCCCATCGGCAACACGCAGGTCTACCTGCTCGACCCGCTGGGCCAGCCCGTGCCCGTGGGCGTGCCGGGCGAACTATACATCGGCGGCGATGGCGTGGCGCGCGGCTACCTGAACCTGCCGCAGCACAGCGCCGAGCGCTTCATCGCCGATCCGTTTTCGCCGCAGCCGGGCGCGCGCCTGTACCGCAGCGGCGACCTGGGCAAGTGGCGCGCGGACGGCAGCATCGAATTTGCCGGCCGCAACGACTTCCAGGTGAAGATCCGCGGCTACCGCATCGAGCCGGGCGAGATCGAGACGCGCCTGGCCGCCTGCGCCGGGGTGCGCGAGGCGCTGGTGCTGGCGCGCGAGGACAGCCCCGGCGACAAGCGCCTGGTGGCCTACCTGACGGCGGGCGCCGGCTTCGACGCGGCGGCCGCGCGCGAAGCGCTGCGCGCCCAGCTGCCCGCCTACATGCTGCCAGCGGCGTTTGTCGTGCTCGAACGCTGGCCGCTGAACGCCAACGGCAAGGTGGACCGCCATGCCTTGCCCGACCCGGCCGACCTGGCCGCGCCCGCGCCGGCGGCGCCCCTGTCGGCCGAGCAGGAAGTGCTGGCGCAGCTGTGGCGCCCCCTGCTGCGCCTGGCCAGCGTGGGCCCCGGCGACAGCTTTTTCGACGTGGGCGGCAATTCGCTGCTGGCGACGCGGCTGGTGGCGCGCATCGGCCAGCACTACGCCATCGATTTTCCGCTGCGCGCCGTGTTTGACGCGCCGCGCCTGGCGCAGATGGCCGACGCCATCGCCCTGCAGCTGGCCAGCCAGCATGCGGACGCACTCGACGAACTCCTGAAACAACTTGACAACCTGAGCGACGAACAGGCCAGCGCGCAATTGCAGCACGCGCCAGCGCCCGTCGGCGGCTCGCCTATCCTGGGATGATGACATGACCGATTTGAACCAACGCCTGGCCGGCCTTTCGCCGGAAAAACGCGCGCTGCTGATGCAGCAGCTGAGCAAGCAGACGGCGCCCGCCGCGCGCCGGGAAATCACGCGCCAGCCGCGGCCCGCGCGCATTCCCGTCTCGCATGCGCAAAACCGCCTGTGGTTCCTGGAACAGATGGACCCGAATTCGGCCACCTACAACGTGCCGTCGGCCATGTGGATGCGCGGGCGGCCCGACTGCGCCATCCTGCAGCGCAGCCTCGACGAAATCGTGCGCCGCCATGAAGTGCTGCGCACGGCCATCGTCACCGACGACGTGGGACCGCAGCAGCGCATCTTGCCGCCGGCACCCGTGCCGCTGCGCCGCGTCAGCCTGGAACATGTGCCGGCCGCGCAACGGCGCGAGGAAGCGGCCGCGCTGGCGCAGCAGGAGGCGGGCACGCCGTTCAACTTCAGCACGGGGCCCCTGCTGCGCGCCGTGCTCATCAGCCTGGACGAGGAACAGCACCTGTTCGTGCTGAACGGCCACCACATCGCGCTCGACGGCTGGTCCTACACCATCATCTACACGGAACTGTGCCAGCTGTACGACGCCTATTGCGCGGGACTGCCGTCGCCGCTGGCCGAGGTGCCGCTGCAATACGCCGACTACACGCTGTGGCAGAACGCCCTGCTCGACGACGAGGGCGAGACCATGCGCAAGCAGTTCGCCTACTGGCAGCAGCGCCTGCTCAGCCACCCGCCCGTGCTGGAATTGCCGGGCGACCGCCCGCGCCCGGCGCAGCAAAGCCGGCGCGGCGCGGCTTCCGTGCACCGCCTCGACCCGACCCTGTACGACGGCTTGAAACGCCTGAGCCGCCAGGAAGGCGCGACGCCATTCATGGTGTTTGCCACCGCCTTCAAGGCGCTGCTGGCGCGCTACACGGGCCAGCTCGACCTCGTCATCGGCATGGGCGTGGCAAACCGGCCGCGCCAGGAACTCGAGGCGCTGGTGGGCTTTTTCGCCAATACCCTGGCGCTGCGCACGGACCTGACGGGCAACCCCACCTTCCGCGAATTGCTGGCGCGCGTCAAGGATGGCACCCTGGGCGCGTACGCGCACCAGGACATGCCGGTCGAACGCCTGCTCGACGTGCTGAAGATCGACCGTTCGCTGAGCCACTCGCCGCTGTTCCAGGTGATGCTGTTCTTCCAGAACTTCCCGTCCGAGGAAATCCGCCTGCACGGGCTGGTGCTGTCGCCGATCGAACCTGGCGTCATCTCGTCGGGCACCTCGCGCGTCGACCTGACCCTGTTCGCCAGCGAGGAAAACAATGGCCTCGCCATGTACATCGAATACGCGACCGACCTGTTCGACGCCGCCACGATCGCCGCCATGGCCGGCCACCTGCAGCAGCTGCTGCAAAGCGCGCTGGGCGACCCGGACCGCCGCCTGTCCGAGCTGGAGCTGCTCACGCCCGCCGAGCGGCGCAGCGTGCTGCACGACTGGAACGACACGGCGCGCGCCCTGCCGGACGGCGGCGCGCGCACGGTCCATGCGCTGTTCGAGGCGCAGGCGGCGCGCACGCCGCACGCCATCGCGCTGTCGCACCTGGGACGGGAACTCAGTTACGCGGAGCTGGACCAGCGCGCCAATGCGCTGGCGCGCCACCTGCTGGCGCGCGGCGTGCAGCCGGGCGAGCTGGTGGGCCTGTTCGTCAAGCGCTCGCCCGACATGCTGGTGGCGCTGCTGGGCATCCTCAAGGCGGGCGCCGCCTACGTGCCGCTCGACCCCATCTACCCGGCCGAACGCATCGCCTTCATGCTCGACGATGCGCAGACGCGGTATGTCGTCACGCAGCGCGCGCTGGCGCCGCTGCTGCCGGCCAGCGGCCCGGCCCTGGTGCTGCTGGAAGAGGCGCGCCTGAACGAAGTGGCGCCGCCCGCGCCCGTGGCGGCCGGCGAGACGGCCTACGTGATCTACACCTCCGGCTCCACGGGCCGCCCCAAGGGCGTGCGCCTGCCGCATGGCGCCGTCGTCAACTTCCTGCTGGCGATGCTGGAGCGGCCCGGCATCACGGCCGCCGACCGCCTGTGCGCCGTCACCACCCTGTCGTTCGACATCGCCGTGCTGGAACTGCTGCTGCCGCTAACGGTGGGCGCGCGCATCGAGATCGCCGACCCGGCCACGGCGGCCGACGGCATGGAGCTGGCGCGCCTGCTCGACAGCTCGCAGGCCAGCATGCTGCAGGCGACGCCCGCGACCTGGCGCATGCTGCTCGACGCGGGCTGGCAAAGCCGTCCCGGCATGGCCATGCTGTGCGGCGGCGAGGCGCTGAGCCGCGAACTGGCCGACCGCCTGCTGGCCGGCGGCGGCACCTTGTGGAATATGTACGGGCCCACGGAAACGACGATCTGGTCGAGCGTGGAAAAAATCGAGGCGGACGGCGCGCCGATCGCCATCGGCCGGCCCATCGCCAATACGCGCCTGTACGTGGCCGACGCCTTTTTGCAGCCGCTGCCGCCCGGCATTCCGGGCGAACTGCTGATCGGCGGCGCCGGCGTGGCGCAGGGCTACCATGCGCGCCCCGAGCTGACGGCGGAAAAATTCCTCGCCGACCCGCATTCGCCGGAGCCGGGCGCGCGCCTGTACCGCACGGGCGACCTGGCGCGCTGGAGCCGCGACGGCAGCATGGAAGTGCTGGGCCGCATCGACAACCAGGTCAAGCTGCGCGGCTACCGCATCGAACTGGGCGAGATCGAGGCCGTGCTGGCCGAACAGCCGGGCGTGCGCCAGGCCGTCGTCATCTGCCGCGAAGACCGTCCCGGCGACAAGCGCCTGGTGGCCTATGTGCTGTCCCACGCGGACCAAGCGCTGCAGGCGGCGGCCCTGCGCGACGCCATCGCGCCGCAGCTGCCCGACTACATGCTGCCCTCGGCCTACGTGATGCTGGAGCACCTGCCGATGACGCCGAACGGCAAGGTCGACCGCAATGCCCTGCCCGTGCCCGACATCGAGGCGGCGCCCGGCCACAGCTATGTCGCGCCCCGCAACGGCGACGAGGAAATCCTCTGCGGCCTGTGGCAGGAAGTGCTGGGGCTGGAGCGCGTGGGCATCGAGGACAACTTCTTCAAGCTGGGCGGCCACTCGCTGCTGGCCACGCAGCTGGTAATGCGCGCGCAAAAGGCCTTTGGCGGCGAACTCAGCCTGCGCCTGCTGTTCGAGGCGCCCACCGTGGCGGCCTTCGGCGCGGCGCTGATGCGCAACCGCCTCGACAGCGTGGATGCGGGCGACCTGGCCAGCATGCTGGACCAGCTCGAAGGCCTTTCGGACGACAACATCGAAGCGCTGCTGGGCGGCGCACTGGAAAACACATGAGCCTATCCCCCCTCCACGACGACCCGCGCCTGGCGCGCCTGACGCCGCAGCAGCTGGCCCTGCTGCGCCAGCGCCTGGCCGCGGGCGCCGCGCCGCAGCTGTCCATGAGCGATGCCGTGCGCGCCCTGCCGCCGCTGGCCGACGGCACGCCGCTGCCGCAGTCGCCGGCGCAGCAGCGCATGTGGTTCTTCGAGCGCCTGCAGCCCGGCACGGGCGCCTATCACCTGTACCAACACTGCCGCCTGAGCGGCGCGCTCGACGCCGCCGCGCTGGAAGCGGCATTCTGCGCCATCATCGCGCGCCACGCTGCCCTGCGCACGGGCTTTGGCGAGGAAGGCGGCCAGCCGCTGCAGACGGTGGCGGCGCACGCGCCCTTCAGCGTGCAGCGGCTCGACCTGTCGCACCTGGCATTCGCCGCCGCCCACGCGGCCGCGCTGGATTACGCGGGTGCCGAGACGCAGCGCCCGTTCGACCTGGCCCGCCCGCCGCTGCTGCGCGCCAGCCTGGTGACCCTGGCGCCGCAGGAATACGCGCTGGTGGTGGTGCTGCACCATATCATCGCCGATGCCTGGTCGCTCAACGTGCTGTATGGCGAACTGCAGGCCCTGTACCGCGCCCATGCCGCGGGCGCGCCGTCGCCGCTGGCGCCCCTGCCGCTGGCCTTCCCCGACATCGTGCGCTGGCAAGCCTCGCCGCCGCGCCAGGCCGCGCTGGCGCGCCAGGTGGCCTTCTGGCACGAGGCCCTGGCCGGCAGCAGCGGCTTGCTGGAACTGCCGGCCGACGCGCCGCGCGGCCCCAGCCTGTCGCCCGCCGGCGAACGCCACGCCTTCGCTGTGCCGCCCGCCTTGTCGCACGCCGTCAAGGCCCTGGCGCAGGCGGAGGGCGCGACCGTCTTCATGGCGCTGCTGTCGGCCTTCCAGGTGCTGCTGGCGCGTTTGGCCAGCCAGGATGACGTGGTGGTCGGCACCCCGGTGGCCAACCGCGGCGCGCCCGAATGCGAGCCGCTGATCGGCCTGTTCGTCAATACCCTGGCCCTGCGCGCGGACCTGTCGGACGATCCCCCGTTTAGCGCCCTGCTGGCGCGCAACCGCCAGCACTTCCTCGACGCGCTGGCGCATGCGGAAGCGCCGCTTGAGCGCATCGTCGACGGCTTGCGGATCGAGCGCGTGCCGGGCCGCAGCACCCTGTTCCAGACCATGTTCGTGCTGCAGGCGCCCGCCGCCAGCGCCAGCGAGGAAGCGGCGCAGGCGGCCTGGCACGGCCTGCGTCCCAGCCCGTTCGAGCCGCCGTTCAAGGCGGCCCGCTTCGAGATCACGCTGTCCATGGTGGAACTCGACGGCGCGCTGTCCGGCGTCATCGACTACAGCGTGGCCCTGTTCGAGCCAGGCACCATCGCCCGCCTGGCGGAACAGTTCACGCAGCTGCTGGCATCCATCGTGCAGGCGCCCGCCACACAAGTGTCGCGCCTCGACCTGCTGCCGGCCGCGCAGCGGGCGCAGCTGCTGGCCCTGGGCGATGGCGGCGCGCATGCCGCCACGCAAGGCTTGCCCGACGGCGGCCTGTACGCCCTGGTGGCGCGCCAGGCCGCGCTCACGCCGCAGGCCGCGGCCATCGTGGATGGCGATGTTGAACTGAGCTATGCGCAGCTGCACGCGGCGGCCACCGCGCTGGCCGCGCGCCTGCAGGCGTCGGATGCAGGGCCGGGCCGTCACGTGGCGCTGCTGGCCGACCGCTCGGCCGATGCCCTCGTGGGGCTGCTGGCCATCGTCGCCGCCGGTGCCGCCTACGTGCCGCTCGACCCCGCGCTGCCTGCGGCGCGCCTGCGCTTCATGCTGGACGACGCCGGCGCCACCGCCATCGTCGCGCCGGCCGCCGCGCAGGCGCAGGCGCTGGCCATTGCCGGCCAGCTGCCCGTGCTGGCCGCCGGTGCGCCGCCGGACGGCGCCGCGTTCACCGCGCCCGCCGTCGATGGCGGCACGCCCGCCTACCTGATCTACACCTCCGGCTCCACGGGCACGCCGAAAGGCGTGAGCGTCAGCCAGGCCAGCGTGCTGCACCTGCTGCAAGGCTTCGCCAAGGTCCACGACCTGGCCGGCCAGCGCCTGCTGATGATTCCCCCGCTGCAGTTCGACGCCTCCGTGGGCGACATTTTCCCCGCGCTGGCCTGCGGCGCCACCCTGGTGCTGCATGGCGCGCCGAACCAGCTGGGCGCCATGGAGCTGGAAGCGTATTGCGCGCGCCACGCCGTCACGGCCATCGACGCGCCGGCCGCCCTGTGGCGCCGCTGGACGGACGCCTTCGATGGCGCCGCCAGCGCCACGGGCAGCGTGCTGCCCGGCCTGCGCCTGATGATGTTCGGCGGCGAAGCCGTGCCCGTGGAGCAGGTGCGCCGCTTTGCCCGCCTGACGGGCAAGCGCGTGCGCCTGGCCAACCATTACGGCCCCACCGAGGCCACCGTCTGCGCCACCGCCTTCATCACCGTGGATGGCGCCGGCCTGGAAGGCAGCGACCTGCCCATCGGCCAGCCGCTGCCCGGCGTGCGCGCCTATGTGCTGGACCGCCACCTGCAGCTGGCGCCGCGCGGCGCGGCGGGCGAGCTGGCCATCGGCGGCGCCGGCGTCGCGGCCGGCTACCGCCATGCGCCGGCGCTGACGGCCGAACGCTTCGTCGCCGATCCCTACAGCGGGCACGAGCATGCACGCATGTACCGCAGCGGCGACCTGGCGCGCTGGAACAGCGACGGCAGCCTGCAATTCCTCGGCCGGCGCGACCACCAGGTCAAGCTGCGCGGCGTGCGCATCGAGCTGGGCGAAGTGGAAAGCGCGCTGCTGGCCTGCGACGGCGTGCAGGCGGCCGTCGCCACCGTGCTAGAAGTGGCGCCAGGCGACAAGCGCCTGGTGGCGTATTTTGTCGGCCCCGGCGTGACGGGCGCCGCCCTGCGCGCCGGACTGGCGGCGCGCCTGCCCGACGCCATGCTGCCGGCCATCTTCGAGCGCCTGCAGGCGCTGCCGCTGACCGGCAACGGCAAGATCGACCGGCGCGCCCTGCCCGCCCCCACGCAGGCGCTGCACGAGCTGGACGCGCGCAGCATCGTCGCGCCGGCGACAGCCACCGAGGAGCGCATGCTGGCCGTGTGGCAGGAACTATTGGGCCGCGCAGGCCTGAGCACGGACGATGAATTCTTCAGCGTGGGCGGCGATTCCCTGCTGACCCTGCCGCTGGTGTTCCAGCTGGCGCGCGCCTTCGGCGTCGACGTGCCGCTGACGGCCGTGTTTTCCGCGCCCAGCATCGCCGCCCTGTCGCGCGTCGTGGACGACCTGCTGGCCGGCGTCGCCGCGCCAGTGCTGGACCTGGCCGCGCAAGCCGTGCTGCCGCCCGACATCGATGCGGCGCGCGCGGCGCCGCGCCGGGCCGGGCCGCCGCGCGCCATCCTCGTCACGGGCGCCACGGGCTTTCTTGGCGCCTGGCTGCTGCGCGACCTGCTCGACGCCAGCGCCGCGCAGCTGCTATGCCTGGTGCGCGCCGACGATGCCGCCGACGGCGCGCGGCGCCTGCGCGCCAACCTGCAGCAGTACGGCCTGTGGCAGGAGCGCTATGCGGCGCGCCTCACGCCGCTGCCGGGCGACCTGGCCGCGCCGCGCCTGGGCCTCACGGACGATGGCTATGCCACCGTGGCCAGCGCCGCCGACGCCATCGTGCACAACGGCGGGCAAGTCAATTTCCTCGCGCCGTACGCCAGCCTGGCGCCCGCCAACGTGGGCGGCACGCTGGAGGTGCTGCGCCTGGCCACCACGGGCGCGCTGAAGGCCGTGCACATGGTCTCGACCCTGGGCGTGTACGTCAGCGCCGACTACCTTGGCGCCACCGTGCGCGAAAGCGACGCGCCGCCCACGGCGCACAGCCAGCAGGGCGGCTACAACCAGAGCAAGTGGGTGGCGGAACAGCTGGCCCTGGTGGCGCGCGGACGCGGCGTGCCCGTGGCGCTGTACCGGCCGGCCCGCATCACGGGCGACAGCGGCAGCGGCAGCGCCAACCTGGGCGACTACTTCAGCAGCTGGATCAAGGGCTGCGCGCAGCTGGGCCTCGTGCCCGACATCGCCGGCGCCAGCTACGACATGGCGCCCGTCGATTACGTCAGCGCCGTCATCGCCGGCCGCGTGCTGGCCGACGACGGCGCCGGCGGCACCTGGCACTTCCTCAATCCCGCCCGCCTGTCCACCCATGCGCTGGTGGACGGCCTGCGCGCGGCCGGCCACCCGGTGCGCCTGGCCGGCTATGCCGAATGGCGCGCCGCCCTGCAGCAGGCGGTGGCCGGCGGCGAGGAAAACGCGCTGGCCAGCTTTGCCGCCCTGTTCCCCGAGCAGGCCGACGCGCGCGAACCGGGCTTCGACTGCGGCGCCACCGAACGCATGGCCGCCGCGCTGGGCCAGGTGTGCCCGCCGGCCGACGGCGTCCTGTTCGCCACCTGCCTCGCCTACATGCGCGGCCAGGGCTACCTGCCCCTTGCCGGCGCCACGCCACAGGAAAGGGCATGCGCATGAACACGTCTACTCGCCGCTACGCGGGCTTGCGCGACTTCCTGCTGATCTGGTTCGGCCAGATGACCTCGGGCATCGGCTCGCGCCTGTCCAGCTTTGCGCTGGGCATCTGGGTCTTGCGCACGACGGGGTCGACCACCCAGTTCGCGCTGATCTTCGTGGCCATGGCCGTGCCGGCCCTGCTGATCGCGCCGTTCGCGGGCGCCCTCGTCGACCGCTGGGACCGCCGCCGCATCATGCTGTGCTGCGACATCGTCTCGGCCAGCGCCCAGCTGGTGCTGGCGGGACTGCTGATGAACAGCCAGCTGGCCATCTGGCACATCTACCTGTGCGTGGGCGCCACGGCGCTGGCCAACGCCTTCCATGGCCCCGCCTATGCGTCGAGCATCCCGCTGCTGGTGCCGCACGGCCAGCTGAGCCGGGTCAACGGCCTGGTGCAGACGGGCGGCGCCATCGCCCAGGTGGCCGGCCCCCTGCTGGCGGGCGTGCTGGTCAGCCTGATCAGCCTGCCGGGCGTGCTGCTGATCGACGCCCTGTCCTTCGTCGCCGCCTTCATCGCCATGCTGCTGGCGCGCATCCCCCGTCCGCCGCGCAGCCAGGACAGCGCAGGACAAAGCCTGTGGCGCGAGGCGGCGACGGGCTGGCGCTATGTGCGCGAGCGCAACAGCCTGTTCGGCCTGCTGCTGGTCTTCGGCACCTGCAATTTCCTGTTCGGCATCGCCGCCATCACCATCACGCCGCTGGTGCTGTCGATGGCCGATCCGGCCCTGCTGGGCGTGCAGATGTCGATCGGCGGCGCGGGATTGCTGCTGGGCGGCGTGCTGATGGCCGCCTCGGGGGGCATGAAGAAGCGCATCAACGGCGTGCTGGGCTTTTCCCTGCTGGCCGGACTGGCCCTGGCCGCGCATGGCCTGGCGCCATCGTTCGTGCTGGTGACGGCGGCCGGTTTCGTGTTCTTCCTGACCTTGCCCGTGATCAGCGCGTCGAACGATTCGCTGTGGCAAAGCAAGGTGCCGCCGGGCCTGCAGGGGCGCTGCTTCGCCATCCAGCGCGTGCTGTCGGAAGCGGCCATGCCCGTCGGCTACTGCCTGGCGGGCCCGCTCGCCGAACACGTCTTCGAGCCGCTGCTGATGCCGGGCGGCGCGCTGGCCGGCTCCATCGGCCAGCTGATCGGCACGGGCGCGGGACGCGGCATGGGCCTGATGTTCATCGTCCTGGGCCTGGCGATGAGCCTGGTCGCCATGCTGGCCTACAGCATCCCGGCCCTGCGCCGCGCCGACGAGCTGCCCGACGCCTGGACCCAGCCTCCGCCCGAAGGGGACGCCCAGCCCGCCTGATTTTTTCTCGGTAGTACCAAGGTGAATGAAAAAGCGCTGCCCCGCAGCGTGATGGGGACGCTTTTTCTTCAACAACGCAATGCAGTAGCAAATTCATAACAACGTGACCACGACATCGCAACAACAACGACCCACTGGAGCAAGCAAGATGACTGACACAGACATGCTGCACACGGCACCGGCGCCCAACAAGTGCCCGGTCGCCCATCACGACAAGCCAGCCGCCGCCGCGCACGGTCCCGGATACGGACTGATGCGCGTTTCCCAGGTGGCGCGCGACTATCCCAGCCACTCCGCGCTGGCCAGCGTGCTGGAATGGATGCGCGCCTTCCTCGCCCGCAGCCACCCGGAACTGGGCCGCAAGGGCGCCGTCTGCCCCTTCGTCCCTGTGGCGCTGGAGCAGGACAGCATCTGGATGGCCGAGATCGCCGAGCGCGAACCCACGCTCGACAGCATTTCCCGCGTGATCCTGTATTACCGCGACCTCTTCCTCGCCACCGAACCGACCAGCGGCCCGGACGCCATCAACAAGGCTTTCCTCGTGATCTTCCCCAACCTGGGCGCCGAGGGCGCGGGCGTCGTCGACGAGGTGCAGCAACTGCTGAAGAAGGATTTCGTGGAAAAGGGCCTGATGCTCGGTGAATTCCACGCCAGCAACGAAAGCCCCGGCCTGCGCAATGCCGAGTTCCGCCCCCTGCGCAGCCCCATCCCCATGCTGGCCATGCGCCACATGGTCGATTCGGACTTGCCTTTCCTGCTGCGCGCGGCCTACGCGGCGCCCGTGCGGGCCGCCTACCTGCGCGCCTACCTGTTCCGCCTGGCCGGCAGCCTGGGCTGGTCGCGCTTCGAGCAGGCGCTCGACGGCGTGGTGGCCGCCGAAATCGAACAGTGGCAGGCAGGCCAGGGCCAGCCCGATGCGGCAGGCGCGGGAGAGACGGCATGAGCGCCGCCCAAGCTACCCACGGCGCCCGTAGCGACCGCATCGCCATCGTCGGCGGCGGCCTGGCCGGCTCCCTGCTGGCCCTGGCGCTGGCGCGGCAAGGCCATGGCGTCGACGTGTATGAACGCCGCGCCGACCCGCGCCGCCAGGATGGCGCGGCGGGCCGTTCGATCAACCTGGGCCTGTCCAAGCGCGGCATGCAAGCCCTGCAGATGGTGGGCCTGCTGGAGCAGGTGCTGGCCCACGCCGTCGTCATGCGCGGCAGGGTCATCCACGCGCCGGACGGCAGCACGCGCTACCAGGCGTATGGCAAGGATGACAGCGAAGTGCTGCATTCGATCGACCGCAACCTGCTCAACCACCTGCTGCTGGACCAGGCCGAGCAGCATCCGCAGGTAAAACTGCATTTCGAGCACCGTTTGCTGCGCGCCGACAAGGCGCAGCGCGAGCTGGAACTGGAAACGCCGGGCGGACGCCGCATCACGGCCCATCCGGCCTGGGTGGTGGGCGCCGACGGCGCGTTTTCCAGCATGCGCCGCGAACTGCAGCACGGCATGCGCGCCGATTACCAGCAGGAATACCTGGAATGGGGCTACAAGGAGCTGACCCTGGCGCCGCGCGCGGACGGCAGCTCGGCCATCGAACTGACGGCCCTGCACGTGTGGCCGCGCAGCCACTGCCTGTTCGTCTCGCATCCGAACCAGGACGGCTCGCACACCCTGACCCTGTTCCTGCCCTTCGAGGGAGAAGACAGCTTTGCCAGCGTGCGCAGCGAGGACGACGTGACGGCGCTGTTCGCCAAGTATTTCCCCGACCTGCTGCCCCTGCTGCCGGGCCTGCTGGAACAGTGGTCGCGCCACCCCACGGGCACCCTGATCACCACGCGCACGGCGCCGTGGCGCTTCGGCGACTGGGCCGTGCTGGTGGGCGACGCCTGCCATGCCGTGTATCCGTTCTATGGCCAGGGCATGAATTCCGCGTTCGAGGATTGCTGCACCCTGATGACCGCCCTCGCTGCGGCGCGCGGCGACACGGCCAGCGCGTTTGCCAGCTACGAGCTGGCGCGGCGGCGGCACACGGATGCGCTGGCGCAACTGTCAAAAGCCAACTTCACGGAACTGCGGCAAAAAGTGCAGTCGCCGTGGTTCGTCGCCCGCAAGAAGCTCGACCTGCTGCTCAACCGCGCCTGGCCGCGCGGCTGGCTGCCGCTGTACACCATGATCGCCCACACCACCATGCCCTACGGCGACGCGCTGCAAAGGGCGCGGCGCCAGGAAAGAGTCCTGCACGCCTCGGGCGCGCTGGCGCTGGCGATGCTGGGCATTGCCGCCGTTGTCCTGTCCCTGACCCTGATTGGAGGTAACTGATGCATCCTGTACATGTACAAGGCCGCGCGTGGGAGCGCCTGGCCGTGGCGCTGCTGCTGTGCGCCTTCTTCGGCATCTGCGCGGCCGTCGCCGCCACTGCCCTGCAAGCGGCGCCGTCGCCGCTGGCGCTGCTGCCGCTGGCCATCGCACTGGGACTGAGCCCGGTGCTGGCCCGCCACCTGCCGCGCGAGCTGGACGGCCTGCTGCGCGCGCATCCCGTGCTCAGCCTGCTGTGGCTGGCGCTGGCCGCGCTGGCCGTGGCCCGCATCGCCGGCGTCGCCCTGTTCATGGCCGATCCGCAGCAGCCGCAGCTGTCGGCCATCTGGTACGACCCCTTCTACGTCAACCACAGCTGCTTTTCCTCGTACTGGAAAGCGTCCGAGCTGGCCAGCGCGGGGGCGGCGAACATCTACGACAGCGCCCATTACGCGGGCAACGAGGGACGCTTCAAGCTCGACGAATACCTGTATCCGCCGCCGTTCCTGATCCTGCCGCAGCTGGCGGCGTCCCTGGGCGCGGGCTTCGTGGCCATGCGCGCCGTCTGGTTCGCCGTCGATGCGGCACTGGTGGCGGCCATCATGCTGGCCGTCTGCGCCTGGATCGGCGGCGCCGCGGGCCGCCGCGCCGCGCTGCTGCTGCCGGCCGCCTGGCTGGCCCTGCCCACCCTGATCACCATGCAGACGGGGAACTTCCAGCTGGCCGCCATCGCCCTGGCCCTGCTGGCCATGCTGCTGTTCCAGCGGGGACGCGACGAGGCCGGCGGCGCCGTGATGGCGCTGGCCCTGTTCAAGATCTTCCCCGGCGTGCTGTGCGCCTACCTGCTGTTCTGCAAGCGCTGGCGCGCGCTGGCGTGGAGCATCGCCTTCTCGCTGCTGTACGCGGCGCTGGCCTACGCCATGCTGGGCGCCCAGCCCTTCCGCGATTTCGTCGGCTATGAAATGCCGCGCATCGCCAGCGGCGAAGTGTGGACCTGGATGCAGCTCGAAGGGCTGGAAGCGGTGGTCGCCATCAATTACTCGGTGCCGGCCCTGGTGCTCAAGCTCAAACTGTTCGGCCTCGATGGCCTGGAATACCGCCACCTGGCCGCCGTGGCCCTGCTGTGGAGCGTGGTGGTGGTGGCGCTGGCCTGGCTGGCGGCGCGCCGCGCCAGCGCGTATTCGCGCCTGGAACTGGCCGCCGTCTGGCTGGGCCTGCTGGGCCTGGCCGCCGTGCGCAGCCCCTTCGTGCCGGACGACTACGCGCTGTTCCCCGCCCTGTGGCTGTGGTGCCTGCTGGCCGCCGGCCAGGCCGGGCGCCAAGCGCGGCGCGGCTTGCGCAGCGCCGCCTACGGCGTGCTGTGGCTGGCCTTTGCCATCGTCATGCCGATCGGCCTGGTGCAGCCGCAGCACCTGCCCCTGCTGCTGGCCGTCTCCACCGCCAGCCAGCTGCTGGCCCTGGCCTTCTGGCTGTGGCCCGTGCTGCGCCGCCCCGCCGCCCAAGACAGCGCCAACACCACCGCGTCCGCGTCGCCCGCGGCCGCCTGACCCCCATTCAGAAAGAAAAACCACGATGAAACAAGCTATCCTGACCCCGCTGCGCCGCACCGCCCTGTGCCTGATGCTGGCCTTTTCCGCTCCCGCCCTGGCCGACGAGCGCCTGCAGATCCCCCGCGCCGCGCATGCGCCCGTGCTGGCCGACTACATCGGCAAGGTGCCGGCCGACGCCGGCGTGGAAATCAAGGGCTTCCGCCAGTACGCGCCCGGCGACGGCGAGCCGTCGCTGCTGGAAACGAAGGCCTACCTGTCGTACGACGACGAACATTTGTACGCCGTCTTCGTCTGCACGGACGACCCGGCCCTGGTGCGCGCGCGCATCGCCCGCCGCGAAGACTTGCCCGGCGACGACGCGGTGCAGCTGGAAATCGACTCCTTCAACGACAAGCAGCGCTCGTTCCGCTTCTATGCCAACCCGTACGGCGTGCAGATGGATGCCAAGCACACGGAAGGCCTGGGCGACGATTTCAATTTCGACACGCAATGGCAGTCGGACGGCAAGATCACGCCCACCGGCTACGTCGTCACCATGGCCATCCCGTTCAAGAGCCTGCGCTTCAACCGCGCCGACGTGCAGAACTGGGGCATCGCCGTGGGCCGCATCGTGCCGCGCCTGAACGAGTTTTCCTACTGGCCCTACATCACCAAGCGCCAGGCCGCCTTCGTGCCGCAGCTGGCGCCCGTGCAGATTCCCGAGCCGATCACGTCCGGGCGCAACATCCAGCTGATTCCGTATGGCTATATCGGCCGCAGCCGCGCCCTGAACGCCAGCGACCCGGCCAGGACCTTCTGGGACCGCGACGACAAGAACCAGGCCGGCCTCGACGCCAAGCTGGTGCTGGCCGACAAGTTCGCCCTCGACCTGACCTACAAGCCCGATTTCAGCGAGGTCGAGTCGGACGAGCCGCAGGTGCTGATCGACAAGCGCTACGAAGTGCTGTTCCCGGAAAAGCGTCCGTTCTTCCTGGAAAATTCAGGCTTCTTCACCACGCCGCAGCCGCTGTTCTTTTCGCGCCGCATCGCCGAACCGCGCTACGGCGCGCGCCTGACGGGCCGCGAAGGCCACTGGTCCGTGGGCGGCCTGCTGATGGATGACCTGGCACCGGGCGAAGCGCTGCCGCGCGACAGCCGCGACTATGGCAAGACGGCACGCATCGCCGTGGCCCGCGTACAAAACGATTTCGCCGGCGACTCCAACGTGGGCGTGCTGCTGACGGACCGCAAGTTCGGCCAGCAGAGCAACCGCGTGGCCGGCGTCGACCTGCGCTACAAGATCGATGAGAACTGGGTGCTGAGCAGCCAGCTGGCGCACAGCAAGTCCAGCATGGAAGGCTTGCCCGACCACAGCGGGCGCCTGGCCTTCGTCGAGGCGAGCCGCTCGGACCGCAACTTCAACTATGCGGGCCAGTACCTGGACATCACGCGCGACTTCGATCCCGCGCTGGCCTTCATTCCCCGCACGGATATCCGCCAGACGACGCAGACGGCGTCCTACCTGTGGAACTTCCCGGACGCGCCATGGCTCGTCAGCGCCGGCCCCAGCATCAAGGCCGTGGGCACCAAGGACCATGACAACACGCTGCAGGACTGGTCCAGCGACGCCTTCTTCAGCGTCAACGGCTTGCGCGCCACCACCTTCGAGGCGCACAAGCTGGACGGGTTCGAGAAATACGCGGGCCTGGACTTCCGCAAGTCCGGCTACTCGCTGGCGGCCAGCACAGAATGGCTGAGCTGGCTGACGGGCTGGGTCACCGTGGGCCAGAACGAGGTCATCAACTACCAGCCGGCACCGGGCCTGGCGCCCTTCCTCGGCGACGCGCGCAGCGTCTCGGCCAACCTGAAGTTCACCCCCGTGGCCCAGTTCCGCGTCGAGCAGACCCTGTACTGGAACGACTTGCGCACGCAGGCGGGCGTGGCGGGCCTGCCGACGGGCAGCATGGTCTACCGCGAGCTGCTGTCGCGCACCAAGCTGCGCTACCAGCACAGCCGCTTCCTGGCCGCCCACCTGATCCTCGACTACAGCCACCTGAAGACCAACCGGGCGCTGACGGGCATCGAGGGCGGCAAGCGCCTGACGGGCGACCTGCTGTTCAGCTATGTGCTCAGTCCCGGCACGACGGCGTATGCGGGCTACACGGACCGCCAGGAAAACCTGCAGCTGATCGGCAACCCGCAGCTGCTGCAGCGCACGCGCGACCTCGACATGCACACAGGCCGCAAGGTCTTCGTCAAGTTCAGCTATCTGTTCCAGCTGTAAGGCCGCTCATTTCCTCCAGGGCCGGCCTCGCCGCGGCGCGCCCGCCCTGGTTTTTGCAAGCAACGGGAGCTTCACCATGCACACCATTTTTTTCTCCGCCACGGGGAGCGCCGCATGCGCGCGCTGATCCGGCTGCTGCGGCCGCACCAGTACATCAAGAACGGCTTCGTCCTGCTGGGCCTGCTATTTGCCACGCAGCGCGACGCCACCACGGCCACGCACGCGGCGCTGGCCTTCCTGGCGTTTTGCGCCATGGCCAGCGCCGTCTACGTGCTCAACGACCTGCTGGACGCCGAGGCGGACCGCCAGCATCCGCAAAAATGCCGGCGCCCCATCGCCAGCGGCGAGATCAAGGCGCCCGCGGCCTGGTGCGCCTGCGTGCTGCTGGCGTGCGCCGCGCTGGCCCTGGGCGCCGCCGTGGGAGTGGCCGTGCCGGCGCTGCTGCTGACCTACCTGGCGCTGAACGTGGCTTATTCGCTGTACCTGAAGCACGTGGTGATACTCGACGTCTTCGTCATCTCGGCCGGCTTCATGCTGCGCATCCTGGCCGGCACCGTGGGCATCGGCATCGCCCCCTCGCAATGGCTGCTGCTGTGCGGCCTGATGGTGACCCTGTTCCTCGGCTTCGCCAAGCGGCATGCGGAGCTGATGCAGCTGGCGGCGGCGGACGGCCCCCGCGCCGTGCCGGGCGGCGCCTGCGCGCGGCCCGTGCTGGACGACTACAGCGGCGCCATGCTGGGCCAGTTCATCGCCGTCAGCGCCGCTTGCACCGTGCTCAGCTACAGCCTGTACACGGTCAGCCGCGACACCATCGCCCTCCATGGCACGGCCAAGCTGATCTACACGGTGCCGTTCGTGGTGTACGGCATCTTTCGCTACCTGTTTCTGCTGCACCTGCGCGCGCAGGGCAACGACACCGCGCATGACCTGCTGACCGACCGCCATTTGCTGCTGACCGTGGCATGCTGGCTGGCGGTCACTTTCAGTGTGCTGCCATGAGCGGCGCACCGCTGTCGGGATGGCGCTACCGCGCCTTCCTGCTTTCCATCGCCATGGGCGCCGCCGGCTACCTGGCCTTTTCGCTGTGGGGCGGCCTGCCCGCGCTGGGGGACGCCGCCGCGCGCGTGGGCGCCGCCGGCGCGGCGCTGATGCTGGCCCTGTCGCTGCTCAACTACGGCCTGCGCTTTTGCCGCTGGCAGTGCTACCTGCGCGCCATGGGCCACGACGTGCCGTGGCGCGCCAGCCTGCGCATCTACCTGGCCGGCTTCGCCTTGACGGTGACGCCAGGCAAGGCCGGCGAAGCGCTGCGCGGCGTGCTGCTGGCGCGCCTGGGCGTGCCGCATGCGCACAGCCTGGCGGCGCTGCTCAGCGAACGCCTGTCGGACTTGCTGGCCGTAATCTGCCTGGCCCTGTTTGGCCTGAGCCAGTATCCGCCCATGCTGCCGCTGGTGGGCGCCGCCAGCGCCGCTGCGCTGGCCGGCATGTGGCTGCTGACGCGCGCGGCGCCGGCCGCCTGGCTGGCGGCCTGGAGCGCGGCCAGGCCCGCCGGCGGGCGCGGGCGCGTGCTGGCGGGCCACCTGGCGCGGCTGCTGCGCCAGGCGCAGGCTTGCCACGCGCCCCGCCTGCTGGCCGCCTCGCTGGCCCTTGCGCTGGCGGCCTGGACGGCAGAAGCGCTGGCCTTTCATTGCCTGCTACAGTGGCTGGACGCAGGCGCCAGCCTGCCGTTCGCCTGCCTCGTGTTTGCCAGCGCCATGCTGGCCGGCGCCCTCAGCTTCCTGCCGGGCGGCCTGGGCGGCACGGAAGCGGCCATGGTCAGCCTGCTGCTGTGGCAGGGCATGGCGCCGGCGCAAGCCGTGGCCGCCACCGTCCTGATCCGCTTGACGACCCTGTGGTTTGCCGTGGCCCTGGGCGTGGCCGCCCTGTCGTCCAGCCGCCATGCCCAGGCGCAGCCCTCATGAGCGCGGCCGTGCGTTCCTGGAATGGCTTGCCGCAGGCGGCCCATGCGCGCCAGCTGGTCCTGCATGCGCGCGATGCGGCACTGCCCGCCGCGGAGGGCAGCGTGCTGGCGCACGGCAATGGCCGCAGCTATGGCGATGTCTGCCTGAACGATGGCGCCAACCTGCTGCTGACGCGCGGCCTGGACCGCTTCATCCATTTTGACCGCGCCAGCGGCGTCCTGCGCTGCGAGGCCGGCGTGCTGCTGGGGGAAATCCTTACCCTGGCGCTGCCGCAAGGCTGGTTCCTGCCCGTCACCCCCGGCACGCGCCAGGTAACGGTGGGCGGCGCCATCGCCAACGACGTGCACGGTAAGAATCACCATGTGGCGGGCAGCTTCGGCCACCACGTGCGCGCCTTCGAGCTGCTGCGCTCGGACGGCAGCCGGCTGCTGTGCGGGCCGCACCGGCAGCCGCAGTGGTTCGCCGCCACGGTGGGCGGACTGGGGCTGACGGGCTGCATCGTCTGGGCCGAATTGCAGCTGATGCCGGTGGCCAACGCCTACATGCTGGTCGAGGAGCGGCGCTTCACGGGCCTCGAGCGCTTCTGGGAACTCAACGCAGCAGCCGAACGCGACATGCCGTACACCGTCGCGTGGATCGACTGCCTGGCGCGCCAGCCGCGCGGCATCTTCAGCAGCGCCCGTCACGCGCCGCCGCAGCACGCCTTGCCCCTGTCCCGTCATGCGCAGCGCCGCATGGCCGTCACGCCGCCCGTCTCGCTGGTCAACGGCCCCAGCCTGCGCGCCTTCAACGCCCTGTACTACCACCGGCCCCTGCCGCCGGCGCCGTCGCTGCGCCATCACGGCGGTTTTTTCTATCCGCTCGACGGCGTGCGCGACTGGAACCGCATCTATGGTCCGCGCGGTTTTTACCAGTACCAGTGCGTGCTGCCGCCGGCCGGCAGCCACGACGGCATCGCCGCCATCCTCGCGCGCATCGCCGGCAGCGGCCAGGGCTCGTTCCTGGCCGTGCTGAAGACCTTTGGCACGCGGCCGGCAGCCGGCATGCTGTCGTTCGCCCGGCCCGGCGCCACCCTGGCGCTGGATTTTCCCAACCGGGGCGCCGACAGCCTGCGCCTGTTCGCCAGTCTCGATGCCATCGTCGCCGAGGCGGGCGGCGCCCTGTACCCGGCCAAGGATGCGCGCATGCCCGCCAGCCTGTTCCGTGCCGGCTTTCCCGCCTGGCAAGCGTTCAGCGCCTTCGTCGATCCCCGATTTTCATCAAGCTTCTGGAGAAGAGTCAACCCATGAGATCATTGCAACGCACCGTCATCTTCGGCGCCACCTCCGCCATCGCCCACGCCACGGCGCGCCGCCTCGTCGCCAGCGGCGCCAGCGTCCACTGCATCGCCCGCAACGGCGCCAAGCTCGACTCCCTGCTGCAAGACCTGCGCGTGCGCGCCGGCGCCGACGGCGCGCATATCGATGGCGAATGCGCCGACCTCGACGACTACAGCCTGCACGCTGGACTGCTGGCGCGCGCCGATACGGCGCTGGGCGGCATCGACGCCGTGCTGGTGGCCCACGGCTGCCTGCCCGACCAGCAGGCTTGCGCCGCTTCCGTGCCGCTGATGCTGGCCCAATGGACGACGAATGGCGGCAGCGCCATGGCCATCCTGGCGCTGGCCGCCAACCTGCTGCAGCCGCGCGGCCAGGGCGTGCTGGCGGCCATCGGCTCGGTGGCGGGCGACCGTGGCCGCCAAAGCAACTACATGTACGGCACGGCCAAGGGCGCGCTGGCCATCTATTTGCAGGGACTGCGCCACCGCCTGGCGCCGCATGGCGTGGCCGTGCTGACCATCAAGCCCGGCTTTGTCGACACGCCCATGACGGATGGCCTGGACAAGGGCGGGCCCCTGTGGGCCAGCGCCGACACGGTGGCGGCGGGCATCGTCGCGGCCATGCGGCGCGGCCAGGCGCAAGCCTACCTGCCCGGCTTCTGGCGCTACATCATGCTGGCCATCCGCCTGGTCCCCGACGCGGTCTTCCACCGCACGCGCCTGTGACGGCCGCCCGCACCGCCGCCAGCGCCCGGCCGCTGGCCGCCCTGTTCGACTTTGACGGCACCCTGAGCCGGCGCGACTCGCTGCTGCCCTTCCTGCGCCAGGCCTGCGGCACGCCGCGCCTGGCGGCCAAGCTGCTGCGCCTGTCGCCCGTGCTGCTGGCGTACGCCTGCGGCCTGCTGCGCAACGACGTGGCCAAGCGCCGCCTGCTGGCGCGCTGCCTGGGCGGCATGGACCCCGCCGCGCTGGCGCGGCTGGCCGAAGCCTACGCGGGCGCGCCGCTGGACGCCCTGCTGCGTCCGCAAGGCATGGAGCGCCTGCGCTGGCACCAGGCGCAGGGCCATGCCTGCGTGCTGGTCAGCGCCTCGCCCGCACTGTATCTGCAGGCGTGGGCGCGGCGCCACGGCTTTCGCGCCTGCATCGCCTCGCCGCTGGCGGGGCCGAATTGCCACGGCGAGGAAAAGGTGCGCCGCATCCGGCGCTGGCTGGCGCGCGCGCCGCACGACATCGGCTATGCGTATGGCGACAGCGCGGCCGACCTGCCCATGCTGGCGCTGGCCCGCCACGCCTTTTTGTGGCGCGGCGGGCGCTTCGTCGCCCAGGCGGGAGCGCGCCATGCATGACGCGGCCGTCTTCCTGTGGCTCGTCGACCTGGACGACCCCGCGCTCGACGCTCTGGCGCCGTGCCTGAGCGCGCAGGAGCAGGCGCGCGCGGCGCGCTACCGGGGCGATGCCCTGCAGCGCGGCCACCGGCGCGCGCGCGCCGCGCTGCGCCACATCCTGTCCCACCACACGGGCCAGCCGCCGGCCATGCTGGCGCTGGCCGAAGGGCCGCTGGGCAAACCCGTGCTGGAACGCCATGCACTGCATTTCAACCTCAGCCACAGCGGCGCCCTGGCCCTGGTGGCCGTGGCGCAGGTGCCCGTCGGCATCGACCTGGAACAGGATCGCTCCGGCCTTGACGCCGCGGCGCTGGCGCCGCTGGTCTGCGCTCCGGCCGAGCGCGCGGCGCTGGCCGCCTTGCCGCCCGCCCGGCGCCAGGGACACTTCCTGCAGCTGTGGACGCACAAGGAAGCGTACTGCAAGCTGCTGGGCATGGGCTTGCACAAGGACCCCGCCCTGCTGGCCTTTGCCGCGCCGGCGGGTCCCGGCCCCGTCACCGATGCGCAGGACCCGCACTGCGCCGCCTGGGTCTATCCCCTGTACCCGGCCGACGGCTACGCGGCCAGCCTGTGCATGGCCAGCCAGGGCGCCAGGCCAGTGTGGATGCGCTTCCGCGCCTGGCCCGGCACCCTGTTGCCGTCCGGACAAGCGCTTGCATAAAACACCCCCACCCTCGATAATGAGAATGCTTCGCATTTGTCGCCATGCGGATTTCTCAACAAGTTTTGCAGGGTTTCAACACGCATGCGCGCTTTCTGGACCGTCATACACCGCTGGGCTGGCCTGACCATCGCCCTCTTCCTCATCGTTGCCGGGCTGACGGGCGCCGTCACGTCGTGGGACCACGAACTGGACGAGTGGCTCAACGCGGACATCATGGACACGCCCGGCCGCGGCCCGCTGCAGCCGCCATTTGCCCTGGCGCAAAAAGTGGCGGCCGCCGACCCCCGCGTGGAAGTCAATTACCTGACCCTGGGCCTGGAAGAAGGCCATGCGGCCGCCTTCATGGTGCGCCCGCTTACCGATCCGGCCACCGGCAAGCCGTTCGCGCTCGACTACAACACCGTCTACATCGACCCCGTCACGGCGCAGATCACGGGGACGCGCGATTCAACCGCCATTTCCCTGTCGCGCCGCAGCCTGATGCCGTTTTTGCGCCACCTGCACTACAGCCTGCACGTGCCCGCCTTCTGGGGCACGGACCGCTGGGGCTACTGGCTGATGGGCACGGTGGCCCTCGTGTGGCTGCTCGACAGCATGGTGGCGTTCTACCTGACCACGCCGCGCCGCCTGCGTCCCCGCGCCCAGGACGAGGCGCCGCGCCACCGCGACGCCGCCAGCTGGTGGCAGCGCTGGAAACCGTCGTGGGTGGTGCGCTGGGCCGCCGGCGGCTACAAGCTCAATTTCGACCTGCACCGCGCGGGCGGCCTGTGGGTGTGGGGCATCATCATCGTCGTGGCCTTCACCTCGTTCTCGCTGAACCTGTACCGCGAAGTGTTCTATCCCGTCATGTCGCTCGTTTCCACCACCACGCCGGGCCCGTATGAAACGCAAAAACCGGCGCCCTACGGCACGTATGTCACGCCCGTGATCGGCTTCGAGCAGGCGGTGGACATCGCCAGGCGGGCCGCCGTGCAGCGCGGCATCACCTCGCCCCTCGGCGGCATTTATTACGGCGGCAATTATTCGTTCTACAACGTCTCCTTCTTCGACCCCGCCGACGAATTCGGCGCGGCCGGCATGGGCCTGTCGAACCTCTACATCGACGGCATGGACGGCCGCATCATCGGCCAGCACAAGCCCTGGGAAGGCACGGCCGCCGACGTCTTCGTGCAGCTGCAATTCCCCCTGCACTCGGGCCGCATCCTCGGCATGCCGGGGCGCATCATGATGTCCTTCATGGGCGTGATGGTGGCCATGCTGTCCGTCACCGGCATCGTCATCTGGGAACGCAAGCGGCGCTCGCGCCGGCTGCAGGCGAGAAGGACCGTGCCGTCCGCCTGACCTGGCCGCTTCTAAGCCAAGCGCTTGTAACCACTTGTAGCCAGTTGTAGCCACCTCCAGTGGCTTCAGCACCGCGCAGGCTGGCCGGGCTTCTCCTGCCCGCCCGCCTGCGTCGCACGCCTTGCCTGCCGCCTCAGCGCGCGCAGCACCCCACCTCCGTACCTTACCCCCCATTCGCCGGCACCCGCCGGCCGCCGGCGCTGCGCTTGCCACGCCAGCCCGGCAACAGCGCACGCCCCGTTCCACCGTCCATGCGCCGCACTTAAATGCAGTTTACTTGCAATAGCAAGTCGCGCCCGCTATTATTGCAACTCAATTGCATTTAACATTCCGCGCCTGCCGCTTCCACCACCGGCAGCGCTTTCCCCTTTCAGAGAGACCTATGCGCCATCACGTATTCGCAGCCGCCATGCTGTCCACCGCCCCGCTCGCCTACGGGGCGGACGACGTCGCCTTGCAGACCATCAAAGTCCGCGCGGACAGGCCCTCGGCCATCGACAGCATCGTAGTCGTCGACAATGACCGTGTCGGGAACAGCACGCTGGGCGGCATGCTCGAACATGTCTCCGGCGTGCAAAGCAGCGCCTTCGGGCCGAACGCGGGTGCGCCCGTGATACGCAGCCTGGGCGGCAGTCGCGTGCAGATTCTCGAAGACGGCCAGTCCATCCTCGGCATGAATGCCCTCAGCGGCGACATCAACATCCCGTTCGACCCCCTGTTTGCGCGCAGCGCCACGGTCAACAAGTCATCGGACAGCGTGCGCCATGGCGGCAATGCCATCGGCGGCAGCGTCGACGTCGATTCCGGCCTCGTGTCCAGGAAGATGGAAAGCAAGCGGAACGACGTGGAACTCGTCTTGCGCAAGGGCATCAACGATGCCGATGCCCAGGGCTTGCGCGCCAACTTCAACGACGGGCGGCACTTCTCGACCAATGTGCAGCTGTCCTTCCAGAAGATCGGGCACTACGATATTCCCGGCAACAGCAAGGCGGGCGTGTGCAACAGCCAGCTGTTCCCGGCAAACGGCGGCGTGAACACCTTCCTGGCCGACAGCTGCCAGAAGGAAGCGCGCATCCAGCAGGTGTACAACAAGGCGTCGCAGCCCTTTATCGATCAGTTCATGACGGAAAATCCTGACTGGGCGGACGGTGATTTTTCCTTCTTTACCAACAATCCGACCTCCGTCTGGCAGCGCAAGACCTACGTCAATCCCGCCAATCCCGCCTATGTGCCGGGCACGCCGGCGATGACGCAGAACAAGATCAACAAGGACGTGACGCCCGACTACCACGGCACCCTGGGCAACAGCTACGCCAGCAATGCCCACTTTGCCGTCGGCAGCACCTATTTCTTCGAGCGGGGCTACGTGGCCGCCAGCCTCGATACCAAGGAAAGCGACTATGGCGTGCCCGGTTTTTCCATGGAGAACCAGTCCTTCGGCGCGAATTATGCCGAGGGGTTGCCGGTCAGCGTCGTCATCAAGCAGGATAAATATGCGCTGGAAGCGCTGCTGCGCGACCCGCTCCCCTACCTGGAAAGCGCGCAGCTGCGCGTGTCGCGCCTGAACAATGCGACGGGCGAGCGGCTCGGCGCGGCCAGGGCGAATGACTACCGCTTCGACACGAACCAGGCGGAACTGCTGCTGGCGCAACGGCGCGCGGGTCCGTTGAGCGGCGTGCTGGGCCTGTCCTACCAGGCCAGGGAGGTCAGCGGGACAGGGCCGCAGCGCTACCTGCCCGACGCCGGCACCCGCAGCAGCGCGCTCTTCGTGAAGCAAAACCTCGACGTCGATTGGGCCTCCTTCGACGCGGGCCTGCGCCATGAGCGCGTGCAGCATGCGATCCACGAGAGCGGCTTCAAGACGGCGCGCAATGCTGCCAATTCACAGCTGGAGGACAGGGCGTTCAGCCTGAACAGCTACAGCGTGGGCGCCTCGGCCCCCCTGGGCCGGCTGTTCGGCGTGAAGCTGCGCTATTCCTCATCAGAAAGAGCCCCCGAGATCAATGAGCTGTATGCGAGCAACCGCCACTACTCCATCATGACCCAGGAAGAGGGAAACCAGGACTTAAAGGCCGAGCGCGCCAGGAATACGGAGCTCACCGCCCTGTTCGGCCATGGCGGTTTCAAGCTGTCGGCCACCGGCTACGCCATGAAGTATGAAAACTATCTGTACCTGGGCCACTCGGGCTTGCAGACGGCCAACCGCCTGCCCCTGAAATACTGGAAACAGACGGACACGACCATCAGGGGCTTCGAGGCCGACGCGTCGCAGGCCATTCACCTTGGCCGCTACGGCAGGCTGGACCTCTCCGCATTTGCCGACCTGGTCAGGAACAAGGCGGACCAGCCGGACACGCTGCGCGCGCACAACGACGGCGCCTACCTGCCCAACATGCCCACCAGCCGCTACGGCGCCAATCTGCAGTGGGAACACCAGGGCTGGAAGAGCCGCCTGTCCGGCACCCGCTACGAAAAGCAGAAATACCTGGGCAAGAGCGTCAGCGAGGAGGTGCCGCTCGATGGCTACACCATGGTGAGCTTCCAGGTCAGCCGCGCGTTCCAGCTGCCTGATTCTTCCGTGCGGGAAATCGAAATCTTCCTCAGCGCCACCAACCTGCTTGATGAAGAGGCGCGGCCGCACAATTCCCCATTAAAATACATCGCGCCCTTGCCGGGGCGGGGGTTCCAGCTGGGCTTGACGGGCAGGCTGTAAGGCGCCGGGGGGCGGCGGCCACAGCCATGCAAATTGCCAGGGCTGCGATTCAGGTCTCGTTGGCCAAGCGCTGGCAGCCTTCCAGGATGCGCTCGCCGTTATCGCCCCACTCGGAGGTTTTCAGGCCGCTGCCGATTTTTGCAAGCTGCACCTGCAAGGTAGCCTTGTCCTTGGCCATGCAGGCGAAGTAAGCATAGCGGTTGCGCCTGCCCACGGCGTCCGGATAGCGCTCGAGGATGTCTTCATACCCCTGTTGAATCAGCGGCCATTCGGCCAGCGTATTCTGGAACAGCCCATGCTGGTATTGTCCCAGGGCCGCAGATGAATACATCCAGCCATACATGCCTGCGCCGTATTGCGACCGCGTCTGCGTGGCGACCTGGCGGATATACTTGTCCAGCGCCTGCGCATCGCCGCCCCATTTGGGCAGCAGCGACGTGCCAACCTCGAAATACAACTCCATGTCGCGCGGATTGCGCTTCAGACCATCCTGTACTATCGACTCCATGTGTTTCTGCTGAAAGCTCAGTGCCCGGCCAATTTCCAGCAGGGTCAGATGGGCATAGCTGTCGGTAAGGGCCACCTCGCCATGCACCTTCAGATACTCGAAAGCCTGGCGCAAATAGCGCTCGAATTGCGCCATTTGCTGCGGCGACACCTTGCTGGCGAAACTGCCGCCCCGGTACGACCAGCCATGCTCGACCAGCACCCTGGCGTGCAGGATATGGGCCAGGGCCGATTGCGGATACTGCCTGGTCCATTGCAGGGTAAGTTCCTCCAGTTCCCGGATATACGGTTCACGCGGCTTGGCCTGGTAGCCGATCACGTTCCGTATTCCGTTGCGGAACATCATCAGTTCCGGACGCCCTTCGGCCGTCATCGCGGCGCTTTCCCTGAGTGCGGCATTCCTGCTGTCCAGCGCAGCGAAGTCGCCTCTCCAGAAGTCCTCGGCCGCCCTGGTAGTTTGCGGCGGCTCGTCCGGTGCTCCCCGGGCCGGCGCAACGGGTCCGATGGCCAGAATGGCCCAGCCCAGCATGGAAAGGCAGGCGCTGCGCGCGCGGCGTGCCGAAATGGTCATGGATTGGTTCCCTTTCCCGTCTGTTTCGGTTGACTGTCCTGCCCTGCATCAGGGTCGGTCAGTTCCCACACCAGTTGATAACGGACACTGTCCCCTTCATCCGGTTTCGGATAGCTGGTTCCCTTCATCGCAAGGCTGAGCGCCGGTGCGTCAAAAATCTGTTCGAAGGCGATGGGCCGGGCGCCGCGGATGCCCGGCACTTGCAGCGTGCGCTCGACGATGCTCGCTTGCCGCGGCACTTGGGCGCTATCGAGCTGCACACGGACGGTGGAAGTGCCCGTCGCACTGAAACGCCTGGCAAGTTGCGGGTAGCCGGACCCGGTTGCCGCGGGCATGGCGCCGCCGCCGGTGTCGTCATAGGCGCCGGCATAGCGCTCGCTGGCGGCGTTCAAGGTGGCATAGCGAAAACCGTACAGCACCTGCGCCGGCGTCGCCCCTTGCAGCAAGCTCAATTGCAGCCACCATTGGTGCAAGCCGCATTGTTCATCGCGGTCCAGGGCCGCATACGCGCTGCGCTTCGACAGCAAGGCATCCGCCAGCATGGGGGGCAATGCCAGCGCGGGCCGTGGCGCGCCATCCTGCCAGCGCTGGATGAACGTGGCGACGGCATCTTGCGGCAGCGGTTCAGGCATGGCCGGCATGCCGGGCCGGGCGTTGCCCCAGCGGGCCAGTAATTGGCGCTCCGTGGCCAGCGCGGCATCGCGCCGCCCGGCGGGCATGGCCTGTATGCGTGCTACTTTCCTGGAAAAATCATTGAAGCGCCAATCGGCATTGCCCACGCAAACCTTCCACGCCGTCTTGAGCACCGCCAGTGTCGACTCCTCGTAGGCTGCATCGCCAGCGTCGAGTTGCCACATCGCCAGTTCGTTCAACACCCTGGCATGTACGGCCGTGTAGAGATCCCTGCCCGCCGTCATATCGGTTTGCTGCGCGGCCTCCTCGTTCAGCCAGCTTTCCAGCAGCCGGTCCACCTGCGCCAGATGGGCGTCGCCCAGCGCCATGGCCGAGGCCCGCAGAGGCGGATCGAGCTCCAACTTCGCGTCCAGCGTGAAAACGAGCGCCACCTCGCGGTGCAGTTGCTCGAGGATTTCGGCATACTGGCCCCGATCCTTGACTGGCGCGGCGGCAAGGGCGGTACACCACAGTGCCGCGCCGAATGGCAGCGCATGGCGCAAGATGGGCAAATACAGGGAATGGAGTATCAAGAACAGTCTCTTCACTGGAAGATGGTTTGATCGACGCCGCCGCCATCGGGCAGCGTACCGGAGCATGCGAACTGCAGCATATCATCTTGTTAATATTGAATATGCACGCATTTTCACAATTTCCCGCTATCGATCAAATAGTTTATCTCCTGGAAAAAGACTTCCCTTTGTTTCCGGCCCGTGGTGCCCGCAGCGCGGGCACCACGGGCACGTTACACGGCGCTATCCCACGGCGCCGACAGCCGCACGGCGCAGTTGATCAAGCCCACCATGGAATACGTCTGCGGGAAATTGCCCCACATTTCGCCCGTCACGGGGTGCGTGTCTTCCGACAGCAGGCCCAGGTGGTTGCGCGCCAGCAGCATGGTTTCGAAAATCTTGCGCGCCTCGTCCTTCCTGCCGATGCGCGCCAGGGCGTCGATGCGCCAGAAGGTGCAGATATTGAAGGCCGTCTCGGGCTTGCCGAAGTCGTCTGGCGCTTCGTAGCGGCGCATGTAGGGGCCGTCGCACAGCGACGCTTCCAGCGCGTCGACGGTGGCGATGAAGCGCGGGTCCATGGGGTCGATGAAATTGACTTCCGCCATCAGCAGCACGGACGCGTCCAGGTCGCGCCCACCCAGGCTTTCGGCAAACGCCTGGCGTTCCTCGCTCCACGCTTCGCGCAGCAGGCGTTCGCGGATCAGCACGGCACGGCTGTTCCAGTGCTCGGCCCGCTCGGGCAAGCCCAGCTTGTGCGCCACTTTCGCCAGGCGGTCGCAGGCGGCCCAGCTCATCAGCATGGACGAGGTGTGGACCCTGGCCCGCGTGCGCAGCTCCCACATGCCCGCGTCCGGTTCCGCGTGCAGCCGGAAGGCCTGGTCGCCCACGGCTTCCAGCGCGGCAAACTCGGCTTTTCCCGCCCTGTGGAACAATCGGTGGTCGAGGAAAGCCTGCGCCGCGCCCAGCACGATGTTGCCGTAGACATCGTGCTGGAAGTGTTCCTGCGCCTGGTTGCCCACGCGCACGGGGCCATTGCCGCGGTAGCCGGGCAAGTGGTCGAGTATCGACTCGGGCAGCTGCTCTTCCAGGCCGATGCCGTACAGGGGCTGGATGTGGCCGCCTTTCGAGCGGGCGACGATATTCGTCAGCCAGCGCAGGTATTCCTCCATGGTGCCCACTTCCGACAGGCTGTTGAGCGCGCGCACGACAAAGAAGGCGTCGCGCAGCCAGCAGTAGCGGTAATCCCAGTTGCGGCTGCTGCCCGGCGCTTCGGGAATGCTGGTGGTCATGGCGGCGATGATGGCGCCCGTGTCTTCATACAGCGACAGTTTCAAGGTGATGGCGGCGCGGATGACCACGTCCTGCCACTCCAGCGGCACGGCCAGGCGGCGCGTGTAGGTGCGCCAGTAGTTGATGGTTTCCTTCTCGAAGATGCGCGCCGTCTCGTCGATGCCGCCGGCCAGGGTTTCATCGGGGCCCAGCAGGAAGTTGGCGGTGCTGCCCAGCACGAAATACGTTTCACTAAGCACATAATTCAGCGACACGTCCGTGTTCAGGCGCAAGGTCTGTTCCGGTCCCACGTAGCGGATGTGATGGCTACCCTGCGTGATCTGCGGCGCCAGGCGGCCCCAGTCGTAACGGGGACGCAGGCGCACGCGGATGCGCACGGCGCGGTCCAGCGGACGCACGCGGCGGATCAGCATCAGCGGGCGGAACATGCGGTCGCGGCTGAGGAAACGGGGCGCAAAGTCCGTGATTTCCACGCCGCGCCCGTCCGTGTCGTACAGGCGCGTGCGCAGCACGGCCGTGTTCGGTTCATAGAATTGCTCGCTGCGGGCGAAGTTCTCGATGTCGATGGCCCAGACGCTGCCGTTTTGCGTGTCGTCCAGCAAGCTGTTGAAGACGGGATCGCCATCGAAACGGGGCAGGCAGGACCAGACGACTTGTCCCGCCTGGTCGATCAGGGCGCTGAAGGCGCAATTGCCCACCACGCCGCAGTTGAGCGAGGCTTGCGCGGGCGGCTTGCTGGCAGCGGGCGCATGCGCGCCGCTGGGGGTGTCATAGGCTGCTGTCGGGGATACGGTCATCGTCTACTCCTTCTGGGGATACGGAGGCGGCCAGCAAGGCGCGGCGCAGGGCGCCCGGACTGGCCAGGCGCAAGGCGGCGACGCTACGGCCGCTGCCCACTTTCACGCCCTGTCCGCCAACTTGTTGTACATAGGCAAAGCCTGCCTCATCGGTGGTGTCGTCGCCCGCGAACACGGGACGGCGGCCGGCAAACGGGGCTTCCTGCAGGAAGGCGGCGATGGCGCCGCCCTTGTCGGTGGCGGCCGGCTTGGCTTCCAGGACCATTTTGCCATGCAACAGCAAGATACCGGGGCACGCTTGCACGGCCGCCGTCATTTCTTGCAGGCACAGCTGCTCCAGTTCCGGCGCCAGCCGGTAATGCAGGGCCACGGCGCCGCGCTTCTGTTCCACCAGCAAGCCGGGGTACAGCGCGGCCAGCGCCTGCGCGCGCGCCAGCACGGGAGAGACGTCCGGCGTGGCCGCCACATGCAGCTGGCCATCGGCGCCGCGCCGCTCCACGCCGTGCACGCCGGCCACCGGCAGGAGCAACGGCGCCAGCATGGCATCGATCTGCGCCACGGGGCGACCGGAAATGAGGGCCAGCGCGCCGCCGTGGCGCTCGGCCAGCAGCGCCAGCGCTTCCACCACGCCCGGCTCCAGGCGCACGCCGTCGGGCGTGGGCGCCAGGTCGACCAGGGTGCCGTCGAAGTCGAGGAAAACGGCGCTGCCGGGCGCACTCAGCAGTTGCAGCAGGGCCCCGCTATCGTCGGTGAGCGCATCCATCACAGCCCCTTGCGCCGCTTGATGCGGCTGTGGGCGTCGATCTTCGTCATGACCTTGTCGCGCTGGCGCAGGCGGGCCGCGTCCAGCAGCATGCGTCCGGCCCAGCGGTACACATTGAAATGTTTTACCCGGGCACGCATGCTCTTCATGCGCTCGCGCTGCTCCACGGGCGGCATCACGAGGGCGCGGTACAGGGCGTCGGCGCCCTGCTCGATATGGTAGGGATTGATGATCAGCGCTTCGTGCAGCTCGCGCGCGGCGCCGGTGAATTGACTTAACACAAGCACGCCCAGCTCGTCGTCGCGGGCGGCGATGAATTCCTTCGCCACCAGGTTCATGCCGTCATGCAAGCTCGTCACCATGCACACTTCGGAGGCGCGGAAATAGCGCTGCAAATCGTCCTGGCCATGGTGCTCGGCCTTGAGCAGGATGGGCACGTAGTCGCCGCTGCCGAAGCGGCGGTTGATGCGCTCGACCATCTTGCGCACGCGCGCATCGAAGCTCTGATATTCATCGAGGGAAGCGCGGCTGGGGGCGGCGATTTGCACGAAGGTAAAATTGCCGACCATGCCAGGCTGCTGTTCCAGCATGCGCTCGACGGCCTGGAAGCGCTCGACGATGCCTTTCGTATAATCGAGCCGGTCCACGCCGATGCCCAGCAAATGATCCGCCGACACGCCCAGTTCGCTGCGGATCTGCGCGCGGCAGGTGGCCACGTCGGGCTGCTCCGGATTGTCGTCGGGCCAGGCGATAGAGATCGGGTAATCCTCGACCTGCGTCATCTCGCCGCCATACGAAATGACGGATGCTTCCGGCTCGATGCGGGTTTCCAGGTAGCGGTCCACCGTTTCCAGGAAATTCTTGCGGTGGAATGGCGTGTGGAAGCCGAGGATGGTGCTGCCCAGCAAGCCGTCGAGGATTTCCTCGCGCCACGGGCAGATGCCGAACGATTCGGAATTCGGCCAGGGGATATGCCAGAAAGTAATAATGGTCGCTTTCGGCAAGGCTTCGCGCACCATGCGCGGCAGCAAGGCGAAGTGGTAATCCTGCACCAGTACGACGGGGTTGTCCGTCTTCGCCTCAGCGATCACGGCCTCGGCGAAGCGCCGGTTGACCTTCACGTACTGCTCCCAGTCGGACGAGCGGAACACGGGGCGCACGTGGGCGATATGGCACAGCGGCCACATGCCTTCATTGGCGAAGCCGTAATAGTAGCCCTGCTCTTCCTCTTCCGTCAGCCACACGCGGCGCAGGGTATAGCTGGGATTGTCCGGCGGCACGGGCACGTGGTCCAGCTTATCTACCGTCTCGCGGTCGGCCGAACCGGCGCCATGCGCGATCCACGTGCCGGAACAGGCGCGCATCACGGCTTCCACGGCCGTCACCAGGCCGCTGGCCGGGCGCTGCACGGCGATGCCCTCTTCCGTTTTCGTGTGGATGTACGGTTCGCGGTTCGACACCACCAGCACCTGGTCGCCGGCCAGGTCCGCTTCCAGCAGGGCGCGCAGCTTGTCCGGCGTCCAGTCGGACGACCAGCCGTTGTCGCCCTGGCGTTCCAGATGGTATTCCTGCAGCAATTCGCGCAAGTCGCCGATCAGCGGCTGCATTTCCGGCGGCGGCGCGGGCGCGGCGGCGGGCGCGGCAGTGGCTGCCACGGCGGCATTGTTCTTCGACAGCAATTCCCCGCGCAGGATATCCTTGACGGCCGCCAGCCAGCCGCGCCAGCTCAGGTGCGCCACGAACACGGTCATCAGGGAAATCAGCACGGCCAGCACGGCCAGGAAGGCAAAGATGAAACGCTTGGTATCCGTATTGCGGCGCTCGACAAAACTCATGTCCTGCACCAGCACCAGGCGACCCAGCTGCGAAGCGTCCTGCATCACGGGCGTTTCGCTGATGTGGACCTGGCCCTGCGGCAATTGCGCGAGGGATTTGTACAGGCCGCCCGTCGTTGGCGTGCTCCAGCAGCCGATGGAGGCGGGATATTCCACGGATCGATAAATCAGCTTGCCGGCATTGTCGCAAAAGCCGATGGCGATCAGGCGTTCGTCGCGCGTGGCGCCCTGGAACAGTTCGCCGATGCGCGTGGCATCCTGGGCGGGCAGGTACTCGGTAAGGGAGGGCCGGAGGGTTCCAGCGAGCAATTCAGCCCGGCTGTCGAGATCGCGCACATACCAGCGCAAGGTAATATTATCGAGCAGGGGTACCACGATATAGGCAAACAATCCCAGCACCAGAGCCAGTGGCAGGATGAAGCGCAAGGACATTCGGAGTGATCGTACTATCATCGTTTTCCTTTGCAGAAGCTAAAAGCATGGCAAGTATGCCAATATTTCCTCGATGGCGGCGCCCGTTTGCTTTCCGTATTGAAACATCAACATGGATTGGCGCAGCGCAGCAATTTTTGCCAGTATCCGTCTTCTTGCCAGCCTTATCCGTTCGGCAACGCACGTCCCCGCTTCGCCGTCTGCCCGTAAAATAGGCCTTTCCGACATCCATTTCACTTATCAATCAAGGAGTTTTCGCCTATGGATCTCAGCACATTTCACTCGCTGATGGGAGGCCCGCTGCGCTCGGCGCTGACCGTCCTCGTTTCCGCCCTGCTCGTCACCGTGGTCGCCATCGGCGTGCACCGTGCCGGCATCAGCCTGCTGAAAAGACTGGCCAATGGCCGCCCGTTCACCACCAACGCCACGCGCGTGGCCTTCCGCGCCAGCCAGCTGTGCGTGATCGTCTTCGGCCTGCGCATGGTGCTGGCCGGCGCGCCTGACGATACGCCGGGCCTGGTGGCCATGTCGCACCTCACCAGCGTGGCACTGATCGTGGCGCTGACGTGGCTGGCCATGAAATGCATCGAAACCTTGAGCATCACGATTTCCCAAATCAATCCCGTCGACGTGGCGGACAACCTGCGCGCGCGCCGCCTGATCACCCAGGCCCGCGTGCTCACGCGCAGCGCGCACGCCATCGTGGTGGTGCTGGGCCTGGCTTTCGTGCTGCTGACCTTGCCTGGCGCGCGGCAGATCGGCGCCAGCCTGCTGGCCTCGGCCGGCGTGGCGGGCCTGGTGGCCGGTATCGCCGCCCGTCCCGTGCTGGGCAATTTCATCGCGGGGCTGCAAATTGCATTCTCGCAACCGATCCGCATCGATGACGTGCTGATCGTCAACGGCGAATGGGGCAAGGTCGAGGAAATCAAGGGCACTTATGTGGTCGTGCGCGTGTGGGACGAGCGCCGCCTGATCGTGCCGCTGCAATGGTTTATTGAAAATCCGTTCGAGAACTGGACGCACAGCTCCTCGACTTTGCTGGGCACGGTATTCCTGTGGCTCGATTTCAGCATCCCGCTCGAGCCGCTGCGCGCCGAACTGACGCGCATCTGCGAAGCCGCGCCGCAATGGGACAAGCGCGTGTGCACGGTGCAGGCGACGGACTCGAACGAGCGGGCCGTGCGCGTGCGTTTTCTCATCAGCGCGCAGGATTCGGGCCTGGCCTTCGAACTGCGCTGCATCGTGCGCGAACAGATGCTGGCGTTTATCACGGCCAATTATCCGCACGGCCTGCCCCGCCTGCGCGCCACGCACGACCCGATCGAGCTGCACGAAGGGCATGAAGCCCGCGAGTTGCGCGAAATGCAGGCGCAAAACGGGAGCGTGTCGCTGCACAAGGCCTGACAAAACCGTGCGGCGCGCTGCCCTCCCCCGCGCGCCGCTACAATGCAGCGCATGAGCACCACCGCCTGGTTCATCCTGATTGGCTGCCTGATGCTGGCGCGCGGCCTGGGCGCCGCCAGCATCGCGCGCCTCCCGTTTACCTCGGCCATGGCCTACCTGGGCGTGGGCTTGCTGCTGGGTCCCATGTTCCTCGGCCTGTTTGCGCTGGACCTCGTCAAGCAGGCGCCCCTGCTGGAAACCCTGGCGGAAATCGCCGTCCTCATCTCCCTGTTTTCCGCCGGCGTCAAGATGCCGGTGCCGTTCAGCCTGGCCCGCTGGCTGCCCTCGCTACGCCTGGCCTGGCTGTCGATGGCCATTTCCGTGGGCCTGGTGGCCGCGTTCGCCTGCTGGGTGCTGGACTTGCCCCTGGGCGCGGGCGTGCTGCTGGGCGCCATCCTCGCCCCCACCGATCCCGTGCTGGCCACCGACGTGCAGGTGCGCCACGCGGGCGACAGCGAACAGCTGCGCTTCATGCTGACAAGCGAAGCGGGCATGAACGATGGCAGCGGCTTTCCCTTCGTCATGCTGGGCCTGGGCCTGCTGGGACTGCACGAGCTGGGCCCCCATGGCAGCACGTGGCTGTGGCGCGATCTGCTGTGGGCCAGCGCGGGCGCCATCGCCCTGGGCGCGGCCGGCGGCGCGCTGCTGGCCTGGCTGGGCTGGCAGGTGCGCGGCAAGGAACCGAAGCACGAAGTGCTGGACGACCTGGCGGGCCTGGGCCTGATCGCCCTCGTGTATGGCGTGGCCACGTGGCTGCACGCCTGGGGTTTCCTCGCCGTCTTCTTTGCCGGCGTGGCCCTGCGCCAGACGGAACTGGTGCTGGCCGGCGCGCCGAAAGACCGGCAAGGCTTGCTGCAGGCGGAAGAGACGCATGCCGTGTCCGCCGCCAAGCCGCACGACAGCGATTCGCCGCTCACCGTCAGCGGCGAATCGCTGGTGTTCAAGGAACACCTGGAGCGCCTGTCCGAACTGACCCTGGTGCTGCTGCTGGGCGGCGCCGTCACGGCCGCCGCCTGGAGCTGGCAGGCCTGGAGCGTGGCGCTGTTCCTGCTGCTGGTGGCGCGTCCCGCCAGCGTGATGCTGGGCTTGCTGGCATCGGGCACCAGCGTGCGCCTGCGCGGCCTGGCCGCCTGGTTCGGCGTGCGCGGCATCGGCTCCATGTATTACCTCAGCTATGCCATCGCGCACGGCTTGCCGCAGGGCCTGGCGCGCGAACTGGCCAATATCACCATCGTCGTCATCATCCTTTCCATCGTCGCGCACGGCCTCACCGTCAAGCCCCTGCTGGCCCGCTACTGGCGCAAATAGCGCCATGGCGCGGCGGGAATGTCATTGCCGCATAGCAATGATTCGCCAATTAGCCGTGGCGAATCGGGAAATATTGTTAAGATAATTAAAAACGGCCAAGAGAGATGCAATGAAACGACGAAGTGTGCTGGGACTGGGCGTCTCGCTGGCCCTGCTGCAAGCGGGATGCGCCACCGATCCTGCCAGACTGGTATGGGAAAAAGAGTTCGATGCATTCATGCACGATGGACTGGCGCGCACGGAAACGCCAGGCATGGGCGTGGCCGTCGTGCGCGGCGACACCACCTTGTTCGCGCGCGGCTATGGCTGGGCCGATATCGCGGCCGGCCGACAAGCCGATGCCGATACCGTGTTTCATCTGGCGTCCGTCAGCAGCCTGGTCACGGCCACGGCCACCATGATGCTGCTGGAGCAAGGCGCCTTCCAGCTGGACGACAAGGTGTCGGCCTACCTGGACTTTCCCTTCATGCATCCGAAGTTTCCCGACGTGCCCGTCACCTTCCGCCATCTGCTGAGCCACACCTCGGGCATTTCCGACGCCGTGTACGAAAAAACGGCAGCCTTTGCCGTGCAGGGCGACCCGCGCCTGCCCCTGCGCGACTTCGTCAAGGGCTATCTGTCGCGCGGCGGCGCATGGTATGACGCGGACCTGTCGTTTGCGGCCCGGCCCGGCACGGAATGGCGCTACAGCAGGGTCGGCATCGCCCTGCTGGGCTATCTGGTGGGCCGCCTGGATCCCGACGGCTTTGCGGCCTGGACGCATGAACGCCTGTTCGAGCCGCTGGGCATGAACGACACGGCCTGGAGCCTGGCCAGCCTGCCGCGCCGCGCCGTCGTCGCCACGCCCTATGCGCACAAGGAACCTGGCGTGCAGGCGCTGCCGCCCACCGGTTATCCCGACTGGCCGGCCGGCCTGCTGCGCAGCTCGGCCAACGACTTCGCCCGTTTCCTGGCCATCTTCAGCAATGGCGGCCGGGTCGATGGCCACCGCTACCTGCAGGACGCCACCATGCAACTGTTTTTTGCGCCGCAGGAAGCCAGCCTGCTGCCCGTCGAACTGGCCGCGCGCCAGGCGCTGGGCTGGGTCTTGCGCGACGTCGACGGCATGCCGCTGGCCACCCTGCACGGCAACGATCCGGGCGCCGCCGCCATCGTCTGCGTCGACCGCGCCAGCAAGACGGCCGTGCTGGCCTTCGCCAACGTCAGCGCCGACAAGGAATTTCGTACCTTCCAAAGGGAGGTGGTGCGGCGCCTGCTGGCGCACGGCACGGGGCCGGCGAAGAGTTAAGCGCCGAACCAGCCGCGCAGTTTGTCCGCCGCGCGTTCCTTGACGTCGGCGGTGATGTAGGTGGCCACCGTGGCGACGGCGGCCGCCAGCACGGCCAGGTCGTCCGCGTAACCGATCACGGGCGTGATGTCGGGAATCGCATCGATGGGCGAAATGAAATAGCCGAGCGCGCCGTAGATGGCCGTCTTGGCCCACAGCGGCGTGTTCGGCTGCTGCGCCGCGTAATACAGCCACAGCGCCTTTTCGATGACTTCGCGTCCGGCCGTCTTGGCGAACTTGACGACCTTGTCCCAGAAACTGTCATCCGTGTATTTTTTTTCGTACTGCTGCTCCGCCCTGGGGGCGTGGTCTTCTTCCAGATTCTTTTTTCTGCCAAACATCTGCTGCTCCTGTCTGCCGCCTGCGGCTCTACGAAAGCGCACCTTAGCATAACGGCGCGCCACGCGCGCGCCGTGCAGGGTAAGCTGGGAATATGGATATTTCTACTACGACCGCCTCTCCCACCACCACGGCCCGCGCAGCCGGCCTGCGCTACACGGGCGACCACCAGCCCGGCATCGCCCGTCTCGGCAAGCCGGGCAAGTTCCGCTACGCGGACGCGGATGGCCAGCCCGTGCGCGATGACGACGTGCTGGCGCGCATCAGGGCGCTGGCCATTCCGCCGGCCTGGACGGATGTGTGGATCTGCCCGCGCGCGAATGGCCACCTGCAGGCCACGGGACGCGATGCGCGGGGCCGCAAGCAATACCGCTACCACGCGCGCTGGCGCCAGGTGCGCGACGAAGTCAAGTACGAGCGCATGCTGGGCTTCGGCAACGCCCTGCCCGCCATCCGCGCCGCCGTCGCGCGCAGCATGGCGCTGCCGGGCTTGCCCCGTGAAAAAGTCCTGGCCACCATCGTGCACCTGCTGGAATTGACGATGATGCGTATTGGCAATGAGGAATATGCGCGCACCAACAAATCGTTCGGCCTGTCCACCTTGCGCACGCGCCATGTCGACATCGACGGCAGCGCCGTGCAATTCCACTTCAAGGGCAAGAGCGGCGTGCGCCACGACATCCGCCTCAGCGACCGCCGCCTGGCCAAGGTGCTGCAGCGCATGCGCGACTTGCCGGGCCAGGAACTGTTTCAATACATCGATGATGCGGGCGAGCGCCACGGCGTCGACTCGGGCGACGTCAACGATTATCTGCGCGAGGTGACGGGCGAAGAATATACGGCCAAGGATTTCCGCACCTGGTCGGGTACCCTGCTGGCCGCGCTGGCCCTGCAAGCGTTCGAGCAAGTCGATTCCGAGGCGCAAGCCAAGAAAAACATCGTGCAGGCGATCGAGTCAGTGGCAAAAAAGCTGGGCAACACGCCGACCATCTGCCGCAAGTGCTATGTGCACCCGGCCGTGCTGGAATCGTACCTGGATGGCAGTTTACTGGAGGGTTTGCGCGCGCGAGCGCGGCAGCAATTACAGGAAGAGCTGCCTGCGCTGGCCCCGGAAGAAGCGGCCGTGCTGGCCCTGTTGCAGCAGCGCCTGCAAGGCGCCTGACCTGCGTGCCATGGCGTCGGCCATCACGCCTGGCGTGCCGGCTGGCAATGGGCCGACAGCTTGAGAGCATCGTTGCCGCACACGGGCAAGCTGTCATGCCCCGCCTCGCGCGCCACGGGCGCGGCGCCAGCGTCGGTATTGTCGTCGCCAGGCAGGTAGCTGGCCGCCAGGGTCGAAATGGTGAACAGGCAAATCAAGACAAAGGGCTTGTTCACATGAAAAGGCTGGCCTGGCTTGTGCATCGCATACTCCCGTCTGATTGGTTGGCTGTTGCAGCATAGACACGATCATCGCGTCTTTCCGCATGGCATACAATCGGACGGTACCGACGAGATAGGTAGGACAGCGCTGACAGCGCCCGGATCTGCCCAGCGACCGTCGGGCGCTGCGCGGCATGACGCGCGCCCGCGTGTCGGCACAATTGACACAGCCAGGTGCGGCATTGCGCCGCCAGCGCTCAAATCATTGTTTCAAAAGGACTTTTTGTTCAGGAATGCTTCCTGCTTCACCTCTTGACCGGGCACGCTTGGCGCCTGTATATCAGGGAGCAATCATGAACATCATCAAACAGGCGCTGCTGGTGCTGCTGCTGTGCGCGACGAGCGCCGCGCATGCCACCAGCATCGGCTACACGGCGACATCGCTGGGCGGCACGCAGTGGCGCTACGACTACACGCTGAGCAACACCACGCTGTCCGTCCCCATCGAGGAATTCACCCTGTTTTTCAGCGCCGGCCTGTATGCCAACCTGCGCGATGCGTCCCCCGTGCCCGGCTGGGACCTGCTGCTCGTGCAGCCGGACCCGGCCATCCCCGCCAGCGGCTACCTCGACGCGCTGGCGCTGGCCGGCGGCATCGCGCCCGGCGCCACGGCCGCCGGCTTCTCGCTGACCTTCGATTACCTGGGCGCGGGCAGTCCCGGCGCCCAGCCGTTTTCCATCCTCGACCCCGTCTCCTTCATCGAGCTCGAGGCGGGCGTCACGCAGCCCACGGCCATGCCCCTGCCTTCCACGCCATGGCTGCTGCTGGCCGGCGTGCTGGCCATGGCCTGCCTGCGGCGCCGGCAGCTGGGCGCCGCCGCGCTGGCGCCGGTCCTGGCGCTGGGCCTGTGCGCCTGCGGCGGGCCGAACGATCCCACGCAGCCGCCCACGCCGAAAGTCAAGCTGGCCGCCGCCACCGCCCAGGCGGCCGGGGACTTCGAGGTGACGGGGCTCGACAAGGTCGCCGAGCAGCGCGTCAGCCGCACGGCCTGGGACTACACCTACCGCGTGCACATCCGCAACAATGGCAGCGCGGCGGCCAGCAATGTGCAAGCCGTGCTGACCGGCGCGCCGGAAGGCAGCACCATCATCGATGGCGAGGTGCTGGCCGGCAGCATCGACGCGGGCGCCACCGTCACGCCGGACGACACCATCATGCTGCGCATCGAGCGCAGCGTGGCGTTCCAGAGCGCGGGGCTGGCGTGGACCTTCAGCGCCAACGGCAGCATCGCGCTCGATCCCGTGCGGCCCGCGCAGGTGGTCGTGCTGTCGCTGGCCGACCTGGGCTTTCCAGACGGCGCCGACAGCGTCAAGGCCAGCGGCGCCATCACGGACGTGCTGCTGCAGGACGGCAGCCTGCGCTTTTCCACGCCGGGCGACACGGGCGTCGATCAGCATGCGCAGTTCTTCCTCAGCAAGGGCGGCAGCGTCACGACCCTGGACGTGCTGATCCAGACGGAACTGCCCACCGCCATCGACACCTATGTGGAGCCGGACGACGATGGCGGCCTGCCCGCCACGGCGCCCGTCCTCGCCATCACGGGCCTGGGACCGAACAACAGCCTGCAGCCGGGCGGACTGGCCTTCCGCCTGGTGGGCGCCGCGCCGATGGCCCTGCAGGACGACAGCGACGGCCTGGTGTCGACGCCGGGCGGCGCCTCCCTCAGCCTCAGGCAGTACTGGGTCTTCGACGCGGCCAGCAATACATTCCGCATCAGCGCCACGGCCATGCAGCAGATGCTGCTCTTCCTGCCCAATGGCGTCTATGAGATGGACCTCAATTTCGTCTCGCAGGACGGCGAATTCACGGCCAGCTATGCCTTGATCGTCGTCAAGTCGGCTACCGTGCTGCAAGGCCGGCTGCGCACGCCTGCCGGCGGCAACGCCACTGGCCTGGCCGGCAAGAAAATACTGCTGGCCGGCTATAACAGCCACCAGCGCCAGGTGGCCGTGGTCGACGCCACGGGCGCCTTCCATTTCCAGGGCGTGCTGCCCGACACCTACCAGCTGACCCTGAACGACCTCGAACACCCGGACGTCGTCAGCGTCAGCGCCGTAGTGTTCGACACCAGCACCACCGTCAGCGTCGACATCGTCTATCCGTACGGCGCCGGCCTGACCCAGCGCGGCGCGGCGCAGAGCTATGTCGCCGGCACGGTCACGCAGGATGGCGCCCCACCCCCCGCGCGCAGCGAGGCAGCCGTCCCCCGTTCCGGGCCGGATGCAACGCTGCAGGATGACGAGGGCAGCAAGTCGTTCACGGCCACGGCGGCCGCGCAAAACCAGACCATCACCGTGCCCGTCAGCTACACCGTGCCGAAAGGCACGAAAAACGTGGGCGTAAAAATTACCGTCACCACGGCCGAGTATCCCGTCTACACGACGGCGCAAAGCCAGTACAACGATACCTGGTCGTATGCCGTGACCGGTTTGCCAGGGGTAAACCTGGCTGCCGCGGGCGCCGTCAACCAGACGCACTACACGCAGGGCACGATCGTCAAGACGGAATGCGTCGACGTCAGCAAGCAGACCAAGGATGGCGCGCTGACCCTGGGCGGCAACGTCAGCGCGACGAATATCGGCGACAGCTCGCTGGCCACCGTCACGACGGTGGAACTGAGCCTCGTATGCAAGGGTTTGAAGGTGACGCTGGCGAAATTCCTCTCGCCCAACAAGGACAGCCATCCCGTGCTGCAGCCCATCAAGGTGACGGGCAACCTGCCCGGGCCGTATGTCTCCGTGTCGCAAGGTGCCACCACAGCCACCCACACCCTGCCGCTGGAATTGCGCTACACGCCGGCGGCGGCGACGATCACGGAAGTCAATATCGGCATTTCGGCCGGCGGCGGCAAGCCCGAATTCAGCACGGTGAATTTATTGACTCAACCCCATACCAAGAGCGCCGGCAAGGTCAAGTTCCCCGGCCTGGTGCTGCCCGTTTTCGCAGGCGCCAAGCTCGACAAGAAGGCTGTCATCACGGTGCGCCTGAAGGGCCGCGTCGACAATACGGATGCCAGCTCCGACCCGGCCGAAGGGGGCCAAGTGGAACTCAAGGGCAGCACGGCCTACATTCCCCTGTACCTGGCCAACAATGAAGCGGCGCTGGCGGCGCGGCGCTATGGCTCCCGCGATGCGGGCGGCGACTCCTGGGCCACGCGCCTGGCGATCGCCTGGCTGGCGGGCAATGCCTACCGCTTCGACGACATCAGCGGCCAGCACGTGACGCAGACGGCCACGGGCCGCTCCATCCTCGGCCACAGCGGCCACAGCGACGGCCAGCAGATCGACTTGCGCTATGCGGATGGCGCGGGCGGCTACTCCGATACCCTGGGCGGCCAGCACAATGGCGCCGACATCCAGAAACTGATCGACGCGGCGAAGGCGGAAGTGGTCAGCAACCCGGCGCAAAAACCGAAGCTGGCGGCCCTGCAGGCCTGGATCGCGGCCAACCGCGCCATGCTGACCCAGGAAGCGTCGCCGGCCAGGACGCGCGTCGTTTACATCGGCCCCAGCTTCGTCAAGCTGGCCCTCGTCGATGGCCGCTTTTCCGCCAATCCGGCCGACAAGATCCCCGGCGCGGGCGCCTGGCTCAAGCCGATGAAAGTCCACATCGAAAAAGGACACCTGAGCCACTGGCACATCAGCCTGACGGCCCATCCGTGAACCTGGCGCAGCATTGCCGTCAGGAAGGCAAATCGGACAGTTCCAGTTCCGAAAACCCGGCCCGGCGCCGCGCTTCCAGGTTGAACGGGCCGCGCAGGGTCGGCGCTTCGTAGCGCGCCGCCAGTTCCGCATACGTGGCGCGCAGCTCCAGGCCCCGCTGCTCGCACAGGTAGCCGTACCAGCGGTTGCCGATTTCCACGTGGCCCACTTCGTCGCGCAGGATGATGTCGAGGATGGCGGCGGCGGCCAGGTCGCCCGCCTGCGCCAGCTTGGCGCGCAGCGGCGGAATCGCGTCGAGGCCCCGCGCTTCCAGGGTGCGCGGCACCAGCGCCATGCGCGCCAGCACGTCGCCGCGCGTCTTGTCGACCATTTCCCACAGGCTGTCGTGACCGGGAAAGTCGCCATATGCATGACCCAGCACCTGCAGGTGCGCCTGCAGCATGGCAAAGTGCGTGGCTTCTTCCTTGGCCACGCGCAGCCAGTCCGTGTAGTACTCGGCCGGCAAGTCCGGGAAGCGCCACAGGGCGTCGAGGGCCAGGTTCATGGCGTTGAACTCGATATGCGCAAGCGCGTGCACCAGCATGGCGCGCCCTTCCGGCGTGATCATCGAACGCCTTCCCACCAGGCGCGGCGGCACCAGTTCCGGGCGTTCGGGACGGCCCGGCACGGCGCCTGACGGCGCCAGGGGCGCCTTGACGTCCAGCGCCAGCGCGGCTTCGGCCATGGCCGCCACCATCGCCACCTTGATCGCCGGGTCCGGTTCCAGCAAACAAGCGAGCGCGGTCGCGCGCAATTCCGCTGGCGCGGTGGAGTTCGGAGGGGATGACGGCATGGCGGTTCTTTCGGGCAGGTTCTTCAACAAGGGGCGCAGTGTATCAAATTGCCTGCCCCGCCAGCCAGTCGGACAGGGCCTGCACTCTTGCCGGCAGGGGCCGCGCGGCATGCACGAGGTAATACGCCTGCGGGCTGCGCAAGGCAAAAGGGCCGAACGGCAGAATCAGCTGGCCGCTGTCCAGCCACGGCTGCACCAGCTGGCGCCGGCCCATGGCCACGCCCGCGTGGTGGATGGCCGCCTGCGCGCACAGGTCGGCGCGGTCGAAGCGCAGGCTGCGCGCGGGCAAGCTCGCGCCTGGCGCCTGCGCCGCCAGCCACAGCCGCCATTCGGCATCGGGCGCGCAGGCGGGCCAGGCCAGCGTGTCGTGCAGCACCGTCGCGTCCGCCAACTTGTGCGGCGCGCCCTGCAAGCCATGCCGGCGCGCATAGTCCGGGCTGCAGACGGGCGCCAGCCATTCATCCATCAGCTTGCGCGCCGCCAGGCCGGGACAGCTGCCATCGCCATAATGCAGCGCCAGGTCGACCTGGCCGGCGCGAAAGTCCACGCTGTCATTGCCCACGCGCAGGTCGAGGTCCAGGTCGGGATAGCGCGCCGTAAACCCCGCCAGGCGCGGCACCAGCCAGCATTGCGCCACGGACGGGCGCGCATGCACGGTGATGCTGCCCGTGAGCGCATCGCCGCCGGCGATGGCCGCGTGCAAGCCCTCCCACCCCGTTTGCAGGGCGGCAAAAATGCGTGCGCCGTCTGCCGTCAGTTTCACCTGCCGCGTCAGGCGTTCAAACAGCTGCATGCCCAGGCCCGCTTCCAGCCGGGCGATGCGGTGGCTGACGGCGCTGGGCGTGAGCGCCAGTTCCTGCGCGGCCAGCGCGAAGCTGGCGTGGCGCGCCGCCACGAGAAAGGTGTGCAGGTTGGCGAACTGGCCGGCCGTCAGCGTGGCCATGCGCTGCGCGCCGCCGGCCCGCATCAAGTGGCTCCGGCGGCCAGCAAGGCGCGGCCACGGGCCACGTAGGCGGCCATTTCCTGCTGCGGCACCATGCTGCCGCCCGTGCCCCACACCAGGTGCGTGGCCGCGGCCAGGTGCTGTTGATATTGCGGCGCGGCCAGCACGGGGGCGATGCCCGCGAAACCGGCCACGGCGGACGGTTCCAGGCGCAACTGCTCCGTCTGCTCCAGCAGCGCCAGCAGGCGGTACAGTTCTTCATCGCTGACGGTGGCGTAACCGTCGATCAGGCGCTGCATGGCCCGGCCGACGAAGCCGGACGGCCGGCCCACGGCCAGGCCGTCGGCGGCCGTGATGTTGTCGATGCCGATATCCTGCACGCTGATCCGCTCGTGCAAGCCCGTATGCACGCCCAGCAGCATGCAGGGCGAATGCGTCGGCTCGACGAACACGCAGTGCACAGCATCGCCGAACGCCAGCTTCAGGCCGAACGCCACGCCGCCCGGGCCGCCGCCGACGCCGCATGGCAGGTAGACGAACAGGGGGTGCTGCGCGTCGACCGCCACGCCGGCGTCTGCCAGCTGGGTCTTCAGGCGCCCGCCCGCCACCGCGTAGCCGAGAAATAAATCGTGCGAGTTTTCATCGTCGACGAAGTGGCAAGCGGGATCTTCCTGCGCCTGCTTGCGCCCTTCTTCCACGGCCACGCTGTAGTCGGTGGCGTATTCCACGACGGTGACGCCGTGGCTGCGCAATGTATCCTTCTTCCACTGCCGCGCATCGGCCGACATGTGCACGGTGGCGCGAAAGCCCAGCTTTGCGCTCATGATGCCGATCGACAAGCCCAGATTGCCCGTGGAACCGACGGCGATCGCATATTGGCCAAAGAAGGCGCGCACGGCGTCGCTGGCCAGCAGGCTGTAGTCATCGCCCTCTTTCAACAGGCCGGCGTCCAGCGCCAGCGTTTCCGCATGCTTGAGCACCTCGTAGATGCCGCCGCGCGCCTTGATGGAGCCGGAAATGGGCAAATGGCTATCCTGCTTGAGCCACAGCTTGCCAGGCGCGAAGCCCAGCGCCGCCTGCATGGCGGGCAGCGGCACGGCGGGCGACTCGATGATGCCGCCGCTGGCCTGGGTTTCCGGAAAGACCCTGGCCAGGTAGGGCGCAAAGCGCGCCAGGCGGGCGCCGGCCTGCGCCACGTCGGCCGCCGTCAAGCCCACGTCTTGCAAGCCCTCGGCCGCCGCAGCGATGCCGGGATTGAACCAGCTCAGGGGCTGCAAGGCCGTCAGTGCATGGATGAGCGGGAATTGTGCGCGCAGGGCGGCGATGGCGGAAGTGGGCAGCATGGTAAGCTCGTGACTGGACAAGCCATGATTAGACCGCATCCGGACGCTGCTGGCAAAGGATGGTTCATCAGGCGATGGGTGACATGGCATCAACCATGCGCCGCCACTGCCGCCATCGCCCTGCGCGCCATTGATCCCGTGGTACAGGGCCTGCAGCGAATGGCAGTCGGCCATGAACAGATCCTCGATCATCTTGGCGTTGACCGTCTCGAGTGAGCCTGGCCGCGGCACGACGCGCGCCAGTATCAGGACCGCCAGGCAGGCTTCGCCGGCACCCGCTGCTCCTGCAGCGGCAGGATGTCATCGCCTGCCCTCACCTGCCGCATCCCCTCCGTCGCAATGCGGCTGGCCATCGCAATAGCCGATGGGCAGGGGAAATTCAACGGCCGTATTCATTACTTGCATCGGATCGTCTCCCCGTCTGCCAGGCGCCATGCCATGCACGGCATTCGACTTCACCGCCCCAAGCATGCAACTGCATGTTCTTTCAGCAATATCCAAAATCAACCGCCCTGCGCCCCGCCGATAGCTAAATTTAATTCTTGAAGGCACTATCGATTAAAGAAAAGTTTCCACAAAGGCACAAAAATAAGTTATCTTTAAGGCAAACAAAAGGAGACATTTTTCTCTTTATGGCCGAGGCAAAAATGCGCTCCAAGAATGACAAAGTGACTATACCGAATATGCAGGTAACGGACTGCGCAAGGCAGGATGATTTGACGGCTCAGAAGGTCGAGGTCGGCATCATCTTCCAGGAAATGCTCGACACGGCCACTGCGGCCGCCTACCTGGCAAAAAACAAGGTGCCCATCGCCACTGCCCTGCGCGTGCTGACGGGCTCGCGGCGCAAAAAAGCCGGAACGTGAACGCTGATGCATTGCTTGGCCTGTAGTGGACGAAATTCCTGTATGATTTCCACTAAGCAATCCCATCATTCAGTCACAGCCCCTGACTGCCCCATTTCTTGCCGCCCTGAACCTGCTGGCTTACCGCACTGCCCTGTCCGGGCAGGCAATGCAGGCAGACATTCGTGGCAACCCAACATCCTCCACTGCGCATCATGGTCGTCGACGACAACCGTGACGCGGCAGACATCGTCGCCGAATTCCTCGTCATCAGCGGCCATGAAGCCATTCCCGTGTATGGCGGCGCCGACGCGCTGCGCATGGCCGACACGTTTGAACCGGACGTGGTGTTTCTTGACCTGGGCATGCCCGAAGTCAGCGGATTCCAGGTCGCGTCCCGCCTCAGGCAGGCGTCGAAATTCCAGGAGACAAAAGTGATTGCCTTTACCGCATGGAGCGACGAGCTTACCCGTGCCAGGACCAGGAATGGCGGCTTCGACCATCATCTGGTCAAGCCAGCCAGCCTCGATGACATACTGGGCCTGCTGGGTACGGCAACGTGAAGCGGGCTCCCGTCCGGAACTCCCGCGCGGCCGGCCATGGCGCTGCCTGTCAGCGCAGGCGATTGCATGCGGCAGCAGCCGCATTATGTCGGGCAGCCCGAATCCGGCAGCGTGCCGGCATCCACTTCGCCAGGCACCATTTCATGGCTGGCCAGTTCCGCCTTGTTATCGCGCACTCGCCATGCCACGCGCTCACCGGCGGCCAGCCGCCGTGCAGACTGCGCCCCTGGCCGGCGGACGCCTGCCTCCCGCGGCATGGGCAGCAGGAAGGCGCGGCCTGCGCTGGCCAGCCTCAGAAGCTCAGCTGCAAGCCCACGTCGATCGACCTGCCTTCGGCCGGCAAGGCTTGCAGGGCGCCGCCGTTTGCCTTCAGGCCCGACAGGTAGATGCCGCCCAGCGGGTCCGCATACGCACGGTTGAACAGGTTGCTGACCCCGGCGTTCAGCGTCGCCATCTTGCCCAGCGCCACGCTGCTGCGCACGTTGACGAGCGCATAGCCGCCCGTTTCCCGCTCCAGGCGGCGCGCGTCGACCCTGTCCTTGCGCGCAACGACCTTCGTTTCGATGCTGGTGCTCCAGGCGCCCAGCCGGTGCTCCACGGCCAGCAAGGCATTGAGCGGCATCATGCGGTACAGGTCGCCGCCGTCGCTGCGCTGGCCACGCGTCCAGGCCGCATTGCCGCTGGCGCTCAAGCTGCCCCACCGGCTGCTGCGCGCCAGCGGCCGCTGCCACGCCAGATTCACGCCGTACACTTTCGCATCGTGGTTGGCAAACTGCAGCAAGTTGCCCTTGGCGCCCATCTGCATGTAGGGGTGGAACGCCGCCAGCACGTCGACGTCGATATAGTTGTCGACCTTGCTGTAATACGGGTTGACGCGCAGGAACCAGCCCTCGTCGCCGCCATGCCAGTCCGCCGTGAAGGCCGCCGTGTACGCTGTCTCGGGCTTGAGGTCGATATTGCCCACGTAACCATTGCCGTCGCCGAACCAGTTGGTCATGGTCATGGCCATCGAACCGCGTCCCCACGAGTAGCGCTCGTACAGATTGGGCGAGCGCACCTTGCGCGCCAGCGCAAATTCATAGCGGCTGGCCGCATCGGGCGCGTAGGTCGCTTGTGCCGAAGCATCAATGTTCGTGTCGCGCTGGCGGCGGTCGCGCGCATTGAAGGCGGCGGCGGCCATCGCATCGGCCATGTTCATCATGTTCGCGCCATACGACTGCACGTCGCCCGTGTCCATGCGCACGGATTCGCCGCGCAGGCCCAGCATGCTCGTCCAGCGGGCATCGTGGCGCGTTTCCAGCTCGCCGAACAGCACCGTGCGCTCGCGCTTGCCGTCATTGATGTTCAGGTAGGTACGCGGCCCCATCATCATTGAACCGGGCACGGCGGGCCAATAATCGTCGAGACGGAAGCCGTGCCATTCCTGGCCCAGGCGCAGCGCGCCCGCCGCCGTGGGCAAGGTGGCCATCAGCGCATAGCCCGTGTTGCGGCCATGCGTGAGCATCGGCATCGTGCCCGTGCGCTCGGGCGTGAAGAAGCCCATTTCATGGTCCGTCTGCTGCCAGTAGGCGCGCGCGTCCAGCATGCCCCAGGCGAACGTGCCCTGGTAGGCCAGATTGGCGAACTGGCCGTGGTTGTCCGTCATGTCCATGTACTGGTTCGGGAAACCCTGGTAGGGAATGTGCTGCACGCCGGCGCGCAGGGTCAGCTGCTGGCCCTGGCCTTTTGCCGCCAGCACGATGGCCTGGTTGATGCTTTCAACCATGCTGGCCAGCACGGTGTTGCCATGGCCATCTTCATAGCTGTGGCTGCGCGTGGCGGCGCCGCTGTAGCCGATGCCGAGGGTATCGCTGGCGGCCGAGGCGTTCACGCTGGTGGCCACGCTGTTGTTGACGCTGCGGCCCGACACGGCAAGGCTGCCCTGCGTCAGCAGCCCCGCGCCGGGCTGGGCAAACACGGGCGCCAGCGACTGCACCTCGATGCTGCCGCCGATGCTGTCGCCGCCCATGCTGACGGGGGTGACGCCCGCGATCAGGCGGATGCGCTGCACCTGCCGCGGGTCGATGTAGGACAGCGGCGCATTCATGTGGTTGGCGCAGGCCGACGTCAGCTCCATGCCGTCGATGCGGATTTTCAAGCGGTCATCGGCAAAGCCATTGACTACCGGCAAACCGGACACGCCGCCACCGGCCGCCACGCTGTAGCCGGGCGTGCTCGACAGCATCAGCGCCGTGTCGGCGGCGGGACGGTAGCCATCCTTGACGCCCGTGACGATGACTTTCATCTCAGGCAAGACCGGCTCGCTGCGGGCCTGGCCCAGGGCGGGCATGGCGATAACAAAAGAAATAATGAATGGAAAATGTTTCATGGTGCTGCTTTCAGATTCTGTATGGGCAAGACGAACGGCCGCCCGCACGCAAGGCATGCGGCGCAAGGCAGTTCGGGGAAGGGACAGGTCAGAAAGCGGTGGGCGGGCCGCGGGGCTGGACGGGCGTCCAGGCAAACAGGGGCGTGGCGGACTGGTAGAACAGCAGGGGCAGCAAGCCAGTGAGGACTTCGCCGGACGCCAGCACGAGGGTGGTGGGAGGAATGTCCAACGTGGCCGCATGCATGCTGCAGCACGGGCAATCCATGCGCATGGCGCCCTTGGCGGGATCGGGCGCCTCCGTGGACAATTTCACGGGCAGCATGTTCATGCCGCCCGCCACGGAGCAGATCTCGAAACTGGGCACGGCCTGGCCGCTGGCGACGGTGAACGCGCGCGACAAGGTGGGGGCGAGCGCGGCCATGAGGATGGCGAAGCACGCGATCCACAGGACGACGACGGCGCGGCCTTGGCGAATAAACATGGCGGCATTATAACGGCCGCCCTGCCCCGTGCCCAGCCGCGCCGTCAAGGAAACGTTACAAAGCGTCCAGTTTCCTGCGCTCGGCCAGCAAATCCGTCTCGCTGAGCGGCAAATACCCTTCCTCGCTATCCTGCTGCGCGTCGAGGATGGCTTGTCCCTGCGGCGACAGGGCCAGCTGCAGATACGCTTTCACCAGCGGATCGAGCGGCCTGCCAGGCGCGCGGTTCACGTACAGCTGCACCGGCATCGTCAATGGATACTTGCCTGCACGCACGGTGGCTTTGTCGGGACCGTAGTATGGCGCGCCGGGCGCGGCCGCCAGCGGCAGCACGCGCACCTGGTCCGAGATGGGCGCCGCATTCACCCAGCCCAGCACGGCGATGCCGTAGCGGTCGGCGGCCACGGCGCGGATCACGGCTTCGCGCGAGGCCAGCGCCTCGTACTGGGCCGCGAACGGACGCTTGCCGAAACGCGCATGGCGCAAGCCCGTGGCGAAGCCGCCATCGTCGCGCAAGCCGTAGGGGTGGATGCGGCGCGGCGCCCACTCCCCTGTCGCGCCCAGCTGCGACCACAGGTGGACGTCGCCGGCAGGCGCGCCCGCCGTGAATACCTGGCCCAGCTGTTCCATCGTCAAGCCCGCCAGCGGATTGTCGCGGTGCACGTACACGGCGGGCGGCGTCTTGGCCGGCGGCCGGGGGCCGTGGCCGTTGTAGCCGATGCGCACGGGCGTGGCGTCGTAGCCAAAGACTTGGCGGAAGGCCGCCTGGTCGCCCGGCCACATGTCGCGCGTCAGCGGCGCAAATGCCGTGGCACCCGCCGTCAGCGCGGGCATGCCGGCCGACGAGCCTTCCATGCGCAGGCTGAAGCGCACCTGCGGATGCTGGCGCGTAAACAGCGCGTTCAACTGCGTGATCACTTCCTCCAGCCCATCGTTGCCGACGATGGCCACGGTGCCGTCATGGTTCACATACGCTTGCGCGGGGTCCACGGCCAGGGGCGCGGCATGCAGGCTGCTTGCCAACAGGCAGCAAGCGGCCAAGGTGCTCATTTTTAATGGCGTCATTCGAGTTTTTCCAGTTCAGTCCTGGCCTGCGCGGCCGTCAGGGGCAGGTAGCCGCCGGGCTGCGCGGCGATGATGGCCTGCCCTTCGCGCGACAGCACGAGGCGCAGGTATTCCTTCGCCAGCGGATCGACGGCCTGGCCCGGCAGGCGGCGCACATAGAAATACACGTAGCGGCCGTACGGGTAGCGGCCGGAGACCACTTCCTCGTCCGTGCCCGTCGCCGCCTGGCCGTCGGCGCCCACGATGGCCAGCTGGCGCAGCTGCGGATGGCGCACGCCCAGCGCGGCCACGCCGATGCCGGCCGGGTCTTGCGCGATGCGCCCCGTGATGGCGGCCGTGTTGCCAAGCTCTTCGTGATTGGGCGCCAGTACGCGGCCCTGGAAGTGTTCGCGCTGCAAGTAGTCGCCAAAGCCCGTCCAGGCCGCCGTGCCGTAGGGGTGGATGGCGCGCGCCCGCCATTCGCCGCTCAAGCCCAGCTGTCCCCAGCGGCTAAAGTCGCCCCCGGGATTGCCGATGGACAGGATTTGCGACACTTGCGCCGCCGTCAGCTGCGTCAGGGGATTGGCGCGGTTCACGTAGACGGCCAGGGAAGTGGCCAGGTGGCCGTCCGGCGTGGCCGCCGTGTGCGCGATGCGGATTTCCAGCGCGTCGCGCCCGACGATCTTGCGGTAAGGCACCAGCTCGATGGCATTGATGGCGCGGCCCATGGCGCCGAACAGGATCTTGTCATGCATCAAGAGCGGCACGGCGCTGCTCGTGCCCTTGCCGTCAAAGCCCAGCACGATGCCCGGATGGCTGGCCGCGAACAGGGCATTCCATTGGCCCACGGCGGTGGCCACGTGCTCGGCGCCGCCGATCATGGCCGCGCCCGTCCCGCGGTCCACATAAGCGGCCGTAGCCGGCACCTTGACGGGCTGCGGCACATATGCGGGCAAGGCGGGGTCGAGCGTGGCTGCGGCCCATGCCGGTGCCGACAGGACCAGCAGGAAGGCAGCCAGCGGCAAGGAAGGCTTATTTGCCATCGCTGGCCCAGTCCACGGCCGCGTCGAACAGGCGCAAGCCGGCCGGCGACAGATTCGTAAACGTTTCATTGTCGAGGAAGAAGCTGACGCGCCGCGCGGGCGCCAGGCTTTCGTAATCCATGGTGGCGCCCTTTTCATAACCGAAGATGGCGGCTTTTTCCGGCTCGCCATAGATGGTGGCGATCGTCGTCGCGCCCAGGCCCGGCTTGCCCCAGCTCATGGTCGATTGCTTCTGATAGATGTCCACCGTGCCGGCCGGCAAGCCACCCGCCAGCGCGTGCGGCGCGTTGACCAGCCACACATAGCGTGATTTTTCCACCGTGCCATAGTCGACGCCGGCCCGCTTGCCCGTCATCGACAGGTCGTCATACAGGTCGTTTTCCCACGTCAGCACGGGCACGGTAACGTTGCGGTAGGCGCCCAGCATATCGCGCCCGCGGATGGTCGACGACAGGATCACCAGGTCCTTGCCTTGCGCGCCGGACACGGGCGCGTACTGGCTGTGCAGGGTGACGGCATAGCCGCGCGACTCCAGGTGTTCCTTGATCTTCTGGTCGAAAGGCAGGCTCTTGCCTTCCAGGCGCACCACCAGCAGCACCTGTTTGCCAGGTGCAACCTGCGCCGCCTGCACATGCATCGTGCCGGCCAGCAGGACCGCCGCCAACGCGGTGTTGAGCAGGCGCATCACAGGTCCACCTTCATCGACAGCTTGATGGCGCGCGGCGCACCGGAAGCCAGGCGCGTGCCCGCGCCAGCCCAGTAGCGCTTGTCCGCCGCGTTTTCCACGTTGAGCTGCCACACGACGGCCTTGTTCATGACCGTGCTGGCATAGCGGGCACCGGCGCTGAACAAGGTCACGCCGCCGAGGAATGCCTGGTTCAGGTCGTTGACGGGACGGGCGCTGTAATAATACGCGCCGCCATTGACGGACAGTCCCGGCACGGCATCGAAGGCGTAGGCGAGGAAGGCGCTGGCCGTGCGCTTGGACGCGTTTTCCGGCGCCTTGCCGTTGTAGTCGGCGTTGATGTTCTCGAACGTCGGGTCGAGGAACTGGGCCGACGTCTGCCACGACAGCTGGCGCGTCAGCTTGCCCTGGGTCGACAGTTCCAGGCCGCGGTAGCGCTGTTCGCCATCCGAGGTGAAGACATTGCTGCTGTTGGTGTAGTAGCCGGGACGCGTGATGTCGAACATGGCGGCCGAGAGCAAGGTGCCGCCCGGCGTCATCCAGCGCGCGCCCAGTTCCTTTTGCTTGCTGACGCCGGGCGCCATCTTGACATTCTGGTTGACGGTGCCCGTCGGACCCGTCTCGCCCTCTTCCAGGCCCCGCGCCGACGAGGCATAGAAGGAAATGGCTGGCGTCAGCTTGTAGACCAGCGATACCATCGGCGTGGTCTTGCTCACGTCATAGTGGCTGGCGCCCTGGTCGCTTTGATAGCTGGTGCGGCGCACGCCGATGACGCTTTGCCATTGCGGGCTGAAGACCATGCGGTCGAGCGCATACAGGCCCGTGTCGCGCGTGTCCAGGGCGGCCGTCGTCGGCGTGGTGGGCTTGGGACCGAACACCACATTCGTCACCGGCACGGGGTTGTACAGGTTTTGCGCCGCGATCGTGTAATTGCTCTGGTAAATGGGGTCCTGCGACTTGTCCGTGCGCGAGGCGCCCAGGGTCAGTTCATGGGCGATGAAGCCCGTGTTGAAATTGCCGGCCAGTTCCGCGCGCAGCAAGTCCGACGCCGTCACGTGGTGCTGCATGTTGCCCGTGATGCGGCCCGCGCCCGTTTCCACGGCAGCCGCGTTATTCAGGCGGAAGATCGCCAGGCGGCGGTCGCGCGCCGTTTCCGAGTGCCCCGCTTCCACCGTCAAGGCCCAGCCGTCGGCGATGGCGTAGTCGGCGCGCAATTGCGCGTTTTTCGTCTGCGCTTCAAAGTTCGACCAGTCCGGGCCGATCAGCTTGCGCGGGTCGACGGCGCGCGGCAAGGTGATCACGCCTTTCACGGCGGCAGGCAAGGCCACGCCCGCCTGCTCCGTGACGCGGCGGCGGTCGTATTCCAGGTCCGCCTTCAGCAGCAGTTTGTTGGTCACGCGCCAGTCCAGCGCCGTCGACAGGAAGCTGCGGTTGCCATTGCCGACATTGTCCAGCCAGGAACCCAGCGTGCCGCCGGCCGCATTCACGCGCACGCCGAATTCCTGGTCCGCGCCGAAACGGCGGCCAATGTCGACATTCGCCACGGCACTGCCGCGGTCATCGAGGCTCAGGCCCATGCTCGTGACAGGCTTGCTGCCGGCCCGCTTGGTGACAAAATTGACCACGCCGGCCGGCGACGTGAAGCCGTAATACAGGGCCGAAGCGCCCTTCAGCACTTCCACCCGCTCCTTGTTTTCCATGGATACCTGCGAGAAGTTCATGATGGGCATGGAACCGTTCAAGCGGTAGTTCGTGCGGTTTTCCACGGCAATGCCGCGCACCACCAGCTGATCCCAGGTATCGCCGCCATTCTGCTGGCGCGTCACGCCCGCCGTATTGCGCACGGCGTCATACAGGCCGGACACGGCTTGCTGCTCCAGCAATTCGCGCGTGATCACGTTGACGGTGGATGGCACGTCCATGATGTTGGCCCCACGAAAACTGCCCGCCTCCGTCGTGGTAGGCACCAGGCCTTGCGCGCGCGCGCCGGTCACTTGCACCGCCTGCATGACTTTCTCATCGCCAGCCGTCAGATCGTCCTGGCCATTGGCGCCATTCGCAGCAGTCGCCGCGTGGGAGGCGAAGGCCAGGGACAGGGCCGCGGCCACTGGAAGGAGTTGCAAAGAAGGAAAAGCTGCACGCATAAAGACGGGTCTTTCAACAGAAAACATTAATAGAAGGAAACTTCAAGTTACGCCGCATGATATCCGTAACGAGAATCATTCGCAATGAATAAGTGATAATTCGTGAGAATGTCCGGGTTTTCACAAGAGAAACAGTCCGTCACGCTGCCTGTTATCACTTGAACACGTTTGGATTTTGCAGACGAGCTCGCAAAGAGGCATACTGACAGTCACGGCGCGCAGGACGCGCCGCCCCACAAGATCAAAAGGTAAGTTCGTGAACACAATCGACAAGAAAAGCGTGCAGACGAAATCATTTCGCTGGAAACGCTGGCAGCGCTGGGCCGTTGGCACAGGCTGCGTGCTGGCCGCCTACAGCGCGGCCGGCTTCTGGCTGGTGCCCTACGCCATCAAGCACCAGCTGCCCAAATTGGCCGAAAAGGAACTGGCGCGCCAGGCCAGCATCGCCGACGTGCGCTTCAATCCTTTTACCTTGCGCCTGGAAGCGGACGAGATCGCCTTCAAGGAAGCGGCCAGCGCGGGTGGAGCGGGCGGCGCGCCGCTGCTGTCCATCGGCGCCCTGGCCGTGCAGCTGGAATGGAAGTCCATCGTGCGCCGCGCCTGGAGCCTGGCGGAAATCCGCATCACGGCGCCGCAGGCGCAGCTGACCATCACGCCGGACGGCAAGTTCAACCTGGCCGAAGTGCTGGCCACCTGGCAACGCAACCACCCGGACAAGAGCGACGGCGCGATGCCGCGCCTGATCATCGGGCACTTTGCGCTGGAACAGGGCAAGGTCGACTGGCAAGACCAGAAGGCGGGCTATGCCGACAACTTCACGCCCATCGACTTCACGCTCGAGAATATCTCGACCTTGCCCGACGCCAACGGCAGCTACAGCCTCAGCGCCGACGCATCGCGCGGCGGCAAGCTGCACTGGCGCGGCACGGCGTCCTTGAATCCCATCCGCGGTGATGGCGAACTGATCCTGAACGACGCTTCCCTGCCCGGCCTGGCCGCCTACCTGAAAGCCTACACGCGCGCCACGGTGACGAGCGGCAAGCTGTCGGCGCGCCTGCCCTACGCCTTTTCGTATGCGGACGGCAAGCTGGAAGCCCGCCTCAAGGGCGCGGGCCTGGCCTTGCGCGACCTGGCATTGGTACGTGACGGCAAGGGAGAACCGTTTACCGCATTGAGCACCCTGGGCATTGCCGGCGTCAACGCCGACCTGGCGCGCCAGAGCGTCACGATAGACAAGATCAACCTGTACGGCGGCAAGGTGGCCGTGCGCCGCGATGCCAAGGGTGAAATCGACGTGGCGAACCTGATGCGGGCGGGCAATCCCACAGCACCAACGGCCGCACCTGCCGCAGCAGCAAAGCCGGGCAAGTGGAAAGTGGACTTGCATCAGCTAGCGCTGGCCAATGTGGACGTGTCCGCCATCGATGAAACCGTCTCGCCAGCGCTACAACTGAGCGCCAGGCAGCTGCAGCTGAACTTGCAACTGGCCTTGCAGCAAGGGCAGACGGGAAACAGCATCATTGTCGACGGCGCCAACTTCAGCCTGGCCGACCTGGCCATGCAGCGGGGCACGCAAACGCCGTTCAAGCTGGCCCAATTGGGTTTTACGGAAGGCAAGATCGACCTGGCGGCGCATACCGTGCACCTGGGCGCCGTGACGGCCAGCGGCGCGCAGATCGACCTGGCGCGCAACCGCCAGGGCGATTTTGCCATCGCGCAAAAGCTGCCCGTGTTTGCCTCCGGCAAGGCTGATCCGGCCAAGGACGCGCCATCCGCGCCCTGGTCCACCAAGGTAGACAAGGTAGAACTGAGCAAGTTCGGCGCCCGTTTCGACGACGCTGGCACGGGCATCAAGGGCAATCTGCAAGACGCCCGCCTGTCCCTGCAAAACGTCAGCAACGACATGCAGCAGGCGCTGCCGTTCGAGCTGGGCGTGGGTTTGCGCGAAGGCGGCTTGCTCACTGCCAACGGCAAGTTCGTGCCCGGCACGGGTGCCGTCGATGCGCAATTGAATCTGAAACAGTTGACCCTGGCGCCCGTGCAACCCTTGCTGGCCCAGCATCTGAAACTGAAGCTGGCGGGCGGCTCGCTCTCCGGCAGCGGCCGCCTGACGACGGGTGGCGGCGCGCCCAAAGCGCCGAAAATGCGTTACGTGGGCGGCGTGGATGTCGCGGGCCTCGTGCTCAATGAAACGGATGGCAAGCGCTTTGCCTCGTGGAAAAGCGTGCGCGCCGACAAGCTGACGGCCAGCGTGGGGCCCGACTTTGTCGACATCCCCGAACTGCGCGTGGTCGAGCCGAACGCCCAGCTCATCATCGAAAACGACCGCAGCCTGAACGCGCAGCGCCTGCTGGTGAAAGTGCCGGAGCCGGCCACCGCCCCTGCTCCCGCACCATCGGCCGCCGCCACGCCGGCCGCCGACGCCGCCTTCCCCGTGCGCGTGCGCCGCGTGCGCCTGCAGAATGCCAAGCTGGACTTCGCCGACCTCAGCCTGCGGCCCCAGTTCGCCGCCAAGATCTATGAATTGAATGGCGTCATCACGGGCCTGTCCACCAAACGCGATGCGCGCAGCCAGATCGAGCTGGACGGCCGCATCGACGAGTTCGGCCTGGCCCGCGTGCGCGGGCAATTAAATCCCTTCGCCCCCACGGACAACACGGACTTAAACGTGGTCTTCAAGAACGTCGACATGGTGTCCGCGTCGCCCTACACGATGAAGTTTGCCGGTTACAAGGTGGCGGAAGGCAAGATTTCGCTGGACTTGCAGTACAAGGTGCGCAACCGCCAGCTCGATGGCACCAACCAGGTCGTGCTCGACAAGCTGACCCTGGGCGAGCGCATCGACAGCCCGGACGCCCTCAAGCTGCCACTGGAACTGGCGCTGGCCATCCTCAAGGACAGCGACGGACGCATCGACCTGGGCTTGCCCGTGTCGGGCGACATGAGCGACCCGCAATTCAGCTATGGCGCGCTGATCTGGAAAGCCGTGGGCAATGTGCTGACGAAAATCGTCACGGCGCCGTTCCGCGCCCTGGGCAACTTGCTGGGCATCAGCGCCGACAAGCTCGAAGCCGTCGACTTCGATCCCGGCAGCGCCGTGCTGCTGCCGCCCGAGCGGGAAAAACTCAAGCAGGTGGCGCAAATTCTCGCCAAGCGCGAGCAGCTGAAGCTGGCCGTGCCGGGCCAGTACAGCGACACGGATGCGGCCGCCCTGCGCGCGCAAGCCGTGCGCCGCGCCGTCGCCGCCAAGGCCGGCATCAAGCTGGAAGCAGGCGAAGAGCCGGGACCGCTGAACCTGGGCGAACGCAAGGTGCGCGGCGCCCTGCGCGACCTGTACGCGGAACGCTTCGGCAAGGCGGAACTGGCCAAGCAAAAAAAGGCGGCGGAATCGGCGGCCCCTGCATCAGCGGCGGCCGCCTCCGCCAGCGCCTCCGCGCCGGCGACGGCAAACATCCCCGTCTGGCAGCGCCTTGGCAAGCTGATCGAAGGGGAACCGCAAGTGGCCGACACGGGCGCCTTCTACAACGGCTTGCGCGAGCAGCTGGAAGCCAGGCAGCCGCTGCCTGCCGATGCGCTCAGCAAACTGGGCGCCCAGCGCAGCGCGGCGATTTTGGCGGCCCTGCAGCAGGATGGCACGCCAGCGTCGCGCGTCAGCGCCAGTGCGCCGGAAAAGACGGAGGCCGCGCCAGGCAAGCCGGTGGGACTGAAGCTGGGATTGGCGGCGAAATAAAAATGGCGTTGTCCGCAACAAGCTTGCGGACAACGCTTTTCATCAGGAAACAACTTTATTTGAATTTATTTCTTGGGCAGGAATTTTTGCAGATCGAATGTGCCGACATCAAATTCAAATACAGGCGATCCTTCCTGATACATTTCCGCTGCAATGCGCAGTCTTTTTGCCTTTTGCAATTCCTTGAAAAATTTATCTCCATCGCGAAAATGGATCGTTGTCGTGCTTTGATCAGAGGAGCCAACGGCCTTGTAATAACCCGGCGGACTGTCGTCGAATCTCACCTGTACCAGGCAATCCTGATAGGATTGGCACAGTATCTGGCCCTTCTCGATCGAGAACATCACACTCTTCTTCGGCCGGCTATCACTCGTCAGTGTCAGACTGGCAGTCTGCACACCGTTATACGGAAAAGCAAAATCGACAGTATTACTACTATGCACATTGGCAAAGTAGACCATATCGCTGCTCATTTTATCTTCGTTGGTGAAGTAATACCATGGACTTGCCGGCTTGACTTCCGCAACAGCGGCAACAGGGCTGCTATTTGCCGCAGCCTGCGTATTGGCATCAGGTGCTTTGGGAGAACAGGCGATCAAGGAAAGGAGCATTGCTGTTATTGCGGAAAGTCGTAACTTTGTCATTGAAATCATTCACACGTTATTTAAAGTGAAATACCGAATTGCAGTCTAACAAATGGCATTCCCACAAGCAACATGCAAATATAAAAACTGCAGCGTCAATTAATCACAGAACCGCTCGCCAATACAATGTGCGGCACCGTCGATTGACAGTGCCGCAACGGACTTGCTTACTTCCCTTTCCGCTCCTCCTTCACCACCTCGTCCGGCAAGGCAAACGCCACCAGGCTGTCGCCCATCTTCGTGCCCAGCGAACCGTGGCCGCCGGCCATGACGACGACATATTGCTTGCCCGTCTTGTCGGAGACATAGCTCATCGGCGTGGCCTGGCCGCCTGCCGGCAGGCGGGCTTTCCACACGGTCTTGCCATTGCGCACGTCATAGCCGCGGATGTAGTAGTCAAGCGTGCTGCTGAGGAAGGCCACGCCGCCGCCCGTGGTGCTGATGCCGCCCAGGCTGGGCACGCCCAGCGGCAGGGCGATGGGCACGGGCGCGCTGTCGCGCGTGGTGCCATTCTTGTGCATCCACACTTTCTTCATGGTGCGCAGGTCGACGGCAGCCACGTAGCCCCAGGGCGGCGCCTGGCAAGGAAAGCCCAGCGGCGACAGGAAAGGCTTGATTTCCACGGCGAATGGCACGCCCGTCTGCGGCTGCAAGCCCATTTCCGTGCCCGTGCCACCGGGTGCATTGGCTTGCGCGCGCGGCACCAGGCGTTCCAGGAAGCCCATATAGTCGGGGTTGACCAGCAGCAATTGCCGGCCTGGATCGACGGCCGCCCCGCCCCACTCGAAGATGCCCAGCGGGCCCGGCGAGATGATGGCGCCCTTGATCTTGCCTTCGGCCACGGTTTGCGGCGTGAACGGGCCTTCATAGCGGTGCTGGCGGAAGATGATGCGGCACGCCAGCTGGTCGAACGGCGTCGTGCCCCACATGTCCGTTTCGCTGATGTTTTTCTCGGGCAGGAAGGTCAGCGCCGAGAACGGCTGCGTGGGCGACAGCTTGTCGCCAGGCGCCGCGTTGGCGGTCGGCACGGGTTTTTCCGGCGCCGGCACCACCAGGCTGCCGTCGCGCCGGTCGATCACGTAGATGTCGCCGCGTTTCGTCGTGGCCACCACGGAAGGCACTTTGCCCTTTGGCGTGTCGATGTCGACCAGGGTGGGCTGGCCGCCGATATCCATGTCCCAGATATCATGGTGCACGGTCTGGTAGACCCAGCGCACCTTGCCCGTCGCCAGGTCCAGCGCGACGATGGCACTATTGTATTTCTCGCCGTGGGGATTGCGGTTGCCGCCCCAGGTATCGGGCGTCTCATTTCCCATCGGCACATACACCATGCCCAGCTTTTCATCCACGCTGGAGACGCCCCAGGAATTGGGCGAATTATTGGTATAGGTCTTGCCGTCGGCGATGGGCGCCGTGTCGTCCGGGTTAGAGGCGTCCCAGTTCCACATCAGCTTGCCCGTGACGGGATCGTAGCCGCGGATCACGCCCGATGGCTCTTCGGTGGAAAAGTTGTCGGTAACGCTGGCGGCCATCACCACCACGTTCTGCGCCACGGCCGGTGGCGAGGTGGGCATCAAAAAGCCCCGCTTCTTCATGCCCATGCCATGGTACAGGCCGATCACGCCATTTTCGCCAAAGCTCTTGCAGGCCTCGCCCGTGTCGGCATTGACGGCGATCAGGGTGGCATCCATGGTGGGCGCGAAAATGCGGCGCGGGCATTCCATGCCGGCCGCTTCCGGCGCCGGATTGTCCTTGGCGCGGCCCGCGTTCACGTCCCAGTACGCCACGCCGCGGCAGATCATGTGCTGGTAGCTCGATGCGTCGCGGTTGATCTTCGGATCGTGGCGCCAGATCTCCTTGCCCGTGTCCGGGTCCAGCGCGATGACGATGTTATGCGGCGTGCACAGGTACAGCATGCCGTTCACTTTCAATGGCGTGACTTCGTTGGCGATCTCGCCCGGGTCGTTCGGCCCCTTGAAGTCGCCCGTGTTGTAGACCCATGCCTGTTTCAGCTGCGAAGCATTGGCCGGCGTGATCTGCGCGGCCGGCGCGTAGCGGTCGCCATAGCCGGAGCGGCCATACGCGGCCCAGTCGTTGGGCGCCACGCCAGGCGCGTAGTCGCCCTCGGGCTTGCCCGCCATGTTCTCGGCCGGCACCTCGCCGTGCAGGGTGTAGTAATCCTGGAACAGGGAAAACACGCCCACGGCAGCCGTCACCACGACGGCGGCGAGCAAGGCGCTCTTGCCCGCGTCGCGCGGCTTCACTCCCGCGGCCAGGGGCGGATCGAGGCGCCGGTCGATGAACGGCAGCAGCAGCCAGACGGCGGCGGCGAACCAGATATCCAGGCGCGGCAGCAATTGCCACCAGTCGAACTTGACTTCGATCACGGACCAGATCAGGGTGGCGAACAGCAGCAGCGCCAGAAACGGCTGGGCGCTGCGCCGCCCTTTCCACACGAGCGCGCCGGCAACTATCATGCCGATACCGGCGACGACGTAGTACCAGGAGCCGCCTAGGCTGACGAGCCAGGCGCCGCCACCGGCAAGCGCCAGGCCAAGCAAGATGAAAATGACTGCGGTGATGATGAGCAGGGGTCCAGGCCGGGGAGAGGCACTCATGATGCTCCTTTAGAGGCGTTGTCATTCGGCGGTGCGCGCCTGCGCACCGTATTGAGGGCAATCAAGGAAATTACATTTTTTCACTAATTAACAAAGCGTGGCACACGCCAGAACGCAGTCTTGATGCGGTGTTGCTTTTCACCACACCGCCCCTGCCGGGGCCGCCACGACAGTGGCACATCAGGAAAAAATAAATTTCTCAAATAAAATGAATATTGCCTTAAAATGAATTAATCGTGATTTTTGTGAAAAACGTTTAATTCGTCGCACAGCAGGCGCGGCGCAACGTCTTCGACAGGAGTTCCACCATGCCGCACGCCTCTTTCCGTCACGCGTCCCCTTGGCAGGCACTGCCATGAGCGCCTTCATCTACACCTATCTGCTGGCCCGCCACGACGGCATGACCCTGGTACGGCCAGGGCTGGCGCTTGCGGGACTGCTGTTGCTGCTGGCCGCCGTGCTGTGGCGCCGTCCCCGCTGGCGCATGGCCGCTGCTGGCAAGACAGCGGCGCCCGGCACGCCTGGCGGCTTGCCCAAGCTGCTGCAGGCGCGCAATGCCCCTGCCATGATGGCCGAACGCCTGGCACCACCGGCACCCGCGGAGCGCCGCGCGCCCCCTTTCCAGCAGGCGCGCCTGGATGCAATGTTTGGCGAGGACCGGCTGGTGCAAGGCGAAATCCTGTCGCTGTTCGTGGCCGAGACGCGCGACCGCCTGGCCGGCATCGCCCATGCCTTGCGCTACGCCCGCACGGCATCGGCCCGCGTGCTGGAACAGGAAATCTTCGATACCAGCACGGCACTGGGCCTGGTCCAGCTGCGGCACCTGTCCGGCGCGGCCGTGCATGCCAGCTTCAACAATGATATCGAGGCGCAGCGGCGCCTGCATGCGGACCTGCTGGTGGCGCTCGAGGTGCTCTCTGGCGAAGTGACGCGGCTGCAGCAGCCGCAGCGCCACGAAGAGCGGCGCAGCGATACGGCCAGCCAGCGCTGACTGCAATTCGTGAGATTTGGCAAATTTGATTTTCACGCCATGCCTGCGTATGATGGCCTCATCCTCACCGAACCTGGGCTCCCATGCAAGCAGCCGACGTCTGTACCACACAACAAGCTGCCGAAATTCTCGGCATTTCCGTCACCTCGGTCCAGCAGCTGGTGGAAGCGGGCATCATCGAGGCGTGGAAAACCCGTGGCGGCCACCGGCGCATTCCCCTGTCCGCCGTGCATGCCTACAAGAGCGGCTACACACAACATAGTCAGGATACGCCTCCGCCACGCCCGGGAAAGCAGGCGCAGAACGGCCAGCCGCCCTCCATCCTGGTGATCGAGGATAATCCCATGGAGCGGGCGCTGTATCAGCAACAGATCGCTTCCTGGGGCTTGCCGGCAAGCTTGCGCTTTTGCGAAAACGGCTACCAGGCGCTGATGGAAATCGCCCGCGACCAACCCGACATTCTATTGAGCGACATCATCATGGACGGCATCGACGGCTACGAAGTGATACGCACCATCCTGGCCGACCCGCTGCTGGCGGACATGCATGTGGCCATGCTGTCGAGCCTGCCGCCGCAAGCGCTGCACGACCGGGGCGGCGTGCCGCCGGGCGTGGTGTTCTTTGCCAAGCCCGTCAATTACGACGAATTGCGCGGCTACCTGCGCGCCTGCTGCGCCGCCCATGCGCGGCGCGCCGCCAGCGCCTGAATCCCGGCCGGCCATGTCGCCCACGGCGTCCTATCAGCATATCGATCCGGCCCGGCTGCTGCATGCCGCCTGCCACGACCTGCCCCTGTTCCGCGCGCTCTGCCAGACCTATCTCGACACGGCGCCGGCCCAGGCGGCCCAGCTGGAACAGGCCGTGCGCAGCGGCATGCCTCAGGCCATCGCGCACAGCAGCCACGGCTTGCGCGGCAGCGTGGCGCTGCTGGGCGCCGATGCGCTGGCCAGCCGCCTGGCCGCGCTGGAAGAGCTGGCGCGCCGGCAGGAATGCCCGGCGTCCGGCTGGCTCGACGAGACGGCGCAGATGCTGGCCCAGGTGGAAACGGAAGTGCGGCGCGGCATGGCCGAGTACCAGGATAGCCGGGTCTGAACAGCGCGTTTACTTGTCAATCAGTGATTAATTCTTAAATGCAAGTGTTATACTTATCTCAATTATACGAGGGAGTTCAAGATGATCTGGTGCCGTGACCTGCTGTTGAAAGCTTTCATGCTGGGCATGCTGATCTTCGTCGTCGGCGAATCGCTGTCCTACTGGGCGCCCGACATCAAGAAACTGCTGGCCTGGCGCCCATCCTGAAGCGCCCTCAGCCTTCGCGCCCGTCCACCCTGGCGCGCCACAGCCTGGGCGCATACACGAGCGCAAACAAGGCAAACGCCAGCGACCAGCACAAGCCTGCCGCCAGCAGCGCCGGCATATACAAGGCTCCTGGCCCCGCCGCCGCCAGCAGGCGCGCCAGCGCACCCAGCTGGATCAGCCAGTACATCCACGCCTCCGCCCTGCCCGCCTTGAGGGGACGTCCCGTGTGGCCCAGGGTCGTGCGCGTCATCATGCCGATGATCAGGCCCGCCATCGAGCCCACCGCCAGCGCGTGAAACGCGGCACTGGCAGGCAGCCAGCCCAGGCTGGCCAGCGCCAGCAGCGCAAAGCCGATGCCTATCCATGCATACGACAGGTGCAGGATCCACAGCAGCGGCACGCGCAAGGTGCGCTGCGGCTGCCAGGCCAGCAGGCTGGCCAGTGACAGCGCGCCTGCAGCCAGGCTCAGCGGCGCCGTCAGCGCTCCCGGCGCGCCCGCCAGCCAGGCGATGCCGGCCGTCGCCATGCACGCCGCAGCCAGCATGGCCCGTTTCGGACTGGCCACGGGCGTGCTGCCCGGCGCGCCATTACGTGTAAACATGGGAATGACGCGCGCGCCGATCACGGACTCGATCAGCACGATGATCAAGATGGCCGCCTGCACGGGGACGGACAGCGCCAGCGCCAGCCAGCCCAGCGCGGCTGCATGGTACAGGCCATTGGCCAGCGCCAGCAGGGCCAGCAAGCCGACGAGGAACAGGTTGCGCGTATTGCCTGCGCGGCGCAGCACGCGGTACAAGGGCCAGGCGGCCAGCGGCAGGAACAGCCAGTCGGCCAGCGCCGCCGCCACGCCGGGAAAGCCCGCCATGGCCACGCGTCCCGCCAGCCACAGCCCCGCCAGCGCCATCAGCGGCGCGCCATGCGGCGTGGCCAAGCCCGTCCAGTTGCGCCCCGCCGTATATAAAAACCCCACGACGACGGCCACGGCGAAGCCGAACACCATTTCATGCATGTGCCAACCCAGCCCCACCTGCAGGCCGTCCGGCAGCCAGCCCAGGTAACTGGCCAGCCACAGGGGGATGCTGACGGCGGCAAACAGCGCAGCCAGCAGGTAAAACGGCCGAAAGCCCAACTGCCAGACGGGGTGGCCGGGGCGCCAGGGCGCCGTGCCTGCGGTGGCGCGGGAAATGGAAGGTTCGCGGATGGGCGTAATGGCCATGGTCGGCTCGCATTAAAAGATATATTCAATATACTACTTTAAAAGCACAAGAACAGCCATCGGCAAAAAGGACTAGTAAGATGGCCGGAAACGGGACGGCAGAAAATGGCCATGGGGGCTGACCCGGCGCGTCAGACCCACATGAGGCCAAGGCTACTTGCCCTGCCGGTGCTCCACCGCGTACACGGCCGCCTGCACGCGGCTATTTAGGTTGAGTTTTTTCAGCACGTTCTGCACATGGATCTTGACCGTGCTTTCCGCCAGGTCCAGGGTGCGCGCGATGCCCTTGTTACTCTCGCCGCGCGACAGGCAATCGATGATTTCCTTTTCGCGCGGCGTCAGCTTGTCCAGTTCCGACACGGGCTCCTCGCGCCGCGTGCCCGCCTGCAGCTGCGCCACCAGCTTGCCCGTCATGGCTTCGGCGATGACCACTTCGCCGGCGGCCGCGCGGCGGATGGCGCGCACCAGGTAGTCGGCGTCGATATTCTTGATCAGATAGCCGCAGGCGCCCGCGCGCAGGGCCGTGGCCAGGTCGTCGGCATCTTCGGACACCGTCAGCATGACGATGGCCGTGTCGGGGCAGTCGTGCTGCATCAGCTGCAGCGCTTCCACGCCCGACATGCCGGCCATGTTCAGGTCCAGCAGCACCACGTCGGGCTGCAGCTGGATGGCGCGCTTGATGCCTTCCACGCCATCGGCCGCTTCGCCGACGACGGCAAAATCGGTATGGCGCTGCAGCAGCGAGCGGATGCCGCTGCGGAACAGCGCGTGGTCGTCCACCAGCATGACGGTGATGGGCTGATCGGGAGTCTCCATGTTTTTACTTTCAGGTAGTTGCTATGCGGCGCGCCGCTGTTCGCGCGACAAGTGCAGTTCGACGGTGGTGCCGCCGCCAGGGCTGGCATGCACGTCGAACGTGGCCTCGATGCGCTGCGCGCGTTCGCGCATGATATGGATGCCGACATGGCTGTCGCCCTTCTCCAGCACGGCGCACGCATCGAAGCCCACGCCATTGTCGCTGATCGTCAGGGTAAAGTCCTGGTCATCGGCCAGGCGCACCTCGACGTGGCTTGCCTGGGCGTGCTTGCGGATGTTCGACAACGCTTCCTGCACGATGAATAATAGCTGCAATTGCTGTTCGCGGGGGAATGGCGCGCCATCGACATCGGCCAGCAGGTCGGCGGCGATGCCCGTCTGGCGGCGGAATTTGTCCAGCGCCGCGCGCAGGGAGCCGATCAAGTCGTCTTCCATCAGGCGGCTGCGGAAGTTCGCCAGCAGCTCGCGCACGTCCTCGTAGCTTTCCTTCACGCCCGCGTGCAGGGCCGGGACGATGCCCGCCACTTCCTCGAAGCGCGCATGGCGCACCGAGTCGTCGAGCATCTGCACCTGCAGGTTGAGGAAATTGAGGCTTTGCGCGATGCTGTCGTGCAGGCCCTGCGCCACCAGGTTGCGCTCTTCCGAAACGGCCATTTCCCGTTCGCGCGCGGCCAGGCGCAGGTTTTCCAGCGCGATTCCCAGCAGCTGGCCCAGCGTTTCCAGCAAGGCCAGCTCGCGCGCGGAAAACACGCGCGCCAGGCGGAAATGCAGGTTGAAAAAACCCAGGTGCTGTTCGTGCGCATGGATCTGGAACACGGACACGGTGGCAAAGCCTTCGCGGTGGCAGCGCAGTTCATGCGCCCTGTCGATGCGGCGCATGTCGTGCACCTTCGCCACATTCATCTCGACGGCCGTGCCGCACAGGCAGTCGCCCACCTTCAGGCAGTGCTCGGACGCCACCAGTTCCTCGGACAGGCGCGTATGCACCACCATGTGCAGGTTGCCCCGCTCCGCATCGAGCACGCGCACCGTGGAGCCATCGGCTTCGAAATGCTCGACGATGCGCTGCATGAAGCCGCCGCAGATGGCTTCCAAAGGCTGCGGGCGCTGCAGGAAAGCCGCGCTCTCGTACAGCAGCGCCAGTTCGCGGTTGCGGTATTCCAGGGTGGCCGTCTTGCTGCGCACACCCTCTTCCAGATTGCCATACAGCGCCTGCAGGCGGTCGGCCATCTGGTTGAAGCCGCTGGCCAGCTGGCCGAATTCGTCATTGCTCTCGACAGCCAGGCGCACGCTGAAATCGCGCTCCTTCATGCGCTGCATGCCCAGGCGCAGGCGCGTCACGGGTTCGATGATAAGCATGAACATCAGGTAGATCATGCTGACCGTGCCGAGGATGGCCATGGCCAGCAGCACCATCTGCGAGGCGCGCAGCCAGAACGTGCGCTGCTCGCTGTCGTGCTCGATCAAGCGCACCAGCTGGTCGACCTGGCCGGCAAACACGTCGGCGTCATGCCCGAACTGGCGCGCCTTGAGCGTGGAATCGGCCGCCAGCGCGGCCGGACGCAGGGATGCGCGCCAGGCCTGGCCGATGCGCTCGAATTCGGATTTGATGGCGCCGCTGGGCGGCAGGAACAGGGGCCGCTGTGGGTCGCCGTGGGCGATCTTGGCCAGGGTCTCGTCGATGAGCAGCGCCTGCTGCTGCGCCTGATCGCGGGCGTCGCTGGCCAGCAGCAGGGTCAGGCGGTAGGTCTGCATGCGCAGCCGGCCCGTCTCGTTGATGGCGGCCGAACTGCCTTCCAGCTGCCACGACAGGAACAAGGTGCAGCCGATGGCGCTCAAGGCCAGCACCAGCATGAGCAGCAGCGCGCCGACGATCTTGGTCGACAGCTTCTGCCAGGAGGAAAACATCGCCTTGAATTTCATAGTTCCTTTAGCTTTAACAAGCGCACCCCAGTTGCCGCGACACCTGGCAAAACCGTAGCGAGCGGCAGTGATTTGCGGCCGAGAAGCGCAACCGTACTCCAGTACGGTGAGCATCGCCGGCCGCAAGGCGCGACGCGTAGCAGGTTTGGCCAGGTGTCCATCCTAGCCACCGGTCTGCGCCATGAAGCGCACTATCTTGTCCGGCTGCGTATTAAAATCATGCTGCTGCGGCTTGAGTTCGATGGCGGCGCGGATCGCCGCCTCCAGCTCTGCATCCGTGGCCCCGCCGCGCAGCATGGGGCCAAAGGCGAATTTCTCTTCCTGGCCCAGGCACAGATACAGGGTACCATCGACGGACAGGCGCACGCGGTTGCAGGTGGCGCAAAAGTGCTGCGACATGGGCGTGATGAAACCGATGCTGGCGCGCCCGTCCGGCGTCGCCAGATAGCGCGCCGGCCCGCCGCCCAGCTCCGCCGCCTGCGGCACCAGGCCGAAGCGCTGGGCCAGGCGCTCGCGCACGACCGTCAGCGGCATGTAGCGGGCGTTGCGGCCCGTGCTGCCCATCGGCATGGCTTCGATCAGGCGCAGGATGAACTGCTGCTCGATGCAGAAGGCCGCCATGGCCTCGATCTGGCCGTCGTTGACGCCGCGCATGGCCACCATATTGATCTTGATGGGATCGAAGCCGGCCGCCTTGCCCGCCATCAGGCCATCGAGGATGGGCCGCAGGCTGTCGCGTCCCGTGATCTGCTGCATGCAGGCGCGGTCGAGCGAATCGAGGCTGACATTGATGCGGTCCACCCCTGCCGCGCGCAAGGCCGCGGCGTGCCTGCCCAACTGCGTGGCGTTGGTCGACAGCGACAGGTCGTGCAGGCCGGGCAGCGCGGACAGCTTGCGCGCCAGGTCGGGCAGATTGCGCCGCAACAGCGGCTCGCCGCCCGTCAGGCGCACGCGGCGCGTGCCGAGGCGCACGAAAATGCCAATCAGGCGCTCGATCTCGTCGAATGTCAGCCAGTCCTTCGGCTCTTCAAAACCGCGAAAGCCCTTGGGCATGCAGTAATTGCAGCGCAAGTCGCAGCGGTCTGTGACGGACAGCCGCACATAATCGATAGCACGGCCAAAACGGTCCTGCAACTTGACGCTACCCATGACGCTACTCCTGTTTCTTCCTTGATTGTAAAGGCTGGGGCATGATTTGGCTGTGCCCCAGAATGCCTAGCGGCCTACGCCTTCCGGACTACGCATTTCTACTTACTGAACCAGCGGGCCGGCCGTGCCTTCGAGCTCGATGCCGGCGATCTCGGCGCGGCCCACCAGCACATGCAGATACTGGTGCACGGCGCGCTGCCAGGCGGCGCGCGCCAGCCGGTCGGCGATCTGCGCCTGCACCGCCTCGTAGGCCATGGCCTGGCCTTCGACCCGGCGCAGCACTTGCACGATGTGGTAGCCGAAGCGCGTTTCCAGCAAATGGCCGGCCAGCGCGCCCGCTTCCAGGCGAAACACGAGCGCATCGAATTCCGGCACGCTCTGGCCCGGCGACAGCTGGCCCAGGCTGCCTCCCAGGGCGCCGGACGGACAGTTCGAGTACTGCGCCGCCAGTTCGCCGAAGCGATCGGGCGCCAGCTTCAAGGCATCGAGCACGGCCTGGGCCGTGGCCCGCAGCAGTTCCAATGGCGCCTCCGGCGTCACCTGGAACAGGATGTGGCGCGCCTCGACCAGCGCGCCGCTGCGAAACAGCTGCGGGCGCTGCGCATAAAACGTGCGGCACGCCGCATCGTCGGCGGGCGGCACGCGCACTTCCTGCGCGAACAGCGCTTCGATGCGGTCGTCATCGCTGCCGCCCTGCACGCCCAGGCGCTGCGCCTCGTCCAGCAGCAGCCGGCGCAGCACCAGTTCATGCACGGCCTGTTTCAAGGGGTTGCCGGCACCGTCGTGATGCGGCAATTCGCGGGCGATGTCGGCATCGTCGATATCGATGCCATTGACGGAGATTCCCATCTTACTTTCCTTCCATAAATAGCCTGAAAAATCGTCGTGAGCGGAGATGAGTTGCGGCTGAGAAGCGCAGCTGTGCGCATGCACAGTGAGCATCGCAGGCCGCAAATCGCTGCGCGCAGCAGATTTTTCATGGCGTTTTTTTAACGGCGGCGCACCAGCTGCCAGGTGCGGCCTAAATAGGCAACTGCGCCGAAACCGCTCCACACGTGCACCAGGCGGGTGAACGGGAAGATGACGAACAGCGACATGCCCATGAACAGGTGCAGCTTGAAGACCAGCGGCGCGTCGACGATGAAGCTGGCCGCATCGGCGCGGAAGGTGACGATATGCTGCGCCCAGGTCATCAGCAAGACCATCATGTGGCCATCCATGTGCGAGGCGGAGACGAAAATCGACGACAGGCCCAGCAGCAGGGTCAGCAGGATCCACAGCATCACCAGCTTGTCGCCGGCCGTGGTGACGGCGCGCAGGCGCGCATTGCCGAAGCGCCGGGCCAGCAGGATCAGGATGCCGGCCAGGCACAGGCCGCCCATTACGCCGCCGGCCGCCATGGCCACGCCCTGTTTCAAGGTGTGCGACACGCCCAGCGCATCCCACACCCAAACGGGGGTGAGCAAGCCGGCCGCATGGCCGAACAGCAGGCCGATGATGCCGATATGGAACAGGATGTTCCCCAGGCGCAGGCTGCCCCTGTGCAGCAGCTGGCTGGAATCGGACTTCCACGTGTACTGCTCGCGGTCAAAGCGGATCAGGCTCCCCAGCAAAAAGATGGCCAGGGCGATGTACGGGTAAATCCCGAAGATGAATTGATGCAGATAGTGATTCATGATGTACTCCTCCTCATGCGGGCGCTGAATGCCATTCAGGCGGCGCGCCGCGGCTGCGGGTGAAAATGCACGGGATGGACGCCGCCCGCGACCTGGCCCTGGCCCGGGCGCAGCAGCGGCTCGACGCCGTCCGCACCGGGACCGAAGGTTTCCAGCGCTTCGTCCATGTCGCGCACGGGCGGCTCGGCCAATGTTTCCGCCGCCACGGGGCTCAGGCGCTCCAGCACCGTGAAGACGGGCGCGTACGGGCTGCCGTTGGCCGCCAGCTTGCGGCCGATGTGCGCCAGCACGTGGACGGCGTCGCCCAGCAGCGGCGCCGATGCGGCTTCGTCCAGCTGCGCCAGAAATTCCAGGAACAGGGGCACGAAGTCGGGCAAGTCGTCGCCCACCATCTGCAGGCCGTGGCGCTTGTATTCCTCCATCAGGTCGACCATGGCCTGGCCCCGGTCGCGCGATTCGCCGTGGATATGTTCGAACAGGTGCAGCGAATGCGAGGGATTGCGGTCGAACGTGGCCACGTACTGCTGCTGCAGGTCGATCAGGGCGCTCGTTTGCAAATGCGCCAGCAGGGGCTGCAGCAGCGCGTGCTGTTCCGGCATGGCCGCCAGCGCGGCATCCAGCTGCGGCAGGTGGGCGACCAGCTCGGGCTCCGGATACAGCAGCAGGCGCGAAAGGATGTGATAGTGGTTCATCGGGTTGTTCATCTCGGCTCCTCAGGCGCCTGGCGCCGTTTTGCGCGACTTCGGCATCTGCATGAAGATGGCCGAACCGTGTTTTTTCTTGCCGAACAAGGTCGGCTCGCTGACCCCGTCCGAGCAGCCGTTGCCGAAGCTGAAGCCGCAGCTGCCCTTCTCGTTGAAGCTGTCCTCGGCCATTTCCTTGTGGCTGCCGGGGATGACGAAGCGGTCTTCGTAGTTGGCGATGGCCATGATGTGGTACATGTCCTCCACCTGCGCCTTGGTCAATCCTACTTGCTTGAGGACCGTGAGGTTTTCCACCTTCTCCACCGTCTTGCTGCGCATGTAAGCGCGCATGGCCAGCATGCGGTCCAGCGCAGAGACGATGGGCGGCTGGTCGCCGGCCGTCAGCAGGTTTGCCAGGTACTGCACGGGAATGCGCAGGCTTTGCGTGTCCGGCAGCATGCCGTTCACGCCCAGCTTGCCCGATTCGGCGGCCGCCTGGATCGGCGACAGGGGCGGCACGTACCACACCATCGGCAAGGTGCGGTACTCCGGATGCAGGGGAAACGCCACCTTCCACTCGACGGCCATCTTGTAGACGGGCGACTTGACCGCCGCATCGAGCCACAGGTCGGGGATGCCCTGGCGGCGCGCCTCGGCGATGATGGCCGGGTCGTGCGGGTCGAGGAACAGGCCCAATTGCGCCTGGTACAGGTCCTGCTCCTGCGGCACGGAGGCGGCGGCCTCGATCCTGTCGGCGTCGTACAGCAGCACGCCGAGGTAGCGGATGCGGCCCACGCACGTTTCCGAGCACACGGTGGGCTGGCCCGCCTCGATGCGCGGGAAGCAGAAGGTGCACTTCTCCGCCTTGCCGGAAGACCAGTTGTAGTAAATCTTCTTGTACGGGCAACCGGAGATGCACATGCGCCAGCCGCGGCACTTGTCCTGGTCGATCAGCACGATGCCGTCGTCTTCGCGCTTGTAGACGGAGCCGGACGGGCAGGACGCCACGCACGTGGGGTTCAGGCAATGCTCGCACAGGCGCGGCAGATACATCATGAAGGTATTCTCGAAGGTGCCGTACATCTCCTTCTGCATATTGTCGAACAGCTTGTCCTTGCTGCGCTGGGCAAATTCGCCGCCCAGGTCATCTTCCCAGTTCGGTCCCCACTCGATCTTCTCCATCTTTTTCCCCGTCAGCACGGAGATCGGGCGGGCCGTCGGCGGCGTCTGCGACAGCGGCGCGCTTTGCAGGTGCTCGTAGTCGTAGGTGAACGGCTCGTAGTACTCGTCGATGGCGGGCAGGTTCGGGTTGGCGAAGATGTTCGCCAGGATTTTCAGACGGCTGCCCTGGCGCGGCTCGATCTTGCCCGCATCCGTGCGGCGCCAGCCGCCATTCCACTTGTCCTGGTTTTCCCACTGCTTCGGATAGCCGATGCCCGGTTTCGTCTCGACGTTGTTGAACCACGCGTACTCGACGCCGTCGCGGCTGGTCCACACGTTCTTGCACGTGACGGAACAGGTGTGGCAGCCGATGCACTTGTCCAGGTTCAGCACCATGCCGATTTGCGCTCTGATTTTCATATTATGCTCCTTCTTCCTGCAACGGGCCTTCCAGCCAGTCGACCTTGTTCATCTTGCGCACCAATACGAATTCATCGCGGTTGGAGCCCACCGTGCCGTAGTAATTGAAGCCGTAGGCCAGCTGGGCGTAGCCGCCTATCATGTGCGTGGGCTTGGGCACGGCGCGCGTCACCGAGTTGTGGATGCCGCCCCGCTTGCCCGTCATCTCCGCGCCAGGCACGTTGATGATCTTTTCCTGCGCGTGGTACATCATCGTCATGCCGGCCGGGATGCGCTGGCTGACGATGGCGCGCGCCGTCAGGGTGCCGTTCACGTTGAAGACCTCGATCCAGTCGTTGTCGACGATGCCGGCCGCCTGCGCGTCCGTTTCCGACAGCCACACGTGGGGACCGCCGCGCGACAGGGTCAGCATGCGCAGGTTGTCCGAATAGGTGGAGTGGATGCCCCATTTCTGGTGCGGCGTCAAAAAGTTCAGCGCCAGTTCCTTGTTGCCATTCGGTTTGGTGCCCAGCAGCGCTTGCGTCGTCTTCGTGTTGATGGCCGGCTTGTACACGCACAGGCCTTCGCCGAAATCGCGCATCCACAAATGGTCCTGGTAAAACTGCTGGCGGCCCGTCAGGGTGCGCCACGGGATCAGTTCATGCACATTGGTATAGCCGGCCGTGTAGCTCACTTCCTCGCTTTCCAGGCCCGACCACGTGGGCGAGGAGATGATCTTGCGCGGCTGCGCCTGCACGTCGCGGAAGCGGATGCTGTCATGCTCGCGCGGCAGCGCCAGGTGCGTATGGTCGCGCCCCGTGATGCTTGACAGCGCGGCCCACGCTTTCACGGCCACGTGGCCATTCGTTTCCGGCGCCAGCGACAAAATCATCTCGGCCGCATCGATGGCCGTATCGAGGCGCGGCTGGCCCTGCGACACGCCCTCTTCCAGCACCGTGCGGTTGACGCCGCGCAGCACGTCCACCTCATGACCCGTCTTCCAGGAGATGCCCTTGCCGCCATTGCCGATGCTTTCCAGCAGCGGGCCGATCGAGGTGAATTTCTTGTAGACGTCGCGGTAATTGCGCTCCACCACCGTCATGTTCGGCATGGTCTTGCCGGGAATGGCCTCGCATTCGCCCGCGCGCCAGTCCTTGGGATCGAATGGCTGGCCCAGTTCTCCCGGGGTATCGTGCATCAGCGGCGTGAGGATGATGTCTTGCTGGGTGCCCAGCAGCTCGCCGCCGATTTCCGAGAATTTCTCCGCGATGCCCTTGTAGATTTCCCAGTCCGATTTCGATTGCCACAGCGGCTGCACGGCTTCGGACAGCGGGTGGATGAACGGGTGCATGTCCGACGTGTTCAAGTCATCCTTTTCATACCAGGTGGCTGTCGGCAGCACCACGTCGCCATACAAACACGTGGTCGACATGCGGAAGTCCAGCACCACCAGCAGATCGAGCTTGCCTTCGGCGGCCGGCCGCACCTTCACCTGCTGCGGCTTGAGGCAATCGTCTTCGTCGCTGAGCAAGCCGTTCTGCGTGCCCAGCAGGTATTTCAGGAAGTATTCGTGGCCCTTGCCCGAGCTGCCCAGGATATTCGAGCGCCAGACGAACATATTGCGCGGGAAGTTGGCCGGGTTGTCCGGGTCGTCGCACGAGAACTGCAGCTGGCCCGCCTTGATCTGGTCCAGCGCATATGCGGCTGGCGCCTGCCCTGCCGTCTTGGCGGCCTTCGCCACCTCCAGCGGATTGGTTTGCAGCTGCGGCGCCGATGGCAGCCAGCCCATGCGCTCGGCCTTGGCGTTGTAGTCGAGCAGGGTCAGCTCGCCCGTGGAGCCGGCCGCCGATGGCGAGGCGATGTCGCCCGTTTCCAGCTTTTCATGGCGCCACTGGCTCGTGTGGGCATAGAAGAATGAAGTGCCGTTCATCTGGCGCATCGGGCGTACCCAGTCCTGGGCGAAGGCCAGCGGCGTCCAGCCCGTTTGCGGACGCAGCTTTTCCTGGCCCACGTAATGGGCCCAGCCGCCGCCGGACTGGCCGATGCAGCCGCACATCATCAGCATGTTGATGATGCCGCGGTAGGTCATGTCCATGTGATACCAGTGATTCAGGCCGGCGCCCACGATGACCATGCTCTTGCCGCGCGTCTGGTCGGCGTTTTCCGCGAACTGGCGCGCCACGGTGATGACGTCGGCGCGTTTCACGCCCGTGTGCTTTTCCTGCCATGCGGGGGTGTAGGGCACATCGTCGTCATAACTGTCCGCCACGTTGGCTCCGCCCAGGCCGCGGTCGATGCCATAGTTGGCCAGGGTCAGGTCAAACACCGTGGTGACGATACCCGTCGTGCCATCGGCCAAGCGGATGGTTTTCACGGGCACTTTGCGCAGCAGCATGTCGGCCGCGTCCTTGCCGCCGAAGTAGGCAAAGCCCACTTCCGTGACGGCGTCGCTGTCGTTGATCATGGAGAGCATCGGCACGATGGGCGCGCCGCTGCCGCCCGCCTTCTGTTCCAGGTTCCACTTGCCCGACTCGCCCCAGCGGAAGCCGATGGAGCCGGCCGGCGCCGTGATCGCCCCGGTGCTCTCGTCGATGACGAGGGTTTTCCATTCCGGGTTATTGGTCTCGTCGAGGTTGTTGTCCAGGTGCGAAGCGCGCAGGAAGTAGTCGGGCACCAGGGTGCCGTTGTGCTCCTTGAGCAGCACCAGCATGGGGAAATCCGTGTACTGGCGCGCATAGTCGCGGAAGTAGGCGCTCTGCCCTTCGGCGTGGAATTCCTTGAGGATGACATGGCCCATGGCCAGCGCCAGCGCCGCGTCCGTGCCCTGCTTGGGCGCCAGCCAGATGTCGCCGAACTTCACCATTTCGCCATAGTCGGGCGAGATGGCCACGGTTTTCGTGCCCTTGTAGCGCACTTCCGTGTAGAAGTGGGCGTCCGGCGTGCGCGTCATCGGCACGTTCGAGCCCCACACCATCAGATAGGTCGAGTTGTACCAGTCGGCCGATTCCGGCACGTCCGTCTGCTCGCCCCACACTTGCGGGCTGGCGGGCGGCAAATCGCAATACCAGTCATAGAAACTCAGGGCCACGCCGCCGATCAGCGACAGGTAGCGCGTGCCGGAGGCATAGCTGACCATGGACATGGCGGGAATCGGCGAAAAGCCGATGATGCGGTCCGGGCCGTATTTCTTGATCGTCAGCGCATTCGCGGCGGCGATGATTTCATTCGTTTCATCCCAGCTGGCGCGCACGAAGCCGCCCAGGCCGCGAATGGATTTGTACTGCTTCGAGCGTTCCTCGTCCTGGCTGATCCAGTCCCAGGCCGTGACGGGATCCATGGTCTTGCGCGCCTCGCGCCACATTTCCATCAGCCGGCCACGCACCATCGGGTATTTCACGCGCTGGGCCGAATACACGTACCAGGAATAGCTGGCGCCACGGGGGCAGCCGCGCGGTTCGTGGTTGGGCAGGTCGGGCCGCGTGCGCGGATAATCCGTTTGCTGGGTTTCCCAGGTGATCAGGCCATTCTTGACATACACCTTCCAGCTGCACGAGCCGGTGCAGTTCACGCCATGCGTGGAGCGCACGATCTTGTCGTGCTGCCAGCGCTGGCGGTAGGCGTTTTCCCACGTGCGGTCTTCATCGACCACGCTGCCATGGCCGTTCGAGAACGGTTCGGCGCTCTTGCTAAAAAATTTCAGACGGTCCAGAAAGTGACTCATGCTACCTCCACATTGCGCCGCAGGCAGCGGCGCCAGGTCATTAAAACGCCGCAGGCCGGATGGCCCGAGCGTCGATGCAACCAGTCTAGCGAGGCGCCCCGCGCCACGGTATTGGCAAGAAGTCGGTTTCGCGCACCAGGAATGCATAGGCGGGTAGTTACCCGGCTAGTCACTTGTGCCTATGGGCGCGGCCCGCGCGCTGCGGTATATCTATCACCATCGCTGCCGCCATCATTCAACCAGGAGAAAACCATGCCCATCACCGATTACGCCAGCCTGCTGCGCAGCGCCCGCGCCCAGGAGCAGCCGCAACGCCTGCTGTTTACCTTTACCCAGGCGCAGCCCCAGCCCGGCGGCCGGGGCAAGTCGCTCACGCCCGTGATGTGCGCCGACAAGCTGCCCGATGAACTGGACAGCTTTGCAGCATTGAAGGAGGAATCGACGCAGATGCAGACGCACTGGGACGTGGTCTTCGTGGCGGGATTGGCGGGCACGAATGGCCAGGCACCAGCGCCGCACGATTGCGAGGCGCCCCTGCGCGCCATGGTGGCGGCCATCGAGCAAGGCCGCATCGATACATTGCTGGCGTTTGACCGCAGCGGGGATTTGCTGCGGTTTAGCTGAGGGAGCTTGTCGGATTACGCCCTGCGGGCTAATCCGACCTGCCTTGAGTAGGAGTAGGTCGGATTAGCGCAGCGTCATCCGGCACATTGCCGGCCCACGTGCCGGCCTAGCTGGCCGCATCCGGCCACGGCCGCTGATGCAGGTGGCGCGCCCGCTCGATCGGACAGACCAGCGGCAAAAACTGCTGCTGGCGCGCCGAATACGCCATCAGGGCGCCGCTGTCGATGTCGAAATACCAGCCGTGCAGTTTCAGCGCGCCCTGCTCCACCCTGCGCTTGAGCCAAGGGTAGGTCAGCAGGTTGTCCAGCGACTGCAATATGCTGGCCAGCTCGCACGCGTGATGCTGTTCCTCCGCCGAGCGGTGCGCCAGCTCGCGCCGCACGCGCTGCGCCACGGGTTCGGCGATGCGCATCCACTGGCCCACGAAGTCCGTTTCCTGGCCTTGCGCGCGCGGCTGCGGCTGCAGCAGCGCGCGGATGCCGCCGCAGCGCGCATGGCCCAGCACGATGACCCTGGCCACTTCGAGCTTGCAGACGGCAAACTCGATGGCCGAACTGACGCCGGGCGGCGCCTCCGGCGTGCATGGCGGCACCAGATTGGCGATATTGCGCACCACGAACATGTCGCCCGGGTCGCTGCCCGTCAGCAGCATCGGGTCGACCCGCGAATCGCAGCAGCCGATCAGCAAGGTGCTCGGGTGCTGGCCATCGCGCAGGCTATCATACAAGGTCTGCGGCTCGCTGAAATACTGCTGCTGAAACAGGCTGAAGCCGTTGACGAATTTTTCCAGTTCTTCCATCACACTCTCTCATTTCCTCAACGCCTGGCAAGACCGGCTTGCCAGGCGTTCCAACGTCAGCAAGGCATGGGCGCGTTCTTGCGCGCATAGCACCACCAGGTAATGGCGATGCAGCTGACATAAAAGCCGATGAAGCACCACAGGGCCGCGTCGGGACTGCCCGTCAGCGCAATCGAGGTGCCGTAGCTTTTCGGGATGAAGAAGGCGCCATACGCCGCCACGGCCGAGGTGAAGCCCAAGACGGCCGCGCCTTCCTTGTTGGCGTCGACGATGGCTTGTTCCTGCGCCGCCTTGCCCTTGCCTTCGGCGGCGCGCTGGTGTTCCGTCAGGAAGATCACGGGTATCATGCGGAAGGTCGACGCATTGCCGATGCCCGTGCCCGCAAACAGCAGCATGAACATCCAGAAGAAGCCGTTGAAATGGCCACCGATGCCGTTTTGCGGCATGAAGTACAGCACGCCCAGCACGGCGCCTATCATCAGCAGGAACGACCACAGCGTCACCCTCGCGCCGCCCAGCTTGTCCGAGATGACGCCGCCGGCCACCCGCGCCAGGGCGCCGACGAGGGGCCCGAGGAAGGCGTAATCGAGCGGATTGACGTCGGGGAACTGGATCTTGATCAGCAGCGGAAAAGCGGCCGAATAGCCGATGAAGGAACCGAAGGTGCCCGTGTACAGCCAGCACATGAGCCAATTGTGCTTGCGCTTGAAAATCACGGCCTGCTCGGAAAACGAGGCCTTGGCCGAGGCCAGGTCATTCATGCCGAACCAGGCCAGCAAGGTACTCAAGGCGATGAACGGCACCCAGATGAAGCCCGCGTTCTGCAGCCACATCTCCTTGCTCACGCCATTCTTCACCCAGGTCATCGACTCGCCGCCCCAGGCGCCGAAGACGGCAAAGGTGATCACCAGCGGCACGACGAACTGCACCACCGACACGCCCAGGTTGCCCAGGCCCGCATTCATGCCCAGCGCGAAGCCCTTGCTGGCCTTCGGATAGAAAAAGCTGATGTTGGCCATCGACGAGGCGAAATTGCCGCCGCCGAAACCGCACAGCAGCGCCAGGATCAGCATGGTCGGATAGCCCGTGTTCACGTCCTGCACGGCCAGGCCGATGCCGATGGCGGGAATCAGCAGCGATCCCGTGGAAATGGCCGTCCAGCGGCGCCCGCCGAAGATCGGCACCATGAACGAATAAAAGATGCGCAGGGTGGCGCCGGACAGGCCCGGCAAGGCCGTCAGCCAGAACAGCTGGTTGTTACTATAGGTGAAACCGATGTTGGGCAGGTTCACCACCACCACGCTCCACACCATCCACACGGCAAAGGCCAGCAGCAGCGCGGGAATCGAAATCCACAGATTGCGCGCGGCCGTGGCCTTGCCTGTCGTTTGCCAGAAGCTCGGGGTTTCCGGCTCCCACGTATTGATCATGTAGCGGCTCATGTTGATACTCCTGCAGGTTGATTGGCGGGTGCCGCGCGCAGCGGCTTGAATGAAAAATGCATCCAGACGAGGGAAACGCAGACGGTGCCGTACAAGAGCATGAAGGCGCTCGAGCGCACCCCCGTGAAATCGACGAGGGCGCCGAACATCACGGGCAGGATGAAGCCGCCCAAGCCGCCGGCCAGGCCGACGACGCCGGAGACGGCGCCGATGTTATGGGAAAAATCATCGCCGATGAACTTGAAGACGGACGCCTTGCCGACTGCCATGGCGATGCCGACGATGAACAGCAGGACGGTAAACCACAGCGGCGACAGGCCGATATGGAAAGCCAGCGGCCCCGTGACGGTTTCCACCACCATCTGCGTTTGCGGATAGGACAGCAGGAAGAAGCACACCCAGCACACCCACATCACGGCCCACGTCACCTTGGCGGCGCCATACTTGTCCGAGATCCAGCCGCCCACGGCGCGCAGCACGCCGCCCGGCAGCGAGAAGCAGGCCGCCAGCAGCGCCGCGTGCTTCAGGTCAAAGCCGTATTCGGCCACGTAGTATTTCGTCATCCACAGCGCCAGCGCCACGTAGCCGCCGAAGACCACCGAGTAGTACTGGCAGTAGCGCCACACGCGCGGGTCCTTCAGCACCTTCATCTGCTCCGCAAAGCTTTCGCCCGACGGCGCCAGGTGCGATTTGTCCGTGTACGAGAACAGCCAGAAGAGGATGGCCGTCGCCAGCATGGCCACCGCGTACACCTTCGGCAGCATCTGCCAGCCGAAGGCGGCGACGATGCCGGGGGCGACGAACTTGGTCAGCGCGGAACCGGAGTTCCCCGCGCCGAAAATGCCCATGGCCAGGCCGCGGCGCTCCTTTTCATACCAGCGCGCCACGTAGGGCGTGCCGACGGAAAACGAGCCGCCCGCCAGGCCGACGAACATGCCCAGCAAAAGGAAATGCCAGTAGGCGGTGGCGTAGGCGATCAGATAAATGGGCACGACGCTGGCCAGCATCAGCAGGAAAAACACGCGGCGTCCGCCGTATTTGTCCGTCCAGATGCCCAGCGGCACGCGCACGAGGGAACCCGTCAGCACGGGCATGGCGGCCAGCAGGCCGAATTGCGTTTCGCTCAAGCCAAGGCTGGTCTTGATGGGGATGCCCAGTACGGCAAACATCATCCATACCGCGAAGCAGATCGTGAAGGCGAAGGTACTGCTGACCAGCACGGACGCCTGCTTGCGCCGCCTGCCTCCGTCAACCGCCGGGTAATTGTTGTTACTGTTCTTGTTGGTGCCATCTAGGGTAGCCACGATGTTTCTCCATGAATGCACTGGCCGTCTGGCCAGCCGTCCCGACCAGCTTACGTGGCAGGCGCGCCAGGCACTATCGGCCACAGGGTGATTCTGGGAAGGCAATCTGGATAGCCGTATCGGCAAAAGTGACTAGGCGGGGCAAGGGCCGGCTAGGCTGGATGGCGGCGCACGGTGACAAAACTTTTACAAGACGGCCGGTTTTAGGCACACTGGGCGCCGACATCAAGAGGAACGCCATGGAAAATGCAAGGGAAGCAGACGAGATCATCACCCGCGTGGCCCTGCCCGGCGATGTGGAGGCCATGCTGGCCTGCGACACGTATGCGCAGGCGCACTCTGGCCGGGGCGACGCCGTGCGGGCCGACACCGGCAAGGGCCACTGCCACGTGGCTCTGCATGCGGGCCAGGTGGCTGGCTATGTCGTGCTGCGGCATGACTTTTTCGACCACGGCTTTGTGCCGCTGGTGGTGGTCGCGCCCGCGCAGCAGCGCCGCGGCGTGGGGCTGCGCCTGCTGGCCGCCGCCATGGCGGCATGCCGGACGGCCAAGCTGTTCACGTCGACGAACCGGTCGAACCTGGCCGCGCAGCGGCTGTTCGCCAGCGCGGGCTTCGTGCCCAGCGGGCAGATCGATCACCTCGACGAGGGCGACCCTGAACTGGTGTATGTCGCATTCCTGCGCTGAGGGCCGTCCTCCCGAAGGCGTATGGCGCGGCGCGGCAAAGGCGGCTATGCTGGCGCCTCCGTCAATCAACGCACCTGCCGACACCACATGGATTATCTGAGTCTCAAGCACTTCCACATGGGCTGTGCCGCCGCCAGCGGCGCGCTGTTCCTCCTGCGCGGCGCGTGGATGCTGCGCGCGCCCGCGAAATTGCAGCAGCGCTGGGTGAAGGTGCTGCCGCACCTGGTCGACACGGCCCTGCTGGCCAGCGCCATCGCCCTGGCCGTGTGGAGCGGCCAGTCGCCCGGCAGCGCGCCGTGGCTGGCCGCCAAGCTGTGCGCGCTGGTGGCCTACATCGCGCTGGGCACCATCGCCCTGAAGCGGGGCAAGACGCCCGCCGTGCGCGGCGCCGCGTTCGCCCTCGCCGTGCTGGTCTTCGCCTACATCGTCGCCGTCGCCGTCACCAAGCAGGCCTGGCCGCTGTAAGCAGCAATCACGCCATCAGAAGAGGTAGCGCAGGGTCACGCTGGCATTGCGCGGCGCGCCCCAGTAGCCCTGGTTATACATGCCGACCTGGCTGTAGTAGTGTTTGTCGAACAGGTTGTTGACGTTCGCCTGCACGGACAGCTGGCGCGACAGCGCGTATTTCGCCATCAGGCTGGCCACGGCGTAGCCGCCCTGCTCCACGCGCTCGACACCCTTCGGTCCCGTGGCGTCGCGGTAGGCGCCGCTCTGCCAGTTCACGCCGCCGCCCACGGACAAGGCGCGCCAGCCGCCAGGCATCTGGTACGTGGAAAACACGCGGGCCAGGGTTCGCGGCACATAGCTGTTCAGGCGCGCGCCCTTGTTGTCTTCCGCCGCCGCGTGCGACACGCTGGCCGACACGTTCCAGCCCTGCGCCAGCTGGCCCGACAGGTCCAGTTCCACGCCCTTGCTGGTGGTGCCATCGGCAGCGTAATACGCCTGCGTCAGGGAATTGCCCACGAACTGGCCCGTGTCTTCCTGCGCCAGGCCATCTTGCGCGATGCGGAACACGGCCAGCGCCGCATTGAGCTTGCCGCCGAAATATTCGCCCTTCACGCCCGCTTCCAGATTCTTGCCCTGCACGGGATCGAGGTAGCGGCCGTAGCGGTCCTGGTTACCTTGCGGCTTGAAGATCTTGCTGTAGCTGGTGTACAGCGCATGGCGCGCATCGATATCCCACACCAGGCCCGCATACGGCGTGACGGCATGCTTGGCGTACGCGTAGCTGCCGCCCCAGTCGTCGACATGGTCCGCCTTGTAGCGGCTGTAGCGCGCGCCGACGATCAGCTTCAGGGGATCGGCCAGCGAAAAGCGCGCCGTGCCATAGATGCCGCGCTGCTGCACCGTGTCGAGCAGCTTCCAGCGGTAAAAGTCGGGGTCGTTCCAGTCCGGCTCCGGCGCCGCGCCCTGCCACCGGTCAAAATTGCCATAGTCGATGCTGCCGCCCGAGATGCCCGGATTGCTGGCGAACTGGTTGCTGCCCGAGACGCCGAAGGCCAGGTCGTGCGTGCGCCCCAGCAGCTGCACGGGCCCCTGCACATAGGCGTCGACGCTGTCCTGGCGCCGCGTGCCCGAATAAAAGCCGGGGCTGCCCGTCACGCCCTGCCCTGTCGCCTTGTCCGGCCAGGTATACGCAAAGGTTTCGGCGGCCGAGTAGTTGCCCCAGCCGTGATTCAGCATGGCCGTCAGGTTCCAGCCGCTGCCCAGCTCCTGCTCCAGGCGCAAAAAGGCTGTCTGGCTGCTGCTGAACCAGCGGCTCCAGGTGGCGGCCGTGGTGGTGGAACGGGAAAACGTGGCCCGTTCGCCATCCGCGTACCACAGCGGCAAGCCGCCGTACATGCCGCCGCGCGGGCGGTTGTCCTGGTATTCATAGCCGGCGATCAGCACGCTGCCGGGCGCCAGGTCCGCTTCCACGGTGGCGTAGGCCATGGCTTTCTTGCCGTGGTACAGGCGCACATACGATTCGCTGTCCTGGTAGCTGGCCACGACGCGTCCGCGCACCCTGCCATCTGCCATCAACGGCGCGGACAGGTCCGCGCTGGCGCGCGCATTGTTCCAGGAGCCCAGGCTCAGGGCGGCAGCGCCGGCCAGCTGCGTCGACGAGGCGCGTTTGCGCACCAGGTTGATGGTGGCCGACGGTTCGCCCGCGCCCGTCAGCAGGCCCGTGGCGCCGCGCACGATCTCGACCCGGTCGTAGGCCGTCATGTCCAGGGTGCTGTCGCCCACGTTGTAGGCATTGTCGACCGTGGTGGGAATGCCGTCGTACTGGTAGCTGGCGATGGAAAAACCGCGCGCGAAGAACGAGGTACGGTCGCTGTCGTAACGGTTGATGGCCACGCCGGCCGCGTTTTGCAGCACCTCTTCCACCGTCTGCAAATTCTGGTCATCCATCTGCTGGCGCGTCACCACGCTGACGGCTTGCGGCGTTTCGCGCACGGACAGGCCCAGGCGGGTGGCAGAGCGCATGGCCTGCGTCGTATACGAGCCGCTGCCTTCCGTCGTGCCTTTCGCCTCGGCGGCGGCCGTCACGGTCATCTCGGGCATGGTCTGCCCCGCGCTGGCCGGCGCCGCTTCCAGCACGTAGCCGCCATTCGCCTGCGGCACGGCGCGCAGGCCCGCACCGGCGACAATGGCGCCCAGCGCTTCGGGCACGCTGTAGCTGCCCGCCAGCCCGGCGCTGCGCTTGCCCGCCACCGTGGCGGCCTGGTAGGAGATCATGGTGCCCGTCTGCTGGCCGAAGCGCACCAGCACCTGTTCCAGCGTGCCGGCGGGTATCGTCATGGCGACACGGCCGGCACTGGCGGCCATGGCGGCGGGCGCGACGGCCACGGCGCCGCCGGCGGCCAGCAGCCACAGGGCATGGCTGACGGCGATGGCGGCGGCGCTGCGCCGGCAGCGGGTGGAAACGGCGGGGAACAGAGCAGAGGTTTGAGCAGGCATGGGACGATTTTCCAGAAAGTGAATGAAGGGTTCACTGTGCTTGTCACGCGAAAACCGCAAACCCCTCATTTTTCTGAAAATAGTTATTCGGCACGTCAGGCGCGACCGGCGCCGGGCCGGTGCGGCGTCACCGTCACCCAGAAACGCGTGGTCTGGCGCACGTCGACGGGCAAGGTGCGCGTCAGCATGTCCAGCACCTGTGTCGTGTCGGCCAGCGGGTAGATGCCGGACACGCGCAGGCGGGCGATGGCCGGGTCGCACGCCAGGCGCCCGTGGCGGTAGCGCGCCAGTTCCTGCACAAAATCGGCCAGCGGCATGTCGTGCGCCACCAGCATGCCGGCCGTCCACGCATCGGCGCCGGCCGGCAGCGCCTGCACGGCGCCGATGCCCGCCGCCGTGAAGCTGGCTTGCTGGCCCGCCCGCAGCCTGCGCGCCGCCTCGGACGCCGGCCCGGGCAGAATATCGACGGCGCCTTCGAACACGCCCAGCTGCGTGCGTTCGCCTACCACGCGCACGGCAAAGCGCGTGCCCACGGGCTGCAGGCGGCCTTGGGCTGTCTGCACGAAAAAGGGCCGGCCCGCCGCATCGCGCGCGGTCGTGACCATGATCTCGCCTTGGATTACCGTCACCAGGCGCTGGTCCGCAGCGAAACGCACGTCGATGCTGGACGCCGTATTGAGCGCGATGCGCGTGCCGTCTTCCAGCACGATGTGGCGCAGCTCGCCCGTGCCGGTGCGGTAATCGGCCAGCCAGAAGCGCGCCTGTTCATCGCCGCCCGCCAGCCAGGCGCCGCCGCCCGCGGCCAGCAGCGCCAGCAGTTTCAGGGACTGGCGCCGCGCCGCATGCGCCTGCGCGTGCACGGGCTTGCGCGCCAGGGTGCCGTGCGCCAGCGGCGCGGGCAAGCCGCGCATGCGCGCCATGCACGCTTCGATATGCTGCCATGCCTGTTCGTTTTCCGGGTCGCTGTCGCGCCAGGCCCGCCATGCTTGCTCGACGTCGGGCGCGCCATCGCCGGCCTGCAGGCGCACCAGCCATTCGACGGCTTGCAGGCTGGCCGCTTCCGGCGCGGCGCCGTCGCCCATGCTCATGCTTGAGGCTGGGAGAAAAAGCACTGGTGCATGGCTTTGACTAGGTAGCGCTGCACGGTGGCCAGCGAGACATTCAATTCAAGCGCGATGGCCGCCTGCGGCATGCCATCGAGTTGCGACAGCAAGAAGGCGCGGCGCACGGGCGGCGCCAGGCCATCGAGGCGGCGGTCGATGTCGAACAGCGCTTCAAGCAGGATCGCCTGCGCTTCCGGATCGGGCGCGCACTGCGCCGGCAGGCTGGCCAGGGTTTCCAGGTAGGCCGCTTCCAGGTCGCGGCGCCGGTACAGATTGCCCAGCACGCCCTTGGCCACCGTCGTCAGAAAAGCGCGCGGCTCGCGCGCGGCGATGCGCTCTTCCCGGTGCAGCAGGCGCATGAAAGTGTCATGCGCCACGTCGGCAGCGTCAAAGGCGTTGCCCAGCTTGTGCCGCAGCCAGCCCTGCAGCCAGCGGTGATGATCGTGATACAGGCTGCCCACCTCCTGGTGAACGCCGGGTTGGGCAGCCGACACTGGATATCCCCATGCGCAAACAATAATGATTCGCATTCTAACTGGCGACCTGGTCCCGCGCAACCATCCTGAGAAAGCCAGGCCCCGCGCGTGGCAGGCGCGGGGCGGGCGTTACCGCGCCACCGCGCTTACTGCAGCGGCAAGGCCGCCACGTCGACGGCGGGCGCCTGCCCCGTCGCCGGACGCGTGAAGTTCTGGCTGGTGTTCACGTAGTCGGCGAAGAAGCCGCCGTTATGCAGGTAGAACTTGCCGTTTTCCAGGCCGCCCGCGTAGTCCATGCGCTGCGCGTTGGTGGCCGTGGCGTCGCCCGTGAACCTCCCGGCCGTCACCTCCGACCACGTGCCCGAGACATTGCGCGCCCACTGGTTGCCCAGCTGCACGCGGCGCTCCGTATAGCCCCTGGTGTCGATGAAGTTCTCGAGGAAGGAATGCACGCCCGTCAAATACGTGCTGATGGCCGGCCGCTTCCAGGTGGCGATGTAGCGCCACTTGCCCGTCTCCGGCGCGTAGAACCAGGCGGAATAATCGCTGCCGCCATTGCCGTCGGGCCGCGCGCGCGTGATGAAGCGGTACGTGGTGCCGGCCGCCCAGTTGTACGACAAATAGGTCTGGCCGCCCGTGCCCTCGCCGCCGAATGCGTTGTCGACCACGCCCGCGCCCTTGCTCACCAGGGTGGTCTTGGCGCCATTGTCCGCGTCCCATACGGAGAACAGGATCCAGCGCTCGCTGGCCGATTTCACCTGGATGCCCATGTAGCCCTGGCCGAAGCCGTTGGCCATGAAGTAGGAACCGATGGCGTCCTGGCCCACGGGTATCGTCATCTCGTTATAAAAATACTCGGTATTGGCCGGCACCGTATAGCCCATGTGCACGGACGGGCCGCGCCGCGACCAGTAGTAATTGGCCGGATCGCTGGCGTAATTGAGCGCGGCGTTCGACGTCACCTTCAGCGCCGAGACATCGCCAAAATAGCCGCCCGCCTTGCTCACGCCACGCAAGTCCACCTTCACATAGCCTGGCGCGGCCACGTTGACGGTACCCACCGCATACGTCTTGCTGGCCGTACCCGCCAGGGCCACGTCGAAAGGCTGGCCGTCTACCGTCACGCGCACCACGCTGCTGGTGCTGCCGGCCAGCCTGGCGTCCAGCGCCACCGTCACGGGACCGGCCGCGCCGACGCGGAAGTACGCGCTCGTCACCGTGTTCGGGCTGGTCCAGTTGGCCAGGCCATTGTCATTGATGACTTCCTGCGCGCTGGCGTCGGCGCTGGTGATGAAGGCATTGCCGGCCAGTGCCACGGTCGCCGGCGTGCCCGCCACGGGTGCCAGGCCCGTGGCTGCCTGGATCACGCTGGCGCCGGCACTGCTGCCACCGCTGCCGCAAGCGGCCAGCAGCAGCGGTGCGCTGGAAAGGACTGCGTAGAGTACTGCACTTCTGTGTTTCATCGACGTCTCCTGGTGGTACAGCTTGCGGCGGGCGGCAGGCGCAAAGCGTCCTGCGGCGCGCGCCGCGGTTGAAAAACGGATAGGGACAGAAAAAACCCGCTACGGCGGCAGGCGCGGTAGCGGGTTGCGAAGGCTTAGTACTTGCCGTCGAGGGCAAAGATCGGCTTGCGCGACTTCCACTGGCCGCCCGTGAAGTCGGGGAAATCCAGGGTCTGGAAGTTGGCGGCGATCGACTGCTCGGACAGCGGCGTGATGGCGCTCCACGTCACGGCGTCGTAGATATCGATCGGCATCGGCGCGTTCGCCTTCAGCGCCTCGACAAAGGCGTGGATGACGAAGAAGTCCATGCCGCCGTGGCCCGCGCCTTCCGCCTGCGCCGCGTACTTGCGCCAGACGGGATGGTCATACTTGTCCTGGTAAGCCTTGAAGTCGTCCCACTGGTGCGGCTTGCTGACGCCTTCGATGTGGATGGCATTGTTCAAGTCCATCCACAGGCCGTCCGTGCCTTGCACGCGGAAGCCCAGCGAGTACGGACGCGGCAGGCTCGTGTCGTGCTGCAGGATGATGGTTTCGCCGTTTTCGCACGCCAGGGTGGTGGTGACGACATCGCCCAGCTTGAACTTGACCTTGGCGTTCGCATGCTGCGCGCCGCCCGGCTGCTTGACGATATAGTCGTGCAAGCCGCGCGCCTTGGTGGCGAAGGCGTTGATGCGGGTAAAACGGTTGCCGCGGTTGATGTTGGTGTACATGGCGCAGGGGCCGATGCCGTGGCTCGGATACAGTTCGCCATTGCGTTCCACCGAATGCTGCGTGCGCCAATGGGCTTCGGACCAGCCCTTTTCGCCGAACTCCACGCCGCCGCCATACGGCTTGGCCGGATTGCCGCTGTTGAATTTCACGGCGCGCAGGTCATGCTGGTAGCCGCCCTGCAGGTGCAGCAGTTCGCCGAACAGGCCGGCGCGCACCATCTGCAGCGCCGCCATCACGTCGCGGCGATAGCATACGTTTTCCAGCAGCATGTACGGCGTGCCGGTTTTCAGCTGGGTATTGAGCACATCCCAGTGGTCTTGCAGGGTGATGCCGGCCACCACTTCGCAGCCGACGGCGATCTTCGCCTGCATGGCGGCAATCGCCATCGGCGCGTGGAATTCCCACGGCGTGGCAATGATCACGCCATCCAGGCCGCCCGCGTCCAGCATGCGCTTGTAGGCTTTCTGGTCGCGGTCTTCGCCATACGTGCGCGGACGCGGCTTGCCGGCTTTTTCCACCTGGCCCAGCGCGTGTTTCAGCATGATCGGCTCGATATCGCACAGCGCCACCACTTCCACGTCGTCGCGGCGCACCAGTTCGGCCAGCAGCACCTGCCCGCGCATGCCCGTGCCGATCACGCCCAGGCGGACCTTGTCGCGGCCGGCGGCGGGAGCGGGAGCGGCAGCGGCGGCGCCAGGCAGCAAGGCGCTGCCGGCCATGGCGCCACCGGCCAGCGCGGCGCTGGCGGACAGGAAATTGCGGCGATTGATTTGTGTCGTCATTGGTCTCTTCTCACTTCCGTTGGTAATCGTTGAAGCCAGCCCGCGCAAGGCAGGCCGGCAGGCGGTTAATAAGTGTATTCAGCCGTGAAGCGCACCGAACGGGGTGCCGTGCGTCCATCGACCTGCAGGTAGTTGCGGGCGATGGCGCCATGGTCTTCGCGCGTTTCGCTGTAGCGGGTCACGGTCTGGCTGTTGAACACATTGAACACGTCCACTTTCAAGCTCAGGCCCTTGATGGCGCTGGGAGTATAGGCCACATTCATGTCCAGCTGGGCTTGCCATGGCAGGCGGCCCTGGCTGCCGCGCGGCGCCGGCTTGCCATTGCAGTAGAAGTAGGAATCGCCATAGTCGTTGTCGAACTTCAGGTCGTCGGGCAGCGCGCCGATGCAGTTGCGCGGCGCACCCGAGATCAGCGACATGTTCGCACCCACCGTCACGTCCGGCATGACCTGCATGAAGCCGTAGGCCTTGAACGCGTGGCGGTGGTCGCCCGGCAGGTAGCCATACGCGTTGTACATCAGTTCCTTGTGGTCGTCGCTGACCGTCAGGCCCACGTCGCCGCCGCCGATGCTGTCCGTCTGGCCTTCCATATTGCCCTTCAGGCCGGACAAGGTGTAGGTCAGCTTGCCGTACCAGCCATTCGTGTACGGGTGCTCGACGAAGAGGTTCAGGGCGCGGTAGGTGCGCGACGGCAGCGGGTTGCCCCACTCGGCCGCCGAAATATCCACGCGGCGCAGGCCCTTGCCGTCGTCGAAATCCACCATCAGGCTGTTGTCGCGGCCCGGGTTGATGATGGCGCACTGGAAGCCGCCCCAGTTGCTGGTGTCGACGCTGTTGCGCGCGGCCCAGGCCTGCAGCGGACGCTCGTCGCAGGTGTCGTCGTTGGTGTCGTTCAGCTTGCGGTACAGGATGCTGGCGCCCACCACCAGCTTCTTGCTCAGGGCCCGCTCGAAGCCCAGCGAGAATTCGTCCTGCGACAGGGGTTTCAGGCCAACGGCCGTCACTTCGCGCGCATCGCGGCTCTGGCCATACGCGTTGTTGGCCGAATACGGCTTGCTGATGGCGTGCAGGCCCGTCGGCGCGCCCGTCACCGGATCGACGCCCGTGTAGGTGAACATTTCGCTCGTGGCGAGGAAGGGACTGGCCATGTTGCTCGACAAATTCGACGGCACCGGCAGGTGGTAACGGCCGCCGTTGGCAAAGAACTTCAGGGTGCCGTCGCCCAGGTAATCCCAGGTGGCGCCCACGCGCGGGGCGATCATATTGCGCTGCGAGATGAAGGCCACGCCGTCGGTGCTGTAATTGGTGAACTGTTCGCGGCGCAGGCCCAGGTCCAGCAGCACCCGTTCCGTGACCTGGTAGTGATCCTGGATGTACTGCGCCGACTGCACGCTGGTGGGACGCGCCAGGTTGGCGTTCAGGTCCTTGCTGACATAATAGCCTTGTGCGCCATAGCCGCCGCCCTGCGCCGGGGTTTCAAACGCGCCGTTGATCGGCGCGGCCGGATCGTCGGCCTTCAGATAGCGCCAGCGGTAGCCGCCGGCCAGGCTCAGGCCCACCTGCGACTCCACGTCGATGCGGTCGATGCCGCCGCGCAGCGAGTGCTTGCCCAGCTTGTATTCCAGGTCCAGGCGCTTGGCCTTCTGGCGGTCTTCCGACGACGGGTCCGTCAGGGTGCCCGTCACCGATTGTGGATTGACATAGGTCAGGCCCGGGACCTGCGTCGATTTGATGGACTGGGTTTGCGCCAGGCCGGGATCATAGCCGTCGGGAGTGCGGCGGTGGCTGGTGCGCGACTGGCCCATCATGGCCGTCACCGTCAGATTGTCCGTCAGGTAGCCCGTGTACTTGAAGATGTCGACATTGGCGCCGGGCGCAGCCGACGAGCCGCAGCAGTTGACGGTGGTCTCGCTTCCGCCGCCCGGTACGTTGTTGCGCTTCAGCGTGCCATAGTCAAAGCCATAGCTCTGGCTGTCGGTTGTCGTGCGGTCATACAGCTTGGTGTATTCGAAGTGATGGTTGTCCGTCAGGTTGTAATCGAGCTTGGCCATCATGCGGTCAACCTTGCTCTTGCTCTCGCGCCAGCCGTTCGGCAGGACCTTGTCCGAGTCGTCGCGCGCGCCGGCGACGGCGCCGCCGTCCGTGCGCGTCTGCTCCAGCGCCACGAAGGCAAACAGCTTGTTCTTGATCAGCGGACCGCTGCCGTACAGGCCGACGACCTTGCTGGTGCTGCCGTTGTCGCGGTTCCAGTACTGCAAGCTGCCATCCGTTTCCGGATTGGCGCCCGTGTTCGGATAATACTTGTTTTCCGGGCTGCCTTTCAGCGAGCGGGGAATGATGGACACCTTGCCGCCGAATTCCGCCTTGTTGCCGCCGCTCTTGGTGGTGATGTTGATCACGCCGCCCGTGGAACGGCCGAATTCCGAGCCATAGCCGCCGGACAGCACCTGCATGTTCGAGATGGCGCCGAACGGCAGTTCCGACGCGCCCACCTGGGTCAGGATGTTCGTGATGGGAAAGCCGTTGACATAGAACGCGTTTTCCGACTGGCCCGAGCCGCCGATGGACGGCGCATTGCCATACACGCTATTCGTGCCGCGTGCCACGCCAGGCGTCAGCTGGACGATGGATGCCACGTCGTTCCCGACCGGCAGCGCTTTCAATTCCTTGGCCGTGAAGATCACGCCATTGTTCGTGTTCGACACGTCGATCGGGTTGCGCGACGCCTTCACGACGACGGTCTGTTCCTGGCCCACGGGGCCGGCCGCGCTGGACGGGCCGAAATTGGCTTCGGCGCCGGCGCCGATCAGTGCTTCGACTTCCTGCGTCGCTTCGACCGCACCGGCGCGCAGCACGCGCACCGCATAGCGGCCCGGCGGCATGGAATTGGCCACATAGCGGCCCGACGCATCGGGCGTCAGGGTGCGCTGCACGCCCGTCGCCAGATTCTGTACTACCACGGTGGCGCCGGCCGGCGCGCTCACTTCGCCGAAAATGGTACTGGTGGCGTTCGACTGTGCCCAGGCCTGGCCTGGCACGCCGGCCGCCAGCGCGATGACGATGGCGGCGGCGCGGCTGATGTCGCGCAATTTGAGTCGGGTGCTATGCATGCTGTCTCTCCGTCTATTTCGAGGGTTATCAGCGCCCTTCCCGCTCCAGGGCGAAGCTGTGGAGGGCGCCATTGTTATGGTGATCGTCGGACGGCGCAGCCAGGCGGCCGGCCCTTCCGGAAAATCAGTCCGTATCGGCCAATTTTCGTTTTCTTGGGAATACTTTAAAAAGAAAAATAAGTATCGTCAATGAAAAGAAAGTTAGGACGGCAATTTATCCTTAAAAAACGTATAAAAACGCCCAATATCTTTCGTTATACGGCAATTTCCCACACATAACTTTCGTTATCGTGGTATGACGGATACATGAAAACGAAAAACTGGCATCACCAGGGAGAAATCAACATGAGCGATGGCGCAAAAATCCCAAAAAAACCGCGTTCCGCTGACTCGAGACTTACGCTTTTCTTTCGTATTTCACGTTTCGAAATATTATTTTTTCTTTTTGGCAATACTCCGGTCCGCCAGGCATGAATGCGTCAGCGGACCGGAGCGATCGTCACACCCCTCTCCGCATGCCTTAAAAGAACTTGTAGCTGGCGGACAGGGCAAACTGGCGGCCAAACAGGTTCTGGCTATGGTTGTAGCCTTCCCAGCCATTCGGGTCGTAGTACGGCTGCTTGTTGAAGGCGTTTTTCACGTTCAGGCCCACGTCCAGGTGCTTGATGGGCTTCCAGCTGAACGCCAGGTTGACCGTGGTGTACGACGGCGCGCCCTTGCACTGGCCAGCCGGCAGCGCCACCGAGGCGGCGGTGCAGTTTTCCGGCGTGTTGTCCTTGTCCCACGGGCCGTAGGCCCAGCGCGTCTTGCCCGAATAGTTGATGAAGACGCTGCTGACGAAGTTGCGGTAGCTCCAGTCCGCATTCACGGTGGCGCGGTAGCGCGGCGAATCATAGTAGCCGACGGTATTGCCCTTGATGTCGCTGCCGTCTTCGCCGTCGTGGGTATCGCGCTTGCGGATGGTGGCGGCGATGCCGGTACTCAGCTTGCCCCAGTCGCCCAGCGCAAAGCGCGTGCGCGCGTCGATGTCCACGCCGTCCATCAGCGTGCGGCCGCGGTTCGAGTACGAGTTGATCAAGCCGCCCAGGTTGCCCACCGAGTAGCCGGGCACGCCGCCCGAACACACGCCCGCATTGGCGGGATTGGCGCACATGGCCGCCACCGCCGCCACGTTGGCGCGGTCCGCGTCCGTCAGGTCGTTGCGGATGGCGCTGGCGGTGCCGGCCAGCGTCGGGCCGTACTTGTCCACCAGTTCCGTAAACAACTCGTTGAAGTCCTGGCGCACGATTTCGTCGCGGCGGTTGATGAACCAGTAGTCGATGGAGATGCTCACGTCCTTGGCCGGCTGCAGGACCAGGCCGACGGTGGAAATCTTGGCCTTTTCCGGACGCAGGTTCTGGTTCGGCGGCGTCAGGCCGCCCACCGTCGTGGAGCAGTTCGAGTTCAGCAGGCTCTTGCCCAGGTCCGCATCCGTCGCCACCGCGGACTTCATCAGCGCGCGCGCCATGGCATTCGTTTCGTCGCAGCGCACGGTGTCGCGGATGCCGCCCACCTGCGCAAAGACGCCGCCCGACCCCGATTCGGCCAGGTTGGGCGCGCGGAAGCCCTCGGAATATGTCCCGCGCAGCATCAGGTCGGGCCGCGCGCGCCAGATCACGCCCAGCTTGGGCGCCAGGTTGGCGGAAAAATGCGGGTACTTGTCCAGGCGCGCGGCCGCGTTGACTTCCAGCGTATCGGAAAGCGGCACCACCACTTCGCCAAACACGGCGGCAATGGTGCGCCTGCCGTCGAACCACGACCCGCCCTGCTGCGTGATCAGGCCATTGGCCGCATCCGCGTTGCCGGGCGTGAGGAAGCTTTCGCGCATCACGTTGGTGCCCACGGCGGCGCGCACTTCGCGTTCGCCCAGCTTGAACAGGGTGCCTTCCAGCTTCGCGTCCCAGGTCATCAGCTTGGTCCACGATTCGATGGCAAACGTCGGGTAGGCAGCGCGCAAGAGCGCCGCATTGGCTTCGCTGATTTCGCCGAACTTGTAGGCGGGATTGTCCGAAATATACGTGCGGCCGCTGACAGGGTCTTTCGTGAACGGGCCGAATGCCTGTTCGAAGCCCTTGATGTTGATGTTCGCCGTCTGGAACAGGGTCGAATGGCTGCCCGCCACGCTGAGCGCCGTCTCAAAATCCCAGCCGCCGCCGATGCTGCCGCGCAGGCCCACCAGCGCGCGGTAGTTTTCATCGACGTTCTTCTGGCCGAAGTGGCCCGTCGCATCCTGCAGCAGGTAGTTCAAGCCCGCCGCGCCGCCCATCTTGGCCACCATGTCGGCATCGAGCTTGCCTTTCAGGTAGACGTTGTTGGGACTCAGGAAAGGCGTGGCGAAAGTGTTCAGGGTATTGCCCGTGTTGCGCGCAAACCAGTTGTTCGTGCTGCCGCTATTGAAGCTGGACGGGCCATTCTCGCCACGCATCTTGATGTGGGTGAAAGCGCCTTCCGCGAACGCTTCCATGTCGCCGCCCAGTTTCAGACGGCCGCTCAGGTAGGCCGTGGCACGCTCCGACGTCGGCCCCGTGTCGAGCTGGTTGGGCAGCGCATTCCACACGCAGCGCGTGCCCGACGCTTCCGTGATGCTGTTGTTGCAGCCCGGCGCCGCGCGCTGGGTGCGCGCATTGTTGTTGGCCTTGTCGAAGACAAAGAAGGTGCCGGGGTTCATCACGCCCGGCTCGCTGCCCACGCCCACGCGCATGTTGGGGATGAAATTGGGATTGTTCACGTAAAAATACGAGGGACGCTTCTGCCAGGTATCGGCCAGGGCGATGCGGTCGCGCTGGTACACATTCACGGAGCCATACACGTTGTAGCCATCGCTGGCCAGGTCGCCCACGCCGTACAGCAGGCTGGCCTGGCGCTCGCCATAGGCTTTCACGCTGGGTGCGAATTCGCCATTGGCGCGCGCTTCCAGGCCTTGATACGATTTCTTGGTGATCACGTTGATGACGCCGGCCACGGCGTCGGAGCCGTACACGGCCGACGCGCCATCCGTGAGGATTTCCATGCGCTCGATGGCGGCGGCGGGAATCGCGTCGATATTGACGAACATGGTCTGGAAGCCGGCCGGCGCGCCATAGAATGACAGGCGGCGGCCATTCAACAGCACCAGCGTGCCCTGGGCGCCCATCCCGCGCAAGTTCGCCTGCGAGCCGCCATCGGACCCCGTGAACATCGAGCGGAAATCCTGCTGCGCCGGACGGGCGGCAGGCAGGTTGTCGAGCACTTGCAGCAAGGTCAGCGCGCCCATGTTCTCGATCTGCTTGGCGTTGATCACCTGCACGGGCGACGCCGTTTCCGCGTTGATGCGCTTCAGGCTGGAGCCCGTCACTTCGACGCGCGCCAGTTTCTCCTCCTCCGCTGCCAGCGCCGTGGAAGCCAGCCCCACCGCCACCATCGCGGCCATCAGTTTTTTCAAATGCATACTCAACTCCCCTTTTATAAGTGATTTGTTTTCGTCAGGCTGCAGGAGCCCCTCCCCGTTCCGAAGAGGGGCTCTTTTTTCGTGAAATGATTGATTGAAGCGTGCTTAGCGCGGCTTGACTGTCGCGCCTTCCGTACCGGTCAGGACGGCATTGGCCCAGTTGCCGCATACCTGGGCCGGGTGGGCGCCGCGCGCGCCCAGGGTGCGCAAACTGAGCTGGCTCAGGCCGCGCACGTCGATTTCGGGCTTGACCACCCCGGGAGCCGTGACCAGGCCGCTGTCATACAGCAGACGCTCACCGCTCCATACCTGGAATTGCAAGCCGCCCGCGCTGCGGCAGCTGTCGTCCACGCCCAGGTCGGCGCGCAGCAGATTCCAGTTGCCCGCCAGCTGCAAGTCGATGCGGCTGGCAGGCCCCACGCCGAGGCCCTTGCGGAACCACAGCCCGTTCATGCGCATCTCGGCCGCCTTGCCGGCAGGCCGGTCCTTCGCGACATGCTTCGGCAGCGCCAGGTCCGACAGATAGCGCTGCACTTCCTCGCCCTCGGCCACGCGGTGCTCCAGCACGCGGAACTCGGACAAGGTCACGGGCGCCACGTCGGCGGCCAGGGCCGCGTCAAAGGCGCGCGCCACCGGACCGGCTTGCGCCGCCGTCACCATCGGGTCGGTGGAGGCGGCGCCGTCGCCTTCCGGATTTTGCGTGCTCATGACGCGGAAGCGCAGCAGGCGCCCGGCCGTGGCAGGGAAGCTGATGGTCTGCGTGCCCTCCTGCAGTTTCAAGGTGCCGCGCACCAGCGGCGCCCCCCACTCGCCGTTGTTGTCGCCGATGTAGATTTCATAATCGCGCACCTGGCCATGCTTCCAGTGCTGGTCGTTGCGCGGCGCCAGTTCGATGCCGTCCACCAGGCGCCGTTCCGTGAAGCCGATCACCCATTCGTGCGGACCGCTCTTCACGGAAGGGCTGCGCACGGTGCGGAACCATGTCTCCGGCTTGCCGTCGAAGGCGTTTTCCAGCGGATAGCCGCTTTCCTCCGCAGGACGCGCCACCACCTGCATGGCGTCGGCCGGCAGGGCACGGCCCGGCACGGGGGCGGCCGGGAAGTCGGCATCGGCGCGGGCCACGGCCAGCGCTCCCTCGACCTGCAAACTCACGGGCTGGCGGATATCCTGCGCCGCCACCTTCACGTGCAAGGTGCCTTGCCGCTCCGCGCCATCGAAGAACCAGCCCTCTGCCGCCTTGTCGTAGGCGGCGCGGTCGGCCGCTGCCGCGATCAGCCGTCCGCCGGCGCGCACGGCTGCCGGGGAACGGCCCGCCAGCATGCGCAGCGCATAGCCGCGCCGCGCTTCCTGGCCCGCATACCGGCCATCGACGGCGCCGATGTCGACCTGCACGTCGCCGCCCGCCTGGCGCATGCGGATGACTTGCTGGCTGAAGGCGCCGCCCTGGTACTGGCGCGTATTGCCGTCGTCTTCATACAGGGTGTATTCGGAATCGCCGTGCGGATAGATATCCAGGGTCAGCTGATCCTTCGGCTTCTGGCCGTCGTACAGCATTTCCGGGTACATGGGCAGGATGGCGCCGGCGCGGACAAAAACCGGAAGCTTGTCCAGCGTGACCTGCATATCGAGGTCGCGCCCTTTCGCGTCCGCCGTGGCCTGGCGGCCATCCCAGTAGTCGTACCACGTGCCCTGCGGCAGGTGGATGCCCTTGCGCCAGCCGCCGCTGACGGCCTGGCTGCGGTAGACGGGCGCCACCAGCACGTCGCGCCCCAGCAGGAACTGGTACTTATAGGCTTCCGTGTAGGCGGCCGGGTCTTGCGGGTAATCCCACATCAGGCCGCGCACCAGCGGCGCGCCCGACTGCTCCGCTTCGCGCACCAGCGTATACATATACGGCGTGAGGCGCATCTTGAGTTTCAGATAGCGGCGGTTGATGTCGCGGTACGGCTGCTCGAACCACCACGGGTGCTTGCGTTCGGCCGCGGCCCAGCCGGACATGCCCATCAGGACGGGCGTAAAACTTTTCCACTGCAAGTCGCGCAGATAGGTTTCCGGGCTGCCGCCGAAGATGGCGTCCACGTCGCCGGACGCATACGCCTGGCCGGACAGGCCCGAGCCGATCAGGGTCGGGATGTGCCAGCGGATGTAGTCCCAGCTGGCGCTCTGGTCGCCCGTCCAAGCCACGGCGTAGCGCTGGATGCCGGCCCAGCCCATCACCGTCCACAGGAAGGGGCGGCTGTCGGAGTTGTTCAGGATGCCGTCATAGGCCGACTTGTTCGCATCCATGGCAAATTGATAGCCCTTGCCCGTCCACGCCACGTCCAGCTTTTGCACGCGGCTGCCCGCCTGGCCCACTTCCCAGGCGATCTTGTCGACGCCGTTTTCCGTCCACAGGCCCGTGCGGAATCCATAACCAGCCAGGCCCTTCACCGTTTCCGGCAAGTTCGTGTAGCCGCAGCCGTAGCCGTCGTTGGGCAGGATCCAGCCGCCCGGCATGTCGTGTTCGCGGTACTGGCGCGCCACCGTTTCCACCACGTCCGGCGTCTTGCCCGTGGGGCCGTCGGTCCAGCCCTTCGGCACGGAACCGGGTTTCTTCACATTGTCGCCGTCGTTGTAGCAATCGGCATCGCCATATTCCAGCGCCCAGCGGGGCAGCATGCGCGCGCGGCCCGTCAGGTCCGTGTAGCGGGCGACGACGTCGCGCAGGTCCTTGCCGACAAAGAAATACGCATCGAAGCGCCCTTCCGCGTGCTGCAGCGAGATCTGCTGCTGGTCGCGCAAGTCGTAATTCCCGTCGGACCAGGTATTGCGCAGCATGCCCCACCCGCGTGAACTCATCAGAAATGGCGCGGGATTCGGGCGGTCGCCCTCTTCCCAGCCACCCGAATACGACACGGGCACCTGCTTGCCCTTGAATTCGAAGCGGCCGTTCTGCTGCCCGCCGCCAAAGTAACGCTCGCCCGGCAGGCTGGACAGCACCTGCACGCCCTGCTTGTCGTCGAGCGACAGCGGCTGCACCTCGCGCCACAGCGGCACCGCGTCGCCGGCGCGGAACAGCGTGAAGCGCAGGGGCTTGCGGTCGATGCGCAGGCTCAGGGCCGCCGTGCTGATGACGATATGGCCGGGCTGTTCGTCGATCTGGTATGCCACCTGCGCGGCAGGCTGGCCCACGACGATGGGTGCGGCCTTGTCGCCGGGACCCGTCAAGCCCCCCTTGCCGCCCGCCTCGATGCGCAGCACGTCCGGCTGCGGCAGGCTGATACGCAGCTGTGCGCCCGTGTCGCTGCGCACGTCCCAGCCCAGCGCCTCGCCCCTGCCCACATTGGCGGCGTGCACGGCACTCAGGCTCGTCAGGTTGCCTATCGGCGCGGCTTGCAGGCCCGGTGCGGCCAGGGTGGCCAGCGCGGCCAGGACACAGGCGGCAAGGGCGCGGCGGGGAAGCGGGAGTGGTTTCATCTATTGGCTTTCAGAAAATCAAAGTGATGGAAATACTTTAAGAAGAAAAATAAATATCGTCAATCAAAAGAAAGTTTTAGCATCAAATTATTAATAAAATGCCCAAAATTGGCGCGTTTTTCTTACGTTTCACCAAAATGTCACAAAACATGCTTTCGTTATCGTGGCATTTCAGCGACAGGCCGCCACCACAGCGGGCTTTGCGTGGCACGCATGCGACACTGCAGCACACGTCACCGCCAATAAAACGACATTTTTTCGCAAGCAGGCAAACAATTTACTTTCGTTTTACTTTCGTATTTGACTTTTCGAAATATAGTATTTATGCTTTCTCACAACAGACACTTTACTGACCTCACATGACTACCCTTCTTCAGCGTGACATTCAAACCTGGCGCGACATCGGCGGCCTGCACACGGCCGAGGAAATCTCCCATCAGCCAGCCATCTGGCGCGCACTGGCCGCCATCCTGCGCAACGAGCGGGCCAGCCTGGCCGCCTTTTTGGGCGACGCGCTGTCCAATCCGGCACAGCGCGTGATCCTGACGGGCGCCGGCAGTTCGGCCTACGTGGGCGAGATCGTCGTCGACACCCTGAATGCGGCATGGCCCGCGCAGATCCGCGCCATCGCCACCACTACCCTGCTGACGCACCACGAGCTGTACCTGGAAGCGGATGCGCCCACCCTGCTCGTCTCGTTTGCCCGCAGCGGCGACAGCCCGGAAAGCCTGGCGGCCGTGGAGCTGCTGCGCCAGGTCGTGCCCGGCGCGCGCTTCTTGAATATCACCTGCAACGCGGACGGCAAGCTGGCGCGCCAGGGCGCGAATGACGCGCATACCTATAACCTGCTGATGCCGGCTGGCAGCTGCGACCGCGGCTTCGCCATGACCAGCAGTTTCAGCAGCATGCTGCTGGCGGCCCTGGCGGTGCTGGGCAAGGACACGGATGTGGCCCGCCTGGAAACGCTGGCCGACCTGGGCGAACAGGCCTTGCGCGACTGGGCGGCGCCCGTGGCGGATCTCGGTTCGCAGCCGGTGCAGCGCGTCGTCTATCTGGGCAGCGGCCCGCTGGAAGCGCTGGCCAAGGAAGCGGCCCTGAAAATCCTGGAACTGACGGGCGGCCGCGTGATGGCCATGGCGAATACGCCGCTGGGTTTCCGCCACGGCCCGAAATCGGCCGTCACCACGGAATCGCTGGTGATCCTGCTACGCAGCAGCAAGCCGCTGGCACGCCAGTATGAAGACGACCTGCTGAAAGAACTGCAGCGCGACAGCGTGGCGCAGGCATGCCTGACGGTGGGCGTCGGCGGCGACCTGTCAGCCGACGCGCCGGCCTGGCCCGACGCCTGGCTGGCCCCGCTGTGGCTGCTGATGGCGCAGCAATACGCGCTGCACCAGTCCGCGCTGCTGGAACTGCGCCCCGACAATCCATTCGCCGGCGGCATCGTCAACCGTGTCGTGCAGGGCGTCACCATCTATGGCCATGACCAATTCTAAGCAACTGCAAGGCTTTCACGGCATCGACATCGGCGGCAGCAAGATGGAACTGGTGGCGTTTGCCGACCGCGATGGCGCGCTGGAGGAAGTCTTCCGCGAGCGCGTGGCCACGCCGGGCGACGATTTCAACGCCTTCGTGCAAGCCATCACCGGCCTGGTGGCGCGCGGCGATGCGGCCCTGGGCGTGAATGCGCCCGTGGGCATCGGCCTGCCCGGCGTGATCGACAGCGCCAGCGGCCGCCAGCTCAGTTCCAACGTCCCGGCCCTGAACGGCCGCCTGGTGGCGCAGACCCTGCAGCAGGCCTTGCAGAGGCCTGTCGCCATCGGCAACGACTGCCAGTGTTTCGCCCTGTCGGAAGCGCAGGGCGGCGCGGCCGACCACGTGCCCAGCATGTTCGGCGCCATCCTCGGCACGGGCGCCGGCGGCGGCTATTGCGTGGGCGGCCAACTGCTGCGCGGCTTCAACGGCGTGGCCGGCGAATGGGGCCACTGGAGCCTGCCCGCCACCCTGCTGGCGCAGCACGGCCTGATGGATTACGCCTGCCCGTGCGGCAAGGCGGGCTGCCTGGAGCGCTATGTCTCCGGCCCCGCCATGCGCAAGCTGCATGCGCACTTCGGCGGCGATGGCGCGGAACCCCTGGCCATCGTCGCGCGCGCCAACATGGGCGACGCCGTGGCCGAACGCACGGTGGCCGTGCATCTCGACCTGCTCGGGCACGCGCTGGCCGGCCTGGTGCTGGCCTACGACCCGCACGCCATCGTGCTCGGCGGCGGCCTGTCCAAGCTGCCGCATTTGTACGACAGGCTGCCTGCCGCCGTGAAACGCCATCTGTTCCCCGGCGTGCACGTGCCGCCCATCCTGCCGCCCCGCTTTGGCGACGCGGGCGGCGCGCGCGGCGCGGCTCTTTTGATCCGACAACAAACAAAGGCTTGAGAACGATGAACCAAGTGGAAACCCCGACTTTTACCTTGTCCCCGATCCAGCAAGTGATCAAGGCGCACCGCCGCGGCGAGCGCGTGGGCCTGTATGCCGTCTGCTGCAGCCACCCCAGCGTGCTGCGCGCCGCCATGCGCGTGGCGCTGGACTACGACACGGTGCTGCTGGTGGAAGCCACCTCGAACCAGGTCGACCAGTTCGGCGGCTACACGGGCATGACGCCGGCCGTCTTCCGCGACGCCATGCTGGCAATGGCCAGGGAACAGGGATTCCCCGCCGAGCGCCTGGTGCTGGGCGGCGACCATCTGGGGCCGAACGCCTGGCAGCACCTCGACGCGGCCACCGCCATGGCCAACGCCGAGACCCTGATCGCCGCCTATGCGTCCGCCGGGTTCCACAAGATTCACCTCGATTGCAGCATGCGCTGCGTTGATGACCCCTTGCAGCTTGACGATGAAACCGTGGCCGCCCGCTCGGCGCGCCTGTGCCTGGTGGCCGAGGCGGCAGCGGCGGCCGCCGGCTTCACGCCGCCCGTCTACGTGATCGGCACGGAAGTGCCGATTCCCGGCGGCGAAGCGTCGCTGTCGCAGGCCGGCGCCGTCACCAGCCCGCAGGCCGCGCGCCGCACGCTGGACGTGCATTGCCGCGCCTTTCTCGACAACGGCCTGCACGGCGCCTGGCGCCGCGTGATCGCCATGGTGGTGCAGCCCGGCGTCGATTTCGACCAGAACAGCATCCAGCATTACGACGCGCAGGCCGCCGCCGAGCTGTCGGCCTTCGTCGCCGAGCAGCCCGGCCTGGTGTTTGAAGCCCACTCCACCGACTACCAGCGCGAGTCCGCCCTGCACGCCATGGTGCGCGACCATTTCGCCATTCTGAAAGTGGGCCCGGCCGCCACCTTCGCCCTGCGCGAAGCGCTGTTCGCCCTGTGCCAGATCGAGGACGAGCTGCTGCCGGCGCCCGCCACGTCGCAGCTGATGCAGGTGCTCGACGACGTCATGGTCGCCAAGCCGAAGAACTGGATCAAGCATTACCTGGGCACGCAGGAAGAACAGCGATTGATGCGCCGCTACGGCTTGAGCGACCGTTGCCGCTATTACTGGGGCGAGCCGGAAGTGGCGGCCGCCGTCGCCAAGCTGCTGGCCAACCTGGAGACCGTGGCGATCCCGCTGCCGCTCCTGAGCCAGCACCTGCCGGAACAGTACCTGGCCGTGGTGCAGGGCAGCCTGAGAGCCGAAGCGCCGGCCCTGATCGAGCACAAGATCGGCAGCCTGCTGGCGCAGTATGCGCGTGCCTGCAACCGCAATGCGGCGGTGGCTGCCATTGCCGAAGCGGCAATCTGTTAAGCTCAGTATTTTCATTTTTTACTGAGCCCGCCACCATGCGAAATACCAGCCAACGCCGTGAAACCATCCTCCAAATGCTTGCCCAGCAGGGCTCGGTGCAAGTGACCGATCTGGTGGAAAAACTCGGCGTGTCCGCGGTCACCATCCGCAGCGACCTCAATGCGCTGGAAGCGCAGGGCATGGCCACGCGCAGCCACGGCGGCGCGACCCTGACGCGCACGCCGCCGCCCGAGCACACGATACGCCAGAAAGACGCCATCAACCACGAGCAGAAGGAGCGCATCGGGGCCTATGCGGCGCGGCTGGTGGAACCGGGCGACAACATCATCATCGACTCGGGCACCACCACCATCTCGCTGGCGCGCCATTTGCGCGACGCCACCGGCGTGACGGTGGCCACGAATGGCCTCAACATCGCGTGGGAACTGGCCGACGCGCCCGGCGTGGACCTGATCCTCACGGGCGGCCTGCTGCGCAAGCAGTCGCTGTCGATCCAGGGCAGCCAGGCCGAGACCTGCCTGCAAGCCTACAGCTTCGACAAGCTGTTCCTGGGCGTGGACGGCTTCGACCTGCAGTTTGGCGTGACCACCCACCACGAAGCGGAAGCAAGCCTGAACCACAAGATGGTGGAACGGGCGAAAAAAATCATCGTCCTCACGGACGCCTCCAAGTTCGGCCGCGTCAGCCTGCACCGCATCGTGCAGCTGGACCGCGTCGATACCGTCATCACCGATGCCAGCATCAGCCAGGAGTACCGCGAAGGTCTGCACAAGCTGGGCATCGAACTTTTCATAGCGGAATAAACCATGCTGAGCGGCAGAATCCTTACCCCATCTGGCTGGATCACGGGCACCATCACCTTTGACCGGCGCATCGTCCAGATACAGGAAGACCCTGCCGCCGACAGCGCGCTGACCATCCTGCCCGGCTTCATCGACCTGCACGTGCACGGCGCGGCCGGCGTCGACATCATGGAAGGCGGCAACGCGGGCGCCACCGTGGCGCAGGTGCACGCGCGCCACGGCACCACGGCCCTGCTGGGCACCACCCTGACGGCCAAGGAGCCATCCATCCTGCGCGCCCTGCAAGGCCTGGCCGGCGTCATCGCCGAGCGCCCCGCCAACGGCGCGCGCATGCTGGGCGTGCACCTGGAAGGCCCGTTCCTGAATCTGCACCGCCTGGGCGCGCAGCCGCCGGACGTGGTGCAGGCCAGCCTGGCGCTGGTGCAGCGCTTCCACGCCATCGCCCCCATCAGGGTGCTGACCATGGCGCCGGAAATCCCCGGCCACCTGGAACTGATCCCGCAGCTGGCGGCCATGGGCATCCGCGTGCAGATCGGCCATAGCGCCGGCACGTACGACGAAGGCCTGGCGGCGCTGAAAGCCGGCGTCTCCGGTTTTACCCACCTGTACAACGGCATGACGGGCATGACGCATTACGACCCGGGCATGGTGGGCGCCGCGCTGGCGCATGCCGAATACGCGGAAATCATCCCCGACCTGCAGCACGTGGCCAAGGGCGCCCTGCGCGCGGCCCTGCGCGCCATCCCGCGCCTGTACGGCGTGACGGACGCCACCTCGGCCACCGGCATGCCCGATGGCGAATATGGCCTGGGCACGCAGCGCGTCTACAAATGCCTGGGCTGCGTGCGCCTGGCCACGGGCTCGCTGGCCGGCAGCGTGCTGACCATGGACCAGGCCCTGCGCAATTTCGTCGAACTGGGCCTGGACCTGGCCGACGCCTCCAACCGCCTCTCGCTGTATCCCGCCGATTACCTGGGCGAATCCGCACGGGGCCGCCTGGCGCCCGGCGCCTGGGCCGACATCGTCGTCCTCGATTCCCAGTTACAGCCCGTGTCCGTCTTCGTCGAAGGCGCGGCCATCGATCTTTCCACCCGCTAGACCTCTTCAACCCCCTGCTCCGGAGTTTTCATGCACGACACGACACACAAGGCCCCCGTGTGGGCCATGCGCTACCTGCTATTTATTGCCGGCATGGGGGGATTGCTGTACGGCATAGACATCGGCATCATCGCCGGCGCCCTGCCCTACCTGGAATCGACGGCCTCGGTGGCCTGGAAACTGACGGCCCAGCAGCTGAGCTTTATCGTCGCCGCCGTGCTCTTGGGCTCGGTCCTGTCGTCGCTGTTTGCCGGCGCCCTGGCCGACATCCTGGGCCGGCGCTGGGTGATGTTCCTGGCCGGCGCCCTGTTCAGCGCCAGCATCCCGCTGATCGCCCTGGCCGACGGCTACACGCCGCTGCTGCTGGGCCGCCTGCTGCAAGGCATCAGCGGCGGCCTGATCGGCGTCGTCGTGCCCCTGTACCTGGCCGAATGCCTGCCGGCGCAGCAGCGGGGACGGGGCGCGGCCCTGTTCCAGCTGCTGCTGACCATCGGCCTGGTGGCCGCCGCCCTGATCGGCCTGCTGCAGGCGCAGACGGTGGAAGCGGCCACGCAGGCGGCGCAAGCCTTGCCGGAAGCGGGCCGCATCGCCGCCATCTTTAGCGCCAAGGACCACGCCTGGCGCAGCATCTTCTGGGTCTGCCTGACGCCGGGCCTGGTGTTTACCATCGGCGCCCTGCTGCTGGCCGAGTCGCCGCGCTGGCTGGCCCGCCGCGGCCGCGTCGAACAGGCGCGCCAGTCGCTGCTGCGCACGCGCCTGCCCGCCGAAGCCGACCTGGAACTGCGCGAAATGCTCGACACGCCCGAGAACGCGGCCAAGGCCAGCGGCAACGCCAGGGCCAAGGACCCGCTGCTGAGCCGCCGCTATGTGCTGCCCTTCCTGCTGGCCTGTTTGATCCTCGCCTGCACGCAGGCGACGGGCATCAATTCCATCCTTGCGTACGTCGTCAATATCCTCAACCAGGCGGGCCTGTCGGGCGCCTCGGCCAACATGGCCGACGTGCTGCTGAAAGTGCTGAACGCCGTGATGACGGTGGTGGCCGTGCTGCTGGTGGACCGCAAGGGCCGCAAGTTCCTGCTGATGCTGGGCACGGGCGGCATCGTCGTCTCGCTGCTGGCAGCCGGCCTGCTGTTCCGCGGCGCCGAAGCCCACCTGGCCGACGTGCGCCCCGCCATCGCCGCGCAAGTGCAGGCCGATGCTCTGACCGTGCGCCTCGATGCGCCTGCCCTGCAGGCGCTGGGCGCGGCCGCCGACGGCACGCCGCAGCAGCTGACCATCGCCTATGCCTATGGCCCGTTCACCAACGTGAAAAGCCTGCGCAGCGACGATCCCGTGCTGCGCCAGGTGTCCATCGCCCGCGCGGATGCCGTGCAGGCCGACAGCGTGATCGGCGTGTTCTTCCGCAAGCTGCGCCTGAACCCGTTCGCCGACCCGGCCGCCGGACGCGAGGCGCCGCTGCGCATCGAAAAGGCCAGCCTGGGTCCCGTGCCCTCGTCCACGCATGGCTGGCTGGTGGCCATTGCCATCTGCGTGTTCGTCTCCAGCTTCGCCGTGGGACCGGGCGTGTGCGTGTGGCTGGCCCTGTCCGAGCTGATGCCGACCCGCATCCGCTCGAACGGCATGAGCATCGCCCTGCTGGTCAACCAGTTCGTCTCGACCGTGATCGCCGCCATCTTCCTGCCGACGGTGGGCTTGCACGGCTATTCCACCCTGTTCTTCTTCGGCGCCGGCTGCACCGTGCTGTATTTCCTGGCCGCCGCGTTCCTGCTGCCGGAGACGAAGGGCAAGACCCTGGAAGAGATCGAAGCCCATTTTGCGAAATAGGCCAATGGATAACTGAATTACACCATTCCAGCAGTCTCCTTTCCAGCCCCGGCGCATCTTCCCGGGGCTGTTTTTTTGCCTGCCAGGCAAGCTTGCAAGGCCGGCGCGCACGGCACCGTTCAGTTTTCCTTCTGGAATGGCGACCGCCTGGGCTAGAATCTGGCTGCGTCGTGCTACTCACGAGGCGGCAATGGCGCCATGACAAAAATTACCAGGAGATACAGTGAGCTTATTTAGAACCAAGAATTTGGATGATATGATCGCCCACAGCAAGAAGCCGGGAGGACTGGCCAAGGTGCTGGGGCCTTTCGACCTTGTCCTCATGGGCATAGGCGCCATCGTCGGCACGGGCATTTTCGTGCTCACCGGCACGGGCGCACTGACGGCCGGCCCCGCCCTGTCGCTGTCGTTTGTCGTGGCGGCCGTCGCCTGCTGCTTCGCCGCCCTGTGCTATGCGGAATTCGCCTCCACCGTGCCCGTCGCGGGCTCCATCTACACCTACAGCTATGCCACCCTGGGCGAGCTGGCCGCCTGGATGATAGGCTGGGACTTGCTGCTCGAATACGGCCTGGCCGCCGCCGCCGTCTCCGTCGGCTGGTCCGGCTATTTCCAGTCGCTGCTGTCGGGCTTTGGCATCGTGCTGCCCGTCGCGCTCACCGCCGCGCCCGGCGCCCTGCCCGGCGTGAGCACCATCATCAACCTGCCCGCCCTCGTCATCATGCTGGCCCTGACCGCCATGCTGGGCTGGGGCGTGCGCGAATCGGCGCGCCTGAACAACATCATGGTGGCCATCAAGGTGGGCGTGGTGCTGCTGTTCATCATCTTCGGCGCGCGCCACGTGCAGCCGGCCAACTGGCAGCCTTACATGCCCTTCGGCTACCACGGCATGCTGAGCGCCGCCGCGCTCGTGTTCTTCGCCTTCATCGGCTTTGACGCCGTCACCTCGGCCGCCGAGGAAGTCAAGAAGCCGTCGCGCGACTTGCCGATCGGCATCATCGGCTCGCTGGCCGTGTGCGCCGTGCTGTACGTGGTGGTGTCGGCCATCATGACGGGCATCGTGCCGTACCAGAAATTCCTCGGCGTCGACCACCCCGTCTCGCTGGCCCTGCAATATGCGGGCGAAAACTGGATCGCCGGCTTCGTCGACCTGGGCGCCATCCTGGGCATGACCACCGTGATCCTGGTGATGGCCTTCGGCCAGACGCGCATCATCTTCGCCATGTCGCGCGACGGCCTGCTGCCCAAGCGCCTGTCGACCGTGCACCCGCGCTTCCACACGCCGTTCTTTGCCACCTGGCTGGTGGGCATCGTGTTTGGCCTGATCGCCGCCGTGATCCCGCTCAACATCCTCGCCGAGCTGATCAACATCGGCACCCTGGCCGCCTTCACCATGGTGTCCGTCGCCGTGGTGGTGCTGCGCAAGCGCCGTCCCGACCTGCCGCGCGCCTTCCGCTGCCCCGGCGTGCCCTACGTGCCGGCGCTGGCCGTCATCCTGTGCGTGGGCCTGATGACCTTCCTCAGCTGGATCACCTGGATGGCGTTCTCGATCTGGCTGGTGCTGGGCCTGATCATCTACTTCGGCTACGCGCGCCGCCGTTCGCTGCTGCACCCGCCACAGTAAATCCCCACGCCGGCGACACGTTTCGCCGCCGGCGCCGTAAGATGGCGGTCTCGCAACCCTGCAGGCCGCCATCCATGCAACGCTCCCCCGACCTCATCAAGCAGCTGGACCACAGCACGGACCAGCTCAAGCGCGCGCGCCTGCGCGGCATGCAGTGGCTGGCCGCCGGCTTGCTGCTGCTGGCCGCGCTGGTGTTTGCCGTGGCCCGCTCGCAGCGCGGCGGCCACCCCGCCTGGGGCTATGTGGAAGCGTTCGCCGAAGCGGCCATGGTGGGGGCGATCGCCGACTGGTTCGCCGTCGTCGCCCTGTTCCGCCACCCGCTGGGCATTCCCCTGTGGCACACGGCCATCATCCCGAACAGCAAGGCGGACATCGGCCGCAGCCTTGGCGCCTTCGTGGAAAACCATTTCATTACCGAGCAAGGCATCGCCGAACGCATCATGCAGGCCGATCCGGCCGCGCGCCTGGGCGCCTGGCTGATGGACGAGGCCCACGCGCGGCAGCTGGGCATGGCCAGCGCCGGTGTCGCCAGACAATTGCTGGCGATGGCCGACCATGAGCAGCTGGGACGGCTGCTGCGCGAGCAGGCCAGCGGCTACCTGGGACAATTGAATGTGTCGGACGTGGCCGCCGACTGCATCGATGCGCTGATCGCCGATGGCAAGCCGCAGGAACTGCTGGACTTCATGCTCGACCGCGGCGCCGCCTACCTGGACGAAGAGCGCCACCACGCGGCCATCGGCGACTTCGTGCTGGGCGCCTTCCAGATCGAGAACGCGCTGGTAAGAAAAGCCGTGAAGGCATACGAGCCGCGCATGATCGCCTCGCTGCAAAAATTCGCCCTCGCCGTGCGCCTCGATCCCGGCCACCCGCTGCGCCAGCGCATCGCCGGCTGGATCGCCGACAGCGCCCTGCACCTGAAGGCCGACCCGCACTGGCAGGAAACCGTGCGCCGCTACCAGCTGCAGCTGGTCGCCAGCGACACGGTGCAAGCCATGCTGGGCGAGCTGTGGAACAATATCCGCGCGCGCATGCTGGCCGACCTGCACGCCGACCAGCCGGCGCTGGCGCAAGCCATCGCCAGCCTGGCGCGCAACACGGGCACGGTGCTGGACAGGGACAGGCAGGCGCGCGAGTGGCTGAACGGCGCCATCGTCGCCGGCAGCGGCGCGCTGGTGCGCCGCTACCGGGGCGAGGTGGGCGCCTTCATCGCCAGCCGCCTGGACCTGTGGAGCAAGGAGGAAATGAGCGAGCGCATCGAGCTGGCCATCGGGCGCGACCTGCAATTCATCCGCATCAATGGCACCGTCGTCGGCGGCCTGGCCGGCCTGCTGATTTATACGCTCAGCCAGGCGTTTTGAACCATGCTCACCAGCGCGGCACGGCGCGGGCCGGCGCCCCATCCGGCCAAACTTGATGTAGATCATAATTTTTTAAACAAGCTCTTGCTATCCTGTCAAAAAATGACAGGAGTCGTGGATGAACACAAGGCGGCAGGCACAAGCGGAGTTGGCAGCGGCACCAGCAGCGGAACATGAGCGCCAGGGCAGCGCCTGGCAAGGCGTGCCGCCTCCCGACTATCCGGAAAGCGCGCCGGAGGGCGCGACGCTGGATTTGCTGCTGAACGCCTGGCTGGGCAAGTTTACGGGCGGCATCTCCCCGGCGGCGCTGGGCAATGCCTATGCGGACTGGCTCAGCCACCTTGCCCTGGCGCCGTCGAAGCAGCAAACCCTGCTGCAGGAGGCGTGGAAAAAGATCGCCCGCTGGCAGCAGTATTGCTGGCAATCGGCCGTGCCATCGGCGCTGCCGGGCGCCGGCGCGCGGCAGCCGTGCATCGCGCCGCTGCCGCAGGACCGGCGCTTCGACGATCCGGCCTGGCAGCGCTGGCCCTATAACCTGGCCTACCAGGGCTTTTTGCTGCAGCAGCAATGGTGGCACCGGGCCACCACGGGCGTGCGCGGCGTCTCGCCCCACCATGAGGATGTCGTCACGTTTACCGTGCGCCAGTGGCTCGACATGCTGGCGCCATCGAACTTCCTGCTGACCAATCCCGTGGCGCAGCAGGCCACCGTGGAAAGCGGCGGCGCCAATCTGGCGCGCGGCTTGGCCCACGCGGCCGACGACTGGCAGCGCGCCGCCATGGGCACTTATGCGCCCGACCGGCACACCTATAAGGTGGGCGAGCACGTGGCGGTGACGCCGGGCAAGGTCGTCTACCGAAACGACCTGATCGAATTGATCCAGTACGCGCCGGCGACAGCCAGCGTGCATGCCACGCCCGTGCTGTTCGTCCCCGCCTGGATCATGAAGTTCTATATCCTCGACCTGTCGCCGCACAATTCCCTGGTGCGCTACCTGGTGGGCCAGGGCCATACGGTGTTCATGATGTCGTGGAAAAACCCGGGCGAGGAAGACCGCGAGCTGTCGCTGGAAGACTACCGCCAGCTGGGCGTCATGGAGGCGCTCGACGCCGTCAGTGCCATCACGGACGCGCCGCAGGTGCACGCCGCCGGCTACTGCCTGGGCGGCACGCTGCTGGCGATCGCCGCCGCCAGCATGGCGCGCGATGGCGATGCGCGCCTGGCCAGCCTCACCATGCTGGCGTCCCAGGTGGACTTCAAGGAACCGGGCGAGCTGTCGCTGTTCATCGACGAAAGCCAGGTCAGCTTCCTGGAAGCGGCCATGTGGAAGCAGGGCTATCTCGACACGAAGCAGATGGCGGGCGCCTTCCAGCTGCTGCGCTCGAATGATTTGATCTGGTCGCGCCGCCTGAACCACTATCTGCTGGGAAAAGATGAACAGGACAGCGACCTGATGGCCTGGAACGCGGATGCCACGCGCATGCCCTGCCGCATGCACTCGGAATACCTGCGCCGCCTGTTCCTGCACAATGATTTGGCCGAGGGCCGCTACCGCACGGCGGGCCGCCACATCGCCCTGCCCGACATCGACGCGCCCATCTTCGCCGTCGGCACCGTGACGGACCACGTGGCGCCGTGGCGCTCCGTGTACAAACTACAGCTGCTGACGGACACGGACATCACATTTTTGCTCACCTCGGGCGGCCACAACGCGGGCGTCGTCTCGCCGCCGGGCCAGCCGCGGCGCAGCTACCAGATGGCCACGCACGGCCATGACGACGCCTACATCGACGCGGACAGCTGGCAGCGCGACGTGCCGCACCATGACGGTTCGTGGTGGCCCGCCTGGCAGGCGTGGCTGGCCCAACGCTCGGGGCCCCAGGTGGCCGCGCCCGCCATGGGCCCCGCGCTGGGCGACGCGCCAGGCAGCTACGTGCTGCAGGCTTGATCCCTCCCCTTTCTCCACCTTCCAGGAAAACGCCATGCCCTACACTACCCTGCTGGTCCATGTAGACAATTCACGCCACTGCGCGCAGCGCATCCGCCTGGCCGTGCGCCTGGCCGTTGCCGAGGGGGCGCACCTGATCGGCTCGGCCATGAGCGGCATTTCGCGCTATGCGTATGGCGGCGGCGTCAACGCCCTGCAGTTTGCGCCCGCGCAAATGCAGGCGCTGCGCGGCCAGGCCAGCGACGCGCTGCACGCCTTCGAGCGCATCGCCCGCGAAGAAGGACTGGCCACCTACGAGACGCGCTTCGTCGACGACGATGCGCAAGGCGCGCTGCTGCTGCAGGCGCGCTATTGCGACTTGCTGATCCTGGGCCAGACGGACGCGCAGGACACGCCCTCGCGCGTCATCGCCGGTACGGCGCAATACCTGATGCTGCATTGCGGCCGTCCCGTGCTGATGGTGCCGCATGCGCCATCGACACCGCCTGCGGCCATCGGCCAGCACCCGCTGCTGGCCTGGAACGGCAGCGCCGAAGCCCTGCGCGCCATCACCGATGCGCTGCCGCTGCTGCAACGCGCGCAGCAGGTGACGCTGGCCGTCGTCAATTCATACCAGCAGAGCGCCACGCACGGCGAGCAGCCGGGCGCCGACCTGGCCCTGTATCTGGCGCGCCACGCCATCAACGTCGAGGTGCTGCAGCATGACACGCCGCCGGGCCAGGACGTGGGCACTGTCCTGCTGGCCATGGCCGCGCAGCGCCAGTGCGACTTGCTGGTCATGGGCTGCTACGGCCACATGCGCCTGCGCGAAGCGCTGCTGGGCGGCGTCACGCGCACGGTGCTGCAGGACATGACGGTGCCGGTGCTGGTGTCGCACTGAGGCCAGCCGCGCCTACGGCGCCGTGGCGCGCGGCTGGCCCAGGCGCTTCAGCATGGCCATCACCGCCGCCATCTGCGGCGCGCCGCGCGTCTGGAAATCGGGCCGGCGCTGGTCTTCGCCGGAATAGCCCCAGAAATCCCAGCAGCCCTTGGGATTGGGTGGAATGACGCCGGACGGACGCACTTGCGGGTACAGCACGATCATCCTGTTGGTGTCCGCATATTCGTTATAGCCCGCATGCCCGTAGAATCGCTCGCCCACCTGAGACGCGCCCTGCTGGCAGCCATGGAACACCACGTGCACGGCGCAGGACTGCTCGCGGCAGGCAGCGGGAACGTAGGCATACGCCTTGTCATCCATGCTGCTGCGCAGGCCCTGGATGAATTCATGCTGGTCGAACTGGATGATCTGTCCCGTCAGCGCGCCCATGGCCGCCGGTTTGGCCCCGGGGCCGGCCAGGTGCTGCAGCAATTCCGCCGCCTGGGTGAAACCGCAATTATTCATGTAGGGAGCGCGCGTTTCGCCGCATGGACTGTCGTCGGCGCGCGCCGTCAGTATGGCATGGCCCGCCGCGAGGTTTTTCACATAGCGGATGGCGGACAGGGGCACGCCAGCCAGCAGATAGAATTTTTCCGCCTGGTTCACCACCGTGGTCTTCACCACCGGGTCCGCCGCACCGCTGAACAGATACACGCGCTGGCGCGCCAGGTTGGCTACCGCATCGATCTGGCCCTCCTGCGCCCGGCGCTGGGCGCTGCGCCAGGACACGACCGCATCCGGCCCTGCCGATGGCGACGCGGGCTGCATGCAGACCGTGCTCGCATTCACCAGCGGCGATTGCGCGGGATAGGTCGAGGCGCAGTCGTACGGTCCGCCGGCGATGATGCCCACGCCCTTGAACATGGAAGAGTACGCGGTGGCGATCTGCGCCGCCATGAAGGCGCCCGACGACAGGCCGGAGACGGATACCTGGCCCAAATCGGCGCCCAGGCCCGGCAGCGGCGTGCCCGCTCCAGCAGCCAGGACGGGTGGCGCGGCCAGCGCCAGGGCAAACGGCAATGCAAACAGGGCTGGCTTCATCAGTGGCACCTTTCCATCACAATGGGGGATCGCCCATTGTAAGGTGGGCCCTGGCCGCCTGCACGCAAATTATGCGCTTCCCAGCAATGCGCAAAAGCGTGGCATGTCGACGTTGCCGCCGCTGATCAGGATGCCCACGCGCTGGCCGCGCAGCTGCGCCTTCATCTGCAGGGCGGCAGCGAAACCCAGGCATCCCGTCGGCTCGATCACCAGCTTCATGCGCGCGGCGGCAAAGGCCATGCGCTCGACCAGCTGCGCATCGCTGACCGTCAGCACGTCGTCGACGTCGCGCCGGATGATGGGGAAGGTGATGCTGCCCAGGTGCTGCGTCTGCGCGCCGTCGGCGATGGTCTTGGGCGTGTCGATGTGCACGATCTGCCCCGAACGGAACGATTGCTGGCCATCGTTGCCCGCCTCCGGCTCCACCCCATACAGCTTGCAGGCGGGTGACAGCGCGCGCGTGGAGAGGGCCGAACCGGCCAGCAGGCCGCCGCCGCCCAGGCACACGAAGAAGGCATCGAGTTGTCCCGCTTCCTCGAACAGTTCCTTGGCGGCCGTGCCCTGGCCGGCGATCACGTGCGCATGGTCGTACGGCGGTATCAGGGTCATGCCCTGCCGCTGCGCCAGCTCGCGGCCGATCTGCTCGCGGTCCTCGGTATAGCGGTCATACAGCACCACCTTGCCGCCGTAGCCGCGCGTGGCGGCGATTTTCGCGGCAGGCGCATCCTGCGGCATGATGATGGTGGCGGGGATGCCCAGCAGCTGGGCCGACAGCGCGATCGCCTGGGCGTGGTTGCCCGACGAGAAAGCCACCACGCCGGCGCGGCGCTGCTGCGCGTCGAACTGCGACAGCGCATTGTAGGCACCGCGGAACTTGAAGGCGCCCATGCGCTGCAGGTTCTCGCACTTGAAGAAGACCTGGGCGCCGAACTCCGCGTCGACGGTGCGCGAGGTGATGACGGGCGTCCTGTGGGCATGGCCGGCGATGCGGCCGGCGGCGGCCACCACGTCGGCATAGGTGGGAAGTGTCAGGTTCTGCATGCTGTGTGCCTTTCAAAAAGTCAGGAATGGCCCTGCCACGGCCAGGAAATGTCGATGCCGCTGCCGGCCGCCAGCGCCTGCCGGTAAATCAGGCGCGCCACCGTCAGGTCTTGCAATGCCAGGCCCGTCAGATCGAGCACGGTGATGTCGCTGGCGGACCGCGCCGGCGCCGCGCGCCCGTCGAGCAAGTCGCCCAGGGTCTGGCAGGGAGTGTCCGGCGCCCATTGCGCTTCGCCGATGCTGCGCGCCTGCGCCACGTCGTCGACCACCAGGCGCGCCAGCGCCAGCAAGCCCTCCGGCAGTTCGCGCTTGCCGCGCGTGTCGGCGCCGATGGCGTTGATGTGGGTGCCCGGCCGCACGGCGCCCGCGCCGAACAAAGGACCGCGTCCCGGCGTGGCCGTGATCACCACGTCGCTGGCGGCGACGGCCGCATCCGCGTCGGGGACATGGGCGATGGCGATGCGGCCGTCAAAAACGGCCTCGAAGGCGGCATGCGGCTGGCCATTCGAACTGACATAGCGCAGCTGGCGCAGATGCGGCAGCACGCGCAGCGCATATTCGGCCTGCGCCCTGGCCTGCACGCCCGTGCCGAATACGCACAGGCTTGCGCTGTCGGGCCGCGCCAGCTGCCGCAAGCCCAGGGCGCCCGCCGCGCCCGTGCGCGCCGTGGTGATGGCATTGCCGTCGATGATGCACACGGGCCGTCCCGTGGCCGGATCGAGCAGCATGATGGTGGCCTGGTGCGGCTCGCCGCCCGCGGCGCTGTTGGCAGGCCAGAAGCCGGCCGCCTTGAAGCCCAGCAGGTTCTCGGCCGGCACGTCGCCCGCCTTGATGCCGAACACGCCGCCCGTCGCCAGCGTTTCGCGGATGACGGGAAACACGCGGCCCTGCTGGCGGCTGTGCAGCACGAAGGCGTCGCGCACGGCGGCCAGCACAGCGTCGGCCTGCAGGTGGAGGGCGACGGCGGCAGCGTCAAGCAGCAGCAGGCGCGCCGCCGACGGAGGGGTATCAGGCGAAGCATGCATGCGCTTACCGGGCATAGGTGTAGACGGCGGCGCGCGACACGCCCAGGTGTTCGGCGATGATTTCCATGGCGCGCCGCACGTCGAGCAGGCCGGCCGCGCGCAATTGCCGCAGCAGTTCGCGGCGCGCCGGGGTTTTCAGGGTGCGCGGCGAGGCGGCCAAGCGCGCCGCGAACTGGTCGATGCGGGCGCGGATGGCGTCGGCGCCCGCCGGGTCCAGCGACTCGCGCGGCGCGGCGCCAGCGTCGACGGCCACGAACTGGTTCATCGCGCTTTGAAAACTCTGGAACAGGGTCAGGTCCACGTTCAGGCACAGGGCCGCGATGTACTTGCCGTCGCCATCCTTGATGCCGATCGAGGTGCTCTTGGCTTGCCGGCCATCGGCAAATTTATTGGGATAATTGGCCACCACCTGGGCAAAGTCCGGGTCGAGGATGCGCGCCAGGCCCAGTTCCGTGGCCGGCTGGCCCACGGCCCGTCCCGACAGATTGTTGTGGATGGCCAGCACCGCGTGTTCGGGCGCCAGCAAGTCGTGCACCACCACTTCGCAAAATGGCGCGAAGGTGCGCGCCAGGCCATCGGCCACCTGCTTGAGCTGGTCGAGCAGCAGGGCTTGTTCGGCATTGCGCGTGGCGGCGGGTGGTGCGGCAGGTTTTTTCATTCAGACAGATTATCCAGTTCTGGAAAATTTGTCAAAGTCTTTTCTTCAGGCGATCTTCACGCCCCGCTCAGCCGCGCTTCATGCGCGCCGCCGATACTGGCAGCCATCACCACCCGACAAGGAACACGCCATGCACCAGCCTGACGACAAGACACCGCATTTCCACGCCCGCAGGCATGTATTGCTGGGCATCACGGCCCTGGCCGCGCTTTCCGCCTGCGGCGGCGGAGCGCGCACCGCCACCGTCACGGACCGGCAGATCGGCGCCGCTCCCGGCGTCAGCCTGCACGTGCGCGACTGGCCATGCGCGCGGGGCGGCAGCGCTGACGTGATCGTCCTGCTGGCGGGCCTGGGCGCCAATGCGCATGCCTTCGACAGCCTGGCGCCCGCCCTGGCGCGCCGCCACCGCGTGCTGGCCATCACGCGGCGCGGCTATGGCGCGTCCGGCAAGCCGCTGCCCGCCAGCGGCGCCGGCGATGCCAGCTACGCCCCCGCCACCCTGGTGGCCGACCTGCTGGCCGTGCTCGACGCCCTGCAAGTCAAGCGCATCATCCTGGCCGGTCATTCGATCGCAGGCAACGAACTGACGCTGTTCGCCGGCAGCCACCCGCAGCGCGTGCGGGGACTCGCCTACCTGGACACGACCTGGGATTACCTGGCCCTCGGCGGCTACGAGGAAGCCGAAGCCTCGCCCCTCGACGAACCGCAGCCCGGCCCGGCCGACCTGGCGTCGATGGCCGCCTCGATCGCCTATGCCAAGCGCCTCGCCAAGCAGTGGTGGCCGGCGCTGGAAGCGAACTGGCGCGACAGCCTGGACGTGCTGCCCGGCGGCGCCGTGCGGCCGAATACCCCGCCCGCCATCGCCAGGGCCATGGACATGGCCGCGCACAATTTTTCACCCGACTACCGCCGCGTGCGCGCGCCGGCGCTGGTCATCACCGTCGATCCAGGCAGCTTGCGCAACCTGTTTCCATGGCTCACGCCGCAGTCCGATCCTGCCGTGCTGGCCCAGGCGCAAGCAACGCTGGACTTCATCCGCCCGCTGCGCCTGGCCGACGGCGAACGCCTGGCGGCCGCCCTGCCCGGCAGCAGCCACCTGGTGCTGCGCGACGGCTTCCACAGCGATTTCTTCATCGAATACGAGAGTACCGTGGTGGACGCCATCGAGGCCATGCGTTGGGACAACTAGGACGATGCCGCGGCCAGCGCGCGGGATTACAATGGATGCGCACCTGACCGCCGCGCCGCTGTCTCCCGGCAAGCTGCGCGGTCTTCGCCGTCTCCCTTGCCAAAGGAGTATCCGCATGAGCAAGCAAGCCACGATCGTCCTCGTCCACGGTTTCTGGGGCGGCGCCGCCCACTGGAGCCGCGTCATCCTCGCCTTGCGGCGCGAAGGCCGCACGGCCATCCGCGCCGTCGAACTGCCCCTGACGTCGCTGGCCGACGATGCGGAACGCACGCGCAAGATGGTGGCGCAGGTGCCGGGCCCCGTGCTGCTGGTGGGCCACTCCTACGGCGGCGCCGTCATCAGCGTGGCCGGCAACGCGCCGAACGTGGCCGGCCTCGTGTACATCGCGGCCTTCGCGCCCGACGCCGGCGAAAGTCCGGGCAGCCTCACGCAGGAGCACCCGCCCATCGGCGTGCCCAACCTGGAAGGCGACAGCGACGGCTACCTGTGGGTCAAACCCGACAAATACCATGAAAGCTTTTGCCAGGACCTCGACGCGGAAGAAGGCGCCGTGCTGGGCGTGGTACAGAAGGCGCCGCTGGCCAGCACCTTTGGCGACACGGTCGGCGATCCGGCCTGGCGGCACAAGCCCAGCTGGTACCAGATTTCCAGCGCCGACCGCATGATTTCTCCCGTCAACCAGGAACGCATGGCGGCGCGCCTGCAAGCGCGCAAGGTCATCACCCTGGACGCCAGCCACGCCTCGCTGGCCTCGCGTCCCGCCGAAGTGGCGGCGCTGATCCTCGAAGCGGCAAGGGCGGTGGAAGCGTAACAGGCAAAAAAAGGCTCCTGGAAACCAGGAGCCTTGTGGCGCCGGATACGCGCCGTCGTCCGGGCTGGCGCCTCTGGGGTGGCGGCGCCAGCAGGAAACGGTATCCGCGCCAAGGAGGTCTGGCAGCAGCCTTCGACGCTACAACTTCATCGTAGCAGCTAATTTTGCGGCAATACTCTCCAATGTTTGCATGCCGGCGGGCGGTTGTCTGTCACAGCCAGCCTTCGCGCTTCAGGCGCCGGTGCAGCCAGTAGCAGCCGGCGATGATGACGACGATCACGGCGGGATAACTGCCGCGCCATTTCAGCTCCGGCATGAATTCGAAGTTCATGCCGTACAGGCTGAAGACCATGGTGGGCACGGCCAGGATGGCGGCCCAGGCGGCCAGGCGCTTGACCACTTCGTTCTGGCGGATGGAAATCTGCCCCAGCGCCACCTGCATGGCGGAATTGACCAGCTCGCGCATCTGGTTGGCCGTGTGCGTCACCCGTTTCACGTGATCGAGAATGTCGCGGTAATAGATGCGGTTTTCCTTGGGCACGATATCGCCATGGAAGCGGATCAGCTGGGTGCAGATTTCATGCAGCGGGTTGACGGCCGCGTCCAGCTTCAGCAGTTCCGTCTTGAGCTGGTAGAAATCCTGCAGCTTGTCTTCGGACAGGCTGGGCTTGAACAGCGCCAGCTCATATTGCTGGAACTTCGCCTGCAAATGGTCGATGCAGGGCTGGTACTGGTCGACGATGAAATCGATGATGGAATACAGCACGTAGCCGGGACCGCTGGCGAGTTTCTCCGGCACGCTTTCCTTGCGCTCGCGCAGTTTCGCGTAGCCGGCGGACGGGCCGTGGCGCACGGTGATGATGAAGCGGCAGCCAAGGAAGACATGGGTTTCGCCGTAGACGATGGCCTCGCCGTCCAGGCTGGCCGTGTGCAGGACCATGAACAGCGTATCGCCATATTCCTCCAGCTTGGGCCGCTCGTGCGCCCCTTCCGCATCTTCGACGGCCAGTTCGTGCAAGCCGAAGGCCGACTGCAGCGCCTGCATGGCGGCCGTGTCGGGGCCGGCCAGGCCGATCCACACGAAGCAGGCGGGGTCGTCGAGAAAGTCGCCCACCTTGTCGATATCGAAGTGCGCGATCTTCCTGCCGTCGCGGTAGGCTTCGCAGTTGACGACGGCGGCGTGCTGGCTCAAATCCATGTTGTTTTCCAAAAAATAAAAGATAGTGACAGCTTAATCCAGGTGAAGTTGTCGCTCTGTTAAGCATTTCACGGCGAAATAATGCATACAGGCATAGTATGGAGGAAACTTACCAAAAGGAACGCACCTTGCCCAGATTGCCCGCCCCGGATCAACGCCGCCAGCTGCTGCTGGACCGCCGCGATGAAAAAATGGCCCGCTCGCCCCATGCTTATGTACGCGGCAATACGGCGCAGTATTACGAATGGCTGCAGGCGCAGCCAGGCCACAGCCTGCCCGAAGGACCGCCCATCTGGATCTGCGGCGACTGCCACCTGGGCAACCTGGGTCCGCTGGCTGGCGCGGACGGCAGCGTGGAAATGCAGATCCGCGACTTCGACCAGAGCGTGATCGGCAATCCCGCGCACGACCTGGTACGCCTGGCCCTGTCGCTGGCGACGGCCGCGCGCGGCTCGTCCCTGCCCGGGGTGGTGACGGCCAGCATGCTGCAGCACTTGCTCGACGGCTACGCCTTTGCCTTCCTGCCCGGCGAATTGCAAGTCGCCCTGCCCCGCCCCGCCGTCGTGCGCACGGCCTTGCGCGGCGCCGTGCAGCGCTCGTGGAAGGAACTGGCCGAGGAGCGTTTCCTGGAAACGCGGCCCATCATTCCCATGGGCCGCAACTTCTGGCCCATTTCCAAGGAAGAAAAGAAAGCCATCGCCGCCCTGTGCGACTCGTCGGACTTGCGGGCGCTGGTGACGCGCCTGAAGTCGCGCAGCAAGAAGGTGAAACTGGAAGTCATCGACGCCGCCTACTGGGTCAAGGGCTGCAGTTCGCTGGGCTTGCTGCGCTATGCCGTGCTGCTGGGCCTGGGCGACGGCGAATACTGCCTGATCGACATCAAGGAAGCCGTGCAAGCCACCTCCGTGCGCTATGCGCATGCCAGCATGCCGCGCGACAACGCCAAACGCGTGGTGGCCGGCGCGCGCCACATGTCGCCGGCCCTGGGCGAACGCACCATGCCGCAGCGCTTCCTGGGCCGCGGCATCTTCGTGCGCGAACTGCTGCCGCAAGACCTGAAGCTGGAAATCGACGAGCTCAGCGTGGAAGACGCGGCCAGCACGGCCAGCTACCTGGCATATGTTGTCGGCTGCGCGCACGCGCGGCAGATGGACTGGTCGACGGGCATGCACTGGATCAAGGAACTGCAGACGGACCGCCACAACGGCAATCCGATTCCTCCCTGGCTGTGGAACAGCGTGCTGCAGCTGATCGCCAGCCACGAGACGGGCTACCTGGAGCATTGCCGCAGCTATGCGCAGCGGCGCCAGGCCAGCTGACGGCAGCGGCTGCCGCCACACATTGACATTCAGGCATGTCAATGTAAAATGAGAACCATTCGCATTCAAGAAGCACCTGCACGCGCCCTCTCCCAGCGGCATGGAGGACTTCAGCGCCAACCTGGAGTGTGCCGTGACGTCTGCCGTAGCCCCTGCCGCCGAGCCCCGAGACCCGTCTTCCCTGAGCCAGCTGTATGGCGACCACCATCCGTGGCTGCTGCGCTGGCTGCGCGGCAAGCTGTCGTGCACGGACCACGCAGCCGACCTGGCGCAGGATACCTTCGTCAAACTGCTGGCCACGCCGGACGAACGGGCCGCCAGCCTGCGCGCACCGCGTGCCTACCTGACAACGGTGGCGCGGCGCCTGCTGATCGACCATTACCGCCGCCAGTCGCTGGAGCAGGCGTGGCTGGCCACCCTGGCGCAGCTGCCCGCGCCCGTCACGCCATCGGCGGAAGAGCGCTTGCTGATCCTGGAAACCCTGCACCAGATCGACGCCATGCTCGACGGCCTGGGCGCCAGGGTGCGCACGGCCTTCCTGCTGTCGCAGCTGGAAGGCCTGGCCTATGCGGACATCGCCGCGCGCCTGGCCATCAGCGAGCGCACGGTCAAGCGCTACATGGTGCAGGCGTTGACGCAATGCATACTGCTGGCGGCATGAGCGCGGCCATCGGCGCGCGCGCCGCGCGCGAGGCGGCGCACTGGATGATGCGCCTGCAAGGGGGCGAACTCGACGCGCCCGCGCTGCAGGCGCTGGCCCGCTGGCGCGCCGCCCACCCCGATCACGAAACGGCCTGGCAACGTGCCGAGCACGTCTGCCGCACCTTCGGCATGCTGCCCGCGCCGCTGGCCACGACCCTGGCCATGCCCGTGCTGGACCGCCCGGCCGGCGCCCGGCGCCGCGCCGCCCTGAAAACCCTGGCCTTGCTGATCGTTGCCGGGCCGGCCGGCTGGACCATGCTGGAACTGGCGCCATGGCGGCAATGGTCGGCCGGACTGCACACGGCGACGGGCGAAATCCGCCACCTCACCCTGGCCGATGGCAGCGCACTGAGCCTGAACACGGCCAGCGCCGCCGATATCGTCTTCAGCGATGCGCTGCGCCTGGTCGAACTGCGCGCCGGCGAACTGCACGTGGCGACCAGCCCCGACGCGCGCCAGCGTCCCTTCATCGTGCGCACCAGCAACGGCAGCGTGCGCGCCATCGGCACGCGCTTCACGGTGCGCCACGACGCCAGCCTGCTGGCGGCGCGCAGCCACGTGGCCGTGTCGCAGGGCGCCGTGGAAGTGCGGCCCGCCCACGCGCCGGCCGTGATGCTGCGGGCGGGCTGGCAAGCCAGCTTCAACGCCGCGGCCGTCAGCGCGCCGCAGCCGCTGGCGCCGCATGCCGATGCCTGGCTCAAGGGCCTGCTGTACGCGGACGCCACGCCGCTGGCCCAGGTATTGGCCCAGCTGGGCCGCTACCGCCATGGCGTCGTGCGCTGCGATCCGGCCGTCGCGCGGCTGCGCGTGACAGGCGTGTACCAGCTGCGCGACACGGATGCGCTGCTGGACTTGCTGCAGGCGTCGCTGCCCGTGCGCGTGCGGCGCCACGGCCGCTGGTGGACGTCGGTCGGCCCCGCATAAAAATTTGAAAAATGATGTCCCTTTCCGACATGTGCCCCGTCAATCCACACAGGACCAACACATGAACGAAGGGAAACAAGCAATGAAGCACTACCGCACTACCGGCATCACTCTGGCTCTGCTGGGCAGCCTGGCCCTGGCGCCGGGCGCGCAGGCACAGCCGCTGCAGCAGGCTGCCGCGCGCCACTACCAGGTGGCACCCGGCCCCCTCGGCACTGCCCTGTCCGCGTTCGCGGCCGACGCGGGGGTCAGCATCTCCGGCGCCGCCAGCCTGTACGCGGGCTTACGCAGCCACGGCTTGCATGGCAGCTATACCGTGGCAGACGGCTTCGCCCGCCTGCTGGCTGGCAGCGGCCTGGTCGCCGTCGACCACGGTGGCGGCAACTATGCCGTGCGCCCGTCGCCGTCCGCCGCCGATGCCGCCACCCTGCCCGGCATCGCCGTGCGCGCCACGGCCCAGCGCGACGCCAGCACGGAAGGCACGGGATCGTATACCACCCCGGCCACGGCCACCGCCACGGGACTGGTGCTGTCGCTGCGCGAGACGCCCCAATCGGTCAGCGTCATCACGCGCCAGCGCATGGAAGATCAGGATTTGCAGACGGTGCGCGAGGTGCTGCGCAACACGCCCGGCATCGCCGTCAACCAGTTCGACACGGAACGCAGCACGTTTTCCGCGCGCGGCTTCGAGGTCGACAATTTCCAGTACGACGGCGTGCCCACCACGTACAAGGTGCAGTATTCGGGCGGCGAATCGGAGATGGATGCGCTGATCTACGACCGGGTGGAGGTGACGCGCGGCGCCACGGGCCTGCTGACAGGCGCCGGCTACCCGTCCGCCTCGATCAACCTGGTGCGCAAACGGGCCAGCGCAAAACAATTCGAGGGGCAGCTGTCGCTGGCGGCCGGATCGTGGAGCGACTACCGGGGCACGGCCGACCTCGCCACGCCGCTGAGCGAAGACGGCTCCGTGCGCGGCCGGGTGGCCGGCGCCTGGCAAGACCGCAAGTCGTTTACCAATGGCTATTCGAACCAGCGCCAGCTCGTCTACACCACCGTCGAGGCGGACCTGGCGCCCGGCACGGTGGCCACGCTGGGCGCCAGCTACCAGAAGAACGATCCGAAAGGCAGCAACTGGGGCGGCTTCCCCCTGTGGTACGGCGACGGCACGCGCACCCATTTCGACCGTTCCGTCACGACGGCGCCCCGCTGGGCCGCCTGGGCCACGCAGCAGACCAACGTGCACGCCACCCTGGAGCACGCGCTGGGCCAGGGCTGGAAGGCGCAGGCGCAAGCCATGTACAGCAAGCACACGGAAGACACGCCCCTGGTCTTCCTGGCCGAATGGCCGGACAGGGTCACGGGCCTGGGCATGCTGGGCTATCCGAACCGCTACATCGGCCAGCGCGACCAGAGCAGCGCGGACGTGAAAATCTCGGGACCGTTCAGCCTGGGCGGACGCGCGCATGAAATCATCGCCGGCGCCAACTACACGCTGCAGCACGCCGAATTCAAGGTCAAGGAAGCGCTGGACCCCGCAGACATCGGCAATTTCCTCGCCTGGGATGGCAGCTACCCGCAGCCGGCCTGGGGCGAACCCGTGCTGTCGGAAAAGTACACGACTACGCAGTATGGCGCGTATGGCGCAGCCCGCCTGAATCTGGCCGACAACACGAAAGTGATACTCGGCGGGCGCTTGACGCGCTGGGACAAGGACCGCATCGGCTTTGACGGCAGCGCGCGCTTCGCCTTTGCCAAGAGCAAGTTCGTGCCGTATGCGGGCGTGGTGGTGGACCTGGACGATACGTATTCCGCATACGCCAGCTACACGGACATCTTCCGTCCGCAGGAAAACCAGGACCGCGCGGGCGCCTGGCTGGACCCGTTGACGGGCCAGAGCATGGAAGTCGGCGTGAAGGGAGAATTGGCGGGCGGCCAGGCCAACGCTGCCGTCGGCATCTTCGAGATCAGGCAGGATAAATTGGCCCAGCCTGACGGCGCCCGCCGGGTGCCCGGCACCACCACGCAGGCCTATGTCGCGGCGCGCGGCGCCACCAGCCGCGGCATCGAGGGAGAATTGTCGGGCCACCTGGCGCCGGGCTGGAACATGACGGCCAGCGCCAGCCATTTCCGCGCCAGGGACCGCGACGGGCAAGACATCAACAGCCTCTCGCCCCGCTCGACGGCGCGCCTGTTCGCCACCTGGAAAGTACGCCACGACGTCACCGTGGGCGGCGGCGTCAACTGGCAAAGCAAGTTCTACTATGACGGCGAAGGCCCGCGCGGCACGGAACGGGTCACGCAGGACGCCTACAGCACCGTCAGCCTGATGGCTGCCTGGCAACTGTCACGCCAGCTGCTGGCGCAGCTGAACGTGGAAAATGCGCTGGACACGCGCTACATCAACATCAACACCTACGCGCAAGGCACGTACGGCATGCCGCGCAGCGTGCGCGGGACCTTGACGTACCGCTTCTGATGGCCATGCAAACCGGGCGACCAGCGCCCGGTTTGCGCGACATCCGGATCAATCAGTAGCGGTAGTTCAAACTCAGCATCGCATTGCGCGGGTCGCCGTAGCTGACGCGGCGGCCCGTGCTGATGCCGTAGTAGCTGCGGTCCGTCAGGTTGTTGAAGTTGAGGGACAAGGCCAGGCGGTCGGAGATCTGGTAGCGCGCCATGGCGTCGAACACGGCGTAGGAACCCTGATGTACGGTGGTCAGGCCGCCGCGCACGGCCCGGGTTTGCTGCCAGGTGCGCGATTGCCAGCGGGCGCCGCCGCCCACCGTCAGGCGCGGCAAGGGCTGCCAGGTGCTGTACAGACTCAGCTGGTCTTCCGGCGCCAGGGTATTGACCTTGCCGCCGGCGTCGCGCGCCACCTTGTGCGTGTAGCCGGCCTGCAGCTGCCAGCCCGGCATCAGCTGGCCCGACACTTCCAGCTCCACGCCGCGCGAGCGCACGCCGTCGATGGCGCGGTAGGCATCCATGCCCGTCACCCTGTTGACCTCGTCGACCGATTCGGCGTAGTTATCCTGGCGCACCTCGAAGGCGGCCGCGCTGGCATTCAGGCGGCCGTTCAGGAACACGCCCTTCACGCCCGCCTCGATATTCTTGCCCAGCACGGGGTCCAGCGTCCGGTTGTTCACGTCGCGGCTGTTTTGCGGGCTGAAGATATCGCTGTAGCTGGCAAACGCCGTCAGGTTGGGCGCGAAATCCCAGGTCAGGCCCGCGTATGGCGTGAAGACCGACGATTCGTCGATGTCGGCCGTGGGGTTTTCATACGAGGACAAACGCCCGCCGAGGATCACGTGCACGCCCTGCGGCAGCGAAAACCGGCCCGTCGCGTACACGGCCTTCTGGCGGATGACTTCGCGCGCCGTGTCCAGCACCCACGTTGGCTCCGGCACCTCGCCCCGGTAGGTATAGATATTGTCGACCTTGATGAAGGAATACGGGCTGAAGACGTCGTCCGACTGCTTGCGGTAGGCGTTCGCGCCCACCACCAGTTCATGCGTGCGGCCGAGCAAGGTGAACGGGCCCTTCGCGTACACGTCCAGGCCATTGCTGGTGGCGTCGCTGTTGTACTGGCGTGCCGTGACGGCGGTGCCGCTGCCGTCTGCCTTCGGGAAGCTGTCCAGGTAGGCGACGGGCGCGTACAGGGCGTTGGCCTGGTGGATCAGGCGCAGATTGGCCATCCAGCCGTTGTCGAAACTGTGTTCGAGCGAGGCAAAGACGGATTTGGCTTCCGTCTGCTGCGTGCTCCAGGTGGGCGCGCCGTTGAACGAACGGGGCATGGTAAAACGCTTGCCGTCCGCGTCGAACAGCGGTGCGCCGCCCCAGTCGCTGTTGCGCGGCACCGTGTGCTGGTAGTCGGCGCCCACGGTCAGCAAGGTGCGCGGCGACAGGTCCGCTTCCACGGTGCCATACGCGAATTCTGAACGGCGCTGGTAGCGGTCGACGAACGAGTGCTTGTCCTGGTACGAAGCCACGGCGCGCGCGCGCACGCTGCCGCTGTCGTTCAAGGGGCCGCCCACGTCAACCATGGCGCGGTAGTTGCTCCACGATCCCGCCGACAGGTCGGCCAGCGCGCGCAGTTCGCGCGTGGGCTTCTTGCGGATCAGGTTGACGGTGGCGCCCGGCGTGCCGGCGCCGCTCATCAGCGCGTTCGCGCCCTTCAGCACTTCGACCCGGTCGTACAGGTCCATATTGGCCAGCGATTCGCCCAGGTTCAAGGACGCGTCGCGCGTCCACGGCAAGCCGTCGTAGCTGAAATTGTCGAGCGAAAAGCCGCGCGCATAGTAGATCGTGCGTTCGCTGTCGATGTGCTGCACGTACACGCCCGGCGTATGGTTCAGCACTTCGCTCAGCTGCACCAGGCCGAAATCGTCCATCTGCTGGCGGGTGACGACGCTGATCGCATGCGGCGTTTCGCGCGGCGACAGCACCAGACGGTTGGCCGTGCTGACGGCGCCCGTCGTGTAGGAACCCGTGTCTTCCGTCACCTGGCCCAGGTAATTGGTGGTGATCAGCACTTCCGGCATGGTGGCCTCGGGCTGGGCGGCGGCCTGCACTGCGCGTTGCACGGTATAGACACCGCTGTCCGTCTTCAGCAAGGCCAGCTGCGTGCCCTGCAAGGCGCGGCGCAACGCCTGTTCCGCCGTGAAATCGCCCTGCACGGGGGCGGCGCTGACGCCGCGCGCCAGTTCCGCATCGATGGAAATGCGCACGCCGCCACGGCTGGCAATTGCAATCAGGCTCGCGTTCAACGGCTGAACGGGCACGTCGTAGCGCATGGTGGCAGGCGCGGTTTGCACGGAGGGCATCTGCGCCAGGACGGCGGGCGCGGCGCAGGAAAGTAACAGTACAGCCAGGGGAATCTGGCGCATCAACAATGGTGGCATGCTGGGACTCTATCTTGGTGGTGAAGGAAAAGTGGTGCTACACCAGGTATGAGCCGCGGCGCGCCAAAAGTGACAGTGCCGACGCAAAATAAATCAGCCGTGTTTCAGATCAATGCCGGACCACCAGCCGCCGGGACCTTGCCGCAAAGTGACCGGCAGGGTTTCCGCCAGCGCCAGCAGGGTGGCGCCGCTGTCGTCGAGCGAGTAATTGCCGGACACGCGCAGCGCGGCGGCGGCCGGCGTGATGTCGAGGTAGCCGTGGCGGTAGGGCCGCAAGGCGGCCACGAGGTCGCCCAGCGGCTGGTCGACGGCCACCAGCATGCCCTGCTCCCACGCCGTCGCCTGGCTTGCCGCCAGCTCCGGCAGCAGGCGCAGGCGTTCCCCGTCGAAACACGCCGCCTGGCCCTGGCGCAGCACGCGCGCCAAGCCGTTGCCGGCGGGGCGCACTTCCACGTCGCCATGCACGGCCAGCGCCACGGTGCCCCGTTCTTCGCGCCGCAGCATCAGCGCGCCGCCCTGCGCCGCCACCGTGCCGTGCTTGCTGCGCAACAAGAAGGGGGAAGAGCCCGCCGCCACGCGCGCCAGCAGCTGGCCCTGGCGCAAGGTGGCTTGCCGGTGTCCTCGGCCGACATCCGTGTCGGCCGAGGAACGGGCATCGAGGGTCAGCACGCTGCCGTCGGCCAGCGCAAAGCGGCCCCGCGCGGCCGTGGCCGTATGCAGGTCGGCACTCCAGTCCGGCAAGAAAGGACTGCCGCGCAGCAGCCAGGCGCCGCCGAAGGCCGCGCCCGCCAGGCACAGGGCGCCCTGCAGCAGCTGGCGCCGCTGCCTGTCGTGCAGCGCGGCGAGGACCAAAGTCTGTCCGACGGTCCCCGCCCCGCCCGCCCCCTGCAACGGGCCGACGCTGCGTTCCACGGCTTGCCCCAGGGTGCGCCAGGCGGCCGCATGGCGCGCATCGGCCGCCAGCCAGCGCGCAAACGCCTGGTGCTGGTCCGCATCGGCCTCGCCCGAACTGAGCTCGACCAGCCAGCCGATGGCGGCATCCTGTACGGAAGGGACAGGCATCAATGCGGAAACGCTCATGCCGCGTCCGCGGCGGCCAGGCAGCAGCGCAAGCCTTGCGCCATGTACTGGCGCACCATGCTGGCCGACACGCCCAGTTCATCGGCGATCTGCGCATACGTGAGGCCGTCGAGCTGGCTCATCAGGAAGGCGCGGCGCGCCTTGACGGACAGGGTGTCGAGCGCGCGCGACAGGCGCTCCAGCGCTTCGAGCAGCACGGCGCGCTCTTCCGGCGACGGATGCACGGCGTCCGGCAGCTGGGCCAGAGTCGCGATATACGCCTGCTCGATATCGCGCCGCCGCCACTGCTGCAGCAAGATGCTTTTCGCCACCGTCGTCAGGTAGGCGCGCGGCTCGCGGATGGCGGCCAGGCGCCCCGCATGCAGCACGCGCACAAAGGTTTCCGACGCCACATCTTCCGCTTCCGCCCGGTTACGCAAGCGCAACAGCAGGCGCTGCAGCAGCCAGCCCTGGTGGCCCGTGAACAGGCTGGCGGCCAGGGCGGCGTCATTCGAAGGAAAAAGCAAGGCAGACAAGGAGCGATCCGGCGATATGAATGACAATGATTCTCATTATATTGCAGAGACTGGAGGATGTCGCGCAATTTTGCTATGGTTGTCCTGCGCGAACAACGCTCCCAACCTTTTGAAAGCACTGCCCGTCCATGCCCAGCCTCCCGATAGACGCCCTCTCCGTGATTGCACGCCAGTGCATTGCCGCTAGCTGCATGCAGCGTTTTTGCCGGCGCCATGGCATCGGCCATCCGGCCCTGTCCGCATTCACCGAACACGTCTGGAAGGTGGCGCAGCTCGGGCCCGGCGATTTTGCCGCCTGGCAGCAAGGCTTCGCCTTCCTGCCCATTACGGGCCTGGGCGACCCATGGCCGGACGACGCATGCCAGGCCGTCCCCGCGCATCTGCGCGACACCCTGATGCAACTGGTGCAACACGTGCTGGAAACGAGCGCATCGATCTGGTATGGCGACGATCTGCCGGCAAGCAGGCGGCAGCTGGAAGCGGTCTTGCGCATCTGCGGGCAACACGGCGTGGCCGTGCCGGAGCTGGAGCAATATGGGCAATACGATGCGTCACTGCGCGCAGGCTGGGGGCCGCCCCTCACGGACGCGGAAGTTATCGCCTGGAAAGCGCTTGTTTAGCTAATGCGGGCGCGCGGTGACATGCCACGCCGCCAGCTGCACTTATTCCAACTTGAACTAGACATTCACGCTCTTCTCCAGTGCGATGCTGCCCGGCGCGCGGACGGCCGACAAAGGCTCCGTGGGAGGAATAAAGGGCGGCGGCGCGAAACCTTCATTGCCGGCACGCATCAGCGTGCGCCCCAGCGACTGGAACGACGCTTCCGATATGGCCATGACGGAGACGATCTTCCGGTTGAACGATTTGGCAATGCGCGCCGCCTTCGTTTCCGCATCCCTGGCAGCCTTCAGGTCCAGTTCGGCGACCAGCGCGTCGTGCGCGCTGGTCTTGAATTCCGTATCCATCCGGGTGATGTTTTTCATGCCGGCCAGCTCCGACACCAGCGGCGTCCATGCCGCCAAATCCCGGCCCCATACGCGCAGGTTGCGGTTGATGACATACATGGGCGGCGAATCGCGTTTTTCGCTGCCAGAATAATCGAGCGTGCGCATGATTTCGGAGGCTTGGATATCCGCTTGCGCAATTTTCACCTTGCCCAGCAACTGGAAGACCTCGGCGGTACCAGCATTAACCACGCCCAAGGTTTTTGCCGCATCGGCGCCCCGGCTGGCAACGGTGATTTCCATGACGGCCATGTCCGGCGGCACTTCCACCTGGGCCGTCCCTGTCTGGAAAATGAAGGGATAATCGGGCAGGGACGAGGCCTGGGCGGCCATATTCAAGGTAAAAAGACCTACCAGCAGCAGTTTGCGCTGCATGCCACTCCCATATGATCGTTGACTGTTTCGACAATATAGCAGTGCAGGCACAACATCCGAATAGCCGGCCCCGCTCAGGCAAGCCGGGGGGAGTCCGGCAATGTCGCCAGCAGCTTGTCCAGCGTCACAGGATATTCGCGCACCCGCACCCCCGTCGCGTTATACACGGCATTCGCGATGGCGGCCGCCACGCCGCAGATGCCCAGTTCGCCCACGCCCTTGGCTTTCATGGGCGAGGACATGGGGTCCGTTTCGTCGAGGAAAATGACGTCCTGGTGCGGGATGTCGGCGTGCACGGGCACTTCGTAGCCGGCCAGGTCGTGGTTGACGAAGTAGCCGCGGCGCTGGTCGATCACCAGTTCTTCCATCAGGGCCGCGCCCACGCCCATGGTCATGGCGCCGATCACCTGGCTGCGGGCCGCTTTCGGGTTCAGGATGCGGCCGGCCGCGCAGACGGCCAGCATGCGGCGCACGCGCACTTCGCCCGTGTCGCCGTCCACGCCCACTTCCACGAAATGCGCGCCAAACGTGGATTGCTGGAATTTCTTGTCGAGGTCGCCGTATTCCATGTGGTCTTCCGCGACGATATCGCCATGGAAGGCGGCCGCCGCCAGCGGCACGCTGCGTTCGCCCTGGCTCACCTGCCCGTCGGAAAAGCGCGCCTCTTTCTCGTCGAAATCGAGCTTGCCGGCGATGACCTGGCGCAGGCGCACGCAGGCCGCATACACGCCCGCCGTGGCACTGTTGCCGCCCCACTGCCCGCCCGAGCCGGCCGAGACGGGAAAGTCCGAGTCGCCCAGGCGCACGACCACCTTGTTCAGTGGCACGCCCAGCATTTCCGCCGCCGTCTGGGCAATGATGGTGTAGCTGCCCGTGCCGATGTCCGTCATGTCCGTTTCCACGGTAATGATGCCGTTGCCATCCAGGCGCACCCTGGCTGCGGATTTCATGACCAGGTTGTTGCGGAAGGCGGCCGCCACGCCCATGCCCACCAGCCAGCGCCCGTCGCGCCGCATGCCGGGCTGGCTGGACCGGTCCTTCCAGCCGAATTCCACGGCGCCCGTGCGCAGGCAGTCGATCAGGCGGCGCTGGGAAAACGGACGGCTGGGCTTTTCCGGATCCACTTTCGTATCGTTGAGAATGCGAAAGACGATGGGGTCCATCTTCAGCTTGTCCGCCATTTCGTCCATGGCGATTTCCAGCGCCATCAGGCCCGGCGCCTCGCCCGGCGCGCGCATGGCGTTGCCTTCCGGCAAGTCCAGCACGGCCAGGCGCATGGCCGTCATGCGGTTGGCGCCCGCGTACAGCAGGCGCGTCTGCATCACGGCCGTTTCCGGCTTGCCGCCTTTCAAATCTCCCGACCATGACTCATGGCCGATGGCCGTGATCTTGCCGTCGCGCGTGGCGCCGATGCGCAGGCGCTGGATGGTGGCGGGCCGGTGCGTCGTGTTGTTGAACATCAGGGGCCGCGTCAGGGCCACCTTCACGGGCCGCTGCGCCGCGCGCGCGCCCAGGGCCGCCAGCAAGGCTTCCGCGCGCACGAACAGCTTGCCGCCGAAGCCGCCGCCGATATACGGCGAGACGATGCGCACCTTGTCCTTCGGCACGCCCAGGGTGCGGGCCAGGTCGCCACGGCCCCAGTCCACCATCTGGTTCGCCGTCCATACCGTCACCGCATCGCCATTCCAGCTGGCAATCGAGGCGTGCGGTTCCATCATGGCATGCGACTGGTCCGGCGTTGTGTAGGTGGCGTCCAGGCGCACGGGCGCGTTGGCATAGGCGCCGGCAAAGTCGCCCGTCTTGCTGTCGGGCTGGTCGTCTTTCGGCTTGGTGGCGCCGCCTTTCGCCTTGGCCAGGTCGAAGGCGCCCGGCTGCTCCGCGTACTTTACGTCGAGCAGCTGGGCGGCCGAGCGGGCTTGCTCGAACGTTTCCGCCACCACCAGGGCGATGGCCTGGTGGTAATGTTCGATGTCCGGTCCGGCCAGCAGATGCGCCGTGTTCATCTTGCCCTTGCCCAGCTTGCCCGCCGATTCGGCCGTGACGACGGCCAGCACGCCAGGCGCCCGGCGCGCCGCGCCGCTGTCGATGGAAGCGATGCGTCCCTTGGCAATGGCCGCGCCCACCACGTAGCCATACGCGGCGTTCGGCGCGGCGGCATGCTGTTCATAGGCGTACGGCGCCGTGCCCGTGGTTTTCAATGGGCCGTCGATGCGGTCCGTGGGGCGGCCCACGACCTTCAGCTGGTCGATGGGATTGGTGGTCGCGGGTGTGGAAAATTTCATGGCCTCAGCCTTTCTTCGCTTGTGCTGCGTGTGCTTCCTTCAGCACGGATGCCACCGTGCGCTGCGCCAGCGTGACCTTGAAGGCGTTGTCCTCAGTCGGCCTGGCTCCGGCCAGCAGGGGCTGGGCCACGGCGGCGGCGCCGTCGGGCAGGGCCTGTTCCGCCGCGGCCACGCGCCACGGCTGCGGCGCCACGCCGCCCAGGGCCAGCCGGCCCGTGCCGTTCGGCAAGATCACGGCCGCCACGGACACCAGCGCGAACGCGTACGAGGCGCGGTCGCGCACCTTGCGGTAGAGGTGCGTGCCGCCCAGCGGCGGCGGCAAGACGACGCTGGTGATCAATTCGCCGGGCTGCAGCGCGGTTTCCACGTGCGGCGTGTTGCCCGGCAAGCGGTAAAAGTCGGCGATGGGGATGCTGCGCGCGGCGCCGTCGGGGCGCACCGTGTCGATGCTGGCGTCGAGCAGGCGCATGGCCACGGCCATGTCGCTGGGGTGCGTGGCGATGCACGCCTCGCTGCCGCCCAGGATGGCCAGCGGCCGGCTGAAACCGCCGATGGCGGAACAGCCGCTGCCCGGCACGCGCTTGTTGCAGGCCTGGTTGGTGTCATAGAAATACGCGCAGCGCGTGCGCTGCAGCAGGTTGCCCGCCGTCGTCGCCTTGTTGCGCAGTTGCGCCGAGGCGCCGGCCAGCAAGGCGCGCGACAGCACGCCGTAATCGCGCCGCACGGTGGCATGGGCGGCCAGCGCCGTGTTGCGCACCAGCGCGCCGATGCGCAAGCCGCCGTCCTTGGTCGCTTCCACCTTGTCCAGCGCCAGGCCATTGACGTCGATCAAATGCGCGGGCGTCTCGATTTCCAGTTTCATCAGGTCGAGCAGATTCGTGCCGCCGGCGATGAATTTGGCGCCCGGCGTGCGCACGGCGGCGGCCGCCGCTTCGGCGGGCGTGGCCGCCTTCTGGTAGCTGAAGACTCTCATGCCGGCCTCCCCGCCACCTCGGCAATGGCTTCGATGATGTTGGAATAGGCGCCGCAGCGGCAGATATTGCCGCTCATGCGCTCGCGCAATTCTTCCGGCGTCGCCTGCGGGCGCGCGTTCAAGTCCGCGCTGACATGGCTGGGAATACCCTGGCGTATCTCGGCCAGCGCGGCCACGGCGGAACAGATCTGCCCCGGGGTACAGTAGCCGCATTGATAGCCGTCATGCGCGATGAAGGCCGCTTGCATGGGGTGCAGCTTGTCCGGCGTGCCCAGCCCCTCGATGGTGGTGACTTTGGCGCCGTCATGCATCACGGCCAGGGTCAGGCAGGCATTGATGCGCTGGCCGTCCAGCATGACGGTGCAGGCGCCGCACTGGCCGTGGTCGCAGCCCTTTTTTGTGCCCGTCAGGTGCACATGTTCGCGCAGGACGTCGAGCAGGCTGGTGCGCGTGTCGAGTTCCAGGCTGTGGCGCTGGCCGTTGATGTCCAGGCCGACCTTCATCAGCACGGGCGGCGGCGCAGCGCTGGGCTCGGCGGCCGTCCTGGCTGCCTCGGCCGCCCCCGCCACGCCGGGCACGGCCACGGCAGTGGCCGACAAGGCGCCGGCGATCAGCAGGCCACGCCTGCCCGTATTCACCTGATTCAATTCGTTCATCTTGCGCTTCCTCCTGGCTGGTGGCTGGGTGGGCGCATGCAGGCCCGAAGTTCCAGTCTACCCGCAGAATGCTTGCGCGTCTGTACGCGAACGAACGTAAACCGCGGTGGCGCCTATCCCTGGCGCAAGCGCAGGCTGCGGCGCGCCGTGGCGACGCCGCCCTGCGCCGCATGGCCCGTGTGGCGGGCGCAATGGTCGAGCGCCTGGCGCAGGGCCGTATCGACGTTGCGCAGCGACATGTCATGCCGCTGCGCCACTTCCTGGCGGGTCAGCTCGTCCACGCGCAGCGCTTCGAGCACTTGCCGGTGGCGACGCGGCAGCAGTTCGACGGCCTGCGCCAGCCGGCGCACGTCCGCCTGCAGCTCGGCCAGGCGTTCCGGCCCCGCCGCCGTATCGGCCAGGAAATCGATCAAGCCGGCGGCGCCGTCGCCCTCGTCCGCGTACAGCCAGGCGCGGTTGCGGCGCAGGCTGTCCGTGGCCGCGTTGCATGCCACGCGGAACACGTAGGCGACGGGACTGCGGGCCAGCGGCGCGCCACCGTCCCCCGCCAGGCCGCCCAGGCGCAGCCAAGCATCGTGCAGGCTGTCGCTGGCCAGTTCGGCGCAGCCCAGGTGGCGCGTCAGGCGCCGGTGCAGCACCGCGTAATGATCTGCCAGCACCGCCTGCAACTGGCTGCCCTGCGCCGGCGCCAGCCCCACGTCGTTGGCCGCCTGCAGGCGCGGCCGGATGGCGGGCCGGTACCAGGCCATGCCAGCATGCCGCATCGCCCCGGCCGCGCCCGATGCGCCCGCCATGCCGGCCATCATGGCGACAACCTGCTGCGCTCTTGCGCCGTCAGCTGGCGCGTGGCCGATTCCGGCAACGTCCCCAGTCCCAGCACGCGCACGGCGCTGCGCGGGTTGTAGTCGGCCGCCTCGCTGCGCGCGCCGTCCTGCGGGGCCGCTTGCGCGCTGTCCGGCGGCGCCTCGTTGCCAAAACCCAGCACGCGCACCGTGAACACGGATGGCTGCGCGGAACGGGTGGCGGCGCGCTCGCGCTGCACCACGTCCTGCGCTGCCGCCGTGGCCTGGGCCGCCGCCGCGCTGGCGTTGCTCAGGGCCGCCACGTTGACGGCGGCCACCGTCGGCATGCCCTTGGCCTCGCCCTTGACCTGGATGTTGGCCGCATTCATCACCTTCAGCGCGGCCAGGTTGACGTTGCCCGAGACGCGGATGCCCGCCTCGCCCGCGTCAATGGTGCCCAGCGGCGCCAGCAAGTCGACGTCGCCGGCCGGCACTTCCGCGATCGGCGCCAGGGTGGCGATGCCGGCGCCCGTGCTCGGCACGTCCGACGACAGGGTCACGTTGCCCCAGTTGTCATACACGCGCTTGGGCGGCGTGTAGACGATGGTCGATTTCGAACCGCGCCCCGCGTTGATGTCGCCTTCCGACGACCAGCCCAGGATATCGCCGCCAAACGTCGTCATGATGCGGCTCTGGCCCAGCAGGATGCTGCCGTGCGAGAACAGCTCGATATTCCCGCCGCCCTTGGTGATGACGCCCGACGTCGCCGGCGGCGCCTCGCCTTCGATGCCGAACACCTGCTTGCCGCCCGGCGTCAGCAGCTGGATGTCGCCGCCGAAGTTGGTATGCACGTAGCCGTTGCGGGGGTAGTAATCCCAGCGCTGCTCGCCGTCATTGCGCACCGCGTACAGGCCGCGGTACATGACGATGTCGCCCGCATAGGCAAGCGCCTTGCCGTTGGCGTCCGTGGCCGGCGCCAGGGCCGCGATGGCGTTGCGGCTGCGCAGGAAGCTGCCATAGCGCGAGCTGTCCCAGTCGTTGTACTCGCGCCCGCCCGCCTTGAGTTCGGCGAAATACACATTGCGGGCGAACACCCGCTGCTGCGGCTCGGGCAAGGCGAGATAAAAGGCCAGCGCTTCGGCCGCCGTGCCCTTGAAGCCATGGCGTTCGCCCAGCCACGCCGCCAGTTCGGCGTCGTAGGCTTTCACTACCTTGCCGGCCTGGTCCGCCAGCGGCACGCCCGCCTGCGCCACGTTCGCCGGGTCGAGATACGGCTTGACGAAGCGCAGGTAGTCGAGTCCGGCCGCGCCCACGCCCGCCTGCATGGCGATGCCGGCGCCCGGACGCTTGTCGCCCGCCACCACGGGACCGAGGCTGACGACGCTGCCCTTGTCCTGCATCAAAATGTTGCGCCCGGCGCTGATGTCCAGCGTGCCGGGACCGGCCACGTTGAAGGAACTGTTCAGGATGTCGCGCCCGGCCGACACCACCGATACGTCAAATGCATTATTGTGCACGAACAGGTTGCTGTAATTGCGGAACATCATGTCGCCGTCGCCCCTGGCACCCACGGCTTCCAGCTGGGCCGTGCCGCTGCTGACGATATCGCGGCCCGCCTTCATCCACACCGGCTGCGCCCCCTCGTACCAAGTGACGCCCGCCCGCGGGGCATCGTAAAACGCGACCATGCGGCCGCTGTTCACGCCCACCAGGTCGCCCGTGACGGCATAGATGCGCGCCGCCTGCGTGCCGCTGTTGGCCGGGCCGGCGGCGGAATCGGGGCCGAAGGCGAACAGGGGATAGTTTACTGTCGACGATGGCACGCCCGTGCTCGCGACATTGCCGGCCAAGGGCGTCAGGCTGCCAGGCCTGAGGTTCCACGCCGCGAAGGCGGGCTTGAACGGCGTCGCCATGCTGTCGGCGGCAGCGCCGGACTGGCTGATGGCATAGCCGCCCGCATAGATGGAGTCGCCGGCCAGCCATTGCAGCTGGGCGTTGGGCGACGGCGCCAGCAGCAAAGGCGCGGCATACAGCGATGCGGAGCCCCAGTCCGTGATGGACTTGCCATAGTACAGGCTGCCATGCGGTGCCGCGACCCGCACGATGGACGGGTAGACGATGGCCAGGTCGGTGGCCGTGTCGATGCCCGCCGTCAGCGGCGTCATGTTGCCGCCGGCGGAGAGCAGGTCGAGCGCCGTGCGCGGCGTCCACAGGCTGAACCAGCTGTAGCCGGCGCCCTGCTCGCCCGACGCGCTGGTATAGGACGAGGTATTGAGCTGCAGGACGCGGCCGGGATCGGCCACGTCCTGCAGCACCTGGTCGCCCAGGGTTGCCACGCTGAAGGTGGCGTCGCCGGGCACCAGGGTCATGCCGCCCCGTGGCGTCGCGCGCGTGGCGCGGAAGGCGTCGAAGGCGCGCGTTTCCAGCGGCACGTGGTCGGTCCCCCTGGTGCCGTACTGCAGCGCAACGGTGCCCAGCTGGCCCGCCGCCACGTCGGCATGGCCGCGCAGGTCGGCCAGCGCGCCATTCAAGTGTCCGTCGCCGGGCATGCTGGCGGGATTGAGGGCGCCGCCCACGCGCAGGTCCAGGTCGCCGCCGCCCGTCAGTTGCAGGCTGCCATCGGCCAGCACGCGGCCGGTGCTGGCTACGGCCAGCAGCAAGCCTTGCGAGCGCACATTGATGTTGCTGTCGTAGATAGCGCCGACCTGCCGCGCCAGCATGCCGGCGTCGCCCGCCACGTCGGCGCGCACATTGCCGCCGCCCAGGGTGCCGAAGCCCGTAAAGCCCAGCACGGTGTCGGCCAGGCCGCTGCGGGCAGCATAGGTGCCGAAATTGATCCACCACGCCGTCGGCTGGGCCGGGCCGCCCGTGGCCACGCCACCGCTGCCCTGGCGCCACAGCCAGTTGCCCACCGCCACCGAACCGCCCAGACCATCCTTGTTGACGGGACGCCCGTTGCTGGCCGCCGCCGCGCCCACCAGCGAACCGCTCAGGTCGCCAGCCACCTGCAGCAGCAGATTGCCGCCCTGGTCCGGATACCAGGCGCGGTAGAGGCTGTCGCTGCCGCCGTCGACGAGGCGCTCATGCGCGCCATCGGGGTTGGACAGCACCGTGCCGTCCAGCCCCCGCGCGCGCGCCAGGTTGTACGGGTCGCCGGCCGCCGTCGCCACCGACGACGTGCCGGCCGTGTACACGCCATACAGGCTGTCCATGCGCAAGTCGCCGCCGCTGACCAGGTCCAGGTCGCCCGTGCCCGTGCGCAGCACGCTGTAGCGCAGGCTGGACGCCTTGTAGTCGAACGTGGGCTGCGACGCGCCGCACCAGGTAGGGTTCTCCTCGCACATGGTGGGCCAGCCCAGGCCGTCGAGGTCGACCACGTCGCCCGCCTTCACGCTGGGGTCCGCGAACTCTTCCGCGCCCGCCCTGGTCCACACGTATGCCACCTTCAGCACGCACATGCTCGGGTCGTTGGCGCAAAATACCTCGACAGTCTGGCCGAACTGGCTGGTGAATTCCTCGGTGATGGGCTCGCCCGCCACGATGCCGGGAATGCCTTCCCGCTCGCCCAGCTCCTGCGCTTCCTTGGTCCAGTACTGCACGCCCTTCGGCGGTATCAACACGCCATACATGCCGTAATGGCTGTCGGCCAGGCGCAGGGTGCCGTGCGCGGGATGCGCCTGCACGGCGCGCGTGTCGGCCCCGTCCAGGTCGGCGCCGGCCACCAGGCGCATGCCCCACGCCTGCGAGCCATCGGCCAGCATGGGCGCGATGGCCCACAACCGGCCCTGGCGGCCCGCCACTTCCGGGCGCAGTTCGATGGCGTCCACGCCCGGCAGCAGCTTGACGTTCGTGCCATTCGGGATCAGCGCGCCGACGGGCAGCACCACCTTGCCGCTGAGGGTGACGACGTTGAGCTCGCCCAGCAAGCCGGGCAAGGCGACGCCTTTCGGCCAGGTCATGGCGCGCACCTTGATCAGCTGCCCAATCACGCTGCCCGCGTCGAGGCGCGTGCCGGAGGGCAAGGTTTGCGCCGTGGCCAGCAAGGTGCCCGCCGCGTGGAGGACCTTGCCGGTGCTGTCGCGCACGGCGGCCGCCAGCACCGTGCCGGCCGGCAAGGTGAGCACCTGGTTCAGGACCACGTCCACGGGCAGGCGCGTGTTGGCGCGGAAATTGAAGGCATTGACGGGCACATCGTAATTGAGCGTGACGCCGCCCGGGAAGATGGTGCCGTCGGCCAGGGTCACGCCCTTGCCCGGCACGATGACGTCGCTGCCGTTGAAGTCGCGCCCCGGCAGCAGTTTCCAGCCGCTGTCGTCCTGGGTGGCAGGCGGCGGCGCGAAGCCGTCATTGATGCTGCCGTAGATGCTCAAATCGCCGCCGGCGCGCAGCAGCAGGCTGCCCACCTCGCCCGAACCGCGCACGGTCGTCTGCTGGAAGCGCGGATTCAGGCTGGCGTAGCGCATGCCCGACAAATCCAGGTCGCCCTGCACCACCAGGTCGCCGTCCGCCGTCCTGCTGACGATATCGACGCCGGGACGCACGTGCAGCGCATCGGCATACGCGGCCGTGGCCAGGCCGGCCAGCTTGCCGTTGCGCAAGGCCGTATTCGCCAGCGCCGCATCGATGAAGGCCGTGCTGTCGCCGTGCTTGCTGTCCAGATACGCCTGGTTGATCACCTGATAGGGACGGCCGCTGGCCCCCAGGTCTGGCACGGGCTGCCCATCGGCGCCCGGCACTGTGGCATAGGCCGCGTCGTCGTAGCGCTGCATGGCGTTGACGGCGATGGATTTCGCGCCGCGGATGGTCAAGCCGCCGCCGGCGGCGATGGCGATGTCGCCAAAGGTGGCGGCGTCCGCATCCGTGCGGGAACCGCCGCTGCCCAGGCGCGGCGCGCTCAATTCCACCGTACCGCGCGCGGCGCCGTCGTGCTCGCCCTTGCCCTTGCCGGCCACGGCGGCCGTGCCATGGCGCACGTCGATCTGCGCGCCGCCGGCCAGGTTCAATGCGCCTTCGCCCGCATTCAGTTCCACCGTGGCGCGGTTCGGGCTGTCGATGATCTTGCCATAGCTGTCGACGCGCAGGACGGTGCCATGCGCGTCGAGCACGGCGTTGCCGGCCACGGTCAGGCCATGCTTGCCGGCCAGGCGGATGCTGCCCACGCGCTCGCCGCTGGCATCGATCACGCCAGCGACGGTGAGGCTGCCATTGTCGACGGCCACCTGCACCTCGCCCGCCTTGACCTCATTGCCGATCGTCAAATCGCCCTGTTTCAGCTGGAAGCTGCGCGCGCCCGTCACGCCGCCGTCCGTCAGGCGCTGGTTCAGCGAGGCGAACTGGCTGTCCAGGGTGCCGCCCGCGCCCAGGGTCTGCGCGCGCACGTCCACGCTGCCCTGCTTGTAGGGCACCACGGTGCCGCCCGCGTCGTAGCTGCCGCTGGCGCCGCCCAGTATCCTGCCCTGCAAGTCCACCATGCCGGCCCCGCCGTCGAGGGCCACGGCCTTCAGGCTGCCGGCGCGGTTATGCTCGGCCGACAGGTCGATCACGCTGCCCGCCCCCTGGCGGATGTCGCCGGCGCGGCTGTCCAGGATGACGTCGCCGCCCCAGCTGTATTTATCCACGTCAAAGAAGGTGCTCTTGCGGCCCGCCAGGTCGATGCGCGCCGCGTCGGCCACGGTGATGTCGTGCTGCGCGCTGATGGTGAGCTTGCCGCTCGGCAGCACCACGGCCGTGGCCACGCTGACGCTGTCGCCGTTCAAGCTCAGCTGAGCACCGAGCCCATCGTTGTTCTTGACGGGCGCGGCCGGCGCCACGCCGGCCGGCGCCGCCACCGTCAGCGCGCCGCCCGCCGTGTAGCTGTGCGCGGAACCGGCGTCGCCCGTCAGCAGCGGCGTGCTGATGTGCAGGTTGCCGCCGCTGTACTGGAAGCCCTTGCCCGTCTCATATGCGCCCTGCGCCTGGTAGACGGACAGGCTGCCCTTGTGGTTGGCCGTGACCTGGCTGCCCGCTTTCAGGTTGACGTCGGCAAAGCCCAGCGCCAGGCGGTCGAACGTGGCGACGCCGGCCGGCTGGGTGAACGGGCCGAAGCCGAAATCGATGCGTTCCGCTTCCAGGTTCAGGGTGCCGCTGCCCGTGCCGGCGCCGTGCGCGATCACGTTGCCGGCCGCCGACACGGCGCCGCCCCAGATCAGGTTGGCCGTGCGAATGGTGGCCACAGTGCCGGCCCCGCCCTGGCCATACATGGCAGGCGTGGTCAGCACCAGGCGTTCCAGGTTGGATTTGCCGCTCGCCTTGTCGTAGGTGTCGAGCACCACGTCGCCATAGAAATTGACGCTGTCGGCCGCGCTCAGCATCAGCGCCTGCAGGGCGGGCGCGCCCGTGCCGGTATCGCCGCGCAGCAGGCGGTCCAGCACGCCCTGGTTCAGGGTCAGGCCGGAGGGACGCGTGCCGCTGGCCTGGGCCGCCGCCAGCGCCTCGTTCGAGCCGATGTTGATGGCGCCCACGGCCAGGCTCAGGTTGCGCGTGCCGTAGCGGGCCGTGTCGTGCAGCTGGAAGCTGCCGCTGGTCGACAGCAGCAGGGTGCCTTCCGAGTACAGGCTGGCCGTGTCCGTGCACGCCGCTGCGCACATGCCGATGCGGATGCCGCCGCTCGCCGTGCCGCCCACGGGCGCCACGTTGAGCAAGCCGTTCGACGCGGCCAGCATGTGGATGTCCGCCTTGCTCTTGTAGATGAAGCCGTCGTTGGCGTCGTAGGCGGCCTTGCCCTTGCCCAAGGTGCTGATGCCGGCGCCGGCGGCGATATCGATCACGCCGATGCCCAGCTCGGTATTGCTGGGGTCCTGGGCGATCAGGAATACTTCAGGAGCGGACAGCACGGCGCCCGCGCGCAGGTAGATGGCGCGCGCAAAATTATTACCAAAATTCACATAATTGCCGCCCTGGCCAAATTCCGTGATCGGCGAGCTGCCCACCACGATGCGCGCCGCGCCGATATTGTTCAGGCTTGAAGCGCGCACGCTGACCTGCCCGGCGCCGCTGGTGCCCGGCGCGCCGTCGCCAAGGATCTCGATGTCGCCAGCGGAAGGACTGCTCGACATCAGCACCACGGTGCCGCCGTAGCCCCCCTCGGCGGCGGCGAACTTGCCCGTGCCGCGGAACTGGAGCGTGTCCGCCCCGCCGCCGGGCGCCATGGTCAGCTTGAGCGTTTTCGCATCGGACGGCAGCAGCGCGCGGGGAATGCCCCGCGTTTGCGCGTCGGCCAGCGCGAAGGCGGCATAGCCCGTTTCGTTGTACTGCGAATACGTGCGCAAGACCTTGGCCGGCGTGAGTATCAGCTGGCTGGCCAGCGGCGCGCGGATGTCCGTGCCCGCGATCGACAGGGTGCCGGGCGCGGCCCAGGAACCGTTGCGCAGCGGCTGCGCCACGCTGCCGGCGCCGCCCTGGCCCGCCAGGCCGTTCAGTTCCACGCGGAAGGCGCCCGGCAGCAACGCATAGGTGGACGGCATCAGCGTGTAGGTGCCGGCCGCCAGGCCCGGCACGCCGCTGCCTATCGTCACCTGGCGGCCCACGGCGGGGTCGGAGGCCGCCTTTTCGCCGCCCGAAGGCGCTTGCGGCGCCTGCACGCCCGGCACGATGGCGTACACGGGGTTGGTGGCCAGGCCCGGCAGCACAAAGCCGCCGTTCGCTCCCACCTGCAACAGCGGATGGTAGCGCGCATCGGTGGAGCCGCCGCGGCCGGCGATGAAGCCGGCGCCCGTCAGTTCGCCGCCGCCGGACAGGTCGAGCAGCGCGCCCGGCTGCACATCCACGGCCACGCCCGCCATTTCCACGCCGATGCGCAAGCCGCCTTGCGCATTGACGCCGCCCACGCCGATGAAGGTGGCCGCCTTGCCATCCACGTTCCAGTTCTGCCCGTCGACGGTGCCGCCATACGGCATGACCATGCCGGCGCCGCTGACGGAGGTGACGCTGTTGGCCAGCAGATTGACCGTCAGGCTCTTGTCATTGTCATAGCGGGCCACGCCGATCTCCAGGCGGCCCAGCGGCGCGCGCACGACGCCGCCCTGCTCGATATGCGCGGCCGCCAGCTCCAGCGAGCCGAAGGCGGAAGACGGCATGGCCGGCACGTCCGCCGTGCTGCGCCCGATGGTCAGGCTGTACGCGGGATCGTAGCCGAACTTGCCGCCAACGGCGCCATAGCCCACGCGCACGGCGGCGCCGGCGCCCGTGGCCGGATACAGCTGGGCCGCAACGAGGGTCATGTCGCCGGGCGAGGACAATACCGTCGACGGCTGGTTGCCGTCCCAGCCCAGCGGCGACAGCAGGAAACGCAAGTCGCCGCTGCTGGTGAGGCGCACGTCGTCGGCCAGGATGCTCACCATGCCGCGCACGTCGATCAGGCCGCCCGCAATACTGATCTGGCTGGCGACCGGCGACGCCCCCGCGCTGCCCGGCGTCGTATAGAAATCGCGGCCGACCGGCTTGATGCTGGCCAGGCGCACATACGGCGCCGCGATGCTGATGCGCGCGCCGGGCTGGCTGCCGGGCGTCAGCACGGGCGCGCCGTATAGCTGGAAGCTTTGCTGCAGCCGCAGCGCCACGTCGCCGTCGAAGCTGGCGGCGCCCAGCAGCGCCAGGTTGGCGAAACCGCCCGCCTCCACCTGCTCCACGGAAAAACGGCCGTGGCCATACTGCAGCGTTGCCGCGGCGTCCTGCGCGCTCGCGTGCGAAGCCAGGTCGCTGGCGCCCTGGCGCTGCGTCATGGCCAGCTGGCGGCCCTGCAGCACCTGCGGCGTGGCCAGCACTTTCAGGTATTCGGGCGTGCCCGTGGCCAGGGCCAGGGTGCCGCCCGCCGCGCCCGCGCCGCCCGCCCTGGCCAGCAGCTGGCCGTCCAGGTACAAGCCATTGTTCGATGCCAGCGCGATGCTGCCGCCCGCGCTGGCGACGTCGATGGCGTCGCCATTGATGTCGAGCACGGCGTGCGCGCCGGACGCGTCGAGCATGGCGCCGTCGCGCACGACGACAAACAGGCTGGCCGCCGAGGTGCTGCCCTGCGCATGGTCGATCTCGCCGCCGACGACGATGCTGCCGCCATCGACCACCTTGCCGTAGCGCCGGCCCTGCGCGTCCGTGGCACTGACGGCGCGCGCGGCCACGTCCAGCACGGCATGCTCGCCGATCCAGATGGAGCGGCCATGGCCGGCCGCCTCCACCGCCTCGGACACCGCCCCGTTGACGCCGACGCCGCCCAGGCTGATCTTGCCGCCCCACGCGTTCAGGCGCCCGTCCACCGTCAGCTGGCCCACGCTGGACAACTTGATGGACTGGCCCGCATCGACGCTGACCACGGCATGCTTGCCCACCAGCAACTCGGCGATGGCCATGTCGGCCGCGCCGGACTGGATATCGCCCACCTGCAGGGCCAGGCTGGCGCCCTTGCGCTGCGTCAAGGTGCCCTTCAGCGGATTTTCCGTGACCTGTTCCGGCGTCCACAGGGCCAGTTTTTCATTGTCCACCACGCGCAATACCGGCATGCGCACGTCCACCTGCGTGCCGTCCAGCACCGCCAGGCGCTGCATGCCCGTCAGGCTGTAGCTGGAAAACCCCTTGTCGAAGAAGTCGCCGCCCAGCTGCAGGGTGCCGGCCTCGGGTGTTTCAATGTGGCCGATGGCGATCTTGTTGGCCTGCAATTCCAGCTTGCCGCCGCCCGCCACGCCATGGCCGCGCACTTGCGCGCCTTCGCCCAGCACCAGGTCGGCCGTCGCGCCATAGCTGGCCAGGGTGACGTTGCCGCCCTTGCCGCCCTGCTGTTTCGCCTGCGCCAGGACGGCGCCGCCCGAACTCGCGTCAACCAGGCTGCCATTGCCGATGCGCACGTCGCCATATGTGCGCAGCGAAACGCTGCCGCCGTTCACGTAAGGCAGGCCGGCGGCGGCCAGCGGATCGCGCAGCACATTGCTGAACAAGCCGCTGGCATCGAGCGTGACGCCGTCGGCCAGCACCAGCGTGCCCGGAGGCACGCCCGGATTGACGAAGGTATCGAGCATGCCCAGTGAACCGATCTGGTTCAGCACGTTGCCGGCCGCAATGCTGCCGCCACGGCTGCGCAGGCTGGCATTGATGGCCACGTCCTTGCCGAACAGGGTGATATTGCCGCCATCGGCCACCTGCAGCGCGCTGTCGACCGTGATCGCGCCTTTCGCGGCGAGGCGCAGGGCGCCCAATTGCTGATTGTTCAGCAAGGCGGTGTCGAGCAGCAGCCTGCCTTCGCGTTCCGGCGCCAGCACGCCTGCCACGTCGAGGCCGGCGGCGATGCCGTCCTGCACGCGCGTCAGGCGCACTTCGTCCATGACGGCCGACAGCGCATGCTGCAGCACGCCCGTGCGCTTGTCGAACATCGGCACATACTGGCCCACGATCAGCTGCCCCCGCTGCGCGGCCGCCAGCTGCGACTGCTGGTAGCCGTCCAGCAGCGCCTGCGGCGCCTGGACCTGGCGCTCGCCCTGGAAGACGTCGCCCGCGATGCCCCCTTCCAGCACGGCCGAGCCCGTGGCCACCACCAGCTTGCCCGCGTCGCGGCCCACCGTGTAGCCGTTTTCCAGCCGCTGCTGCGCGGCGATCAATGGATTGGCGTAAAAGGCGCTGGCATCCTTGCCCCAGCGCGCGTGCTCTTCCTCGTAGCCCTTGTACACGCCCGCATACGGCAAGTCCGCGGGCGCGCTGCCTGCCTCATACAGCTTGCCGTCCGCGCCCGTCAGCCAGGTCTGGCGCAGCTTGCCCGTCTGCACGTCCAGGGTGCCGCCCGACAGGTTGATGCTGGAGCCGGCCTGCGTGACGACGTCCTTGCCGCCGAAGCTGACCGTGCCGCCCTGCGCCATCCATTCGCTGACGGAGTGCCCCTGCGTGCCCAGGTAGCCGGCCACTTCCAGCAAGCCGCCATCCGTGTACCAGCGGTCGCTGTCATAGCCGTTCGTGCCTTTCGGTACGAACACGAGCTTGCGGCGGTCCACCCAGATATTGTTGTTGATCAAGGCCTTGCCGTCACGGTTGACGGGTGCGTCGCGCTGTTCGTTGCCCTGCACGTTGATTTCGACATTGTTCGCTTCCATCGCCACCTTCACGCCGACGGCGCCGGAGACGTCGAGCTGCGCGCCGTCGCGCAGCAGGCTGCGGCTGGCGGCGTTGACGGCGATCTGGCCGCCCGTGGCCAGGGTCAAGGAATCGCCCATGAATTCCACCGTGCCGGCGCTGCCGATCTCGATGCGCGACTGGTCGCGGCGGTCATTCACGGCGGCAATGTTTTCCGTGCCGACGGCCGGGCCGCGCATGGCGTCGCGCTGGCTGTCGAACGCCGTCGTCTTGCCGTCGTCCTCGACAAGGATGGCCGTGGTGGCGCCGCGGCCCACGGTGACGGCCGCGTCGCTGCCCAGCGCGTTCAGGTGGACGGTGCCGCGCGCGGCCGTGGTGGTGGTGGCCAGCAGCACGCCGTCCTGCCGCACATCGCGCCCGGCCAGGGTGACGTCGCCTTCGCGCGCCTGGATCAGGCCCGTGTTGACCACCTTGCCCGCCGTGCTGCCGGCCGCGAACTGGGGCGTGACTTCGCTGCCGCGCGTGGTCGACAGCGGGTTGCCGTCCGTGCCCACGCCTTTTTTAATGGTAAAACTGTCGCCGGCGGCCAGCAGGGCCTGGCCCTTGGGCGTGCTGATTTCGCCCCCGTTGTGCACTTCTTTCCCCAGCAGCATGACGTAACCGCCGCCTTCCGTGCTGCCCTTGGGCGCATTGCTGGCCAGGCGCGCGCCGGCCTGCACCTGCACCTTGCCGGCCGCCTCCGAAAACGTCGTGGCGCCGGCCGTGCCGGGGCTGTAGATGCCGTCCTTCTGGAATTGCGCGTCGCCGATGCGGGCCGCGGCCGCCACCAGGCTGCGCGTGTCGACCTGGCTCGTGCCGGTAAACACGATGCCGTTGCGGTTGACCAGCAGCACCGTGCCGTCGGCCTTGATCTGGCCCTGGATCTGGCTGGGACGGGCTTGCGGATCGTTGACCCGGTTCAGCACGGCCCAATCCTTCTGCTGCTGGAACGTCAAGGTCGTGTCCTTGCCCACGTTAAACGTTTCCCAGTTCAGGATGGCCTTGTCCGCCGTCTGCTGCACCACCACGGCCGTCTTGCCGTTCGCGACCGTCTGCACGGGACCCTGGGCATTGCGCCAGCCGGCCGTCAGGCTGTTGGTGTCGACCTGCAGGCCGCCCTGCACCAGGCCGTTCGGCGCGCTGGCCTCGCCCGCAGCCGCCTGGCGCGCCTGCGCCTGGGCCGCTTGCTGCGCGGCAATGGCGCGCGCGGCCAGGTTCAGGTTATTGAGCGAGCGCTGTAATTGCGCGTTGGCCTGCTGTTGCTGGCCTTCGGGCCGGCTGCCCGGCGGCAAGGGCTGGCCATTCGGCAAGCGGCCCGACGTGCTGGCCGCATTCTGCGCCGCGCCCTTGGCCGCGAACCAGCTGCCGCTGAACGCCTGCTGCGCGCGCGCCGGCGCGGCAAACGCGCCCGCCATCAGCATGGTGGTCACGGCGTAAGCGAGCGGCGTGAGCCGCAAGCGGCTGCCCAGCGTGGAGGTACGCTGCGCGCCCATGTCGATGTGCGGGACTGGGCGCTGGGCAGTGTGAAGCTTGGTCATGGCAATGGTTTCCTGGCTAGAGAGAAGGGAGCGGAGCCTGGCTGTCGCGCAAGCGTCCATATCTCCATGACGTAGCTGGATGGCGGAAGGGATAATGTTTTTTGAAAAATATTTTCAATCAACCCGGCCGCGCAGGAAACCGCATCAACTCAGCAGCACGATGCCGCCCGGCAGGCTGGTCATGTCCGCGCCCGTCAGGTCGCGTATCATCGCCAGCGCGCCATCCATCTGGGTGATGGAAAAGCGCATGCGCACGAGACGCCGGCCCAGTTCGGGATTGCGCAGCAGCACCTTGCCGGGCCGGTAGCGGTTGATTTCGGCCACCACCTCGGCCAGCGGCTTGCCAACAAAGGACAGCGCGCCCGTGCGCCAGGCGCTGACGTCGCTGGCGGCCACCATGCCGGCCGCCTGCACGCCCTGTTCGTCGTACACCAGCTGCTGGCCCGCATCGAGCGTCCGGCGGCGGCTTTGCCAGACGACGTCGACGGCGCCGGCCAGGCAGGTGACGCAGACGGCGTCGTCCGTGTGGCGCACATTGAAGCGGGCCGACTGCGCCAGCAAACGCCCCACCCCCGCCTGCACCGTGACGGGCTGGCGCGCGCCGCTGGCGAGGATTTCCGCCTCGCCGGCCAGCAGTTCGATCGATTCCTGCGCGGTCACATTGATGCGCGTCTGCGTGTTCATCTGCACCGTCATCTGCCGCGACAGGGCCAGCTGGCGCTGCTCGCCCGTGCCCGTGCGGTAATCGGCGCCGAGTTCCTGCAGCGATGGCCAGGCGCCCAGGGGCGGACGCAGGGCCAGCGCGGCCACGCCGGCGGCCAGCGCGCCGCCGAGGAAGACGCGGCGCGCCGGCCTGGCGGGAAACGCCAGCACGGCGGCCCGCGGCGGCGCCATCCCTTGCAGCGCCGGATCGAGGGCCTGCCATACCCGTTGCACTTCGCGCCAGGCGCGCGCATGCGCGGGGCTGCGCGCGCACCAGGCGCGCAAGGCGTCGGCATCGGCGCGCGTGAAATCGGCCGAGCGCAGGCGCGCCCACCAGGCGTCGGCTTGCTGGCCGATGGCCGCATCGCTGTCGGCCACATCAGGAAAGTCGCGGGGATCGCGGTTGGAACTGTTCATGAGCATTTTCAATATTTACGCCGGCCCGACACATCGCTGCGCTGGGCCGCATCGGCATCGGCCATGCACGTTCTACAGTGTTGCATGGCGGCCTGCAATTCTTTCTTCACCATCGCCACGGAAATGCCGAAGCGCTCGGCGATTTCCTCGTTGAGCAAGCCGTCGACCCGCGCGCCCGTCAGGATGGCCCGGCGCCGCGGCGACAGGCTGGCCAGGGCCGCGTCGAGCGCCTGCACGTCGAGGCGCGCCGAGACGATGCGCGCCGGGTCGGCGATGTCGTCGGCAAACGCCTCGGCCTCGCCGAGATGCATCAGCTCGTCGCGTTCGCGCTCGGTGACGATGATCTGGTCGCGGCGGTAGGCGTCGGTGGCGATGTTGGCCGCCATGCGCAGCAGGTAGGCGTCGGGATTGTGCACGCTGGCCGGCTGCGCCATGGCTTCCAGGCGCAGCCAGGTTTCCTGCAGCGCATCGGCCGCGTTGTGCTGGCAGCCGACGACGCGTTCGAGGCGCCAGCGCAGCACGGCATAGCGCGCGCTCAGGTGCCGCTTCAGCTTGGTGCGCAGGTCGGGCAGGCTCATGGCGCGTTCCTGCCCGCCGCGCCGGCGGCGCAATCGACTTCGCTGCCCGGCCCTTCCGGCAGCAGCAGGATGGAGACGGGCTGCGGCATGGACGGCGCAGGCCCCGCGCCCACCTGCATGCCCAGCACCAGGCGCGCGATGGCCTTGTCGCGCGCGGGCAAGCCGGTGGTATCGAGCAGCTGCACGCGGTCCACGACGCCGGCGCGGTTCAGGTACAGCTGCAGCGCCAGGCGGTAGCCGCCTGGGCGCGTCTGCGCCGCGCGGCACAGCAATCCCAGCAGCACGTGCTGCAGCCGGCTCACGTAGGCCGCCACCTCGCCGCCTTGCTGCGCGCCGGGGATGTCGGCGGCGGCCACGTGGGCCGCCTGCGGCAGCGCGGCGGCGGGCGCGCCGGCGGGCGCATACACGATGACGGCTTGCGCGTCGGACTGGCGCGATTGCAGGCCCGTGCCCGCCAGCAGGGCCTGCAGGGCCGCGCCGGCCGCCTGCGGGCCGCGCACGGCGGCAGACTGGCGCTGCGCATAGCGCTGGTCCATCAGCACGGCGATGCCCGTGCGGCGGCTGTACAGGTCCAGGGCATCGCCCAGGTTTTGCGCGGGAATGTCGAATTGCCACACGCGGCCGTCAAGGGGCTGCGCCCGCACGGGTCCCGCCGCGGCCAGGAAGCCCAGCAGCACCAGGCATCCGGCCAGCGCAAGCACATGGACGGATGCCGGGCTGCCTGTCATATCGCTCTCTTGTCGCTATCGTGTGAAGAGTGGAACAGGACGCAGGACGGTGTTTTCAATTAATAAGTCTTGCGTCAACTGCAACAGACTACACAGCAAACATGACGGCTTCGTGACATGCTTGGCAACAATAAATTTCGTCATGCGGGACGTCGGGCATGGCCCGGATTTCGGCTACACTGGCCGCTACTCTTCCTTTCAGACGCCTGATGATCGAAAAGAATCTGCCCGAGCTGGTCATGCTGAAGCGCCTCATCGACGACGGCGGCAACCATCTGGAAGTGGCCGCGCCCTGCAGCATCGCCATGGATGGGCGCCAGTTTCCCGTGTATACCATTGCGCTGGGCAATCCCAGTCCCGACGTGCCCGTTCTCGGCTTCTTTGGCGGCATCCACGGCCTCGAACGCATCGGCACGCAGGTGCTGCTGTCCTTCCTGGAAAGCGTCATTGCGCGCCTGCGCTGGGACGCCACCCTGCACCAGCAGCTGGAAACCATGCGCCTCGTCTTCATGCCGCTGGTTAATCCGGGCGGCATGTGGCAAGCCACGCGCAGCAATCCGCGCGGCGTGGACCTGATGCGCAACGCGCCGCTGAGCGCGCGCGAAAAAGTGCCGTTCATGCTCGGCGGACAGCGCTACAGCCCGCGCCTGCCCTGGTACCGCGGCGCGGCCAATGCGCCGATGGAGGCGGAAAGCCGGGCCGTGTGCGACCTCGTCGAGCGCGAACTGCTGTCGCGCCAGTTCAGCATGGCCCTCGATTGCCATTCCGGCTTCGGCTTGCGCGACCGCATCTGGTTTCCCCACGCGCATACCAAGGTGCCCATCGCCCACCTGGCCGAGATCGGCGCCCTGGAAGAACTGTTCAGCCAAAGCTATCCGAACCACAACTATGTATTCGAGCCGCAGAGCAGGCAATACCGCACGCACGGCGACCTGTGGGACTATCTGTACCTGAACGGCACCAGCTACAGCGGGCGCGTCTTCCTGCCGCTGACCCTGGAAATGGGCTCCTGGCTGTGGGTCAAGAAAAACCCGCGCCAGCTGTTCAACCGGGTCAGCCTCTTCAATCCCACGGCCGCGCACCGCCTGCAGCGCGTGCTGCGCCGCCATCTGGTGTGGTTCGATTTCCTCATGCGCGCCGCCAGCAGCCACGGCCGCTGGGTGCCGGAAGGCCTGGCGAGAAAGGCCCAGCGCCGGCGCGCGCTCGCGCAATGGTATGAATCATGAGCGGGCCGCAAAACTGGATACTGCTGCGCGGCCTGATGCGCGAACAGCGCCACTGGGGCGGCTTTCCCGCCGTCCTGGCCAGCGCCCTGCCCGGCACCCGCATCCACACGCCCGACCTGCCCGGCAATGGCACGCGGCACGGCGAAGCAAGCGCCACCTGCGTGCGCGACATGGTGGAATCCTGCCGCCAGGACTTGCTGGCGCGCGGCATCCCCGCCCCATATCACTTGCTGGCCCTGTCCCTGGGCGGCATGGTGGCCGTGGAATGGGCGCATCGCTACCCACAGGAAATCGCCCGCTGCGTGCTGCTCAACACCAGCATGCGCCCGTACAGCCCGTTTTACCGGCGCCTGCGCTGGCAGAATTACCCGGCGCTGCTGCGCCAGCTGTTCCTGGGCGACCGGCGCAGCCAGGAAGCGCTGATCCTGCGCCTGACCAGCCGCCGGCATGCGGCGGGCCAGGCGGCGCTGCTGGACGACTGGTTGGGCTACCAGCAGCAATACCCCATCAGCCGCCGCAATGCGCTGCGCCAGCTGCTGTCTGCCGCCCGCTACCGCGCCCCGGCGATCCGCCCGGCCATGCCCGTGCTGGTGATGGCCGGCGCGCAGGATCAACTGGTCGACCACCGCTGTTCGCTGCAGCTGGCGCGCGCCTGGCAAGCCGATTGCCTGATCCACGGCGAGGCGGGCCACGACTTGGCGCTCGACGCAGGGCCGTGGGTGGCGCAGTCCGTGGCGCGCTGGCTGGGAGTAGCGGCGGCGGAGCAAAATACGACAAGCACGGCACAATCATCATGCAGATAAACGCACTGAGCACCCCATTGACGACGCTGCTTGAGGCGGGCGTACAGGAACAGATTTTTCCAGGCGCGGCCTGGGCCGTGGGCACCCTGGAACACGGCGTGACGGGCGCGGCCGGGCGGCTCACGCCCGAACCCGCCAGCGCCGCCATGCAGGCCGACACCGTGTTCGACATCGCGTCCCTGACCAAGATCATCGGCATCTGGTCGCTCGTCGGCTGGCTGGTGCGCCGCGAGCGCCTGCGCCTGGACGACCGGCTGGCCGACGTGCTGCCCGGCACGGCCGGCTATGCGCTGGCGCCCGTCACCGTGTTCCAGCTGCTGACCCATACGGCCGGCTTGCCGCTGCGCGCCCGCCTGCGCGCCAGCTATGGCGAGGTGCATGCAGACATCGTGCGCGGCGTGCTGCGCGAGCCGCTGGAAGGCGTGCCGGGCCAGGCCGTGGAATACACGGACCGCGCGGCCCTGATCCTCGGTTTCGTCATCGAGCGGCTGCTGGGCATGCCTTTGGACGAGGCGCTGGAAGAACATGTCCTGCGTCCGCTGGGCATGGCCGCCACGCGCTTCGGCCCCTTGGCGCCAGGGCACGGCAAGCTGGTCGCGCCCACCGAATACTGCGAGGAGGCAGGCGCCCATCTGTGCGGCACGGTGCATGATTTTTCGGCCCGCCTGCTGGGCGGCGTGAGCGGCATCTCCGGCCTGTTTTCCAACGCGCCGGACCTGCAGCGCTTCCTGCGGGCCATGCTGGCGGCATCGCCGGACCAGCCTGGCGGCGTGCTGGACGCCGCCTGGGTGCGGGCATCGCTGACGGTGCAAACGGGCAGCTTGCGTCCGGCGCGCGGCCTGTTCTGGCACCCGGCGGCAGGCACCGGACCGGAAGACGACGTCTGGTGCCACCTGGGCTTCACCGGCACGGCCATGTGGCTCAGCCCGCGGCGCGGCCGCTATGGCGTGCTGCTGACGAACAAGCTGTACTACACGCGCGACTCCACCCGCATCAACGGGCTGCGGCGCGAGTTCATGCGCTGCGCGTTCGGCCTCTGAAGCGCGGGCGCCCGACCAGCTCCCGGCGCGGGCAGCTTACAGGCGCAGGCTGACGGCGATGGCCAGCAGCAGCGCGCCGGCGGCGACCAGCAAGGCGCTGGCGAACGAGTGCGAGCGCGCATGCAGGCTGTCGGCCAGCACGGGGCCGATGATCTGGCCGATGCCGTAGACGAGGGTCATGGTGGCCATCATGCGCGCGCCGAACCGGCCGGCATTCTTCGCCGCGCGCTGCGCGGCCGGCATGGCGATGGTGACGGTGCCGACAAAGGTGCCGCCGACAAGGGCGGCGCTGAGCAGGTAGCCGGCGGCCGATGGCGCCAGGGCCGGCAGCGCCACGCCGGCCGCCTGCAGCAGCAGATTGAGGCGCAGCGCGTGGCGCGTGCCCAGGCGTTCATGCAGGCGGTGCCACAGGAAGCACGACGGCGCGGCGCCTAGGCCGAACACGGCCCACACGTGGGCCGCATTCAACGCCGGCAAGGCGGATTGCACCAGCACGGGCAGGTAGGTGGCGGTGACGATATAACCGAGTCCGGCCAGGCCGTAGATCAGCACCAGCGGCCAGGGCTGCACGGGCGGCATGGCGGCGGCCGGCTGCAGCGGTTCCTCCAGCGTGGCCTGGCCGCTGGCGACGAGGCCCGGCGCGGCGGCCAATCCCAGCAGCGCGGTGACGCCGGCCAGCAGCAGCCACATGCCGCCGCTGTGCCAGCCCAGATGGCCCGCCAGCACTAGCAGTTCGGCCGACAGGGCTATCCCCGCGCCCACGCCCGCATACAGCAGCGGCGCGCCGCGCGCATGGCGCCGCCGTTCCAGCAGCCACAGCGACGCGGCCACCATCGACAAGGCGCTGAAGACGCCGGCCGCGCCGCGCACGGCGACGATGAGCCAGACGGGCATGGCCAGGGCCAGCGCGCCCAAACACAGCACCGTGCCGGCGACGGACCACAGGCACAGGCGGTGGGCGCTGTGCGCGCGGGCCCGCACGGCCAAAATGGCGCCCAGCAGATAGCCCGCGTAATTGGCCGAGGCGGCCAGGCTGCCGTCGCGCAAGGTCAGCACCCCCTCCCCCACCATGTGTGGATAGATGGCCGTGAAGGCGAAGCGGCCAAAGCCCATGCCGATGGCCAGGATCAGCGCCGCCTCGATGGCCGGGCGCAGCCGGGCGGCGGCGCTCACGGGGCTGCCTCGCCCAGTTGCGCCTGCAAGTGCCGGAACGCGGGCAAGTCAAAGCCGGCGCGCCAGACCAGCAAGGTATCGACCTGGCCCACGGACAGCGCGGGCAGCGAGGCGGGCGCGTCGGACAATTCGAGCACGCTGGCCGGCAGCAGGGTCACGCAGGCGCCGGCCGCCACGCAGGCGATCATGGTGTGATACGAGTTCATTTCCTGCACGCGCCAGTCCGTCGATGCGGCGATGCCCAGCGTGTCTTCCGCCATGGCGCGGTAGGTGCAGCCTTGCGGAAACGCCGCCAGCGAGCGCGTGCGCACGTGCGCCGGGTCGCGCGCGGACGCTTCGCTGGCCGGCAGCAGCAGGCACAGCTCTTCGCGCCAGACGGCTTGCGCGGCCAGGCCCAGCTCTTCCAGGGCGGCTGGCCCGGTGAACGCGGGCGGCAAGGCAACGAAGGCGCAGTCGAGCAGTCCCGTGCGCACTTGCTCGAGCAGGGGACGCGACGGCCCCGTGCTCAGCGCCAGGCGCGTGGCCGGATGGCGCGCGTGATACGCGGCCAGCAGCGGCGGCAGGCGGCTGGCGGCCGTGCTTTCCATGCTGCCCACGCGCAAGGCGCCCCCCTCCGCGCCGCCCGCGACGACGTGCCGCGCTTCTTCCTCCAGCGCCAGCAGGCGCTGCGCATAATCGAGAAAGCGCCCGCCCGCCGCCGACAGGGCCATGCGCTTGTTGGTGCGCACGAACAGTTCGGCGCCGATATCGGCCTCCAGCTGCTGGATGCGCGTGGTGACGCTGGACGGCGCGCGGCCCAGGCGGGTGGCGGCCTGGGTGACGCTCAGTTCGCTGGCCACGCAGCAAAAGATCTTCAGGGATTCGAGGTCCATCATATTCTTTATTTGAAAACGATTGTGCTATTATATTCTCAAATTAAGAATTATGAGCAGGCTCCTCAACGTCATGAAGGAAACATCATGAGCACCTCCCAGTCATTCCTCCGCCGCCTCGGCTTGCAGCACCCCATCATCCAGGCGCCGATGGCGGGCGTTTCCACGCCCCGCATGGCGGCGGCCGTCTCGCAGGCGGGAGGCCTGGGATCGCTGGCCATCGGCGCCGGCACGCTGGCGCAGGCGCGCCAGATGATCGAGGACACGCGCGCGCTGACGGACCGGCCCTTCAATATCAATGTGTTTTGCCATGCCCCTGCCGTGCGCGATCCGCGGCGCGAAGCGGCCTGGCTGGCCCACCTGGCGCCCCTGTTCGCCGAGCTGGGCGCGGCCGCGCCGGCCGTGCTGGAGGAAATCTACCCCAGCTTTCTTGGCAATGACGCGGCGTATGCCCTGTTGCTGGAGCAGCGTCCCGCCGTCGTCAGCTTTCACTTCGGCCTGCCGGCGCCGCAGCAGATCGCTGCCCTGCGCCAGGCCGGCATCTGCACCATGGCCACCGCCACCAGTGTGCGCGAAGCGCTGCTGATCGAGCAGGCGGGCGTCGACGCCATCGTCGCGCAAGGCGTGGAAGCGGGCGGCCATCGCGGCGTCTTCGAGCCGCAGGCGCCGGACGAGCGCCACAGCACCACTGTCCTGCTGCGTCTGCTGGCGGGCCGCACCCGCCTGCCCCTCATCGCCGCCGGCGGCATCATGGATGGCCAGGGCATCCGCGCCGCGCTGGACCTGGGCGCCGCGGCCGCCCAGCTGGGCACGGCCTTCGTGCTGTGCCCGGAATCGTCGGCCAACGCCAGCTACCGCGCCAACCTGCAAAGCGAGCGAGCCGCCAGCACGCGCCTGACGGCCAGCCTGTCGGGACGCCTGGCGCGCGGCATGCTCAACCGCTTCATCGAATACGCGGAAGCACCGGGCAGCCCCCTGCCCGCCGACTACCCCGTCGCCTACGACGCGGCCAAGCAGCTCAATGCGGCGGCCAGCCAGCACGGCAACAGCGAATTTGCCGCGCAATGGGCGGGCCAGGGCGCGCCGCTGGCGCGCGCCATGCCGGCGGCGCAGCTGGTGTCCGCCCTGGCCGCGGAAATGGCGGCCTGATTCCGTCCGGATGCGCCACGCTCACGCCGGCTGCTGCTGCGTGGTGCAGTGAATGCCGCCCCCGCCGGCGGCGATGGCGTCGATGTTTAGCTGCACGATGTCGCGCCCCGGGAAGTGTTCGCGCAGCATGGCTTTGGTATTGCGGTCGGCGGCCGCATCGCCGAATTCCGGGCACAGCACGGCGCCGTTGCAGACATAGAAATTGATGTAGCCGGCGGCGAAGTCCTTGTTTTCATGGCGCGGCCGCACGCTCCCCGGCCCCGGCAGCACCACCACCGTCAGTGGGCGCCCGCGCGCATCCGTGGCCTTGCGCAGGATGTCGAGGTGGCGCTGCGTGACGGCCCGCTCGGGCGAGGACGGGTCGCTTTCAAAGCCGGCCGCGACGACGCCGGGCGCGCAGAAGCGGGCATAGAAATCCGTGTGGCCGTCGGTGATGTCCTGGCCGGCGATGCCGGGCAGCCAGATGACTTTCTCGATGCCCAGCAGGCGGCGCAGTTCCCGTTCGCATTGCGCCTTGCCGACGCCGGGATTGCGGTTGGGGTTCAGCACGCAGCTTTCCGTGATGATGGCCGTGCCCTGGCCATCGACTTCGATGCCGCCCCCTTCCAGCACCAGGCTGCTTTCCAGCACGGCGACGCCGGCGCGCCCCGCGACAAAGCCGGCCACGAGCGCATCGTCGTCATGGTCCTGTTTTTCACCCCAGCCATTGAAATTGAAATTCACGCCGGCCAGCGCCCCGCCCGCCTGTTTCACGAAGACGGGGCCCGTGTCGCGCATCCAGAGGTCATCGATGGGCTGTACCAGCAGCTTGACCTTGTTGCCGCACAGGCGCGCGGCCACGTCGTAGTCTTCCTCGTTGACCAGCATGTGCACGGGTTCGACGCTGGCGATCGCCCGCGCGATGCGCGCCAGGTCGGCCTGCGCGCCCGCCTTCAGGCGCTTGCCCCACACCTCGTCATTGGCGCCAAAGGCCATCCACGTGGCGGCGTGGCGCTCGCCTTCGTCGGGCATGCGCCAGCCGCCGCCTGCCGCCAGTGCCGGCAAGGCTGCCAAGCCCGTGGCGGCGCCCGCCGCCAGGCCCATGGCGGCGGAAAGAAAATGTCGTCGCTGCATGCTGTTCTCCTTGATAAGCGCTTATGCCGGTTCCTGCTGCGTGGTGCAATGGATGCCGCCGCCACCGGCCGCGATGGGATCGATATTGATCTGCACCACGGCGCGGCCCGGATACAGCTGCGCATACTGCGCCCTGGCGCTGGCGTCCGCTTGCGCATCGCCGAATTCGGGAATGAAAATGGCGCCGCTGGTGGCATAGTAATTGATGTAACCGGCGGCGAAGCTATCCGGGTTGTTTCCTGGCCGAATCTGGCTGGGACCGTCGATGACGACGACCTGCAGCGGCTGCTTATCCGCGTCGGTGGCGCCGCGCAGGATCTCCAGGTGGCGCCGGGTCAGCGCGTGGTCGTACGATGCCGGGTCCATCTCGCGGTGCGCCGCCACCACGCCGGGGCGCACGAAGCGGGCATAGAAGTCCGTGTGGGCGTCCGTGATGTCCTTGTCCCTGATGCCGGGCAGCCAGATTACCTTGCGGATGCCCAGCAGGCGCAGCAGTTCCGCTTCGCAGTCGGCCTTGCTCCAGCCCGGGTTGCGGTTGGGGTTGAGCACGCAGCTTTCCGTGATGATGGCCGTGCCCTTGCCATCGACTTCCAGCGCGCCCCCTTCCAGCACCAGGCGCGTGGCCAGCAGCGGCACGCCAGCCTGGGCGGCGACGACGCCGGCCACCAGGGCGTCCTTGCCGGACTGCTGTTTGTTGCCCCATCCATTGAAGTTGAACTTCACCCCGGCCCGCCCGCCATCCGCCTGGCGCACGAAGACGGGGCCCGTGTCGCGCATCCATAAGTCGTCCATCTCGGCGGCAATCAGGTTCACGCGGGCGTCCAGCAATTGCCGCGCGCCGGCCAGCTCGGACGGGCGCACCAGCATGTTGACGGGTTCATGCGCGGCGATGGCATTGGCGATGCGCGCCAGCGCCAGCTGCACCTGCGGCACCTGCGCCCGCGTCCAGACGGCGCTGGACGCTCCAAACGCCATCCACGTGGCCTTGTGGGCTTCGGCCTCGTCGGGCATGCGCCAGCCGTCGGCCTGATTGACGCCACCGCCGCCCATGCTGGGCGGCGCGGGCGTAACGGGGCCGGCTTCCGAAGCGCCGCCGCCACACGCGGCCAGCATGCCGCCCATGGCCAGCGCGCTGCCTCCCAGCATGCAATGACGCAAGAAATATCGACGTGTATTCATATCCATCCTTGATGAGTTAGTCAGAGTGCCGCGCACCGTTTGCCGGTGCGCTGGCATGCACGGCATTGTGGCGGGATCAAGATATGAAAACAAATGATATGATTTGCTTTAATTCATTAGGTTTTCTCATATGTCAGAACATCGCATTCCCTCGCTGAAGCTGTTGATGGGCTTTGAAGCGGCCGCCCGCCACGGCAATTTCTCGCGCGCGGCCGACGAGCTGCACGTGACGCAGTCGGCCATCAGCCACCAGGTGCAGTTGCTGGAAGAACAGGTCAAGCAGCCGCTGTTCCGCCGCGCGGGACGGGGCGTGGAGCTGACGGTGGCGGGCGAAGTGCTGCTGCGCAGCGTGCAGCGCTCGATGACGGTGCTGCGCAGCGGCCTGGGGCGCATCGCCACGTATCTCGATCCGGGCCTGGTGGTGCTGGTATGTCCCGCGCCCCTGCTGCACGGCTGGCTGCAGGGGCGGCTGCGCGCGCTGGAAGCGCAGCTGCCGGAACTGTGTTTGCTGCTGTCCGTGGACGAGAGCGCCCGCTTCGTCGACGAGATCGACGTCGACATCGCCATCGGCAGCCGCCCCTTGCTGCAGCCGGACTTGCAGGAAATTCCCCTGCTGCACGATGAATGGGTGATGGTGGCCAACGGCGAGCTGGCGGCGCGGCTGAACGGCGTGCCGCAGGAGCAGCAGCACTTGCACGCGGATCTGGTGTGCCTGGAAGAAAGCCTGACGGGCGACGCCACGGCGCCCCTGTTCCTCGGCCCGCTGGCGCGCTTTCGCAAGCGGGCCATCTATGACGATGCGCGCCTGCTGCTGGACGCCACGCTCGATGGCCGCGGCATCGCCTGCCTGCCGCGCCTGCTGGCGGACGCCAGCCTGGCGCGCGGCCTGCTGCACCTGCTGCCAGATTATCCCCGCGTGCCCGGCGCCACGTGGTGGCTGTCGGGCGTCGCCGGGCAGCCACGTTCGCCCATCGTCGGGCAAGTATTCGACTGGCTGCGCGCGCAGGGTGCTGCCGAGGGTGCAGCTGAGGCTGCGGCTGGGGAGCTGTGATTACGGCGGCGCTGCCGGCGCCGCCAGCGGCGTGCGCACGTAGTCGACGCCGCTGGCCCAGCGGTTTTCCCAGTGCGCCAGGTACGATTGCGCCAGCGGCGCGCTATGCCACACGACAAGCACGTTTTCACTGTTGGCCGTGGCCGCATCGGCCGTGTAGTTGAAACTGCCGTTCTGCACTGTCACGCCATCGGCCACGATGTACTTGTCGTGATGCAATGCATAGCGGGAAATGATGCGGGTGGGAATACCCGCATCGACGAGCCGGTTCAAGGCGGCCCGGCTGTTCTTGCGCTCGTTGCGCCGCGCATCGGCCAGCACCCGGACGTCCACGCCCCGCTGCCGCGCGCGCAGCAAGGCCTCGACCACATGGGGCGAGCTGAACGAATAAGCGGCCAGCCGGATGCTCGACGCCGCGCCATCGATGACCTTGAGCACCAGCGCTTCCGCCCCGCCGTCGGGCGAAAAGGCGTTCTCGATGGTGACGACGGGCGCGGCGTCGGCGGCAAGCGCCGCGGTCGGCACGCCGGCGGACAGACAGAGCGCAACGGCAAGCAGGATATTCTTCATCGCGGGCATTTCCCTGTTTCAATAATCTGGGGTGGACGAACAAAAAGTCAGCCTGCAAGCAGACTCGGAGCCTGTGCGACCATCCGCTTTCGCCTGCGGATTGTTGCCGCCCAATAAAGCAGCTTTCCCCACGAACTTACGCGCGCCCAAACGTTTCCAGGGAGCCAACGAGCTTGTATTCCGTAAGGTCATAAAGTTTCTGTAATAATGCATCGATCGCTTGAAACAGCATGTCAGCATCAGCCCACTTGTACTGAACGCATGCCAGCCGGCCGGGAGACCAGTCGATGATCTGTGCAGGCTGAAGCGCTGCAAAAACCTCGGTGATGAGTGAAACCGGTGAAGAATTTTCCGCATAAGAGAAATCCATGTAGTCGCCATAGATCAGCATCCATACGTCTGGACGCCCAACAACGCTTAGTCTCGCGTAAGACTCCCGTGATGCAAGCTCACCATGGAGTTTGAGGCGACCGAAGGCATCCTGCAGGATCCGGCGAACTTCTTCTTTTGATTCTTCTTGCATTGCCAAGCCTGCTCAGCTGATGAACGGCTGTCATGCGCTACATCCTGCAGTTCGCGCGGCCGTCCATTCCTGGTTGATTGCAGGCGCTCCCGAAAGACTATCCGTCAACATGACTGCATCCGGCTTTATTGTTTATTCATATCAGCCCAGCCATGCCGCCCCTACGCCAGCCGGTGCCGGAATGTCGGTTCAATATTGCGCGCATGCAGCCAGCGCACGATGTCTTCCAGCGTGGCGTCCTGCAGCAGCAGGCCTGACGGACTGGCCGACGGTGCTGGTGCAGACGCGAGTACGGGTGCGGGCGCGAGCGCGGCCGTGATAGGTTCTGGCACCGCATCGGCCAGTCCCGCATGCCCCTGCAGCTTGGCCAGCGCCTGCGCAAACTGGGCGGGGTTGATGCTGCGCAGGCTTTCCAGGAAGCCCAGCTGGGCAGTGGGCGGCGGCGCCATGTCCAGGCCCGGCTCGTCGACGAAGGCGGCGCCCATGCTGGGGTGGATGAAGGCGGCCCACTTGCCGGACGGCTGCAAACACGGCGGCAGCGCCACCTGCTCGACGAAGGCGGGCGGCGCCACGGCGAGGATGTCGGCCGAGGCAGGTAGAAAGGTCGAGCGCAGCAGTTGCGCGAACTGGCGCGCCTGGGCGACGGGCACGGGCGTGACCAAGGATAGCCACAGCTGGAACGCCGTGCCCGAGATGCTGACGGCCGGCGACGGCAAGTCCAGCTCGTGCTGCACGGCATTGGCGATCATGCACAGCGCGCTCCAGTGCGCCTCGCCGCCGCCCTTGCCGCCAAACTCCAGCACCAGCGCGCGCGCCAGCCCCTGCGCATTCACCAGGCGCACGGCCACCGTCTGTTCGCCCGCCAGGTGATGGGCCAGCACGGCCGGCGTCAGCGGCCGCGCGCCGCCGTCCGCATCGACGTAGTGCTGCTGTTCCTCGAACAGGTACAGGCGGTTCAGTTCAGAAATCAGTTTATGCATGGGCGGCTCCGTGATGACGTTGCGCAACACTTGCCAACGTGCCACGATTATAGCCGAGGGCTGGTCTCCCGCCTGGCCGCCCGGACGCAGGACGCCAGCACCAGCAGCAAGGCCAGCGCCAGCATGGCGGCCGCGCTGCCCAGGGCCAGCGTGACGCGGTGCGCCAGCAGCGCCGCGCCGGCCAGCTGGCGCGCGCCGAAGGCAGAGATGGCCACGAGGGTGGCCAGGCCCAGCGAATTGCCCAGCTGGTGCGCCACGTTGACGATGCCCGAGGCGGCGCCCGCGTCCTGCGCCGGCACGCCGGCGATGCCGGCCGCCGTCAGCGGACTGAGGGCCATGCCCTGCCCCGCGCCGACCAGCAGCATGGGCAGGGCCACGCCCAGCCAGTAGGCCGTGACCACGTCAACCCGGCTCAGCCACGCCATGCCCAGCAAGGTGGTGCCCAGGCCGAAGGCCAGCAGGCGCGCATTGCCAACGCGGCGCGTCAGGCGGGGCACGCACAGGGCCACGCCGAAATTGACCAGGGTCATGGGCAGGAAAGCCAGCCCCGTCAGCGACGGCGGATAGTGCAGCACCACCTGCAAAAATTGCGTCGTGAAAAAGAAAAAGCCGATCATGGCCCCCAGGAACAGGACGCGCGCCGCATACGCCGCATTGCGCTGCCCGTCGGCAAACAGGCGCAGCGGCATGATGGGCTGCGCGGCGCGCCGCTCGATGAGAATGAAGGCAGCCAGCAGCAGCACGCCCGCCGCTAGCGACCCTTGCGTCAAGGCATCGCCCCAGCCGGCGCCGGCCGAGCGGATCAAGCCATACACGAGGGCCGACATGCCGATGGTGGACGCGGCCGCGCCTGCCACGTCGAAGCGGCCCTGGCTGCGCGGGCTTTCCGCAATGAAACGGCGCGCGGCCAGCAGCATGGCCACGCCGATGGGCAGGTTGATGAAGAAGCCCACGCGCCACGACAGCCATTCGGCCAGCACGCCGCCCAGCACCAGCCCCACGCTGGCGGCGATGCCCGCCGTGGCGCTGTACAGGGCGATGGCGCGCGTGCGTTCGCGCGCGTCCGTGAACGTGGTTTGCAGCAAGGCCAGGGTCGAGGGCGCCAGGATGGCCGCGCCCACGCCCTGGATGGCGCGCGCGGCGATCATCGCGGCGGGCGAGCGCGCCAGGCCGATGGCCAGCGATGCCAGGGTAAACAGCGCCAGGCCCCACTGCAGCAGGCGGCGCCTGCCATATGTGTCGCCGGCGCGCGCGGCCAGCAGCAGCAAGCCGCCAAAGGTCAGCGTGTAGGCGCTTTGCACCCATGCCAGTCCCGTGTCCGTAAAGCCCAGTTCCTGATGGATCTTCGGCAAGCCGGTCAGCACGATGGACGTATCGAGCACGATCATCACGTAGCTGGCGAGAATGATGGCGAGGATGGCCGCCTTGTGCGGCGCGGCCCCGGTAGCAGGAAGATTTTTCATGCCGCCACTGTAAGGCGTATGCATTACGGTGAATAGATGCTAAAGTCCGCATGAACTTATTAGCTTTACTAATGAATGAGAAAGGCCGGCACGCATGGCGCAAACGAATTTCAATGACTTGCTCGCTTTCGTGGCCGTGGCCCGCGAAGGCAGCTTTACGCGGGCGGCGGCCAGGCTGGGCGTGTCGCAGTCGGCGCTGAGCCAGACCGTGCGGGCGCTGGAAGAGCGGCTCGGCCTGCGCCTGCTGGTGCGCACCACGCGCAGCGTCTCGCCCACGGAAGCGGGCGAACAGCTGCTGCGCACGGTGGCGCCCCGCTTCGACGAGATCGAGACGGAACTGGCCCTGCTCAGCGAACGGCGCGACAAGCCGGCCGGCAACATCCGCATCAGCGCGGGCGAGCATTCCTCCCTGACCGTGCTGCAGCCGGCCATTGCCCGCTTGCTGCCCGACTATCCGGACATCAACATCGAAGTCGTCGTCGACAATGGCATGACCGACATCGTGGCCGCGCGCTGCGACGCGGGCGTGCGCCTGGGCGAGCAAGTGGCCAAGGACATGATCGCCATGCCCATCGGCCCGGATTTCCGCATGGCCATCGTCGGCTCGCCCGCGTATTTCAGGCGCCACGCGCCGCCAGCCACGCCGCAGGAATTGATGGCGCACAACTGCATCAACATGCGCCTGCCCACCCTGGGCGGCCTGTTTGCCTGGGAATTTGCCAAGGATGGGCAGGAGCTGAAGGTGCGGGTGGAAGGGCAGATGATCTACAACAACCTGGCCATGCGCCTGCATTCGGCCCTCGACGGCCTGGGCCTGGCCTGCATGCCCGAGGACGTTGTCCTGCCGTATGTGGCCGATGGCCGTCTGCTGCGCGTGCTGGACGACTGGTGTCCCCGCTATGCGGGCTACAAGCTGTACTACCCGAGCCGGCGCCACCCCTCGCCCGCGTTCACCGTGCTGCTCGACGCGCTGCGCTATCCGGCGCCGCAGGAGGCTGGCCCCGTCAGGCGACCTGTCTGAACAGCCATTCGCGGATGGGCGTGATGTCATACGCGATGCGCCACGTGTTGCGGTGGCCGCTGGCGCCCGCCGCCGGCTGGCCCGGCGGTATCACCGTGCCCTTGCGCAGCGCCACGTAATTGATCTGGTGCGCGTCCGCGTGCAGGCGGTCGTAGGCGGCGCGGAACTGCGCCGGCGTCCACGTGCCATCCCAGATGGCGCGGCCGATGCGCGCCCCCTCCTGCTCCAGCACGGCCGTGATGGCATTCTGTCCCGGATACGCCTTGGCGTCGTCCTGCGACACCAGTATCCACAGCTTCTTGCGCGCCAGCGGCCTGACCAGGGCCGCGTCCCACTGGCCGGCCACCAGGTAGGAGGCGGCAAACAGGTCCGGATACCGGATGTTCATGGCGATGGCCTGCATGCAGCCGCCCGACTGGCCCGTCGCATACAGCCGCCGCGTGTCCAGGCCGTATTCCCGGCACAGGGCCTGCACCAGGTGCACGGTGGTATCGAGCAGGCTGGTGGTTTCGGAATTGTCGTTCGCGATCAGGGCAGCATACTGGGGCGCCAGCACGAAACACGGGCGTTTTTCCTGGTCTTCCGGGCTGGCCCAGGCCACGGCGCCGCGTCCCTGCAGCAAGGTGGTGCGCGTGATCTCGCTAGTCGCGCCCGCGTCATGCATGAACAGCACCAGCGGGTAGGTCGTGCCCGCCTGGTAATGGCGCGGGATGAACAGGTTGTAGCGCAGCGTGTCGCCGGTGGCAGGGTCATGGAACTCAAGCTGCCTGAAGTCGTCCACCACCAGGTTCATGACGGCGCTGCTGCTCAACGTTTTCCCATCCGGCACAATGCTGCTGCCATCGCTGGCGAAAATGGGGGCGACCTGCGCCACCTGCACGCTGGCGCTGCGGTACACCGTGTCCGCACCGCCGACGGGCGGCCCGCCCAGCGGCCCGGGACCGCCGGCGCCCGCCGCCTGGGGCTGCGCGCCGCGCTGCGGCTGGACGTGCTCGGCGAGGATGGCGCCCGCATCGTCGGGCGACAGCGCGAGGATGACAAAGCGCCCCGCTTGCGCCCGCTGCGCCGGATCGGCCGCCGTGCTGGTGAACACCCCGGTGATGCGGCGGCCCGCCACTTCGAATGCCGAGACCGGCAATTGCGTGCCGTCGATGGCAAGCGCGTATTCGATGGCGGCGGCCGTCAGGCGGATGCCGTCGCCGAACACCTGCGTGATGGCCGTAACCTTGCGCATGGCTGCCGGCGCGTCCTGCCCCTGCGCGGCCACGCCCAAGGTCATCAGGGTACCGGCGCTGGCGGCCAGGAAGTGTCGGCGGGATGGCATGCGTGCTCCTCATCGTGTCCCCCAGGCCACGTGCCCGTGGCACGGCCTGAAGTTTCCAAAAGTTAAGTTACCTTGCCGCACATTAGCATGATGCCTGTCCGCCTCAGCGCACGCATGGCGGCCGGCCATGCCTGGCGGCGCCGCCGCGCGCTTGAGCCGGCGCATTCCTGGCCGCGCATGCACGGTGATTCAAGCGAACACGCATTTACCGTGCGGCGCCGCAGGACTATAGTGGTCTCTTTTCCACCTTTTCAAGGACTGCCATGAAACTGTTCTATTCCCCAGGCGCCTGCTCGCTGGCACCGCACATCCTGCTGCGCGAAACGGGCACGCCGTTCACCCTGGCCAAGGTCGACCTGGGCCAGCACCAGACGCAGGAAGGCAGCAATTACTACGAGCTCAACCCGAAGGGACAAGTGCCGCTGCTGGCCCTCGACGACGGGACGACCTTGAGCGAGGGCCCCGTCATCGCCCAGTACATCGCGGAACATGCGGGACGGCAAGATCTCTTGCCGCCCGTGGGCAGCCTGGCCCGCTACAAGGTGCTGGAATGGCAGAACTACATCACGTCCGAACTGCACAAGGCGTTCAGCCCCCTGTTCGATCCCCGCTTCGATGCGGCCACCAAGGCCCTGCACGTGCAGCAGCTGGCCAAGAAATACGCGTGGGTGAATGGCCGCCTGGAAGGCCAGTCGTATTTGACAGGCGACACCTTCACCGTGGCCGACGCCTATCTGTTCGCCGTGACGAACTGGGCGCCCAAGGTGGGCCTGGACCTGTCCGCGCTGGCCAATGTGCAAGCCTTCCTGGCCAGGGTGGCGCAGCGCGACAGCGTCAAGGCGGCCCTGGCCGCGGAAGGCCTGGCCAAGGCGGACTGAGCAGCGCCTTCCCGTGCACGGATCACGTCTTTTCGGGCTTTCCGTGCATCACCATGATGGTTTGCTGCATCAGCGCGCACAAAGTTTCCTGGCCGTCACGCACGGCGAACACTTCCGCCTGCGTGACGATCAGGGTGCGGCCAGGCCGCACGACCTTGCCGCGCGCGATCAGCTTTTCCCCATCGGCGGGCGCCAGCAGATTCATCTTGTATTCCACTGTCAGCACGGACGCGCCTTCGGGTACCACCGTCATGGCCGCATAGCCGGCCGCCGAGTCGGCGATCATGCCCACCACGCCGCCATGCACGAAGCCATGCTGCTGCTCGATGCCCGTCCAGTGGGGCACGTGGATTTCCGTGCTGCCATGGGCTATCACGGGCAGGCTGGCCTGGATCAGGGCCATGGCGTGCTGCAGGTCGAAGCTGGCGCGCACGCGCGCGGCGAAATGCGGATCGGTGAGACGGGACGTGCTCATGGGCCATGCGCTTTCGGGGTGGCAATGCCCTACTGTACCCGCTTGCGGCGGCGCTTGCCAGCCTGCCAGGCAAATGCGGTAGTATCGGCGTGTCAGGGGCAGTTCCCCCCGCGCCCCCGAAAGGTCCGCCATGGAAGAAGAATATGAAGTGCCCAGCCCCCATGAACACGCAGTGGAAGAGGCCACGGAGAACGAACGCGATGGCCTGACGCAAAAGATCGCCCTGATGACGGCCATCCTCGCTACCATCGGCGCGCTGATCAGCTACCAGAGCGGCAATGCGCAGAACGAAGCCATGTTCCTGAAGAACGAGAGCATCCTGAAGCAGGCACAGGCCAGCGACCAGTGGGCCTTGTACCAGGCGAAATCGACGAAGGGCCATATCGCCGAAGCGACGGCGGCGCTGGCCAGCGTGCCCGAGGTGCGCGCCCGCTATGTGGCGGAACAGGCGCGGCAGGAACGGGAAAAGCCGCTGGTGCAGGCGCAGGCGCGTCAGCTGGAAGAGCAGTCGCGCAAGCTGGGCGAGGCGTCGGAAGCCAAGCTGCGGCCGCACGAACGGCTGGCCATGGCCCTGACCTTCATCCAGATCGCCGTGGCGCTGGCCGCCATCACCGTGCTGACGCGGCGCCGCTGGCTGCTATGGGGTTCCGTGGGCGCGGCGGCGGCCGGCATCGTGGCGGCCGGCAGCGCCTTCCTGCTGTAGGGGCCGTCAGGCGGGCGGCACGATCCCCGTCCAGCCCGGCAAATAGCGGGCTTGCTGGCTGCGCGCCAACTGCATGGCCCGCTCCAATGCCTTGGGAAAATTTTTCTGCAGGCTGGCCGGCGCAATGCGGCTGCGCAGGAAATCGGCCCACAGGAATTCGCTGAACGGCGTCACGTCCTTGGCATAGCCGCCCGCGCTGCGCAGTTCGCCCGCCAGGCTGCGGTAGGGATCGTCCCGCAAGCCGCTCAGGTGCCGGGGAATGGCGGAAAAATCGCGGCGCAAGCCTTCGCTGTCGTACGGATGCACCCACTGGTGGTGGTCCATCACGTGCCAGAAGTGCACGGGTTCCAGCCAGGACAAATCCTTCAGGATCATCAGGCTGACGCTTTTCACGCCTTCCTGGTGCAGCGCCAGGCCGAAGTGGTGGTGGTCGACGATGTAGTGGCGCCCTTCCGGGCCTATGATGCTGGGAAACCAGTGATCGGCCAGCGCCGCCTCCCGCGCCTTCCTGCCCAGGCTGGCCCAGTGCGCGCGTTTCAGCGCCACCTCGGCCATGCCGACCGTGATCTGCGTGGGCAGCAGCTTGTTCAGCCTGGCCTTTGCCAGTTGCGGTTTTGCGCGCGTCATGCCCTCTCCTCGCCAGTCCATGCCCGCTGCCAGCGTACCACAGGCGCGCTCATTTTTCTTGCCCGTCGGCGCCGAGCTGGCGCACGGCTTCTGCCACGCTCAGTTCACTCAGCACCACGGCCCCTACGTCCTGCAAGGCCCGCCGCAAGACATCGCAGGCCGGCTCCTTCAGCCGCGCCAGCGCCAGGCGCACGCCTTGGCGGCGCGCAAAGGCGGCAAAATCGCGCAGCGCTTCCACGCTGCTGCCGTCGAGGTCGGGCGACTCTTCCAGGCTGAGGACCAGCTTGCCCACCTGCCCGCCCTGCGCTTCCAGCATGGCGCGCACCAGGTGCAGGCTGCGTTCGGCATTGACGAAGAACAAGGGTTCATCGAGGCGCAGGATCAGCATGCCGGGCCGGGCGCGGGCCGCCGGATACAGGGCCAGCTTCACGTAATCGTGGCTGTCGCCCAGCCGTCCCAGCACGGACAGTCCCGGGCGCGACAGGCGGCGCAGCATCAGCAGCAGGCTGATGGCGATGGCCACCAGCAGGCCGTCGAGCACGCCGAACAGCAGCACGCCGGCAATCGCCGCCAGCGCCAGCAAACGGTCGCGGCGCCAGGTGAAGTACGGGCGCAGGGCAGCGGGATTGAGGGTGTGGCTGACGGCATGGATGACGACGGCGGCCAGCACGGGCACGGGAATCAGGGCCACCAGCGGCAGCATGGCCAGCACGATGACGCCCACGACGGCGGCCGCCACCAGCCCCGCCAGGCGCGACATGGCGCCGGCCGCCTCGTTGGCGGACGTGGCGGAATAGCCGGCCCCCACCGGCATGGCCTGGAACAGGCCGGCCGCAACGTTGGCCACGCCCAGCGCCAGCAGGTCGCGCTCGGGCGCCACGGCATCGTCATGCTTCAAGGCAAAGCTGCGGATGGCGCCATACGATTCCGCGTACAGGATCAGGGCCAGGGCAAAAGCCAGTTCGGCCAGGCGCGTCCATTCCGCCTGCGTCAAACGCGGCAAGGCGGGCATGGCCAGGGTGAAGTCGACGGCGCCCACCAGGGCCACGCCGTGGCGCGGCAAATCCAGCCATTGCCCGGCGGCGATGCCCAGGGCGATGACGATCAGGCCGGCAGGCCAGCGCTGCCGCCGCCGCAGCAGGAACAGCGACAGCAGGGCCGCCGCGCACAGGGCCGCGCCGCTCCAGTTCCACCGCCCCGCCGCCGCAGCCAGGGCGGGCAGCAGGTGGGGCACGTCGCCGGGCGCCGGCTGGACGCCCAGCACGCCGGGCAGTTGTTTCACGATGATCACGATGGCCAGGCCGAAGGAAAAGCCCCGCAGCACGGGCTTGGCGATGAATTCCGTGATGCTGCCCAGCCTGGCCAGCCAGGCCAGCAGGAAAAACGCGCCCGTCAGCAGCACCAGTCCCGCCGCCAGCATAAGGCGGTGGCCCGCCGTGCCGCCCGGCATGGATGCCATGGCGGCGGCCAGCACGGCGGCCGAGGACGAGGTGGCCGAGACGATGGCAAAGCGGCTCGTGCCCAGCACGCCATAGCACAGCAGCCCGATGAACAGGGCCAGGATGCCCGCCTGCGGCGCCATATTGCCGATGCCGGCATAGGCCACCGCTTCGGGCAGCAGCAGGCCGGCGATCGACAGCCCGGCGCTGGCATCCTGCCAGCGGCTGACATTGGACGGATTGGACGGCGGCGACGGGGATGACACAGGCGCTGCAGGCATGGCGGCGTTCCCGGTGGATGGCATCCGCCCATGATGCGGCAAAACCGCCCGCGCGGCCACATTTGCTTACACTTGAGACAAATAGCGTGTGCACCAGCGGCCCCTGCAGCGCGTTTCAGCGGTGCGACACCCCTGATCGCAGCCCAACCGGAGACCGCCATGAAAACCGCCATCCTGTCCAGCATCCTCCTGATCACCCTTGCCTCGGCCGCCACCAGCGGCTTTGCCGCGCAAACCGCCTGGCAGAAAAACCATCCGCGCCGCGAACAGGTGAACCACCGCCTGGCGCATCAGGATGCGCGCATCCACAAGGAAGTCAAGGAAGGCGAGATCAGCAAGGGCCAGGCCGCCGCCCTGCACCGCGAAGACCGCGGCATCCGCCGCGAGGAACGCAGCATGGCCAGGCTCGATCGCGGCCACATCACGCGGGCCGACCAGCGCGCCCTGAACCAGCAGGAAAACGTGGTCAGCAAGCAGATCGGCAAATAAGGCGGCGGCGCGCGCCGCCCGCGCTTCAGGCGGCAGTTGCCCCGTTCGCCAGCATGGCGCGCCACTGCGCGGGCGTGAAGGCGAAATACCGCGTGCGCGCGGCCCTGGCGATGCCGATGTCATAGCCGACGATGAAGGTGACGACGATGGCGTCCTGGCTGTCCGCCTGCGGAAAGTTCTGCAGCACGGTTTGCGCGATGCGGCGCGCCACGCGATCCGGGTCGGCCGGGTCGGCAGCCAGGAAGATGTTGATGTCCAGGCGCCGTGTGGGCGCCGGGCTGCCCGTGGTCGAGTAGGAGCCGAGAAACACGCCGGCCTGTTCCACGCCCGGCATGGCCACGAGGGTTTGCTGCAGCGCCCGCAGCGGCGCCAGCCTGGCGTCCTGCTCCAGGCGTTGCGACAGCAGCACGGCGGCCACGCACAGGCCCAGCAGCGCCACGGCAGCGACAACGGCGTGGCCGCGCCACAGGGGCCCGGCCGGCAAGTCCGCCTTGCCCGGGCCGCCCTTCACCACCACGGCGCCAACGGCCAGATCGTGCAGCGATTGCCGCGCCGGGCGGTTGAACAGCAGCAGGTAAATGATGCAAAACAACAAGGCACCGCTCAGCAGGGACACGCCGGTCGCCAGCCAGGCCAGCCCGGGCCCCGGGTCGGCGGCGACGCCATGGAGGAAGTACGCCAGGCAAAAAATGCCTGCACGCAAGAACGCAGCGGGCAAGGACAGCAGCTCGCCATCCCGCGTGACGACGCGCAGACCCAGCACGCGCATGCCCGGCGACTGGCCGCCGCCCATCGCGCTTTGCGTGCAGCCCAGGTACAGCACGGCGATGGCAAAGCCCAGCAGGCGCCCCCACGCTCCCATGGCGGACAATGGCGCGAACAGCAGCGCGCCGGCGGCCATGCCGATCAGGCCCAGGATCAGTATATCGATGAGGAAAGCGGCCGCCCGGCGCCACACGGGGGCGATGACGGCGGCCCCGTCCGCCGGCGCAGCCGTTGCTTCGGCGGGCGCGGCGGCCAGCGCGGCCAGGCGCGCCTCCACTTGCCGCACCCGCTCGGGAAAGCGCGCGCCGTCAATGCGCAGCAAGACCTGTTTCAGCTGCGTGGCCGTGTAAAGACTGTAATCGGGTGCGTCCATGTCATATCCACTGGGGAAATGAATATTTTACCTGCAATGTTTCATTTTTGAAACTTATATCCTGTCCCCTGCGCAGGCCGCCCGCCGGTCCTGCCGCGCATCATCTCCCGTCGCGTCGCGCCATATGCGAAAATGCCCGCCTTCGCCATTGCCGGATCTTGCCCATGCTGCACACTGCCGTTGACACTCTCTCGCCACGCGACGCGCGGCGCATCGCGCGCCATGCGCCGGCGGCCGATGCCGCCCGCTTTTTGCATCCCGCCCAGCAAGCCCTGCTGCACCGGCGCGGCTGGCTGACGATGCTGGCGCCGCGCAGCGCGGGCGGCGCCGAGCTGCCGCTGCCGCAGGTGGTGCGCCTGGAAGAAGCCGTCGCTGCCGTCGACGGCAGCATGGGCTGGGTGCTGACCCTGTGCGCGGGCGCCGGCTGGTTCGCGGGCTTTTTGGCGCCGGAGCTGGCGCAGCGCATCGTCGGCACGCCGCGCGCCTGCCTGGGCGGCAGCGGCGCGGCCACCGGCCATGCGGAGGAAGAAGGCGACGGCTACCGCATCACGGGCAGCTGGGACTACGCCAGCGGCGCGCCCATGGCCACCCACTTCACCCTGAACGCCCGCCTGCAGCGCGATGGCCAGCCCCTGCTGGACGAGGCCGGTGCGCCGCGCATCCGCGCCTTCCTGGTGCCGGCCGCGCTGGTGCGGCTGGTGCCGTCATGGAACAGCCTGGGCATGCGCGCCAGCGCCTCGCACAGCTACCGCATCGACGGCCAGTGGCTCGGCAAGGAACACGGCTTCGCCATCCGCCCCGACGCCGCGACGGCGCCCGGCCCCCTGTACCGCTACCCCTTCTATTCGCTCGCCTACGTGACCCTGGCCGCCAACGTGGCCGGCATGGCCGGCCACTTCATGCAGCTGGCCGAGGAATGCATGCGCCACCGGCGCCATGCGCGCGCCGGCCTGCCCCTGCTGGAGGTGCCGGAAGTGGCCGCCACGCTGCAGGGGAAACGGCAGGCATGTGCCGCCGCGCGCACGCGCTTTTACGCCGTGCTGGACGACAGCTGGGCACAGGTGGCCGCCGGCGCATCGCTCGACGCGCCCGCCATGCAGGCCGTGCAGGACAGCGCGCTGGACCTGGTGGCCGCGTGCCGCGCCGCCGTCGATGGCCTGTATCCGTATTGCGGGCTGTACGCGGCGCGCGAAGACACGGCCATCAACCGGGTCTGGCGCGATTTCCATACGGCCAGCCAGCATTCCCTGCTGTTGCCCTGATCCGCGCTCATTGGGCCACGCGCACCGCATCCCCGTCCAGCAAGCCATCGGGCGGGCTGTCGATGATGCGCTCCAGCCCTGCCCGGCCGCCGGCCAGTTCCACCACGTTGCCGAAGTCGCGCGCGATCGTCACTTTTTTCAGCCGCACCTTGCTGTCCGGCGTGACGGTGGCCACCTGCACGCCGGCCTTGCCGAAGATCAGGGCGCCGGGCGGTACGCTGACGCCCGGCGCCGCCTTTGCATCGGCAAAGCTGACGGTGGCGAAGCCGCCCGGCAGCAATTCCCCTGCGGCATTGTCGACCGACAGCTGCACCAGCATGGCGCCCGAACCGGGATTGATCGCCTGCGCCGACGACAGCACGCTGGCGTCATATACCTTGCCGGGCCGTTCCGGCACGGCCAGCTGCGCCTTCGCGCCCGGCCTCACCTGCGCCACCTGGCGCTGCGGCACGCTGGCATACACGCGCAGGCGGCGCACGTCCGAGACGACGAACAACTCGCTGCCAGGCGCGCCGCCAACATTGATCAGCGCGCCCACGTCCGTGTTCCTGGCCGTCACCACGCCGTCAAAAGGCGCCAGCAGGCGCGCATAACCCCGTAACGTCTGCATGCGCTCGACGTTGGCCTGCAGCGCGGCGACGGACGACTGCCGCGCCGCCAGGTCGCCCGTCTTTTCATCCGTCTCCTGCTGCGACACGCCATCGATGGCGCGCAGTTCCTGCCAGCGCCGCGCCGTGCTGGCCGCCAGGGCCAGGCTGCTGCGCGCGCTGGCCAGCTCGGCGCGCGCCTGCAGCAGCTGCTGGTCCAGGTCAGGCGTGTCCAGTTCGGCCAGCAGCTGGCCCGCCTTGACGGGTGCGCCGATATCGACGGTCCAGCGTTTCAGGTAGCCGCTGACCCGCGCGTAGATGGGCGCGCGCGACCAGGCCTCGATGCGCGCCGGCAAGGCCAGTGGCGCCGCATCGAGCGCGCCGGCCGACACCAGCTTCACGGTCAAGACCTGCGACTGCGCCGCCCGCCCGGCGATGGCGGCCGCGTGCGAGCGCCGGCCCAGCAGGCCGGCGACCACGACGGCGAGCGCGATGACGGCCAGGGCCAGGCCCACCAGCGCATGGCGGGAACGGAAGAAATCAGCTGGCATGCGGCGGGACATATGGCGTGGCTCCGGTATCGGTGTGGGGTGGCGGCGGCGCCGTCCTGGCGCGGCGGGAAGGCTGGGCGTGCACCAGGCTGAAGACGACGGGCACGAAGACCAGGGTGGCGACGGTGGCGAACACGAGGCCGCCGATGACGGCGCGGCCCAGCGGCGCGTTCTGCTCGCCGCCCTCGCCCAGGCCCAGCGCCATGGGCAGCATGCCGATGATCATGGCCAGCGCCGTCATCAGAACCGGACGGAAGCGCACATGGCCCGCCTCCAGCGCGGCCAGCGTCGCATCCTGCAGCACGTCCAGCCGTTCGCGGGCAAAGCTGATCACCAGCACGCTGTTGGCCGTCGCCACGCCCATGCACATGATGGCGCCCGTCAGGGCCGGCACGGACAAGGTGGTATTCGTGGCGAACAGCATCCACAGGATGCCCGCCAGCGCGGCCGGCAAGGCCGAGACAATGACGGCCGGGTCCAGCCAGGACTGGAAATTGACGACGATCAGCAGGTAAATCAGGGCCACGGCGCCCAGCAGGCCGAACAGCAAGCCGGAAAAGGCCCGGTCCATGGTGCGCGCCTGGCCCAGCAGCTGCACCGTGGAGCCCTTGGGCACCTGGGACGCCGTCTCGGCCAGCACCTGGCGGATATCGGCGGCCACGGCGCCCAGGTCGCGGTCCTGCGTGGTGGCGTGGATCTGCACCATGCCCTGCACGTCGTACTGGCTGACGAGGGCGCTGCCAGCGCCGCGCTCGACGGTGGCCAGCGCGCCCAGGGTGGCGGCATTCGCATTGCCGCCATTACCCACCGGCAAGTTATTCAGCGCGGCCAGCGAGTCGAGCTGGTACTGCGGCGTCTGCATGACGATGGGATAGCTGACGCCGTTGGCGGGATTCAACCAGTATGTGGGCGCCACCTGGCTGCTGCCGGCCAGGTTTACCACCAGGCTGCTGGTGACGTCGCGCGTGGTCAGGCCCAGCAGTTGCGCCTGCGTGCGGTCCACGTCCACGTTCAGCACGGGCGCCCGGTTCGACTGCTGGATGCGGGCGTCGGCCACGCCGGGAATGGCGCGCAGGCGCTTGAGCAGGAGCTGCGCGTGGGCATAGTTGGCCTCCGTGTCGCGCCCGCGCACCTGCACGTCGATGGGCGCGGGCGCGCCGAAGTTCAGGATCTGGCTGACGATGTCGGCGGGCGGGAATGAAAACGTGGTGTCTGGAAATTCACGCGGCAAGACCTCGCGCAGCCGGCGCACGTAGTCGGCCGTGGGCCGGTGGCCTTCGCGCAGGGCGATCTGGAAGTCGCCGTCGTGCGGGCCCATCACGCCGGTATTGTTGTATGTCAAGTTGATGCTGCTGGGCGGCAAGCCGATATTGTCCACCATGGTGGTGATCTCGGCGGCGGGGATCACGCGGCGGATGGCTTGCTCGATGCGGGCGAAGCGGGCTGCCGTCTCCTCCACGCGCGAACCGACGGGCACACGCGCATGCATCAGCAACTGGCCAGAGTCCACGGATGGGAAAAAATTGCTGCCGATAAAGGGCAGCAGCAGGAACGACAGCGCCACCACGGCCAGGAAGCCGGCGATGAAATGCTTGCGCACGCCCATCGCCGCTTCCAGCATCTCTTGATAGCCGGCGCGCAGGCGTTCGAAACGGGCCTCGAAGCCGCGCTGGAAGCGCACGAGCGGATTGCGCGTGGCGGCCACGGGCGCGTCGGCGTGCGCGTGCTGACGCAGCAGGTAGTTGGCCATGGTGGGCACCAGGGTGCGCGACAAAATGAACGAGCAGATCATGGCGAACATCACGGCTTCGGCCATGGGCACGAAGAGGAAGCGCGACACGCCCTCCAGGAAGAACATGGGCACGAAGACGATGCAGATGCACAGCAGGGAGACAAGCGCCGGCGTGACGATCTGCTGCGCGCCGTCGAGGATGGCCGTTTCCACCGGCTTGCCCTGCTCCAGGTGCCAGTTGATGTTTTCTATCGTCACGGTGGCGTCGTCGACGAGGATGCCGACGGCCAGCGCCAGCCCGCCCAGGGTCATCAGGTTCAGGGTTTCGCCAAACGCGGCCAGCGCGATGATGGAACCGAGGATGGACAGGGGGATCGAGATGGCGATGATGACGGTGGAGCGCCAGCTGCCGAGGAACAACAGGATCATGACGCTGGTCAGCGCCGCCGCGATGGCCCCTTCCAGCGCCACGCCCTGGATGGCGGCCCGCACGAATACGGACTGGTCGTTGATGGGCACGACGTTCAGGGCGGCCGGCCACGACGGCTTGAGTTCGGCCAGCTTGGCGCGCACGCCGTCGACGATGGCCAGGGTCGAGGCGGAACCATTCTTCAGCACCGACATGAGCACGGAGCGGCTGCCATCCACGTGCACGATATTCGTCTGCGGCGCGTTGCCGTCGTGCACGTCGGCCACGTCGCGCATGTAGATCGTGCTGCCGTTCACCACTTTCACGGGCAGGCGTCCCAGTTCCTCGATGACGGATGGCGCGCTGTTGACCTGCACCGTGTATTCCAGCGGGCCGATCTTTTGCGTGCCCACCGGCACCAGCACGTTTTGCGACGCCAGGGCGGCGGCAATATCCTGCGCCGACAGGCCGCGCGCCTGCAGGGCATCGGGTTTCACGTCGATCTGCACCTGGCGCTGCTTGCCGCCATACGGCAAGGGAATAGCCGCGCCCGCCACCGTCACCAGCGGCGTGCGCACCGTGTTCAGGCCCAGGTCGAACAGGTTTTGCTCGCTCAAGCCCTGGCCAGACAGGGCCAGCTGCAGGATGGGCACGGTGGCCGCGTTGTAATTGAGGATCAGGGGCGGCGTGGTACCGGCCGGCATTTGCCGCAGCGCCACCTGCGACACGGCCGTCACCTGCGCATTGGCCACGGCGATGTTCGCGCCCGGCTGGAAGAAGATCTTGACGATGCTGATGCCGGGATAGGTATTGGCTTCGATATGTTCGATATCGTTGACGGTGGTCGTCAGGCTGCGCTGGAACAGGGTGGAAATGCGCCCCGCCATCTGGTCCGGCGGCAAGCCCGTGTATTGCCAGGCCACGGCGATGACGGGAATGCGGATCTCGGGAAACACGTCGGTGGGCGTGCGCAAGGCGGCCAGCGGCCCGATGATCAGGATCGCCAGCGCCATGACGACGAAGGTATAGGGACGCCGCAAGGCGACGCGGACTGCGTCTATCAGCACGGGAACTCCGCTAGTGGGTCAGTTAGACTACGCGATATGACAGGACGTTCCCGGAAGGTAGCACAAGCGGCCGCTGTCGTCCCGCTCCCGCGTTCCGTCACGGCACTGCGGCGCCTCAGCGCGGGTAGGCGTCATCGTCCACGTGCTCCAGCCACGTCACCGTCTGCCCATCTTTCGCTTCGGCAATGGCCACATGCCGCATGCCGGACGTGGCCGTCGCGCCGTGCCAGTGCTTGACGCCGGGCGGTATCCACACCACGTCGCCCGCCGCCATGGCTTGCGGCTGGCCCTGCCAATGCTGCACCCAGCCCTGGCCCTCGGTGACGATCAGCGTCTGCCCCAGCGGATGCGTGTGCCAAGCCGTGCGCGCGCCGGGCGCAAAGCTGACGATGCCGCCGCCCACGCGGGCCGGCGCCGGCCGCTGGAAGCGCGCATCGACTGTCACCGCGCCCGTGAAATACTGCGCGTCGCCCGTGCTGGTGGGCATGGCGGCGGCGCGCGTGACGGTGACTTCCCCGGCCCGGGCCTGGCTGGCCAGCAGGCAGAGCGAGACGAGCGGCAAGAGCGCCGCGGCGGCTAATTGCATGATCGAGATCCTTTCGTGCCGCGCGCGGCGGCATGGTTTATTTGCGGAACACTTCTTTCGCCACGGCCAGCGCCGAGACGGCGTTCGGCCAGCCCGTATAAAAGGCCAGGTGGGTGATGGCCTCGACCAGTTCCTCTTCCGTCACGCCGTTCTGGCGCGCCAGCAGCAGGTGCGATTTCAGCTGGTCGGGCCGGTGCATGGCCACCAGCGCGCTGACGGTCACCAGGCTGCGGTCGCGCCTGGACAACTGGGGGCGTTCCCAGATGTCGCCATACAGCACCTTGTCGGTCAGGTCGGCCATCTTCGGCGCGATGTCGCCCATCAGCTGCTGCGCGCGCGATGGGGGCTTGGCCGCGCCGCCCGCCTCCTGCGCCTGCGCAAAGGCCGGCAACGCCAGGCAGGCCACCAGGACGCCCGCTTGCAGGGAATGTGCGATGGCGCGCATCATGCCTCCAGGTGCCGGGCAAGGAAGGCGTCCCGCCTGGCCGGCGGGGTCTCGAGGAAGGTGGGCCGTGGCGGCCGGGGGACTTCATCACGCATATGCAACTCCTTGTCAACTTGGATAGGGAAAGCTCCCGCAATGCCAGGGCCTGGAAGGCGGCGGCAGGTGCAGCGTAACCGCCCCTGTGCGGCATGACTAGACGGCCAAATCCGCTAAGTCCTATAAGCGCTGCTTATGAATCGCTGCCGCATCCCCATGTCACGCCGCAGTCTTGCACCCCGCCACGCGATAGCCGGGGCAGCAGGCGAATACGCAACAGCGCGCGCGCTGCGGAACGCCTGCCGGGGCGCATAGCCTGATAAGATCGGGCATTGCTATTTCACGGCCCTCCCACCATGCACGTCAACACCCTCAGCAGCCTGGCGCAACTCCTGGCCAGCGCCGAAACGGAAACCCTGGCCTTCCCCACCAGCGTCAATACGGCCCTGCTCCTGCAAAAGGAACTGGCCAATCCCGATTGCCATTCGGCCGACATCAGCCGCCTGCTGCTGTGCGAGCCGACGCTGTCCGCGCGCGCCGTGGCGCTGGCCAACTCGGCCCTGTTCGCGCCGGGGCTGGCGCCGGCCATCACCAGCGTGCGCGCCGCCGTCGAGCGCCTGGGGCACCGCAACCTGTACTCGCTGGCGACGGCGGCCGTCATCCGCCAGCTCAACGCCGGCATCAAGGACCCCGCACTGCGCGCCCGCGCCAGCCAGCTGTGGGCGCACACCGTGCACGTGGCGGCCCTGTCGCATGAAATCGCCCGCGCCGTGACGCACACGGACGCCGATACCGCCCTGTTCGCGGGCATCGTGCACGAAGTGGCCGGCGTCTACCTGCTGGCGCAGGCCGACCGCACGCCAGGCCTGTACGCGCAGCTGGAAGCGCAGATGGCGCCCGCGCTGGAAGTCATCGGCCGGGCCCTGCTGCAGCAGCTGGGCGTGCCGCCATCCGTGGCCGACGCCGTCAATGCCTTGCCCGGCTCGACCATCATGCTGCCGCCCGTCGGCTTGCGCGACACCCTGTTGCTGGCCAAGGCGCTGGCGCCCGTGCCGTCGCCCCTGCCGCAGGCCAGCATCACCGTCAGTGCAGCGCTGCAGGCCTACCTGGACACCGATCCCGTGCTGCAGGCGCTGCGCGAACACCCGTCGGCCGAGGCGCAGGGCCTGATCGCGGTACTCCTCAGCTGACGGGCCATCTGCTATGATGGCGCAGGCCGGGATGGACCCGGCTTGCGCTTTTTATGCCATCGCCACATCAGTACACTGGAAAACTGCCTTGACTACCTCCTTACGCATGCTCGGCCTGGCCGCAGCCCTGACCGTGGCGTGCAACGCCAACGCCGACAGCTTCGTTTCCTCGGCCTCCAGCGCCGGTTCCCAGTCGAGCGGCAGCATTTCCGATTCGCTCAAGGGATCGAGCAACAGCTCCTCGCGCGACAACAACAGGGTGGCCAACGGCCCTTACCGCATCATCGACGTGGCCGCCTTGCCTGGCCGCGACGGCATGACCCGCCTGACCCTGCAGGCCGACGCCGCGCAGGCGTCCGTCGTGCTGGATTTGCCGCAGGCGGCGCTCGACAAGCAGCAGCTGGCGCAGGGCGACGTGGTGCATGCGCAAAACCGCGCCTACGGCATCGAATTCTCGCGCAACGACACGCGCGCCGCCTTCTTCCTCGTGCTGGCAGACGACTGGTACGGCGAACTGGCCACGCGTCCCGTCAGCCTTTGATCCTTCGCCCGACCCTGCGCCACCTGGCGCTGCTGCTGGGCGCCTGCGCCGTGTTCGGCGGCGCCAGCGCGGCGCACGCGGGCACGGCGCCGGCCTCCTCGCGCTTTTGCGACCGCGCGCAGGAACTCACGGCCGCGCAGCAGGACCGCCTGCTGCGCTTTGCCGCCGTCGTGCGCGACGAGCTGGGCGGCAGCGAAGGCAGCGTGGCCCTGATCAGCCGCTCGGGCCTGGACCTGGCCCGTTTCGGCATCCGCTATTCGCACGCGGCGCTGGCCTGGCGCCACGCTGACGGCGGCTGGTCCGCGCGCCAGCTGTACTACGCCTGCGACGAAGGCCGCCCGCGCATCTTCGACCAGGGCACGGCCGGTTTCGTCATGGGCACGGAAAATCCCGCCCTCGGCTATATCTCGCTGGTGAAGCTGCCGGCGGAAACCACGCCGGAGCTGCGGCGCACCCTGCTCGACCCGGCGCGCGTGCAGCACCTGCTGGCGGGCCGCTACAGCGCCAACGCCTATGCTTTCAATTTGAAATACCAGAATTGCAACCAGTGGGTGGTGGAATTGATGGCCGCCGCGTGGGGCGAACTGGCGGACGGCGCCGACCTGCGCGCCCGCGCCCAGGAGTGGCTGCGCGGCGCCCCCTACGCGCCTGCGCCCGTCGACGTGGGCGCCCGCTGGCTCATGCTTGGCTCCCTCTTCGTGCCGCTGGTGCACATGGACGACCACCCGCCCGAGGCGATCCGCTCGATGCAGCTGGAAGTGAGCCTGCCGGCCAGCCTGGAAGCGTTCGCCCGCCAGCGCCTGCCCGCCAGCGAACGCGTGGAAATCTGCCACGACGGCAAACAGGTGGTGGTGCACCGGGGCTGGGACCCCATCGCCGACGGCTGCGTGCCGGGCGCGAACGACCGCATCGTGCCGCTCGATTAACTGTCCGCGTCGAGCGCCTCGCCGATCGCATAAAAGCGCCCGCCGGCGATGTAATGCAGGCTGCGCCACGAGGGATCGGCATCCTCGAAATGCCAGTGCCCGTCGCGGAACACGCGCGTGTCGGCCCAGGCGCCCACCACTTCGCCGATGAACAAGTCATGTACCTGCTGGTTATGCGGTTCCGGCAGCAGCCGGCAAGCCAGCCAGGCGGAGCATCCGGCCACGCACGGCACCTCCCACCCGTCCATCTGGAACAGCCGCACGCCGGCGCGCGCCAGTTTATCGGGCTGCGCGTCGAGACTGTGCGTGCCCACCGCATGCGTCAGCTGCAGCTGCGCCGCCGTCGGCACCTGGATGACGAACGTGCCGCTGCCCTCGACCAGCGCGCGCGTGCGCGTGGCCTTGTCCAGCACCACGGTGAGCTTGGGCGGCGCGAAGTCCAGGGCGCAGGCCCAGGCGGCCGCCATCACGTTGTCCACGCCCGCATGGCGCGCCGAGACGAGGATGGACGGGCCGTGATTGAGCAGGCGGTAGGCTTTTTCCAGCGGGACGGCGGCGATGTGGGGGTGTTCCAGCGAAGGCATTGCTTCTCCTTGAAAGCCCGGCCGCCGCAAGCAGGGCCCATGGCATGCGCGGCGGCCGGCAACGACGATAAAACGCGATTATACGGGCGCCATCCCGGCTGTCCGGCCACGTCTCCCCTTTGCGGTCCTGAAGAGATTAACACCAAGAAATTTTTTTCTTATTGATATATTAGACATGCTATTCTGATATATCACAACAATGCCGTGCCGGCGGGCTTTCCGTCCATCCTGCAGGCGTTGTTGATAGAAAAAAACCCGTCCAGGCAGAGCGCACCCTGCCGGCACAGGGATTCCCTTGTTGATGCAGAGGAGACACCATGTTAAAAAACGTAACGCAAGGCCAGCGCCCCATGCAGCTATTGGCGCTGCTGGTGGCGGCTGGCACTTTGGCGGCCTGCGGCGGCAACACCCCGTCGGGCGGCGCCAGCGCCCTGGCCATCGCCGGCGTGCCCGGCACCGACAGCACGCCGGCGCCGGTCGTCCCCGCGCCCGCGCCGGAAGCGGCCACGCCGCCGCAGCTCGATGGCGTCGCGGGCGGCGATGCGGTGACGGCCGCCGCGGCCACCTGCCCCGCCATCGCGCTTGCCGCCACGGACGCGCAAACGCTGACGGGCGACACCACGCCGCTGCAGATGAACAGCTATGGCGTACGCACCTACTCGGCGCCCGTGCTGGTCGACGGTTCGCATGATCCGGCCAACTACCTGGCGGCGCCCAAGCTGCCCGTCTGGCAATTCGCCACGCAGGACCCGACGAATGGCGTGCTGGGCGCCCTCGAATGCGATCCCGCGCCCACGCTGGGCTGGCATGCTTATGCGCGCAACAGCGGCACGTCGGCCAATATCAGCCATAAAGCAGTCACCGTCACGGGCGGGCGCAACGCGACGGCGCAGCATATCTACACGGTCTATAACGGCCAGCAGCTGGTGGCGGCGCTGAAGGCGGCCGGGCTGGCGCCGAAGATCGTGCGCGTGGTCGGGCACATCGACATGCGCATGAGCGCCAGCAACAGCGTCTTTCGCGAATATACGAGCTACGCGGACCAGAAGATCGGCGGCTCGATCAGCGTGCCGTCGAATACCACCTTGGTGGGCATCAACGATGCGCAAGGCCGGCCGGCGCGCATCACGGGCACCGCGGTGCTGATCGGCGGCGAGCTGGGACTTAGCACGGCCCAGCTGGCGGGCGCGAATGGCGACCCGGAGCACGATTTCAAGGCCTGGATCGCGGCCGGCAAGGATGGCGAGCTGTATCCCACCTGGACGCGCAATGTCATCGTGCGCAACCTGAAGATCGATACGCCGTGGGACGTCAACCCGGAAGACGCGGGCAATGCCTATGCGGACGGCATGACCTTGTCGCGCGCGCAGAATGTCTGGCTGGACCACCTGAGCATGACGGATGGCGACACGCCCGACACCCTCGCCGCCGGCCTGGCCTCCCCCACGCGGCACGACGGCAACCTGGACATCGTGCGCGGCTCGGACTATGTCACCGTGTCGCATTCCTTTTTCGGCGACCACGCCAAGAACACGCTGGTGGGCAATGGCGATTCCGGCCGCGCCTGGAGCGACGCGGGCCGCCTGCACGTGACCTTCCACCGCCTGTGGTGGCGCGGCATCGGCAGCCGCCTGCCGCTGGTGCGCTACGCGCAGCTGCATACGCTCAACAACCTGATGCAGGGCTGGACGGGCAGCGCGGCGGCGGACGGCCATAGCCAGGGTTCCGGCCTGGACGTGCGCTGGCAGGCATCGGTGTTCGCGGAAAATAACTTTCACCTGTTTACCGGCCTGAAGCCGGGCCAGGTGTGCGGCAAGCTGGTGTCGGGCAAGGATGCCCTCGGCTACCGCATCACGGGCGCCAAGCTTGTCAGTGACAAGGATGACAATGGCAAGCCCTGGGCCGGCACCTATGCCGGTGCGCTCGACGTGACGGCCGCGCTGACGGCCGCCGGCTGCGCCAAGTCCGCCCTGCCGGCAGCGGACATCGGCTGGACGCCGCCGTATGCCTATGCCGCGCTCGACGCCGCCGAGGCCAGCACGCAGGTGCAGATCCATAGCGGCGCAGGCCGCATTGGCGCCTTTGCCGTGCCCGGCAACGCCAGCGCCAGCGCCGACAGCGGCGAAGCCGCCACGCCGGACGCGCCCGCCGCCGGCGGCGGCCTGGCCGCCAGCTGGCGCGGCGATTTTTCCGCCGCGACCACGGCCAGCCTGCTGACGGCGGCCGCCTATCCCCTGCCCACCGACGCCGCGCTGCCCCTGTACTACCAGATCGGCAACAACAGGATCAGCGCCGGCGCGGGCGCGCTGACGCTGGCCAAGAGCGCCATCCTGATGATCGGTTCCACCGCGAATACCGCCACCACGGCGTCGGGCGCGCCGCCAGGCGTTTTCGACATCGTCGGCAAGGCGTGCACGCTGGTGCTCGATGCGGCCAGCGCCGGCCTGGCCAGCGATACGGGCAACCTGACCGTCGGCGTGGACAACAACACGTCCGGCAGCGGCAACTCGCCGCATGGCAAGGCGGGCACGGTGGTCACGGTGGCCAGCAGGAATATCGTCGCCGGCGAGAACCGCTGGAGCTGGACCCTGAACGACGCCGCCTGGCCCGCAGGCGCCGGTTCCTCGCTGTCGCTGCGCATCGACACGGGCGTGCCGAACGGCCTGCAGATCAGGCGACTGTCGCTCGACTGCATCTGACAGTGACTACAGCAGCCGCTCGGACGTCACCACGTGCACGCCGGGCGCGGCGGAAATGGCCGCTTCCAGCAGCGCCGCGGCGATGCTGGAAGCGGGATTGATGCGCCAGCGCGGCGGCAGCACGGGCCCCAGCACGCGCAGGACGCGCAGCGCGGCGCCCTCGCCCGCCCGCGCCTCGGCGCGCTCGCCGCCGATCAGGCCCGGACGCACGTGCGTGAGCGAGGCAAAGCCCAGTGCGGCCAGGTCGCGTTCCAGCTCGCCCTTGACGCGGTTGTAAAAGATGCGCGACGCCGCGTTGGCGCCGGCCGCCGAATTGAGCACATAGGCGGGCGTGCCGGCCGCCAGCGCCAGGCGCGCCACGGCCAGCGGATAGTCGTGGTCGACCCGCCGGAACACCTGGCGCGTGCCCGCCACCTTCATGGTCGTGCCCAGCGTGCAGATGACGGCGTCCGCCTGCCACCAGGGCGCCCCGGCCGGCAGGCGGTCGTAGTCAACCAGCGGCGCCTGCAGCTTCGCATGGGCGGGCAGCGCCCGCCGCACCGGCGCCACCACGCCCGTGACGCGGGCATCGGCCAGCGCCAGTTGCAGCACATGGCTGCCGACGAGGCCCGTGGCCCCCGCTAATAAGATCTTCATCGCTGCCTGCTATCGAGTTGCTCGTAGGCACAACCATACACGGAACTCAGGACAGGCGCAGCGCGAGTGCCGCCAGGGTGGCCAGCAGCACGGGCACGGTGAGCACGATGCCGACGCGGAAATAGTATCCCCAGGAAATGTGGATATCCTTGCTGTCGAGCACATGCAGCCACAGCAGGGTAGCCAGGCTGCCGATGGGCGTGATCTTCGGCCCCAGGTCGCTGCCGATGACGTTGGCGTAGATCATCGCCTCGCGCACGGCGCCCTGCGCCGTGGTGGGGTCGATGGCCAGCGCGCCCACCAGCACGGTCGGCAGGTTGTTCATCACGGACGACAATAAAGCCGTCAGCACGCCCGTGCCCATGGCCGCGCCCCACACGCCGTACTGGGCGCAGTGGTTGAGTACGCCCGTCAGGTAGGCCGTCAAGCCCGCATTGCGCAAGCCATACACCACCAGATACATGCCCAGCGAAAAGACGACGATGTGCCATGGCGCATGGCGGATCACGTGGCGGGTCGAAATGACGTGGCCCTTGGCGGCCACGCCCAGCAGCAGCGCGGCGCCCACGGCGGCGATCAGGCTGATGGGCACGCCCAAGTGTTCTTGCGAGAAAAATCCCGCCAGCAGCAGCGCCAGCACCAGCCAGCCGGCGCGGAACGTGGCCGGGTCGCGGATGGCGGCGCCAGGCTGCTTGAGCTGCGCCAGCGCATAGTCAGTCGGAATATCCTTGCGGAAAAAGAGCAGCAAGGCGCCCAGGGTGGCCAGCACGGCCACCACGTTGACAGGCGCCATCACGGATGCATACTCGGCAAAGCCGATCTTGAAAAAATCGGCCGAGACGATGTTCACCAGGTTCGACACCACCAGCGGCAAGCTGGCCGTGTCGGCGATGAAGCCGGCCGCCATCACATAGGCCAGGGTGGCCCTGGCGGAAAATTTCAGGGCGCGCAGCATGGCGATGACGATGGGCGTGAGGATCAGCGCGGCGCCATCGTTGGCGAACACGGCGGAGACGACCGCGCCCAGCAGGACCAGCAGAATAAACAGCTTGCGCCCGCTGCCGCCGCCCCAGCGCGCCACGTGCAGCGCGGCCCATTCGAAGAAGCCGGCCGCGTCCAGCAGCAGGCTGATGATGATCACGGCGATGAAGGTGCCGGTGGCATTCCACACGATATGCCAGACGACGGGAAGGTCGGCCCAGTGGATCACGCCGGCCAGCAGGGCCACGGCCGCGCCGATGACGGCGCTCCAGCCGATGCCCAGGCCGCGCGGCTGCCAGATGACGAGGGTTAAGGTGGCGAGAAAGATCAGGAAAGCGGTCAGCATGGGGAAAAGTCCCGTGGATGCGGCATCGCGGGCACCATGCGCCGCAGCCTGTGAATATCAACAATAATTCCATAATACTAGAATTATTGAATCAATGCAAAGCCGCGGCGGCGTTTTTTATTGCAGCGCGATGGCAATATCGGTCAAGCCCACCGTGCCATTGCCGATGGCGGATGCGGCCGGCGTGGCCGCGCCGCCGCTCGGCACGGCCGCCCCCGTCGCCAGGTCGATACGGTACAGGGAGCTCGGTCCCGTGGCCGACGTGCGCAAGGCCGCCAGCGCCAGGCCATTCGCCCCGCCCGCGATATCGAAGCCCGCGTCGCCCGCCGCCGCCACGCCCAGCAGGCCCACGTTCGCCAGGGTGCCGTCGTTGGGCGGATTTTGCAGGGCAAGCGCGGCGCTGGCCGTGTCGATATCGAACAGCATGGTGGCCGTCGCGCCCGCATAACTGTTGGTGTAGGCCGCTGCCGTCACGACGGGCGCCGCGCCCGCGCGGTTGATGGCGCCATCGGTGGTGGTGGCGCCCGTGTCGACATTGATGCGCAGGCTCTGGCCCGTGTTGCCGATCACGCGCAGGCGGTCGGCGACGGGATTGAAGTCCACGCCGAAGGCCGTGCCGGAGATGGCCGTGTACGGCGCGGTGGCGTCCGCCGCATCGGCGGCCAGCGTCGCCTTGACGGTGGCCGCCCCCGTGGCCGGGTCGATGGTGACGATGCGCCCCATCGAGGATATGCCGTACAGCAGGCCATCCTTGGGACGGATGTCAAAGCCCAGCAGGCGCTCGCCCGCCGCCAGGCCCGTGACGGCCACGTTGGCGTCCAGGGTATTCGGCGTGGCCGTCTTGAAGGTGACGATGCGGGCGTCGTCCGTCAAGCCGTAGGCGATGGGCGCGCCCGGCCCTTTCAAGGCGATGCCGCGCAGCTCCTCCGTCACGCCGATGGCCGCCACCAGGGTCGCCGGCGCGGTGGCCGCCGCCAGGTTCACGGTATACAGATTGCGCGCGCCGGCCACCGTCATGACGGCGTAGCCCGTGTTGGTGCGCGCATCGATATCGAAGCCGGCGACGCCCGTGGCTGCCACGCCCAGCGGCACGGCGCCGGCCAGGGTGCCGTTATTCGGCGGATTTTGCGTGTACAGGGTGGCATTGGCCGCGTCGATGACGAACAGCGTGGTGCTGGCCGTGCCGGCGAAGCTGTTGGTGTAGGCCGCCGCCGTGATGGCGGTATTGGCCGCGCCGCCGTTGATATTGCCATCCGTCGTGGTGGCGCCCGTGTCGACGTTGATGCGCAGGCTTTGCCCCGTGTTGCTGACGATGCGCAGGCGGTCGGCCACAGGGTTGAAATCGATGCCGAACTGCGTGCCGTCCAGCGCCGCGTAAGGCGCCGTCGTGTCGGCCGCGTCCGCCGCCAGGCTGGCCTTCAGGGTGGCGGCGCCCGTCACGCCATTGAGCGTATAGATGCGCCCCGTGCTGCCGACGCCATACAGCTGGCCGTCGGCGGGACGGAAGTCGATGCCCAGCAGGTTTTCACCGGCCTGCAGGCCCGTCACTGCCGCCGTGGTGCGGATGGTGGCCGGCGTGGCGCGGTCGAACGACAGCAATTTGTTGCTGGCGGTGAGGACGAAGACGTCGCCAGCCACCGCCACGGGTGGCGGTGGCGCGACGACGCCATCGTCATGGTCGCTGCCGCCGCAAGCGGCGAGCGACATGGCGATGGCGGAAGCAAGCAGCAGCTTGGCGTATGGCAAGGTCGGCAAAGTTGGCATGGTCGTGGCCCCTGAAAAAGTGAGTGGATGTGCCGCCCATGCCGTGGTTTGCGGCGAGCGCACCCCTGTACTACCCGCCAGGCCCGCGTTTGGATGCAGTCGCGCAAAAAAATTATTTCAGCTCGCTTTATGCTTGTGTTTAAGCAATTTTTTCGGTGTATAGTCTTGCGCAAGACAATCAAAAAAATGGCGCGGACTGTGGCAATCGTGTATCAGACAACAACATTGGAAGAAGCACAGCTGCGCGTCGCCCTGGTGGAACGCGGCAGCGCCGACCTGCTGGTGCACCGCGTGTCCAGCAGGGGCTTGGCGCAGCGCGACAGCCTGTGGTACCTCACCCGCGACCGCCAGAGCGCCACGACGCTCCTGTGCTTTACCACGCCGGGCATGGCGCAGCTGAAAATCTGCTTTGTCGACAGCTACGGCGAAGCGGGCTGGCAAGTGCCACGCCCGCGCCATATCCGCCTGTAGCGCATGAGGGCCCGTGCACACTGACTGAAAGGAGGCGTCGCCATGGATTTGATCTTGCTGGAACCGGGCAATCCGGAATTCGTGTTTGGCAAGGCGTCCGAAGCTGGCAGCGCCGGCAGCGACGCCACCTGGCGCACTGCCAGTGCGCTGCGGGACCTGGGTCCATGCATCGAACTGGTCTCGCTGCACCAGGGCATGCGGCAGCAGGTGACGACGGACGTCGGCAACGCGGCGCGCACGTCGGGACGGCCCGTCATCACGGAATTTACCTGCGTCAAATATGTCGACCAGACGTCCGTCAAGCTGTATGAACTGTGCCTGCGCGCCGAGCCGATGGGCAGGGGCGCGGCCCAGCCCACCAGGCTGCACATCGCCCGCCACGCGAACGGCAAGACGGCCAACATCATCACCATTGCGCTGCGCGACGCGCTGATCAGCGAAATCCAGCTGCAAACCCATCCCGACGACATGCCGACCGAGCAGTTCAAGCTCCATTTTACGGAAATCCTCTGGAGCCACAGCGTGCCGCAGGCGGACGGCCAGCCCGGCACCCAGCATGCGACAGGCTGGAGCCTGGCGCGCAACCGCCCTATCGGGGCCTTCACGGGATAAGCACATGCACGCAGCAGCAGATTCTCCTGACATCGCCTACATCGGCAATGCCGGCCTGGCGCTGGTCCATCCATTCCTGGCGGCGCTGTTCCAGCGGCGGGACTTGCTCTCCACTGGCGACGATGGCAGGCCACGGCTGCGCGGCGAACAGGGCGCGCGCGCCGTGCGGCGGCTGCAATACCTGGTCGATGGCGGCAGCGATGCGCCGAAACAGAGGCAAGTGCAGGCCCTGCCGCTGAACAAGCTGCTGTGCGGGCTGCCGGCAGATTTCCCCTGCCCGCCCGTGGAACTGGGCCAGGACGAACAGGCAGTCTGCGACCAGCTGCTGCATGCCGTCATCGGCAACTGGCCCGCCATCGGCCATGCCTCGGTCGCGGCCCTGCGCGAAACCTTTCTGCAGCGCGAAGGCCGGCTGGAATGGCGCGGCGCAGACTGCACCCTGTCCGTGCAGCGCAGGACGCTCGATGTGCTGATGCGCCAGCTGCCATGGTCCATGACCGTCATTCGCCACCCATGGATGCCGCAGCCCGTGCATGTGACATGGTAGGCGCGCGCCGGACCGATACCTCCACAAGGAAAGCCGCATGAGCAATTACATCCGCATCGCCGGCAGCCCCGCAACCGGCATCGTGCTGCTGGGCGACGACGGCGCGGTGCGCAGCCTGGGCCAGGTCGGGCCAACGCCAGTCTGGCTAGAGTGCTCGCAGGTCGCCGGCTTCGTGCGCGGCGAGGCGGCGTTTGCCTGCCTGCTCGGCGGCGCGCACTATGCCACGGTGGCCCATGGCACAGCCATCCGCTATCTCTCTGCCCTGGGCCAGCCGCAGGCGCGCTGGAAAGACGTCGCCTCGCCGCCCGCCGGCACGGGCATCGCCGGCCTGGCCGGCGGTCCCCAGGAAGGCTACCTGCTGCTGGGCGCCGATGGGCGCAGCCTGTACCGGCTCGCCGGGATGGCCGACGGCCGCGGTGAAGGGAGCGGATGGAAGCCTTGCGCCGCGCCGCCCTTCGGCGACAAGGCCACGCTGATCGCCGGCGACTGGCAGCATGGCATGCTGGCGCTGGGCGATGGTGCGGCAGCGAAGCTGGCGAGCGACGGCACCGGCGACACCTGGACGGCGCTGCCGGCGCCACCGCTCGCCATCGACATGGTGACGGGGAATTTTGAGGATGGCTTCCTCGCCTACGGCGAGGGACAGCTATGCATGCTGAGCACGGGCGCCCAGCCAAGTTGGAGCCGCCTGTCCACGCCAAGCTTCGACGTGCGCGCCCTGTCCGGCAATCCGGCCCATGGGCTGGCGGCCGTGCTGGCCGACTCCAGCGGCGACGGCACCCTGGTCGTCTATGCCTTGCGTCCTGGCAGGGAAGCGTGGTCGCTGGCCCTGGCGCCGCAGGCGAGGCGGCGCTAAGTCCCCGCCGCGCCTACTCTTCCAGCCCGCCGCCCAGCGCCTGGTACAGGGCCACGGCCGACTTGAACTGGTCGCGCCGCGCGTCGAGCAGGGTTTGCTGCGCCGCATACGACTGGCGCTGCGCATCGAGCAATTCCAGCCGGCTGTCCTGTCCAGCGTCATAGCGCAACTGCGACAGGCGCTGGCGCTGCTGCGCCGCCGTCACCACGCGTTCCTGCGCGGCGATCTGCCGGCCATACGTGGCGCTGCCCGCCAGGCCGTCGCGCACTTCGCGGAAGGCCGTCTGGATGGCGTGCTCGTATTGCAGCACGGCCACCTCCTTGCGCAGGCGCGACAGCTGCAGCTCCGCGCGCAGCTGGCCGCCCTGGAACAGGGGCTGCGTTACCTGCGGCGCGAAGGACCAGCTGCGCGCGCTGCCACGAAACAGGTCGCCCAGTTCCGGGCTGGCCAGGCCCAGCTGCGCCGTCAGGGACAGGCGGGGGAAGAAGGCGGCGCGCGCGGCGCCGATTTCCGCATTCGCCGCCACCAGCGCATATTCCGCTTGCAAAATGTCGGGCCGGCGCGCCAGCAAGTCCGACGGCAGGCTGGGCGGCAGCTGCGTCAGCACGGGCTGGCCGTCGAGCGCGCGGCCGGCCGGCAAGTCGGCGGGCAATGGCGCGCCCAGCAGCAATTCCAGGTTGTTGCGCGCCAGGGCACTGGCCCGCTCGCGCGCCTGCACGTCCGCTTCCGCCGTGGCCGCCTGCCCTTGCGCTTGCGCCACGTCCAGCCCACTGCCCTGCTGCGCGCCGTGCAGGCGCTGCGTCAGCTCCAGGGCCTGGCGCCAATCCAACAGGGTCTGCCGCGCCAGCGCCAGCTGTTCCTCGGCCAGGCGCTGCTCCAGGTAGGCGCCGGCCACGCCGCCGATCAGGGCCATGCGCGCGGCCCGCTGGCCCTGCTGCGTGGCCAGGTAGCGGGCAAACGCCGCATCCGACAGGGAACGCAAACGGCCGAACAGGTCGATCTCGAACGCGCTCATGGCGATGCCGGCCGTGAACTGGTTCTGCCGCGCGCCATCGCCGGCGCGCTGGCGCGTGCCGCCCGCAGTGGCGCCGACGGCGGGAGCGCGGCCCGCATCCTGGATCTGGTACTGGGCCCGCACGGCTTCGACGTTGAGGGCCGCCACGCGCAAGTCGCGGTTGTTTTCCAGCGCGATATCGACCAGGCGCTGCAGGCGCGCATCAAGCAGCATCTGGCGCCAGCCCAGGTTGGCCGCGGTGTCGGCCGTGCCTGGCGCGGCAACCCCGGCATACGCGGCGGGAATCGGCGCCGCCGGCCTGGCCAGCGGCGGTGTCAATGAACAGGCCGACAAGGCCAGCGCGGCCAGCGGCGTGATAAAAATCAAACGCATTACAACTCTCCTTCCACCGCCTTGACGGCGATGCGATTACTGCGCTTGTTGACATAGCGGTCCAGCTTGTCGACGGCGCCCAGCACCACGACAAAGAACACGGGAACGAAAAACACGGCCAGCACGGTGGCGGTGATCATGCCGCCGAAGACGCCCGTGCCGATCGCGTGCTGCGTCTCGGCGCTGGCGCCCGTGGCCAGCATCAGCGGCACCACGCCCAGCGCGAACGCCAATGACGTCATCAGGATCGGGCGCAGGCGCAAGCGGGCCGCCTCCACCGCCGCCTCGACAAGCCCGCGTCCCTGCGCCTGCAGCTGGCGCGCATATTCGACGATCAGGATGGCGTTCTTCGCCGACAGGCCAATGATGGTGATCATGCCCACCTTGAAGAACACATCGTTCGGCATGCCGCGCAACATCACGGCCAGCACGGCGCCGAGCAAGCCCAGAGGCACGACCAGCATCACGGAGACGGGAATGCTCCAGCTTTCATACAGGGCCGCCAGCACGAGGAAGACCACCAGCATCGACAGCGCCATCAGCATGGGCGCCTGCGAGGCCGATTCCTTCTCCTGCAGCGACTGCCCCGTCCACGCCAGCGCAAAGCCGGGCGGCAGCTGTTTTGCCAGGCGTTCCATTTCCAGCATGGCGTCGCCGCTGGACACGCCCGGCGCCGCGCTGCCAGAGATGCGCGCCGCCGGATACCCCTGGTAGCGCACCAGCTGCAGCGGCGATTCGCTCCACACGGGGCGCACCAGCTCGCCCAGCGCCACCATGCCGCCCGCGCTGTTGCGGATGCGCAGGGCCAGCACGTCGTTCAGCTGCATGCGCGCGGGCGCGTCGGCCTGGATGATCACCTGCTGCATGCGGCCCGCATTCGGGAAATCGTTGACATAGGTCGACCCCATGGCCGCCGTCAGCATGTCGGCGATGGCCGCAAACGACACGCCCAACGCTTCCGCCTTGGTGCGGTCGATGTCGAGGCGCACGCTGGCGCCGGGCGGCAAGCCGTCCGGATACACGCCCGCCACTTTGGCGCTTTGCGCGGCCAGGCCCAGCAGCTGGTTCTGCGCCGCCTGCAGGGCCGCGATACCCTGGTTGGCACGGTCTTGCAGGCGCAGGGAAAAGCCGGACGAATTACCCAGTTCATCGATGGCGGGCGGCATCAGGCTCATGATCACGCCCTCCTTCGCCTGCGCCATGGCGGCCTGCGCCAGCGCCACCTCTTCCTGCGCCGTGGCGCCGTTGCGCTCCTTCCAGTCTTTCAGCATGGTGAAGGCCAGGCCCGCGTTCGGCCCCGCGCCGGAAAAGCTGAAGCCGAGGATCGATTGATTCACCTCGATGCCGGGGCGCGTGGCCACGTGCTGCTCGTACAGCTTGACGACATCGAGCGTGCGCTCCATGGTGGCGTCGGACGGCAGCTGGATCGAGGTGATGAAATAGCCCTGGTCTTCTTCCGGCAAAAAGGCCGACGGCAGCTGCACGAAGGCCACGCCCAATGCGGCGACGATGGCGCCATACAGCACCATCGAACGGCCCGCGCGCTTGAGCATCGCCACCACGCCCTGCTCATAGCGGCCCGTCATGCGCTCAAACTGGCGGTCGAACCACAGGAAAAACCCTTTTTTATCATGCTCGTGCGGGCCGATGGGTTTGAGCATGGTGGCGCACAGGGCAGGCGTCAGGGTCAAGGCCAGGAACGCCGAGAACAGGATGGAGACGGCCATGGCCAGGGTGAACTGGCGGTAGATGGCGCCCACGGAACCGCTGGCCAGCGCCATCGGGATGAACACGGCCGTCAGCACCAGGGTGATGCCCACGACGGCACCGGTGATTTCGCGCATGGCTTTCGAAGTCGCTTCCTTCGGCGACAGGCCCTCGGTCGCCATCAGGCGCTCCACCGCTTCCACCACGACGATGGCGTCATCGACGATGATGCCGATGGCCAGCACCATGCCGAACATGGTCAGCACGTTGACGGAATAGCCGGCCAGCAGCATCACCGTAAACGTCCCCATCAGTGCGATGGGCGCGACGATGGCGGGAATCAGGGTGTAGCGTATCTTTTGCAGGAACAGGTACATGACGAGGAACACCAGCACCATCGCCTCCAGCAAGGTGACGATGACCTTCTCGATCGAGATCTTCACGAACGGCGCCGTATCGAAGGGCACCGAGTACTTGATCCCGGCCGGCATGGTGTGCGCCAGTTCGGCCATGCGCGCACGCACGGCGGCCGCCGTCTGCACGGCATTGGCGCCCGGCGACAGCATGATGGCGGCGCCCGACGCGGCTTGTCCGTTTTCGCGGATGCTGAAATTGAAGCTTTGCGCGCCCAGCGCCACTCTTGCCACGTCGCCGAGCGTCACTTTCGAGCCGTCCGCGTTCGCGCGCAGCACGATGGCGGCAAATTCGGCCGGCGTTTGCAACTGGCCCTGCACCGTCAGCGGGATGGTCACGCGCTGGCCTTCCACGACGGGCGCATCGCCCAGGCGGCCCGGCGCGATCTGCGCGTTCTGCTGCGCCACGGCCGCCGTCAGCTCGCCCATGGCGATGTTGTACGACACCAGCCTGGCCGGGTCGACCCAGATGCGCATGGCCCGCTCGGAGCCGAACAGCTGCACCTTGCCCACGCCGGGAATGCGGCGCAGTTCTTCCGTCACGTTGCGCGCCAGGTAGTCGCCCAGCGCCACTTCATCGTGGGCGCCGTTATCGGAAATCAGGCTGACGATCATCAGGAAGCCGGACGACGCCGACTCCACCGTCAAGCCGTTCTGGCGCACTGCCTGCGGCAGGCGCGGCTCAATGGCTTTCAGGCGGTTCTGCACGTCCACCTGCGCCAGCTCGGGATTGGTGCCCGGCTGGAAGGTGACGGTGATCGAGGCCGAGCCCGAGGTATCGGTGGACGACTCGAAGTACAGCAGGTGCTTGACGCCGGACAGCTCGCGCTCGATCAGGCCCACCACGGAATCGTTCATGGTCTGCGGCGTGGCGCCGGGATAACTGGCGCTGATGCTGACGCTGGGCGGCGCCACCGAGGGGAAGCGCGCAATCGGCAATTGCGGTATGGCGATCAGTCCGAACAGGACGATGAAGACCGCCACCACCCACGCGAAGACGGGGCGGTTGATGAAAAATTGAGGCATGGAATTAGACTTTCAACAAGTACGCTTGCAATGAATACGGATCAACGGGCCTTGGCGGCAGCCGCCGTGGCCACGACGGCCGGCTTCCACGGCTGCGGCGCGGCGGTGGCGCCCGGCTGCAGCCGTTCCTGGCCTTCGACGACGACCGTGTCGCCCGCCTGCAGGCCGCCGCTGACCACGTACTGGTGCTCGATCACGTCGCCCACGCTGATGGCTTTAAGACTTGCTTTGTGCGCGCCATCGAGCACCCAGGCCTGCGCCTGGCCATCGCTGCTGCGCAGGACGGCCTGCTGCGGCAGCAGCACGCCATTGGGCTGCACGGCGCGGGCGATGCGGGCCCGCACGAACATGCCCGGCAAGAGCTGGCGCTGCGGGTTATCCACCAGCACGCGGATGGTGGCGTCGCCCGTGCCCGCGTCGATGCTGATGCCGGAGAACAGGATGCGCCCCGTGACGGGATGCGGCTGGCCATCGGCGCCCACAATGGTGACGGGCAGCTTGTCGGCGCCGTCCTTGCCGCTGCTGCCGGAGGCTTGCAGCGCGGCCAGCGCGGCGGCTGGCTGGCGCACGTCCACATACACCTTGTCGATCTGCTGGATGCGCGCCATCGGCGCCGCATCCGTCATGCCCACCAGCGCGCCTTCCGTCACCAGCTCGGAGCCGATGCGCCCGGCGATCGGCGCCTCGACGCTGGCAAAGGCCAGGTCCAGGCGCCGGCGCGCCAGGGTGGCGCGCGCCTGCGCCACGCTGGCGGCGGCTTGCTCGTGCTGGGCCACGGCATCGTCATACGCCTGGCGGCTGATGGCGTCCGCCTCGACCAGCGGCTTCAGGCGCTCGGCCTGGCTGCTGGCGCGCCTTGCCGTGGCCACCGCATGCTGCAGGGCGGCGGCGGCCGAATCGACTTCCGCCTGGAATGGCGCCGGGTTCAGCTGGAACAGCTTCTGCCCCGCCTTGACGTCGGCGCCCTGCTCGAACTGGCGGCGCAGCACGATGCCGCCCACCTGCGGGCGGATATCGGCCGTGCGGAAGGCGGCCACCCGGCCCGGCAATTCGTCGCTGAGCACGACGGGCGCGGCGCGCAGCTTGAGCACCGTCACGGCGGCGGGCGGCGCGGCCGCTTCTTCCGGCGCGGGCTGGGAACAGGCGGCAAGGCTGAACAGCGCCGCGGCGATCAAACTATTTTTTTTGGTGAAATGGCTCGGATGCATGGTCTTTCTCTATGGCAGATCCCAACCGGCGGTCCGGTCGACAGATAAGCGCAGCATAAAAGCCGTGCGTGGATGTTCCGTCAAAGAAATGTGGAGATTCGATGGAGAGGGCGAAGAATGCTAGACTATTTCCCATGAACTATCTCCATAGCGCCAGCCAACCGTCCTTCCTTGCCACCACCCCGCCCGCCGCCCTCGTGCTGATCGCCGAAGATGAACCGCAAATCGCCCGCATCCTGGCCGGCTACCTGGAGCGCGACGGCTACCGCACGGCCTTCGCGCCCGATGGCCAGCAAGCGCTGAACCAGCACCTGGCGCTGGCGCCGGACCTGCTGCTGCTCGACGTGCAGATGCCCCGTGTCGATGGCTGGGGCGTGCTGACGGAAGTGCGGCGGCGCGGCGAGACGCCCGTCATCATGCTGACGGCGCGCGACCAGGACGCGGACAAGCTGGCCGCCCTGCGCGTGGGCGCCGACGACTACATCATCAAGCCCTTCAATCCGGCCGAAGTGGTGGCCCGCGTGGCGGCCGTGCTGCGCCGCTCGCGCGTGCGCCACCATCCGGTCGGCGGCCAGCGCCTGCGCTGCGGCCCCATCGACATCGACCAGGAAACCTACGTCGCCAGCGTGCTGCGCGACGGCGCCGCCGTGCCGCTGAGCCTGACCCTGACGGAATTTCGCCTGCTGGCGCACCTGGCGCGCACGCCGCGCCGCGTCTGCACCCGGCTGGAATTGCTGGAGTCGTGCATGCCAGAAAGCAATTCGATGGAACGCACGGTGGACAGCCACGTCAGCAAGCTGCGCAAGAAGCTGGAGGAAGCGGGCGTGCTGAACATGCCGGCCAGCCTGCGCGGCGTGGGCTATCGCCTGGAAAGCGACTGATGCGCTTCACGGGCTTGAACCGGCAGATCGTGCTGTCGATGTCGGTGCTGATGGTGTGCAGCATCCTGCTCATCTGGATAGGCTCGTGGATCTTCTTTGCCGTCGCCTTCAAGATCGACCCCAACATGCTGTCCGAACCGGACGACTGGTCGCCGACGACGGCGGAATGGCTGTGGATACTCTCGATTACCATCTTCGGTCTGCTGCTGGCCGCGTTTTTCGCCATCAAGCTCGCTTCGCGCATCCTGAAACCGATCAATTCCGTGATGGACAGCGTGCGCCGCGTGGCCCATGGCGACCTGTCCGCGCGCGCCTTCGCGGGCGACCGCAGCCTGGGCGAGACGGCCGTGCTGGTCGATGACTTCAACAGCATGGCCGAACGCCTGCAGCGCACGGCCAAGGAAAGCGCGACGTGGAATGCGGCCATCGCGCACGAGCTGCGCACGCCCGTGACCATCCTGCGCGGCACCCTGCAAGGCGTCGTCGATGGCGTCTTCAAGCCCGAGGAAGTGCCGTTTTCCAGCCTGCTGTCGCAAGTGGAAGACCTGGGCCGCCTGATCGAGGACTTGCGCACCCTGAGCCTGGCCGACAGCGGCTACATGCAGCTGCGCATGGCGTGGACGGACCTGACCCTGGAAATCGAGGAAGTGGGCCGCCTGCTGGCGCCGGACATGGAAGCGGCCGGCTTTTCCCTGCAGCTGCAGCTGTCCGACCATCCCGTCTGCTGCGACGCGGCGCGCATCCGGCAAATCGTGCTGGCCCTGCTCGACAACGCGCGCCGCTATGCGCATCCGGGCCTGCTGCGCGTGCGCACCCGCGTGCAGGCCGGCCAGTACTACCTGAGCGTCGAGGATGCGGGCCCCGGCATTGCGGAAGAGCTGGCGCCGCACGTGTTCGAGGCGTTCCGCCGCGGCGACAGCGCCCGGGTCGACCTGAACGCGGGCAGCGGCCTGGGCCTGGCCGTGGTGGAAGCCATCGCCCGCGCCCACGGCGGCAGCGCGGCCTGCACGCGCGGCAGGGCGGGCGGCAGCCTGTTTACGGTGAAGTGGCCGGTGGAGCATGGCGCGCCGCCAGCCGCCGGCTGATCAGGCGGGCGCCTGCGGCGTGGCCGCATCGGCGCGCACCATGTCGACAAAGGCGCGCAGCATGGGCGGCATCTGGCGCCGGCCCGGGTAATACAGGAAGTAACGGGGCGCTGGCGGCAGGCTGCGCTCCAGCACGCACACCAGCCGCCCCGCCGCGATATCGGCGCGCGCATCGGCTTCGTACACGTAGGCGTACCCCGCGCCGTCGCGGGCCGCGCGCAACATCAGTTCATCGTCGTCGAACACGAGCGGGCCGTCGACGGCGATGCTGACACCCTCGCCCGCCGGGCCGAATTCCCACGCATACTGGCGTCCGCTGGGGAAGCGCCGTCCTATGCACGCGTGCTCGAGCAGCGCGCGCGGCGTGGCCGGCACGCCACGGGCCGCCACGTAGGCGGGCGACGCCACCACCACGAAGGGCTGCGGGGCGCCCACGGGCACGGCGATCATGTCGGCCGCCACGTGCTCGCCGAAGCGGATGCCCGCGTCAAATCCGTCGCGCACGATATCGATCATGCCGTCATCCGTGACCAGTTCGACCTGCACGCGTGGATAGCGGGCGACAAAACGCGCCAGCATGGGCGCCAGCAGCAGCCGGGCGGCCGGACGCGGCACATTCAGGCGCAGCTTGCCGGCCGGTTCCTGCTGCAGGGTGCTCAGGTCCAGCAAGGCATCCGTGATTTCGCGCATGGCCGGTTCCAGCCGCGCCAGCAGCTGCCGCCCCGCCTCCGTCGGCGTGACGCTGCGCGTGGTGCGGTTCAGCAGGCGCACGCCCAGGCGCTCTTCCAGCGCGCGCAGCGCATGGCTGAGCGCGGAGGCGGACACGCCCCGCTCCACGGCCGCCTTGCGGAAGCTGCGCAGGCGGGCGACGGCGGCAAAGGCCGTCAATTCATTCAGGTCAGCCATCTTGGATAATTCATGAGCCAGATTCAGTAATGCATGCAGGATAAGCCATCTTATCGCATGCAGTTCCTTCCCGCATACTCATCGCATCTTTTTTTGAGGGGAATGGGCATGGAATACAGAACATTGGGCACCTCCGGCTTGCGCGTCGCCCCCGTCGGCCTGGGCTGCATGGGCATGAGCTTTGCCTACGGCGGCGCGGATGAAGGCGCCTCGCTGCGCGTGCTGCACCGCGCCGTGGAACTGGGCGTGACCCTGATCGACACGGCGGAGGTCTACGGCCCGTACGCCAACGAGGAACTGGTGGGCCGCGCCCTGAAGCAGCTGCGCGGCAAGGTCAGCATCGCCACCAAGTTCGGCTTCAGGATATTGCCCCACGGCCAAGGCGTGGCGCGCATGGCGGGCGTGGACAGCCGCCCCGAGCACATCGTGCAAGCCGTGGAAGCATCGCTGGCCCGGCTGGGCATCGACTGCATCGACCTGCTGTACCAGCACCGGGTGGACCCCGCCGTGCCCATCGAAGACGTGGTGGGCACCATGGCCGGCCTGGTGCGGGCGGGCAAGGTGCGCCACCTGGGGCTGTCGGAAGTGTCGGCCGCCACCCTGCGCCGCGCCCACGCCGTGCACCCCATCACGGCGGTGCAGTCCGAATACGCGCTGTGGAGCCGCGACGTGGAAGCGGAAGTACTGCCCGCCTGCCGCGCACTGGGCGTCGGCTTCGTGCCCTACAGCCCGCTGGGCCGGGGTTTCCTGACGGGCCAGTTGCCTTCCAGCACCGCGCTGGCGGCCGATGACTACCGCCACAGCCTGCCCCGCTTCCAGCCGCAAGCCATGGCCGCCAACGGGCATCTCGTTGCCGAGTTGCAGCGCCTGGCCGCCGCGCGCGGCGCCACGGCGGCGCAGCTGGCCCTGGCCTGGCTGCTGGCGCAAGGCGCTGACATCGTGCCGATTCCCGGCGCCCGCAGCCTGGCCCACCTGGAAGAGAACGTGGCCGCCGCGCGGATAGCCCTGAGCGGCAGCGAGCTGGCCGCCATCGGCGCCGCCATCGCGCCCGGCGCCGTGCAGGGGGCGCGCTACCCGCAGCATGAGCTTGCCATGCTTGGCCTGTAGACAACAATGCATCGGTGCGCTATTTTTGGCCAGCGCACTTGAAATGGCAGAATCCGCTATCATTTCCAATCTGAACTGTTCATTATGAAAGGGATTTACATGTCCGCACTGCTCGAAACATTGCAATGGCGCTACGCCACCAAAAAGATGGACCCAACAAAAGTGGTGCCGCAAGACAAAGTCGAGCGCATCCTGGAAGCCGTGCGCCTGACGGCCAGCTCCAGCGGACTGCACCCGTATGAAGTATTCGTGGTGACGAATCCGGCCCTGCGCGAGCAGATCAAGCCGCATGCATGGAACCAGTCGCAAGTGACGGACGCCTCGCATTTGCTGGTGTTCGCCGCCTGGGACAACTACACGGTGGAGCGCATCAACAAGATGTTTGACCTGGTCAACACCGTGCGCGGCTTCAAGAACGAAGGGTGGGAAGCCTACCGCCAGCAGATCCTGGCCACGTATCCGCAGCGCGACGCGGAAACCAACTACCAGCACGCGGCGCGCCAGGCCTATATCGGCGTGGGCACGGCCCTGATCGCCGCAGCGGAAGAAAAAGTCGATTCGACGCCGATGGAAGGTTTTGACCCGGCCAAGGTCGATGAGATCCTGAACCTGCGCGAAAAAGGCCTGCGTTCCGTCGTCATGCTGCCGCTGGGCTACCGCGCCGACGAAGGCGACTGGCTGGTGGACCTGAAAAAAGTGCGCCCCGCGCGCGAGCAATTCATCACCGAGCTGGCGTAAGCAACGCGCCTTTCAGCAAAAGCGGATGCCGGCGACGGCAGCCGCTTTTTTTTCGCTCATGCCGCCTGCGGAAAGCGCACCGTCACCTGCAAGCCCCGCCCCGCCGCGCCGTCGCCCAGCGCAATGTCGGCCTGGTGGTGTTCGGCGATATGGCGCACGATGGACAGGCCCAGGCCGCAGCCCCAGGCGTCGTTGCCGTCGGGCCGGAAGAAGCGGTCGAACAGGCGGCCATGGTGCTGGCGCGGCACGCCGGGGCCGTTGTCGGACACGCGCAGCAGCGGCCGCCCTCCTTCCAGCGCCGCCTGCAAGTCGACCTTGCCGCCACGCTGCGTGTAGCGCAGGGCATTGTCGATCAGGTTGTTCAGCAACACTTGCAAGCCATCAGGGTCGGCCTTCACCAGCACGGGCGCGGCGGCGATGGTCCCCGGCGCTTCCAGCACGCCCAGGTCGATCTCGCGGCTGTCCGCCAGGGCGCTGTGGTCGGCCACGGCCGCTTCCAGCAATTGCCCCAGGTCCACCGTGTGCAGCTGGCTGGCCGTCAGCGCCGTTTCATGGCGCGCCAGGCTGAGCAGCTGGCGCACCAGGTGCGTGCTGCGGTCCAGGCGGCCGTGCAGCTTGGCCAGCGCGGCGCGCCGCTCTTCTTCCGTCGTCGCCCGTTCGGCCACTTGCAGCTGCAGTTTCAGCGCCGTCAGCGGCGAGCGCAATTCGTGCGCGGCATCGGCGACAAAGGTGCGCTGCGATGCCAGCGCCGCCTCGAATTGGCCCATCAGGCCATTCAGCGCCAGCACCACGGGCCGCAATTCCGGCGGCATGTCGCCGGCCGCCAGCGGCGTCAGGGCGTCGGGCGACCGGCCGGCCACCGATTCTGCCAGCCGGTGCAGCGGCGCCAGCGCGCGCCGCACCACGGCGACGATCAGCAGCGCCAGGATCAGCGCAAACACCAGCAGCGGCGCGCCGGCGCGCACGGTCATCTGCCAGGCCAGCTGGTCGCGCACGGCCTGCGCCTGCGCCACCTGCACGTAGCGCCCGCGCCGCGTCTCGCCGTACAGGCGCCAGTCCTCGCCGCGCAAGGTGACATCGGCAAAGCCGGCCAGCGCATAGCGCGGCAGTTCCAGCTGGTCCGGCAAGACGGGCAATGGCTGGCCATCCTCGTCCCACGCCTGCAGCACGAACGCCTCTTCCGGATCCTGCGCGGCCGGCAAGCCCGTCTGCGGCTCGAACTCGTCGGGCAAGGCCACGGCCAGCTGGCGCAGCTGCAGGTCGGCCAGTTCATTGGTTTCTTCCAACAGCGAACGGAATAGCGAAATGCCCGCGCCCAGCACGCACAGCAAGGTGGCCGCCAGCAAACCCAGCAGCAATTGGCGGCGGATGGTCATCATGGCGCGACCCGCATCTTGTAGCCCACGCCGCGCACGGTCTGGATGCACTCCGCGCCGAATTTCTTGCGCAGCTGATACACATACACGTCGACGGTATTGCTTTCCACTTCGTTATCCCAGCCATACAGCTTTTCGCCCAGCTGGCGCTTCGACACCACCTTGCCAGGATGGTCGAGCAAGGCACGCAGCACGGAAAACTCGCGCGGCGGCAACTTGATCAGCTCGCCTTCGAAGGTGACATCATGGCTGGCCAGGTCCAGCACCAGCGCGCCATGCTCGATGACGGAACGGGAACGGCTGACCCGGCGACGCAGCAAGGCGCGTATGCGCGCCAGCAACTCATCGAGGTCGAAGGGCTTGACCAGGTAATCGTCGGCGCCGCTGTCGAGCCCTTCCACGCGGGCCGGCGTGCCATCGCGCGCCGTGATGATCAGCACGGGCAATTCGCCGCCGCGCGCGCGCGTGGCGCGCAGCACGTCCATGCCTTCCTTGCCGGGCAAGCCCAGGTCCAGCAGCATCAGGTCATAGTCGAAGCCGGCCAGCGCCAGTTCCGCATCCTTGCCATCGCGCACCCAGTCCACGGCATAGCACTCGCCAAGCAGGCCCTCGACCATGCTTTCCCCGATCATCGGATCGTCTTCCACCAGCAACACGCGCACCCGGGCCTCTCAAGATCTTGAACAATACCGCCATCTTACTCCGGTATGCGCGATCCCACCGGCAGGCCGGCGCTGGCGGCTGCCGGCGCGCCGGCTAGATGGGATCGTAAAATAGCTGGTCCACATAGCACCAGCCCCAGCTTTCCCCCGGCTCCTTCGAGCGGATGATGGGGTGGCCCGTGGCGTGGAAGTGCCGGGTCGCATGCCGGTTCTTCGAGTCGTCGCAACAGCCGACGTGGCCGCAGACCATGCAGACGCGCAAATGTACCCAGCTGTCGCCCGCTTTCAGGCATTCCTCGCAGCCATCGCTATTGGCGCCACGGGTATGGATGTCCTGCAGATGCTGGCAAGCCTGGCTCATGCTGTTCTCCTTCGACAATGCAGGCCATGGTAGCGCAAATGCGCTCAGCCCTGCGCCCACATGCGCAGCAGGTTGTGATACACGCCCGTCAGCCCCAGCACGGCCGTGGACGAGGCATCCTGCGCCTCGATGCGCAGCAGCATCAGGTCGCGGTCCATCTGGAACAGCAGGCGGCGCTGCGCTTCGCTGCGCACCATGCTTTCCAGCCAAAAGAAGCTGGCATAGCGGCACCCCTTGGTGACGGGGTTGACGCGGTGGATCTTGTCTGCCGGATACAGCAGCATGTCGCCGGCCGCCAGCTTGACGTGTTCGTCGCGCCAGCTGTCGGCCAGCACCAGCTCGCCCCCCTCGTATTCATCGGGATGGCTGAGGAACAAGGTACAAGACAGGTCCGTGCGCACCCGTTCGCCATCGGGCAGGTAGCGCATGGCCACGTCCACGTGGTCGTCCAGGTAGTCCTGGCGTTCGCCGTCGTAGCGGCTGAACATGGGGGGCGCGATGTGGCGCGGCAAGGCGGCCGAAAAGAACAGCTGGTTGCGGCGCAAGGCATGCAGCACCAGTTGCTGCAAATGCTGCGCCAGGGGGCCCTGCTGGGGCAATTGCCCGTTGCGCTTGATACTGTCGGGCAAACTGCCCGACGTGATCCTGCCATCCTCCCAGTCGGCGCCTGTCAGCGCGGCGCGCGCATGGGCCAGTTCGGTGTCGTTCAGCACGGCTTTCAAATGCAGCATGATGTTGTTCTCTTATTCAGTAAATGATGCTTCGCCCGCCAGCCCGCGCACGGCGGGCGCGTCCGCCTGCGCCAGCCATGGGCGCAGGTTGGCCATGAACGCGGGCGTGGCCGTGGCGGGAATGCGCCGCAGCCACGCCACGGCCTGCTGCGGCTTGCCGCGTTGCAACAGCAAGCGCGCATGGTTGAACTGGCCGCGAAAGTCGCCGCCAATGGCCGCCTGGCAATACAGCACGGCGGCCCGTGCCGGATCGGGCGGCATTTCCCAGCCTTCTTCATGGAAACGACCGAGGATATTCAGGGACTTGGCGTGCCCCAGTCCGGCGGCCTGGCGGTACAGCGCCAGCGCGGCGGGCCGGTCGGCGGCGATGCCCTTGCCGCTCATCAGCAGATTGGCCAGGTTGTACATGCCCCAGTCCAGTCCGCCTACGGCCGCCTGGCGGTACCAGTACTCGGCCAGCTGCGCATCCGCCGCCACGCCCCAGCCGTTCTCCAGGCAGCGGCCCAGCATGTTGACGGCTTCCACATCGTCGCGCGCGGCTGCCTGGCGGAACCAGTGCACGGCTTGCGCGGGGTCGGGCGGCACGCCCTGCCCCACCAGCAGGCGCTGCGCCAGGATGGCCTGGGCGCGCGGCACGCCCTGGCGCGCGGCGGCCTGCAGCCACGCCAGCGCCTGCTCGCCAGCGCCACCGGCCAGCATGGCGGACCAGTCCGCCGCAGGCAGCTGGCGCAGTGCCTCGACGCTGGCCCGCATCAAAAGCTCAGGTCCGCGCTCAGGCTGATGCTGCGGCTGGCGCCCGGCACGCCGTACAGCTGGAAACCGTCCAGCGAGGAACCGATGCGCGCCCAGTAAAACTTGTTGGCCAGGTTTTGCACGTTCAGGTTCAGCGCCAGGCGCGGGTTGACCCGGTAGCGCGCGGCGATGCTTTGCACCCAGTACGACGGCGCCTTTTCCGTGTCGAAGACATACGTGGGCGCCTTGCCCGCAGGGCCGGCAACGGTGCTGCTGTTATTGTTCAAGCCGCCCACATAGGCATTGTCCGAATAGCGGCGCTCGCCCACGTACTGGGCGCCATAGCTGAGCACCAGGCCCGCCACCGGCGTGTACGAGGTCCACAGGTTGAAGGTCCAGTCCGGTACATTCTTCGCTTCGCTGCCGCTGTTGGCGCCCTTGGTCTGCTTGCTCATCAGGCGCGACATGCCGCCATACACGGACCATTGCTCGCTGACATTGCCCTGCACGCCCAGTTCCGCGCCCTTGACGCGCTTGGCCGGCAAGGCGCGCACGGGCGAGACTTCATCGTCGCCGTACTCCCAGGAATCGCTCACTTCCGTACGGAAAATGGCCCCCGTCAACGCCAGGCGGTGGCGCAGCACATCCCACTTGCCGCCCAGCTCCATGGTCTTCGAGGTGGCCGGCGCATACGCGGACGCCGCCGCCGAACCGTAGATGGCGTTGTTCGTCGAGGCGCCCAGGGCCGATGGCTGGGCCGCCTGCGCGTAGGCCAGGTACAGGCTGGCCTCGTCGACGGGCTTGTACAGGGCGGCGATGCGCCCGCTGGTGGCGCCGTCGCTGCTGCGCGACGTATTCACGCCCTTCAGCGACGTGTCCGCCTTCCAGTGGTCATAGCGCAGGGACGCCACCATGCGCCACTGCTCGGTCAGACGGATGGCGTCCGTCACGTACAGGCCCGCATTGCTGATCACCGATTCCAGGCCGCCATTGCCCTTGACGGTGGGCACGCTGCCCTGCGCGACTTGCGGATGCGCCATGTCGAACCACAGGGTGCCCGCAGGCGCATTGACCGTGCGCTGGTAGTCGCCATAGGTTTCGCGGTACAGGTCCAGGCCCGTCACCACTTCGTGCCGCACGGCCCCCGTCTGGAAGGCAACGCTGAAGTCGGTCTGGTTCGCCAGGATTTTGTAGCGTTTCGAGGTGCCGAAATCGCTGCCGCGCAGCACGCCATACGCATCCGTCTTGTTGCGGAAGGCCGTGTACGCGGCGATGCCATTGATTTTCGTCAAGCCGCCCACGCCCGTGTAGCCCAGCGACGTGCCCAGGGTGGCGCCATCCGCGCCGGCCCCGTTGAAGCGGGCCGGCGACATCACGGACAGGTTGTCCGTCAGCGCCCAGCGCGTCTGGTTGCGGATTTTGACGTCCGGGGCGAAATCGTGTTCGACCTTGATGGTGGCCGCATCGGAGGTGGTGCGCTGGGTGTACGAATCGGCGCCGAACCAGGCGCTGTGCGGCACGTTCGCCATGGGCTGGCCGCCCGTGCCGCGCTGGATCGGCAGGCCGCCGTCGGGCACGTTGTCGTCTTCCTGGTGGAACAGGTCGACCCACACGCGCGTGGCGCCGTCCAGGCCCGTGCCCGCCGACAAGGCCAGGCCTTGCCGCTCGTTGTTCGTCACGTCGCGTCCCGCCACGTCATTCTTTTGCTTCATGACATTCAGGCGCAGGGCGCTGCCCGTGCCCAGCTGCCGGTTCACATCGGCCGTCAAGCGGCGATAGGCCGCGCTGCCCGCGCCGAAGGACGCCGTATTCGCGTTGCCCAGTTTGGCTTCCTTGCTGACCAGGTTGACGGTGCCGCCCACGGCCGAGGTGCCCGATTCGATGGAGCCGGTGCCCTTGAACACTTCCACCTGCTCCAGGTTAAAGGTGTCGTTGCGGCTGGACATGCCGGCGTCGCGCATGCCGTCCACCGTCAGGCTTTGCTCGGAAGAAAAGCCACGGATGGTAAACAAATCGCCCCAGCCCAGGTTGCCCTCGCCCGAGGTAAACGTGATGCCGGGCACGTTTTTCAGGATGTCCTGCAGGTTTTGCGCATTCTGTTCCGTCAGCACTTCGCGCGGCACGATGGTGATGCTTTGCGGCGTATCGCGCAGGGGCTGGGCGAACTTGGCCGAGCTCAGGTGTTCCGGCTTGTAGGCGGGCGCTTCGCGTTCGGCCTTGACGACCACCTCGTTCAATGGCTGCGGCTGCGTCGTGGCCGAAGTGGCCGCATCGCCCGCGTCAACGGCCAGGGCCGCGGCCGTGGCGCCCAGCGACGTCAACGCCAGGCCGACGGTGGCCGACAGTTTGCCGTACTGCGCGAACAGCGATTCGATGGTCTCGGCCGTGCTATTGCTGCGGCTGCATTGTTTACCCTGGTGCATGTGGCTTCCTTTGTAGATTGTAATGATTCTCACTACAGGCACTATAATGGCCGGCTGGCAGGGCCAGAACAGGCCCGGCGGCGGGAATGTAATGAAATGTGTTGGCGCAACATGGCCGTCACATGCCATTACAAAAATCGGCACACTCTTCACCATAGACAACGGGAACATGGCAACAGGAATGAAACGGGCGGACCAGGTATTGATCGTCGACGACGATGCGGAAATCCGGCAATTGCTGTCAGTTTATCTGGACAACGCGGGCTACCAGGCGCACGCGGCGTCGGGTGGCGATGAAATGTGGCAAGTGCTGGCCAGCACGCCCATCGACATGATCATCCTCGACCTGATGCTGCCCGGCGACGACGGCCTGGAACTGTGCCGCCAGCTGCGCGCGCGGCGCAACATTCCCGTCATCATGCTGACGGCGCGCGGCACCCTGGTCGACCGCATCGTGGGCCTGGAAGTGGGCGCCGACGATTACCTGCCGAAGCCCTTCGATCCCCGCGAATTGCTGGCGCGCATCAAGGTCATCATCCGCCGCGCCCGCAGCTTTCCGGAAAAGCATGAAGCGGACCGCATCGGCACGCTGCGTTTCGACGGCTGGCAACTGGACACGCGGGCGCGCCAGATGCGCTCGCCCCAGGGCGTGACCTTGTCGCTGGGCAGCTCCGACTACCTGGTGCTGCGGGCCTTGCTCGACCATCCGAAACGCACCCTGAGCCGCGACTTCCTGCTGGCCGCCGTGTATGGCAAGGAAAGCCTGCCCTTCGACCGTTCCATCGACGTGTGCGTCAGCCGCTTGCGCCAGCAGCTGGGCGACAATCCCCGCCTGCCGGCCCTCATCAAGACCATCCGCAACGGCGGCTACATGCTCAACGCCGACGTGGCGTACGAGGAATGACGGGCCCGGGCAGCCTGCTGCAACGGCTGTGGCCGCGCAGCCTGTCGGGCCGCCTGGCCCTCGTGCTGGTGCTCGGCATGCTGGCGGCGCAGGCCCTGACGGGCACCATCTGGTATGACATGCGCTACGGCAAGGCGATGGAAATTCCCACGCGCCTGGCCGCCACCCGCCTGGCCGACGCCGTGCGCATGCTCGACGCCGTGCCGCCCGCCAGCCGGCCCGCCATGCTGGCCGCCATCAGCAGCGCGGATTTTTCCGTGCGGGCCGTCGACGGCCCCGCCGCGACGCCGCCGCCCCTGGACCGCAACGACGTCTTCAGCAGCGAACTGTTTCTCGACGTGCTGCGCCAGCGCCTGGGCGGCCAGGCCGACGAACTGGCCCATCATGGCGTGCGCGTGCTGGACAGCGAACTGGCGCACGCGGTGCCGCGCGAAGGCAACTGGCTGACGCTGCTGCGCGACCCCTTCCCCACGGGCCACTTCATCGTCCAGCTGCGCCTGCACGACGGCGCCTGGCTGCAGGCGGAAGCGCGCGAAGGCCAGGCGGGCATGAGCACGGCACCGCGCGCGGCCGCCGTCGATTATCTGCTGCGCATTTACGTGCTGCGCATCGCCGCCATCCTGCTGCTGGCCTGGCTGGCCGTGCGCCTGGTGATGCAGCCGCTGGGCAAGCTGGCCGCCGCGGCCGACAAGCTGGGCGAGAACATCTTCAGCCCGCCGTTGAGTACGGACGGTCCCACGGAAGTGCGCAAGGCCTCGCAGGCCTTCAATGCCATGCAGCGCCGCCTGATCGACAATATCGCCGAGCGCACCCGCTTCCTGGCCGCCGTCTCGCACGACCTGCGCTCGCCCATCACGCGCATGAAGCTGCGCACGGAACTGCTGCCCGGCGAGGCGGAGCGCGTGAAATTTCGCCGCGACCTCGACGAAATGGATGCGCTGGTGGGCGCCACCCTGACCATGGTGCAGGACAGCGGCTTGCACGAACAGCGGCAGATGGTCGATATCGACAGCCTGCTGGCCAGCCTGCGCAGCGATTGCGCGGAAACGGGCGGCCAGGTGAGCATCACCGGCCAGGCGGCGCCCCTGCCCGCCCACCCCCGCAGCCTGAAGCGCTGCCTGCAAAACATCGTCGACAATGCCATCCGCTACGGCGGCGCGGCCCGCGTGCACGTGCGCGACGAGGCAAACCTGGTGACGATCGAAGTGCGCGACGACGGCCCCGGCATACCCGCGCCCCTGCTGCAGCGGGCGCTGGAACCTTTTTATCGGCTGGAAACCTCGCGCAACGCGGCCACGGGCGGCTTCGGCCTGGGCCTGTCCATCGCGCAGACGGTGGCCCTGGCCCACCATGGGGAGCTGTCGCTGCGCAACGGCGAGGAACGGGGACTGGTGGTGACCCTGGCGCTGCCGCGCGCCGGCGGCCAATGGCGGCCGGACCACGCGTAGGCAGGAAGCGGCATCACTGCGTTGGCATGGCCAGCGCCCCGATCACCAGCGCGCGCATGCCCAGGTCGAACTCGGCCTCGATGGCCTGATCGTCCTCGTCTGCCCACGCCTCGCCGGCGGGCGCATACACGGTGTCGGCCAGGGCCACGCAGTGGAAGGCCACGGTCGACAGCAGCCAGCGGGCGCGCTGCTTCGGCAGCTGGTAGGCGTGCGCCACCTGCGCCTGGTGGGCGTCGATGCGGGCCAGCATGGCCGGTGTCGTCGCCTTGCGGCGCAGCAGATATGGCGCCAGGCCAGGATGCGACTTGACCAGCTGGCGCAGCGAGGCGCTGAAACCCAGCAGATAGTGCTCCAGCTCATCCGCGCCAGGCGCCGGCAATTCCCAGCGCGCAAATATTTCCTCCGCCACCAGCAGCTTGAGCGCGGCCAGGTGCGCCACGTGCTTGTACAGCGCCACGTGGCTCACGCCCAGCACGGCGGCCACGCCCGTAAACGTCATGGCGGGCAAGCCCATGGCGATGCCGGCGTCCGCGATGCGCGCGCGCGTGATGCTGGGGGGACGCCCGGGACGGGGCAAAGTGGGTGAAATAGTCATCATTATTTTCCGTGGCGGCAGCTGCGTTGTCGTTTTGCGGTAATTAGTTTAGCATGATGAAACTAATTACCCAAGACACAGGAGTATTTGCCATGGCAACATCCCACGAAGCGCCATCGGGCGGCGCCCTGCGCAACGCCGAGCATGACCGCAGCCTGCATGAAGTCACGGCCAGCGTCACCGCCATCGCGCGCCCCGTGCCCAGTGTGCTGCGCGTCACGGCCAGGCTGGCGCGTTCCGGCGACGATCCCCACTGGGCGCTGCCCAACGTGGCCTTCCGCATCCATCTCGACGGGGCCGCGTATGGCGGCGCCTCGCGCATCTACACCGTGCGCAGCTTTGACGCGCCGGCAGGAACGTTTACCTTCGACATCGTGCGGCATGCACACGCGAGTCCGATGATGCGCTGGAGTAGCAAGCTGTGCGCGGGCGATGTCTTCCGCCTGACGGGACCGCGCCCGCAGTTCGTCATTCCTGCCGGCGCCGAAAAGAAAATCGCCCTCTTCCTCGACGAGACGGGCATTCCCGCCCTGTACGCCATGCTGCAGCAATGGCCCGCCGGCGCGGCCGGCATCGGCTGGGTCGTGACCGATGATGCCGCCGCGTTCGAGGAATTACCCGCCGTGCCGGGCCTGGCATTGCAGCGCCTGGCCACGGCCCGCGTGGCGCCGGACGGGCCGCTGGCAGCCCAGGCCAGGGCGTTACAAGATCCGCGCGATTACATCATCTGGGGCGCCGGCGAACGCGATGAGATGCGCGCCATCCGCCAGCACTTGCGCATCACGGCGGGCCTGGACAAGGAACAGGTGCTGGTGGCCGGCTACTGGAAACGCGGCGTCAGCAACACGGAAATCGACCAGCGCCGCAAGGACAGCTTCGAGCAGCTGATCGCCAACGGCGGCACCCTGGCCGACTTCGACGACCTGGCCGTCGAGGTGTAAATGGCGCCAGGCGCCGGCCCCGCGTTCTAGCTGGCCCTGAAGTCGAAGCTCCACAGGCCCTGCACGCGATTGACGGTGACACTCACCTCGGTGGCCGTCACCGGCATCACATATTGCGTCATGTCCGAGAAATTCTGCACGATGTAGGTCTGGCCCGGCATGGGCGGTGTTGCCAGCATGAAGTAGAAATTGGGCAGGTACTCGAAGGTCACCGTCATGTTCATGTCGACATGCGGCATGGTCACGACGGGCCTGTCATTGACGTACCAGTTGCTGTCGAACTGGGTAAAGGGATAGGTCTGGTTGATGACGCCGCACTGCTGCGGCGTCAGCTTCTCTTGCGCCAGCGACGTGGGAGCGGGCTGCAGCACCGGCGACAGCCCGTCCGGGCTGACGGCGCGCAGCAGCTGGCCCGGCACGACGGGCTCGCGCCGCGAGACGGTCGCCGCACTGTGGCGGCCCACGCTGCTCACGTCCGTCGTGATGCTGTCAGCGTAGGCGAACACTGCGCTGGCGCCGGCCACGCCCCTCACCACCTGCCACGCGTGGATCTGGTCATTGCGCTGCGGATTCTGCGGTTTCAGGAAGACCAGCAGGCTCTTGTCCTGCAGCTCGTCGTCCGACACGTTGAAGTGGATGTTGAAATAGATTGCCATCATGCGCTCCTTGCTGGGGGGATCTGCACGAACTCAAGAAAGACAGCGCCGGAGGACGAGTCCGCGATTCCCTCCGGCGCCGGTCATCACTGCAGGGCATGCCGCCCCTGGCAAGCGCGGCCGCGCGGCAGGCCCCGGCAGGGCCAGCGCGCGGGGGAGCAACGCGATTACTGCGCCAGGTAGCGTTCCGAACGGGGACCGTACAGCAGGCCGTTGGGCACGCCGGCCGACAGCAGGCGCGCATTCGCCGTGCCGGCGATCGGATGGCTGGCGTCGGTCGTGGTGTTGATGATCTGCTTGACCGCCGCCGTCACCAGCGCGCCGATCAGGCCGCCGCCACCGTTATTGTTGCCTTCATTGCTAGATGCGCTGGCCGCGCCCTGCCACAGCAAGGCACCCGTCTTCAGGTCGACCAGCTTGGCATCGACCGAGACCACCGTCACGCTGTCGATCACGGCGTATGTCGTGCCGTACTTGGAGATCGTCACGTACAGGCCCGCATCCGCGCCGAAGATCTCGTTGAGCTTCTTGGCATCGACGCCGTGGATATCGGCGGCATTCGTCAGGCCGTTCTGCTTGAAAGTCTCACCCACCACCGCCACCGGCAGCACATAGTAGCCCGCTTCGGCCAGCGGATAAGTCACCTGGGCGTAGACGCTGTTGCCGGCATTGACTTCCGGCGAATTGTTCAGCGGCGGCAAGACCACGATCGAGCGGGGCTTGGCGGCCTTGAAGGCCGTATAGTCGTAGGCCGCCTGCTTGGTGGCGCAACCGACCATGAAGATGGCGGGACCCAGGCACAGGGCCATTTTCAACATGCGCGACATCATAATTTTTCGCCTTTTTTCATTTTACCCAACAGGAAATCCATGTACGGCGCCGATTCCGGGAACAGCTTCTTCTCGTCCTCGAACTGCGCGGCGACCTGCTCCGGCTTGCCGGCGATCGAGTACAGCATGCCCAGGTGGGCGTGGTAGCCCGGCGGCGCATGGTTACCCTTCGCGGCGATCACTTGCAAATCCTTTTCCATGGCGGCAATCTGCTGCTCCGGGCTTTCACCCTTCAGGTATTCATACACCTGCGGCTGGTAGCCCTCCCATTGATACAGGGTCTTCGATTGCGTGGCGCAACCGGTCAGTGCGGCACAGGCGAGCAGCGCCAGCAGGGCAGCGCCCTTTTTCATCATTGTCTGTTTCATGGGATACCTTATTGTGTGCGCAGTGCGCCCGCTTCGACGCCGGCAACCAGGCGCTCGACGGCTTCGCGCATGGCCAGATCCAATACCTTGCCATTCAGGGTGGCGTCATAACTGGCGGTGCCGCCAAAGCCCAGCACTTCACGGTTCGACAGGCTGTATTCGCCGGCGCCGGCGCTCGAGTACACGACTTCCGACGTGGCGATGTTGACGACGTTCAATGTCACCTTGGCATACGCCACTTGCGTCTTGCCGCGGCCCATGATGCCGAACAACTGCTTGTCGCCCACTTCCTTGCGGCCGAATTCGGTCACGTCGCCCGTGACGACGAAATCCGCGCCCTTGATGTTCTGGCCCTGCTTCTTGAACTCCGCTTCCTGCTTGAGCTCGGCCATGTTGTCACGGTCGAGCACGTTGAAGCGGTTGGATGTTTGCAAATGTGCAATCAAAATTGTCTTCGACTGGCTGCCCAGGCGGTCGACGCCATCGGAAAAGATGCCGCGCATGAAGTTGGAGCGGTTATCGAATTTGCCGACGGCGATCAGGGTGCGCGGGCCGACGTAGGGACGGGCGGCGCTGGCGACTGTGGGAACAGCCAGGGCTTGCGACGATTCGGAAGCGCAGCCTGCCAATGCCGCGCCAATCAGCGCTGCAATCAACAACGCGCCAGGTTTATTCTTGTTCATAGTGCCCTTATGAGATGGAGGATCAGGAGCCACTCGCGAAATTGAATTTAGGCAAGTAAATTTCCTAAATGCAATTATATGGCATTGCATGTCTCACAATTCTCTCCAAAAGTCACAATGGCAATAATTGCATTACTACCAGCGAAAATACCCGCCGGCAAGGTACGCAGCGATTGCTTGACTTCTAAACTGATATTCATTAACTTACTAGTGAATGACTGCGCAACAATGGCATGCGGCAGCGTCCTGGCGCGCTGCCACCAGCTGACCCTGCCGGCGGGCCGCGTGGCGGCTCCGGTGTCATCGCTCTCACCTTCTCGGGTTTCCTGACCATGCCGACACATCATCCCTCCCCGGCGCATCCGCTGGCCACGGCGCTGGCGCTCTCGCTGGGGGCCGCCGTCGCCCTGGGGCTGTCGCGCTTTTCCTACGGTCTGCTGCTGCCGCCCATGCGCGCCGACCTGGGCTGGTCCTACCTGCTGGCCGGGTCGATGAATACCTTCAATGCGCTCGGCTACTTCCTCGGCGCCCTGGCCACGCCGGCCCTGATGCGCCGCCTGGGCGTATGGCGCCTGCTGATGGCCGGCTGCGTGCTGGCCAGCCTCTTCATGCTGATGTCGGGCCTCGTCAGCGACACCACCGCCCTGTTCCTGCAGCGCGTCTGCGCGGGCGTGGCCAGCGCCTTCATCTTCATCGCCGGCGGCGTGCTGGCGGCCCGGCTCGGCGCCATGCACAGCCAGCGCGCCGGCTTCTACATCGGCCTGTATTACGGCGGCACGGGTTTCGGCATCGCGCTGTCGGCCCTGCTGGTGCCGGCCGCACTGGCAGCGGCGCAGGCGCGCGGCGCGGCGCACGCGTGGCAATGGCCATGGCTGGCGCTGGGCATCGCCTGCCTGCTGGCCACCGCCCTCATGGCCTTGCCGGCCAGGGCGCTCGGCGAGGCGCCGCGCGCGACCGATGCGGGCCGGCGCTTCGCCTGGCGCGACTTTGCCCCCAGCCTGGCCGGCTACTTCATGTTTGGCGTCGGCTACATCGGCTACATGACCTTTGTCATCGCCCTGCTCAAGCAGCAAGGCATGAGCGCCACCTTGATCACCGTGTTCTACACCTTGCTGGGCCTGGCGGTAGTGGCGTCGTCCCGCATCTGGGCGCGCATGCTGGACCGCTACCACGGCGGCGAATCGCTGGCCATTCTCAACGCCGTGCTGGGCGCGGTGACGGTCCTGCCCGCGCTGACCGGCAACGTGCCCGTCGTCTTCGTCTCCGGCCTGGTCTTCGGCGCCGTGTTCCTGTCGGTGGTGGCATCGACGACGGCGCTGGTGCGGCACAACCTGCCGCAGGCCTCCTGGACGGCCGGCATCAGCGCCTACACGACCGTCTTCGCGCTGGGCCAGATCGTCGGCCCCGTCGTCGTCGGCTGGATCGCGGACGGCCCGGCGGGCCTGGAACGGGGCTTGATCGCCTCGGCCATCGCCCTCTTCATCGGCGCGGCGCTGGCCACGCGGCAAAAGGCGCTGGCGCCGACCAGCGCCCTGCAGGGGAAATAAGGCAGCCGGGCGCGGCAAATCCCCGCGCGGTGCGACAATAAGGACGGCACGGTGCAATGCCCTATCCGAACAACCGACTTGAGGAGCGACGTATGAAAATATTATTGACGGCAGTGCTGGTACTCGGTGCGCCACTGGCGCAGGCGCAGACGGTGGAATTGTTCTTTGCGGGACCGAATGGCGCGCAGCAGGCTGCCGGCACGGTCAGCATCACGCAAACGCCGTACGGCGCCCTGCTCACGCCCGACCTGAAAGGGCTGCCCGCCGGCACGCACGGTTTCCATCTGCACGAAAAGCCGTCGTGCGACGCCACGCTCACCGATGGCAAGCCGACGCCTGCCGGCGCGGCGGGCGGCCACTGGGACCCGGCCAAGACGGCGGCCCACAAGGGGCCATACGACGCGACCGGCCACAAGGGCGACCTGCCCGCCATCTATGTCGGGGCCGATGGCACGGCCACCTACCCGGTGCTGGCGCCGCGCCTGAAGGCCGATGAATTCAAGGGCCATGCCCTGATGGTGCACGTGGGCGGCGACAACCACAGCGACCACCCGGAAAAACTCGGCGGCGGCGGCGCGCGCATGGCCTGCGGCGTGGTGAAATAAACGGCATCGGGGCAAGCATCAGGGCGCAGTCAGTGTAAGCTGGGCGCCTTGACCACCCTTGCGGAGACAAACCCATGAACGCCGATACCCCGAACACCCCGCCAACCATGGATGCGGAGACGCTGGCATTCATCCACGGCCTGTTTGACCTGGTGCGCGAAGGCGATACGCAGCAGCTTGGGGCCATGGTGGCCCAGGGCGTGCCTGTCAACTTCCGCAACGCAAAAGGCGACAGCCTGATCATGCTGGCCAGCTACCACGGCCATCTGGACACGGCACGCCTGCTGCTCGAAGCGGGTGCCGACGCCAACGTGCCCAACGACCAGGGCCAGACGCCGCTGGCCGGCGTCGCCTACAAGGGCTACCTGGAGATCGCCGAGCTGCTGCTGCGGCATGGCGCCAAGGTGGAAGGCGCCAGCCCGGACGGCAAGACGCCGTTGATGATGGCCGCCATGTTCAACCGCCTGGCCATCCTGGAGCTGCTGCTGCGGCACGGCGCCCGCATCGACGCCGTGGACAGCCGCGGCATGAACGCCGTTACCCTGGCCAAGTCCATGAATGCGCAGGACACCCTGGGCAAGCTGGCCGGCCTGGGGCAGACGGCAGGCTGACGGCGTCCCCTTACGGCTTGAGCGTCCTGGCGTAGAAGCCGGCCAGCTTGGCCACGGCGGCGTCCACGTATTGCGGCACCCAGTAGGTTTCGATGTGCGTGGCGCCCTCGATCTTGTACAGTTCCTTGTCCCGCGTGCCCGTCGCCTTGGCGAACGCATCTTCCGTCATGTACAGGCTGTCGGCCTTGCTGCCGGCGATCATCAGCAGCGGCTTGTCGATCAGGCTGATCTGGTCGGTAGCGTCAAAGCGCATCAGGTCGAGCAGGCTGCTGACGGTGAATCTGGCGCTGGAATTCGGATGGGCATGCGTTTTGCCATAATAGTCGAAGCCCTGGCGGTACATTTCAAACGGCAGCTTGGCGATCTGCTCATCGCTCAGCTGCACGTCGTTCGCATACAGGATCTTGCCGCCGGCCGCTTCCTGGGCACGCGCATCGGACGCCTGCTGCAGGCGCTGCTGCACCGTGTCCAGCTGGGAATCCATGAAGCCATTGCGACGCACCCGTCCCGAATTGAACATGCTCAGGGTGGCCACCGTCTTGAAGCGCTTGTCCGTCTGCGCCGCCTTCAGCGAGTAGCCACCGCCGCCGCAGATACCCAGCAAGCCCAGCCGGGCCTGGTCCACGCCGGCATACTGGCTGAGAAAATCGGCCATGCCGTGGATATCCTCGACGCGGTTCGCCGGCTTGTCCACATTGCGCGGCTGGCCGCCGCTGGCGCCCTGGTAGGCCGCATCCGCCGTGATCGTGATGTAGCCCAGTTCGGCGAGCCGCTGGGCATACAGGCCGGCCACCTGCTCCTTGACGCCGCCATTCGGATGCGCCACCACCACGGCCGGGCAGCGGTGTTTCGGATCGTAGTTCGCCGGGGTGTAGACATTCGCGGCGATATCCAGATTGTTCAATTTGTAGGTGACGGGGTGGATATTCACCTTGCCGGCGACATTTTCCGTAATGGCACCGCGGTAGGTCAACGTAAATGGATTCATTCTGTAATCCTCTGCTTGCGCTTGGTTGATCGAGACGGCCATGGCCGAAGCGAAAAGAACGGACTTGATCAAATCGGTTGTTGCCATATGAGAATATTCCTCTTTCCACAAACAGGTTTAACAGGTTTTCAATGGTGCGGGTGCGGCGCGCAGGCGTGGCGCTGCCCGACGATTTTTCACGCAGGCACGCTGGCTTGGAATCGAGTATAGGTTCATGTACCATTCTCAACAATCCCGAAAAATCTGTACAAGTTGATGAAGGAAATTCACCTATGCAAGCAGGCATCTCCGAATTGACGGCCTTTATCGCGATTGCCGAGCACGGCAGTTTTCGCGCGGCGGCGCTGCGTCTGGGGGTATCGCCATCGGCGCTGAGCCATGCATTGCGCCATCTGGAAGCGCGCCTGAACGTGCGCCTGTTCAACCGCACCACGCGTTCGGTGGCCCTGACGGAGGCGGGAGAGAAATTGCTGCACCGGGTGGCGCCGGCGATGGCCGACCTGTCGGACGCCATGAATGAAGTGGCGTCCGCCGTCAACCGCCCGTCGGGCATCATCCGCATCAGTGCGGCCGAGGCGGGCGCCAAGCCCCTGATCCGCCATGTGCTGCCCGGCTTTCTGGCGAAATATCCCGATATCCATGTCGAATTCGTCGTCGACACGCGCTTTGTCGACATCGTGGCCGACGGCTACGATGCGGGCATCCGCGTCCACGACGACGTGCCGCGCGACATGGTGGCCGTGCGTTTCGGACCGGAAATGCGCTTTGCTGCCGTTGCCTCGCCTGCCTACCTGGCCGCGCACGGCACGCCCGCGACGCCGGACGAGCTGGCCCGCCATCAGTGCATCCGCTTCCGCTTCGCCAGCGGCACGCTGTACCGCTGGAACCTGGAGCGCGGGGGAAAGAGCGTGAACATCGATGTAGCCGGCCCCATGACGCTGGGCAATCCCCCCCTGATGATCGAGGCGGCGCTGGGCGGCATCGGCATCGCCTGGGTGCCCGGCTACCACGCGAGCGAGCATATCGCCGCCGGCCGGCTGGTGCAGGTGCTGGAGGAATGGAGTCCGGCCATGCCGGGTTTTTGCCTGTACTACCCGGCGAACCTCCATCCGCCCATCGCCTTGCGGCTGCTGACGGAGGCGGTCCGGGAATGGCATCAGGCCACGGCAGCGGCCGTAGCCTGATGCGCCGCCGTCAGTACGAGAAGTTGGCGGTGATGACGGCCGAGCGGCCCGCCGCCACGGACGCGTAGTTGCCGTAGGCCTTGTCGTAGTACTTCTTGTCCGTCAGGTTGTACAGGTTGAACTGCAGGGCCAGGTGCTTGCTCACGGTGTAGCTGGCCATGGCGTCAAAGCGCGTGTAACCCGGCACGCCCGTCGTATTGGCCGCGTTCGCATACATCTTGTCGACCGAGGTCGCGCCGCCGCCGATTTTCAGTTGCGGCAGGACGCGATACGTGGTCCACACGGTGGCGCTGTTGCGCGGCGTCAGCGGGAATTGCTTGCCGATATTTTGCTGCGTGGGGCCGCCATCCTTGACCTTGCTGTCGAGGTAGGTGTAGCCGGCGAAGATGTCCCAGTCGGCCGACAGATTGCCGGCGATGCCCAGTTCCACGCCTTCCACGTTTTGCCGGCCAGCGTTGACGGTGTGGCCCAAGCCATCGGGAATGCGCGCATTCGTCTTGGCCGCCTGGAACACGGCTGCCGACAGCGAAACGCGGCGGTCCAGCACTTCCCACTTGGTGCCCAGTTCGATGTTGCGGCTGCGCTCCGGCGACAGGTCGGCCGTGGCGGCGCCGATCGCGTCGCCGCCCTGCCCGCCGTCGACGCCCACCGGGTTCGACGAGGTGCCCCATGACGCATACACGCTGCCATTGGCGGCGGGCTTGTAGACGATGCCCAGCTGGTAGTTGGCGAAATTGACGTCATTCTGCAGCGAAGTCGCCTTGACGAGCGCGTTGGCATCCGTCGTCGCCCTGGTGCGGTAGCTGTCGAAGCGCACGCCGGCGTTCAGCAGCCATTGCGCGTCCAGCGCCACGGTATCGAAGGCATATGCCGACGCCGTGTCGGTGGTGGTGTCGAGCACGGGATAGGCAGGCTCCGTGCGCGTGTACGAGCCCGTCCACGGGTTGGCCGGATTCCAGCCGCTGGCCGAGGTGCAGTTATAGGCCACCTTGCACGGTGCGCCCGGGCGCAGGTTGTTGCCGGCGCTGTCGAGCACGTAGTAATTGTCGCGCTTGCTCTTCTCGCGGCTCAGTTCCAGGCCCGTCGTCACGCTGTGCTGCATGCCGCCGAGCAGCAGCTTGCCCGTCAGTTCCGTCTGGTTGGTAAACGAGGTCATGTCGAAGATGCCGCTCTTCGCTTCCAGCAGCAGGATATCGCCGCTGCTGCCCGACCATTGCGGGTTGGTGGCGATGTAGTCGAGGCTGGTCTTCGCCACTTGCGTCACGTTGCGCAGCTTCCAGTTGCCGCCCAGGTCATGCCGCACTTCCCCCTGCGCGATGTCGGCAGTGTTCTTGATGAAGTCGCGGCTGGTGAGGCCAAAGAAGCGGCTGCGCGGCACGTCGAGCGGTTCCCCGCCCGAGCGCGCGTATGGCACGGCATAGTCGGGCATGTCATGCGACTGCATGTGGTAATAGCTGAGGATGACTTGCGTGGGGCCGCCCAGGCCGAAGGTGACGGACGGCGCGATGCCCCAGCGGCTGTAGTCAACGGCATTACGGCCAGGCATGTTCGCCTCGTGCCACATCAGGTTCAGGCGGCCGGCGGCGTTGCCGCCGAGCTGGCGGTTGGCGTCCAGGGTGCCGCGCAGATAGCCATCGCTGCCCGCGCCCACGCCCGCATTCGTGAAATCGTCGGCCTTGGCCGTCTTGCTGATGATATTGATGCTGCCGCCGACGGAACCGCGGCCCGTGTACACGGAACTGGGGCCCTTCACCACTTCGATCTGCTCGATGTCGAAGGTTTCGCGGCTTTGCGCGCCGGCGCTGCGCATGCCGTCGATGAACAGCGAACTGCTGGAATCGAAGCCGCGCATGCTGGGATGGTCGCCGCCCGGCGCGCCAAATGCGTCGCCGCCCTTGAAGCTGATGCCCGGCACGCTGCGCAAGGCATCGCTCAGGCTGGCAGCCTGGGTTTCCTTGAGCAGCGCGGCCGGGATGACGGTGACGGTGCGGGGCGTGTCGATCAGGGGCGCGGTGAATTTGTTCGAGGCCGAGGACGTCACTTGCAGGCCCTGGTCGGCGTGGCCCGTGACCGTGATGGTGGGCATGGTGGCGTCCGTGTCAGCGGCTGCGGCGGCGTGGACGGCCAGCGGCGACAGCATCGGTACGGCGAAAAACACGGCGCGGATGGCGCGTGCCATGGGAGTGGCTTGCAACGCCATGCTATGACTTGACTGCATATTCAATTTCTCCGGAAAAACGGACCCATTCCAAAAGATGGGCCAGCGGGGTAGCGGCCGGTCAACCCGGTCCAGCTTGCCGAACGGTGATCGGACAGGGCTGCGCCTGCATCACGCTCAGTGCGATCATCTCAAATGAGAATGAACCGCATTATCATTTACGAGTCCGGCGGCGAGAAGGCATATAAAAATATATTTCATAAATGTAGTATTTTTGCGACCTGTTCATGCTCCCTTAATGTTCGGTCTGCTAGGGTATTTCGAGCCCCGCCATGGGCTGCAGCAACGCCCCATGCCGGCGCAATTTTTTTAACAAAATTAGATCGTAATGATTCTCATTTCGGTTATAGTGCGTGCAGTTTTCTATTTATCAACCTTGTACGCTCACCCACTGTAACCATTGATGACTACGCTACATACCGCCCCAGCCCACCCTCTCCTCACCACCCGCCTGATCCTCGCCGGCCTGCTGGTCGCCAGCGTGACGCCGCAGGCCATCGCCCAGGCCAGGACCGACCCTCCCGCCACCCTTGCCACCGTGGTCGTCACGGGCCAGGCGGAAGCTGATGCCGGCGGGCAAATTGCCAAGAGCGCGCGCGCCGGCATGCTGGGCGAAAAGGACTTGCTGGACACGCCCTTCAGCGTCAACAGCTACACGAGCCAGCGCATGCTGGACCAGCAGGCGCTGACCCTGGCCGAGGTGCTGGGCGGCGACCCGTCTACGCGCTTCACGGGCCAGATCGGCGGCGTCACGGATTCCTTCTTCATCCGCGGCTTCCCCCTCAACGAGGGCAATCTGAGCGAAGTGGCGTTCGACGGCGTGTACGGCGTCTCGCCCAACTACCACCTGTTTACGGAATACCTGCAAAGCGTGGAAGTGCTCAAGGGGCCAGCCGCCCTGCTGTACGGCATGTCGCCCAATGGCGGCGTGGGCGGCGTCGTCAACGCCGTGCCGAAACGCTCGCTGCCGCGCGACCTGACGCGCCTGACCGTCGATTACGGTTCCAGCGCGCAGCTGGGCGCGGCCATCGACGTCAGCCGCCGCTTCGGCGAGGAGCGGCGCTTCGGCATCCGCTTCAATGGCTTGCACCGCCAGGGCAAGACGCCGCTCGACCACCAGCGCTCGCGCGCGGAAGTGGCGGCCGTCGCCCTCGATTACCAGGGCCAGCGCCTGCGCGCCTCGTTCGACCTGATCGAGCAATACCAGTGGATCGACGCGCCCACGCGCCCCTTCCTCGTCGCCGCGCGCCTGCCCGTGCCGGCCGCGCCCGATGGCCGCCGCAACATCGCCCAGTCCTGGGGCTGGTGGAAGTCCAACGACCTGGCCAGCCTGGGCAAGATCGAATACGACTTGAACGACAACGTCACGCTGTTTGCCGACGCGGGCGGCACGCGCTCCGACGTGTCGCGCTATTCGGACCAGACGCCGACCATCACCAGCGCGGCGGGCGACATGACGGTCACGCCCATGAACTGGAAATTCCGCGTGCGCCGCGCCAGCGCCGACACGGGCGTGCGGGCGCGCCTGCGCACGGGCGACGTCCAGCATGCGCTGGTCGTGATGGGCAATGTCTACCAGGACGAATTTGGCAGCGTGGCCAATTCCGGCAAGCTCATCACGTCGAATATCTACCACCCGGTCGCCGTGCCCGATCCCGGCATTCCCGCGCCCGCCGGCGCGCCGAAACTGTCCGCCTCCACCCTGTCCAGCCTGGCCGTGGCCGACACCCTGGACATGCTGGACCAGCGCGTGCAGCTGACCCTGGGCGTGCGCCGCCAGCTGGTCGAATCGAAGAACTACAGCGCCGCCACCGGCGCGCTGACCACCCGCTACAAGCAGGGCGCCCTGACGCCGCTGGCCGGCATCGTCGTCAAGCCGCTGCGCCACGTGTCGCTGTACGCGAACTATATCGAGGGCCTGAGCAAGGGCGATATCGCGCCGAACATCGCCGACAACGCGGGCCAGGTCTTCGCGCCCTACAAGAGCAAGCAGTATGAAGTGGGCAGCAAGGCCGATTTCGGCGTGGTGCTGGCGACCCTGGCCGTGTTCCAGGTCAGCAAGCCCAGTGGCGCACTGTACGGCAAGGTGTACAGCATGGACAGCGAACAGCGCAACCGGGGCCTGGAGCTGAACCTGTCGGGCGCGGCCAGCAAGGCCGTGCGCCTGCTGGCCGGCATCACCCTGCTCGACGGCCGCCTGGTGAAGACCAACAGCGCCGCCACCATGGGCAAGCGCCCCGTCGGCGTGCCCACGGCCATGGCCAACCTGGGCGGCGAATGGGATGTGCCGTACTGGCCCGGCCTGACGGCCACGGGCGCCGTCAGCTACACGGGCAAGCAGTATGTCGACCAGGCGAACGTGCAATCGGTGCCGTCCTGGACCAAGGTGGACCTGGGCCTGCGCTACCGCACGGCCATCGCCGGCAAGGCGACCACGCTGCGCGGCGGCCTGATGAACGCCTTCGACCGCCACTACTGGGCCGGCGTGGCCTCGTATGGCACCATCTCGCAGTCGGCGCCACGCACGCTGCAGCTGTCGGCCGCCGTGGACTTCTGACGCCGAGCGCGGTCAGGCATCGCCCGGCATGGCGCGGCGCAGGCAGTAGCCGGCGCCCGCCACCGTGTGCAGCAGCGCTTCGGCGTGGCCGTGGTCGACCTTGCGGCGCAGCCGGTGCATGTGCATGTCGATGATATTGCCGCGCGGTTCAAAATCGTAGTCCCACGCCGCCTCCAGCAACATGGCGCGCGTGACGACCTGGCCGGCGCGGCGCATCAGCAGTTCCAGCAGCAGGAATTCGCGCGGCTGCAAGTCCAGCGCGCGTCCGTCGCGCTGCGCCGTGCGGGCGGCCGTATCGACGCGCAGGCCGGCCAGTTCCAGCACGGGCTGGCGCCGGCTCGCGTCGCCGCGCCGTCCCAGCGCCTCGAGGCGCGCCAGCATCTCGGCAAACGCGTAGGGCTTGACCAGGTAGTCGTCCGCCCCGGCGCGCAGGCCCGCCACGCGCTCCTCGGTGCTGCCCAGGGCGCTGACCATCAGCACGGGCGTGCGCGCGTCGCGCTGGCGCAGCTGCGCCAGCAGCGCCATGCCGTCCATGCCCGGCATGCGGCGGTCGACGATCACCACGTCATAGATGCCTTCGCCCGCCATGGCCAGGCCCGTCGCGCCGTCGCCCACCTGGTCGGCCACGTGGCCGCTCTCGGCCAGGCCGCGGGCCAGGTACTGGGCCGAGCGGCGGTCATCCTCGATTACCAGCAGACGCATTGTGCGATTCTTTCCATAATTGCCAGGCAGCGGCCCAACATGAACGATTTTTAATCCGCGCGCGAAGCGCCTGTAGCCGGCGCCACGGCATAATGCAGTATATATCAGGGGCACGCGGCACCATGCCGCCGCCGCGCACAGGGAGGACAACATGGCCAGGGTGCTGGTAATCGAAGATGACGGGCAGACGGCCAGCGAAATCGACGCGGCCCTGTCCGACCATGGCCACCAGGTCGACCTGGCCGGCAATGGCCGCGACGGCCTGCTGAAAGCCGTCACCGGCAGCTATGACGTGATCGTGCTGGACCGCATGATGCCGGGCGGCCTCGATGGCCTGGCCGTGCTGTCCACCCTGCGCACGGCCGGCACCACCACGCCCGTGCTGATCCTCAGCGCGCTGTCCGCCGTGGACGAGCGCGTGCGCGGCCTGCGCGCGGGCGGCGACGACTACCTGGCCAAGCCCTTCGACTTCATCGAGCTGACGGCGCGCCTGGACGCCCTGCTGCGCCGCCGCGACGCGGCGCCCGCCGTCACGGGCTTCCAGCTGGCGAACCTGGAAATGGACCTGCTGACGCACACCGTGCGCCGCGCCGGTCAGACCATCGACCTGCTGCCGCGCGAATTCCGCCTGCTCGAATACCTGTTCCGCAACGCGGGCCAGGTGCTGACGCGCACCATGGTCTTCGAAGCCGTATGGGATTACCGCAGCGATGAGCGCAGCAACGTCATCGACGTGCACATCAGCCGCCTGCGCAAGAAGATCGACCCGGACGGCACGGCGCCGCTGATCCACACCTTGCGGGGTTCCGGCTATGTCTTCCGTGTCCCCGACTAAATGGTGGCAAGCCGCCCCCGGCGGCCCCACGGCCCTGCTGCACGGCTTGCGGCGCGCGGCCAGCTTTCGCATGGCGCTGCTGTTCCTGGCCCTGTACGGCCTGATATCGCTGCTGCTGTTCGCCTTCCTGTACGTGCAGATTTCCGCCTACGCGCTGGGCCGCATCGACGACTGGCTGGCGCGCGAGCGCAATGGCCTGATGCGCGACGGCATCGCCGAGCTGCATGCGCGCGTGGATTTCCACGCCCGGCTCGACCCCGACAACGTGCGCCCGTTCGGCCTGTACGACGCGCAGGGCCGCCGCCTGGCCGGCACCTTTCCCGGCCCCCTGCCGGCCATGGCCCGCGACGGCCGCGCCGTCAGCGTGGCGCTGCAGGACGGCCGGCGCGCACTGCGCGCGGCCGCCTTCGCGCTGGACAATGGCCAGACCCTGCTGCTGTCGCAGGACCTGCACGAGTTCAAGGAATTCGACGAAGTGCTGGTGCGGGCCCTGGCCTCGGCCGCGGCGCTGGCACTGCTGCTGGGCATGACGGGAGCGGCCATCATCGGCCGCGGCTCCGTGCGGCGCCTGGACGCCATCACGCGCGCCATCGAAGCCATCGTCTCGGGCGACCTGAGCCAGCGCCTGCCGCAGCGCGCGGCGCAGGGCGCCAACGACGACGTGGACCGCCTCGTGATCGTCGTCAACGGCATGCTCGACAACATCGAGCGCCTGATGCGCGAAGTCAAGGGCGTCTGCGACGGCATCGCGCACGACCTGCGCACGCCGCTGGCGCGCCTGCTGGCGGGCCTGGAACGGGCGCAGCGCCGCGCCGGCAGCGCCGAAGACTACCACCTGGCCGTGCAGGCGGCGATCGCGGAAACGCTGTCGCTGCTGGCCACCTTCAACGCCATGCTGCGCATCTCCGAGGTGGAGGACGGCATCCGCCGCGCCGGTTTCACGAACGTGGACCTGGCCGCCGTGCTGGACGACGTGATCGAATTCTATGAACCCAGCGGCGAGGAAAAGCACCTGGCCATCGACTATGCGCGCCCGGCCGGCCAGGCATTTCCCCTGCGCGGCGAAGCGAGCCTGCTGTTCGAAGCCTTCGGCAACCTGCTCGACAACGCCATCAAGTTCACGCCCGACGGCGGCCGCATCGCCGTGCGCTTGTGGCAGGACGCCGCGGGCTATGGCATCGACATCGAGGATACGGGGCCCGGCATTGCCGCCGCCGAGCGCGAAGCCGTGTTCCGCCGCTTCCACCGCAGCGAGGCGAGCCGCCACCTGCCCGGCAATGGCCTGGGACTGAGCCTGGTGGCCGCCGTCGCGCGCCTGCACGGCTTCAGCATCGCCATCGCCGACAGCCAGGCCGGCTGCCGCATCGCGCTGCGCCTGCCCATTTCCCTGGATGCCTCCGTCCCTGAAAGGATGCCCGCCCCATGACGCCCCAATCGAACTGGATCACCTTTGCCCTCGCCTCCGCCGTCTTTGCCGCGCTGACGGCGCTGTTCGGCAAGCTGGGCGTGGTGGGCCTCAATTCCAACCTCGCCACCTTCATCCGCACCGTCGTCATCCTCGCCGTCATCGGCGGCATCGTCTCGCTGCGCGGCGAATGGCAAAACCCCGCCACCATCAGCGCGCGCAGCTGGCTGTTCCTGGTGCTGTCGGCCATCGCCACGGGACTGTCGTGGCTATGCTATTACCGCGCGCTGCAGCTGGGGCCCGTGAGCCGGGTGGCGCCGCTCGACAAGCTCAGCGTCGCCCTGGCCATCGTGCTGGGCGTGGTCTTCCTGGGCGAGACCCTGACCTGGCCCGTGGCGCTGGGTGCCGCGCTGATCGTGGCCGGCTCCATCATCATGGTGATCTTCTAGGTTTCTGCCGAAGCTGCGGCGTGCTCAGTGACAGCTAAGTCTCGTTCCCTATGCTCTCCCTGGCGCACCCCACGCGCACAACCACTGGAGGAAACCATGTACCGCCATACCAAACTGACATTACTCGTCGTCGCCCTCGCCACGGGCGGCGGCATGGCCTGGGCCGTGACGGGCCAGCAGGCCGCCATGGACAACGATGCCCTGGCCATCGCCAAGGCAAAAATATCCCTCAGCCAGGCCATCGCCACGGCCGAGCAGCATGCGGGCGGCAAGGCCACGCGCGCCGAATTCGAACATGAAAAAGGCAGCTGGATCTTCGACGTGGAAGTGGCCAGCGGCGCCAGGGTCTTCGACGTGCGCATCGATGCCGACAAGGGCGCCGTGCTGTCCTCGCAAGAGGACAAGGCCGACCGCGACGGCCGCGAACACGAGCACGACGACGACTGATCCCGCCAACCCGCCGGCCCGACCCAGTCGGGCCGGCCTGCCAGCTAAACCATGGAACACCTCAATGTCACCCTGTTCGCCCTGCTCAACGGCCCGGCGGCGCCCTCCCCCGTCACCCTTGCCCTGGCGCTGCTGTTCGGCGAATGGCTGATCTGGCTGCTGCCTGCCGCCGCCGTCGCCGCCTGGCTGCGCGGCGGCGAGGCGCTGCGCGCGCGGCTGCTGGCGGCCACCGCCACGGTGCTCGCCGGCCTGGGCCTCAACCAGCTGATCGGCCTGGGATGGCAGCATCCGCGCCCGTTCATGCTGCACCTCGGGCATACCTTCATCGCGCACGTGGCCGATTCCTCGTTCCCCAGCGATCACCTGACAGTCATCTGGTGCGCCGCCGGCGCCCTGCTGCTGCAGCCGTCCACGCGCGCCGCCGGTGCCGTGATTGCCCTGCTGGGCCTGCCCGCCGCCTGGGCCCGCATCTACCTGGGCGTGCATTTCCCGTTCGACATGCCGGGCGCGGCGCTGGTCGCCATCGTCAGCACCGCGCTGACGGCCTGCCTGCCGCAGCCGGTCGCCCTGGCGCTGGCGCGGCAGGCCATCCGCGCTTACCGCGCCCTGTTCGCCCCCCTCATCGCGCGCGGCTGGCTGCGTCCCTGAAGCCTATGGCTGGCCTAAGTCTGGCGCCCCACACTGGCAGCACCACCACTGACCGGAGCCCATCATGCCCACTCATGCCCCCGCCGCCAGCCGCGTCTGGCTGAACAAGATACCCCACGCCACCGTGCTGTTCTGGATCATCAAGATGATGTCGACCACCGTCGGCGAGACGGGCGCCGACTACCTGAACGCCGACCTGCACTTCGGCCTGGGCGGCACCACGGCCGTCGTCGGCGCCCTGCTGGCCCTGTGCCTGTGGGCGCAGCTGCGCGCCAGCCGCTATGTTCCCGTGCGCTACTGGCTGGTGGTGGTGTGCGTCAGCGTATTCGGCACCCTGCTGACGGACAACCTCACCGACCAGCTGGGCGTGCCGCTGGCCGCCTCCACGGGCGCCTTCTGCGCCGCGCTGGCAGCCACTTTCCTGCTCTGGCACCGCAGCGAGCGCACCCTGTCCATCGACAGCATCGTCACGCCGCGCCGCGAATGGTTTTACTGGGCCGCCATCCTGTTCACCTTTGCCCTGGGCACGGCGGCCGGCGACTGGGTGGCCGAGGGCATGCAGCTGGGCTACGCGCATGCGGCCCTGCTGTTCGGCGCCCTGATCGCCGCCACGGCCGCCGCCCGTTACCTGTTCCAGGCGAATGGCGTGGCCTGCTTCTGGATCGCCTATGTGCTCACGCGCCCCTTCGGCGCCGCCTGCGGCGACCTGCTGTCGCAGCCGGCCGGCAATGGCGGCCTCGGTTACGGCACCGTCGCCACCAGCGCCCTGTTCCTCGCCACCATCGTCGCCCTGGTGGCCTATCTGTCGGCCACGCACAGGCATGCCGCGCCGCGCTGAGGACAAATATGTGAAAATCGCGGCAGGACATTGAAGAAAGACAGCCATGCGGGTACTGCTGGTGGAAGACGATGCCATGATAGGCGCGGCCGTGCAGGCAGCGCTGCGCGACGCCGCGTACGCGGCCGACTGGGTACGCAACGGCCAGACGGCGCTCGACACCCTGGCCTGCCAGCACTATGACGTGGTGCTGCTGGATCTGGGCCTGCCGGGCAAGGATGGCCAGGACGTGCTGCGCGCCATCCGCGCCAGGAACAACGTGCCGCTGCTGGTCATCACGGCCCGCGACGCGCTGGAACAGCGTTTGCTGGGCCTCGACGGCGGCGCCGACGACTATGTCCTGAAACCGTTCGAGATGGCCGAGCTGCTAGCGCGCATGCGCGCCGTGCTGCGCCGCAAGGGCGGCGCGGCCGCCCCCGTGCTGGGCAACGGCAGCGTCTCGCTCGACCCGGCCACGCGCGTAGCGACGGCCGGCGGCGCGGCCCCCGTGCAGCTGTCGAACCGCGAATTCGCCCTGCTGCACGCCCTGCTGCTGCGCCCCGGCGCCATCCTCTCGCGCAGCGAACTGGAAGAGCGCATCTACGGCTGGGGCGAGGAAGTGGAAAGCAATGCCGTCGAATTTCTCATCCATGCGCTGCGCAAGAAGCTGGGCGCGGCCGTCATCAGGAATGTCCGGGGCGTGGGATGGATGACCTCCAAGGGCGCGTGAAGCGCGTCAGCAATGCCCTGCGCACCTCGCTGCGCTGGCGCCTGTCCCTGTGGCTGGCCCTGGCGATCTGCTGCGTGGCCGTGCTGGCCGGCGCCTTCGCCTTTTATGCCGCTTTCCGCCAAGCCCATGAACTGCAGGACGACATGCTGCGCCAGGTGGCCGCGCTGGCCAGCCGCCAGCCGCTGGCCGCGCCGGGCGGCGCCGATGCGGATGAACATGACGACAGCGACAGCACGGTATATGTGCAATGGCTGGGCGCCCCACTGGCTGGCGCACCGGCGCTGCCGGCCCACCTGCCCGACGGCTTGCAGACGGTGCGCGCGGATGGCGAAACCTACCGCGTGATGGTGCGCGGCAGCGGCGGACAACGCCTGGCCGTGGCGCAGGAAACCTCGGTGCGCGATGAAGCGGCGCGCGACAGCGCCCTGCTGACCCTGATTCCCTTCCTGCTGCTTGTGCCCGTGCTGCTGCTGGTCGTCACGGACCTGGTGCGCAAGCTGTTTGCGCCCGTGCGCGATGCTGCCCGCGCCGTCGATGCGCGCGGCGAGGACGACTTGCGGCCCGTCGCCAGCGCCGCCCTGCCCGCCGAAATCCGTCCCTTCGCCGATGCCATCAACCGGCTGCTGCTGCGCGTGGCCCGGTCGATGGACGAACAGCGCCGTTTCATCGCCGACGCGGCGCATGAGCTGCGCACGCCATTGACGGCCCTGTCGCTGCAGGCCGAGCGCCTGGGCGCCACGCCGCTGCCCGCGGAAGCGCAGGCGCGGCTGGCGACCCTGCGCGACGGCATGGCCCGCAGCCGCGCCCTGCTGGAGCAGCTGCTGTCGCTGGCGCGGGCGCAGCAAGCCACCGATGCGCCCGCGCCGGCCACCTCCGTGCACGCCATCTGCCGGCAGGTGCTGGAAGAGCTGCTGCCCCTGGCCGAGGCCAGGCACACCGATATCGGCCTGCTGGCCGGCGGCGACGTCCTGGTGCAGGCCGCTGCCACCGACCTGGCCACGGTGCTGCGCAACCTGGCCGGCAACGCCATCCGCTACACGCCGCCGGGCGGCAAGGTCGACCTATCGCTGCGGCGCGCAGGCCCGTTCGCCATCCTCGCCATCGAAGACAACGGTCCCGGCATCGCTGCGGCCGAACGGGAACGCGTCTTCGACCCGTTCTACCGCGTGCTGGGCAGCGGCGAGGAAGGCGCCGGCCTGGGCCTGTCCATCGTGCGCGCCATCTGCCTGCGCCTGGGCGCCACGGTGGCGCTGCACTGCGCCGACCCGGCCGGCGGCACGGGCCTGCGTGTCGAAGTGCGCCTGCCGGCAGCCCATTAAACCGTCTTTTCCTCCAGCGCGCCGTGGCGCGCGTCGCGCCGGTGTTCCAGCGCCTTGGCGGCGCGCTCGAAGTACAGGTAGATGACAGGCGTGGTAAACAGGGTCAGCGCCTGCGACACGATCAGGCCGCCGACGATGGAGATCCCCAGCGGCACGCGCAGTTCCGCGCCCGCGCCGTGCCCCAGGGCCAGCGGCAAGGCGCCGAACAGGGCCGACATGGTGGTCATCATGATGGGCCGGAAGCGCAGCAGGCTGGCCTGGCGGATGGCCTCAAGCGCGGACAGTCCCTGCTCCCGTTCCGCCACCAGCGCGAAGTCGATCATCATGATGGCGTTCTTCTTGACGATGCCGATCAGCAGGATGATGCCGATCATGCCCATGATGGACAGGTCCTGGCCGCAGACGATCAGCGCCAGCAAGGCGCCCACGCCGGCCGACGGCAAGGTGGAGATGATGGTCAGCGGGTGGATCGGGCTTTCATACAGCACGCCCAGCACGATGTACACGGCCACCAGCGCCGTCAGGATCAGCCACGGCTCGCTCTTCAGGGAGCTCTGGAAGGCCTGCGCCGCGCCCTGGAAGGTGCCGTTCAGGGTGGCCGGCATGCCGCTGGCCAGTTCAGCGTCGTGGATGGCCGTGACGGCGTCTCCCAGCGCATAGCCAGGCGCCAGGTTGAACGAGATGGTCACGGCGGGGAACATGCCCTGGTGGTTGATGGTGATGGGCGAGACGCCCTGCGTCACCCTGGCCAGCAGGTTCAAGGGCACCAGCTGCTGCGTCAGCGGCGAGCGCACGAACAGGTGTTCCAGCGCCTGCGTGGACAGCTGGAAGGCCGGGTCGACTTCCTGGATCACGTGGTACTGGTTCAGCTGCGTGAACATGGTGGCCACCTGGCGCTGGCCGAAGGCGTCGTACAGCGTATCGTCGATGGCCTGCGCCGTGATGCCGAAGCGCGACGCCGTGGGACGGTCGATGGTCAGGGTGGCGCTGCCGGCCGACGACTGCAGGTCCGACGACACGTCACGCAGCTGCGGCAGCGCCGCCAGCTGCTTCGTCAGGGTCGTCGACCACTGGTTCAGGCTGGCCACGTCCGTGCCCTGCAGGGTGTACTGGTACTGCGCGGCGGCGATGCGCCCGCCCACCTGGATATCCTGGCGCACCTGCATCTGCAGCACGATGCCGGGCACCACGGCTGTACGCGCCTTCAGGCGCGCCATGACCTGGTCGGCGCTGGCCGTGCGCTCGCCGAACGGTTTCAGGTTGATCATCATGCGGCCCTGGCTCAGGGTCGGGTTGGCGCCGATCCAGAAGTACACGTTGTCGACGGCCGGGTCGCTCTTGACGATGCGCCCCAGCTGCTGGATGCGCGCCGACATGGCGTCGAACGAGGTGTCCGGCGACGCCTGCGCCAGGCCGACGATGAGGCCGGAATCGGCTTGCGGGAAGAAGCCCTTCGGGATGGCCACGAACAGGGCCGCCGTGGCGAACACGGTGGCGATCGTCACGCCCAGGGTCAGGCCCCGGTGGCGCAGCACGATGTCGAGCAGGCGGCCGTAGCCGGCCGTCATGCGCTGGAAAAAGCCCTCGCTCCACTGGTAGAAGCGGCCCTGCTTCGCCTTCTCCCCGGCGCCCGGCTTGATCAGCCAGGCGCACAGCATGGGCGTGACGGTCAGCGAGACGAACGCCGACATGACGATGGCGACGCTGACGGTGACGGCGAATTCGCGGAACAGCCGCCCCACGATGCCGCCCATCAGCAGGATGGGAATGAAGACGGCGATCAGCGAAATCGTCATCGAGACGATGGTGAAGCGCACTTCCGTCACGCCCAGCACGGCCGCTTCCAGCCGCCCTTTCCCCTCCTCGATATGCCGCATGACGTTCTCGATGACGACGATGGCGTCGTCGACGACAAAGCCGATGGCGATCGTCAGGCCCATCAGCGACAGGTTGTCCAGGCTGTAGCCGCACAAATACATCACGCCGAAGGTGGCGATCAGCGACAGCGGGATGGTCAGGCTGGGTATCACCGTGGCCCACAGATTGCGCAGGAAGGAAAAGATCACCAGCACCACCAGGCCCACCGTCAGCATCAGGGTGAACTGCACGTCGCTGACGGAAGCCTGGATGGTCTGCGTGCGGTCGCCCACCACGTCCAGGCGCGCGGCCGGCGGCAGGCTGGCCGTCAGCTGCGGCAGGCTGGCCTTGACGTTGGCGATGGTGTCGATGACGTTGAAGCCGGGCTGCTTGTGCACGTCGAGGATGATGGCGCGGCGGCCCTGCAGCCATGCCGCCTGGTGCGTGTCCTCGGGCGCGTCGAGCACCCGCCCCAGGTCGCCCAGGCGGATCGGCGCGCCGTTCTTGTAGGCCACCACCATGGCGCGGTAGCCGTTGGCGTCCGTCAGCTGGTCGGTGGCGTTCAGCACCACCGCCTTGTCCGGGCCGTTCAAGGTGCCCTTGGGCGCGTTCACGGTCTGCGTGCCGATGATGCCGCGCACGTCTTCCAGGCTCAGGCCCAGCGCCGCCAGCTTGTCCGGATCGACCTGCACGCGCACGGCGGGCCGCTGCTGGCCGTGGAAGTCGACCAGGCCCACGCCGTTCATCTGCGAGATCTGCTGCGCCACGTGGTTTTCCGCGTAGTCGTCGAGTTCCGTCAGCGGCATGGTGTCCGAGGTCAGGGCCAGCGACAGCAAGGTGAAGTCGGCGGGATTGGTCTTCTGGTAGGTGGGCGGGCTGGGCAGGTTCTTCGGCAGGCTGCCGCCGGCCGCGTTGATGGCCGTCTGCACGTCCTGCGCGGCGCCGTCGATATTGCGCGCCAGGTCGAACTGCACCGTGATCGAGGTGGTGCCCAGCGAGCTCGATGATGTCATCTGCGTGATGCCCGGGATGGCCGACAGCTGGCGCTCCAGCGGCGTGGCCACCGAGGTGGCCATGGTGTCGGCGCTGGCGCCGGGCAGCTTGGCCTGCACCTGGATGGTGGGGAAATCGACTTGCGGCAGGGGCGCCACGGGCAGCATGAAATACGCCACCAGGCCCACCAGCAGCACGCCGATGGCGAGAAACGAGGTGCCGACGCGGCGCTGGATGAACAGTTCGGTAAGCGACATTATCGTGCTCCCTGCGCGGCCGTGGCCGTGGCCATGGCCGTGACCGGCGTGCCCTGCGCGAGCCGGCTCTGGCCGTCAAGCACCACCTGTTCGCCGCCCTGCAGGCCGGCCGTGATGGCGGTATAGGCGCCGTCGCTGGCGCCCGTGGCCACCTTGCGCACGCTGGCCTTGTGATCAGGTCCCGTGACGTAGACGAAGTTGCCGTCCTGGCCCGTCATGATGGCGGCGCTGGGCAGCGCGACGACGCCATGGTCGGTGCGCAGCAGCAGGCGCGCCGTCACCAGCTGGCCCGGCCACAGGGCCCGGTCGGCGTTGGCGAAGCCCGCCTTCAATTTGATCTGGCCCGTGGCCGCGTCGACCTGGCTGTCGATGAAGGCCAGCCGGCCATCGGCCAGGGGCTTGCCGCCCGACGCGTCGGCCACGGCGACGGCCAGTGGCGCCCTGGCCTGCTGCTGCGCCAGTTCGCCCAGGTTTTCCTGCGGCACGGAGAACAGCACGGTGATGGGCGCGATCTGCGTCAGGGTCACCAGGCCGGCCGCGTCGGCCGCCTTGACCATGGCGCCCACGTCGGCCTGGCGCATGCCCAGGCGGCCGCCGAACGGCGCGCGGATGGTGGCGTAATCGAGCTGCAGGCGCGCCGTTTCCACCAGCGCCTGGTCGGCCGCCACGGCGCCCAGCTGGGCGGCCAGCTGCGCCTGGCTCGTATCGCGGCTTTGCGTGCTGCCCGCGCCGATCTCCGCCAGTGTCGCGTAGCGCTGCGCATCGAGGCGCAGGCTGGCCACGGAGGCCGCATCCTTTTGCAAGGTGGCTTGCGCCTGCAGCAGGGCCGCGCGCAAGGGGCGCGGGTCGATCTGCGCCAGCAGCGTGCCGGGCGCCACTTCCTGGCCTTCCGCAAAGGCGATCTTCTGCAGCTGGCCATCGATGCGCGTCTTGATGTCGACGGCGTTGAGGGCCGTGACGGTGCCCACGGACGACAGCCACACGGGCATGTCGCGCCGTTCGGCCACGCCCAGGTGGACGGGAACGGCGGCCCTGGCGGCGGGCGCCGGCGCCGGTTTATGCAGCGCATACGCGCCGCCGGCGGCCAGGGCCGCGATCAGCGCGGCCAGCAGCCAGCGGCCGCGCCGCGCTCCCGCGCCAGTGCTGCTGTGTTCTTCTTGGTTCACGGTGTGACTCCCGAAATGGATGCAATGAATGGGGTATCGCTGGCGGCGTCGAAGCCGCCGCCCAGGGTGCGGAACAGGCCCACGGCCGCCTGCAAACGGCCCAGGCGCGCTTGCAGCAAGGCGTCCTGCGCCTGGGCGCGCGTGCGCTGCGCCGTCAGCACGTTGAGGAAATCGCTGCTGCCCAGCCGGTACTGCGCCTCGGCCAGGGTGCTGGCGCGCTGCGCCGCGCTGGCCGCGTCCTGCGCCGCCGCTTCCAGCTCGCGCTGGTGCACGGTGGCGCTCAGGCCATCCTCGACTTCCTGCAGGGCGCCCAGCACCGTGCCCCGGTAGGCGGCCGCCAGTTCCGTGGCGCGGCCCTGGCTCACCGTCAGCTGGCCCTGGCGCTGGCCGCCGTCGAACAGGGTTTGCGCCAGCGCGGCGCCGATGTCGAGGATGGGATTGGACGACAGCAGATGGCCCAGCGCGGCGCTGGTCACGCCCGCGTTGGCCGTCAGGGTCAGGTTCGGATAGAAGGCGGCGCGCGCCGCGCCGATGTCGAAATTGGCGCCCTGCAGGCGCGCTTCGGCGGCGCGGATGTCGGGCCGGCGCTGCAGGATGCTGGCCGGCAGGCCCGCCTGCGGCTGCGGCACGCCCACGGCTTGCACGCCGCCGTCGGCCAGCGCGAACTGTTCCGGCGTGGCGCCCACCAGCACGGCCAGCAAATGGCTGTTCTGCTCCAGTTGCTGCTGCAGCGGCGGCAGCGCCGCGGCAAAGCTGGCCGCCGCGCTGCGCTGCTGCGCCACCTGCAGGCCGCTGGCCACGCCCAGGTCCGCCTGGCTTTGCACCAGCACCAGCAGGCGCTGCGCATCGTCGGCGATGCCCTGCGCCAGGCGCAGGCGTTCGCGCAGCGACAGCAGCTGGAAATAGGTATCGGCGACGGAGGCGGTAAGCGTCAGCGCCACCGTGTCGGCGTCGTACACGCTGGCCTGCGCCAGCGCCTGCGCCGCGTCGCCGGCCGCGCGGTTCCTGCCCCAGAAGTCGAGCTCGTAACCGGCCTGGGCAAACAGGCTCTGCGTGTTGCTGCTGCCGCTGCCCACCTTCGCCGTCGTGCCGCTGCCATTGTGGACGCGGTCCAGCGTGCCGTTCAGGCTGACGGTGGGATACAGCGCGGCGCCGGCCGACTGGGCCGTGCCGCGCGCCTGATCGATGCGCGCCCGCGCCTGCGCCAGGGTCGGGCTGTCGCGCAGCGCCCGGTCTTCCAGCGCGGACAGGGCGGGATCGCCGAAGCTGCGCCACCAGCCGCTGCGCACGGGCACGGTGGCCTCCAGCGGTGACGCCTGGTAACTGTTCCAGCGCGGCGCCAGGTCCACCCGGGGCCGCTCATAGGCGGGCACCAGCGAACAGCCGCCCAGCAGGATGGCGCTGGCGGCCAGGGTGGCCAGGATGGGGATCCTGGCCCGTCGTATCGGGAATCTCATGGTGATGGCCTCGTTCTGAACTGGTGTCCAGAATAGGCCGCAGGGGCTAAATCCCCCTTCGCCGCCAGATGAAATTTAATTCATGCTGTTTCAGGCCGGCCGCTGCGGCAGCGCCTGGGCGCAGTCGTTGCACGTCCCTTGCATCGACAGCGAGGACAGCATGTGATCGAAACCGGCGCTCCTGGCAAGCCGGTAGAACGTTTCAGCGAACTGCTTGTCTTCCAATGGCATGGCGCGTCCGCAGCCGCGGCACACACAGCAATATGCAGCCGGCGGCGGCGAGGCTGGCGCCAGTGCATACAGCAGCCTGGCCTTGGGGTCGATTTCCTCGCGTTCGCGGTGCAACAGTCCCCGGTATTCGAGTTCGTGCAGCACGCGGTAGATGGTGCCCTGGCTGATGCTCACGCCCCGCTCGCCCAGGCGGCGGAACAGGGTTTCCGCCGCGAGCGGCTGGTGGCGATATTCGTGCAGCATGTCGACGATCGCGGCGCGGGCGCTGGTCGGGCGCAGTCCGGCCTTGCGCAGGTAGGCATGCGCATCGCCATGGTCGGGGGAAGATGCCTGCGGGGCAATCGATTGTGCTTGATCCATGTGCCTGGGCCGGTGATGTCACTGTGTGGCGGGCGCTGCATTCTCGCCCTGGCTGGCAATGGTAGCGAGCCGATCATGAACAGGGCATGAAGAAGCGCTGCCACGCAAGGCAAGCAATAATGATGCTCGCGCTCATTTGCCTGTGCGATGCCACCTTCGCTGTGCGCGTGCGCAAGGACACCGGCGTGCTGCCGGGCTAGCGGCATTTCGAGGGCAAGCGCGCCATGGAGCGCCGCATCCCGCATGCCGCGCTCCAGGCTGCCTGTCCGCGCATGAAAAAACCCCGACAGCCAGTGCCTGGCGTTCGGGGTTGCTGGAGCGACGGCGCGGCTGGCTGTGGCGGTTTAACGCGCCTGGCCGGCAAGCCGGGCCTTGCGCTTGCGGCGCCAGGCAAACGCCAGCAGCAGCGCCAGCAAGGCGCCCAGCAGCATGCCGCCGCGCGCCAGCGGCAGCAGCAAGGGCGCGTCGCCGCCCGCCCGCAGCGAACGCACGCGGCCTTCGTCGACGCGCGCCGCGCCGTGGCCGAAGTCGGCCACCACGTAGTTGCTGATGTCGGCGATCTGCTGGTCGGTCAGCTCGGCGGCAAAGCCGGGCATGCCCTGCCAGTCTTCCGGCCACACGCCCTGCAGGATGGCCATGGCCACGTTGTCCCCGTTCGGATGGCGCAGCACGGGATGGTTGCGCAAGGCGGGCAAGCCGCGCATGCCGTCGCCATTGTTCTGGTGGCAGGAGGCGCAGTTATCGCGGTACAGCTGCTCGCCGGGACGCAGCTTGCCCGCCATTTCCGCCAGGTCGCTGCCGGAGAGGACTGGCACGGCGGGCGCCACGGCTACGGCAGCGTCCTGCGTTCCACCCGGCAAGGAGCGCAAGTAGGTGGCCATCGCCTGCACGTCGCGCAGTTCCATCTGCGAGAAGCTCTTCTCGATCGCTTCGAGCATGGGGCCGCCCGCCGTGGCGCCATTGCCCGCGTGGCCCGTCATCAGGTAGTCGACGATCTGCTGCTGGCTCCAGCCGCCCATGCCGGCGCGGTTGCCCGGCGTGATGTCGGGCGCGTACCAGGTGCCCAGCGAACTGCCGCGCAGGAACTGGCCGTCCTGTTCCGCCATCAGCACGTTGCGCGGCGTATGGCAGGTGCTGCAGTGGGCCAGGCCCTGCACCAGGTAGGCGCCCCGGTTCCATTCGATCGACTGGCCGGGCACGGGCGTGAATGGCTTGCTGTCGAGAAACAGCGCATTCCACGCTGCCATGGAAAAGCGCAGGTTAAACGGGAATGGCAGCTGCGTTGGCGGCGACGGCGTGTCGTCGGCCTTGACGCCATGCATGAAGTAGGCATACAGCGCGCCCAGGTCATCATCGCTGAGCTTGGCATATGCCGTGTACGGCATGGCCGGGTACAGATGACTGCCGTCGGCGCGGATGCCCAGGCGCACGGCGTCGCTGAACTGCGCCTGCGTGTAGCGGCCGATGCCGGCCGTGGGCGATGGCGTGATGTTGGTGGCGTAGATCGTGCCCAGCGGGCTGGCGATGGCATGGCCGCCGGCAAACGGCGCCTTGCCCGTCTGCGTGTGGCAGGCGATGCAGTCGCCGGCCGTGGCCAGGTACTGGCCACGCTTGATGAGGTCAGCGGAAGGCTGGGCGCTGGCCGCGCCGGCCGCCAGCAGCAGGCCGAAGGCGAATGTCTGCAGTAATTTATGCATGGCGCGCCTCCGCGATGATCTGGTCGGCCGTGCGCAGGGCCAGCGCAACGGCCGTCAGGGTGACGTTGCAGGTGCCCACGGTGGGCATGATGCCCGTGCCGGCCATGTACAGATTGGCATGGTCGTGCGCGCGGCCATAGGAATCGACCACGCTGGTGGCCGCGTCCTTGCCCATCGACAGGGTGCCCGTAATGTGCTGGCGGTTGCCGAAGGCGCCCTCCTTGCTGTGCTTGATGTTCGTCGCGCCCAGTTGCGCGGCAATGTCGTTGTAGCGCTGGCGCGTGGCGGCCGTGCCCTTGATCACGTACTCGTCGATATTCCAGAACATGCGCGGCGTGGGCAGGCCCAGCGCATCCTTCTTGTCGCTCAGGGTGACGCGGTTTTCCGGGTCGGGCAGCTGTTCCAGCGCATTCTTGATGCTGACGCGGCGCGCGGCGCGGTGCAAAATGCCCGCTTCCAGCTTGACGCCGTGGTAGCCCTCCTGGATCAGCTCCTTGGTGACGGACGCCACTTGCGAGGCGTTGGAAATGTCGATGCGGAATGGCGCATGCTCCTGGCGGAAATCGCCATCGCGGAACTGGCCGATGGAACAGGGGCTGACGGGGCCCCGGCCCGCCCAGACGGGTTCGTCCATGTCGAACGTGACGCCGATGGCGGGATGGTCCGTCAGGTTGCGCCCCACCTGGCCGCTGCGGTTGGCCAGGCCGTCGGGGCATTGCGCGCTGGTCGACATCAGCAGCAGCTTGGCCGACTCGATGGCGTTGGCGGCGATGACGAAGGTCTTGCCCGTCACCTTGTGGCTGGTCTTGTTCCAGTCGTAGTAATGCGCGGCCGTGATGCGGCCCTGCGCATCGTGCTCGAAACGGTAGACCACGGCTTGCGTCAGCACCTGCACGCCGGCCTGCTCCGCGCTGGCGGCGGCGATGCCGCCGTGATACTGGGCGTCGATCGGGCACACGGGCATGCAGTTGTTGTTGCCGCAGCAGGCGGGACGGCCGTCGAAGCTGCGGCTGTTGCGCGCCGTGCAGTCATCCTCGACCTTGAAGGCGGGCGCCAGGCGCTCCGTGATGCGCTGCTGGAACCACGAGGCCGGCACCCGGTCCATGGGAAACGGCTGCGCGCGGGGCGAGCCCGTGTCGGGCGAACCGCCCGTGCCGGTGATCACTTCCGCTTCATAATAATACGCTTCCAGCTCGTCGTAGCCGATGGGCCAGTCCTTGCCCACGCCATACGCCGACTGCGTGCGGAAATCGTTGGGCAGGAAGCGCCACATCTGCGCCGCCCAGTGCCAGCTGGTGCCGCCCAGCATGCGGATGTATTGCGCCTGGAACGCATGCGGGCCGCTCTGCTCCAGGTAATGGTTGGCTTCCGGCGTGAACGTGGGGTGCGGGGCCATTTCGGAAAACGGATACGGCGCCATGAAGTCGGCCTTGAAGGCGGAATGGCGGTAGCTGTTGACCAGTTCGCCGCGCGACACGCGGGGGCCCGATTCCAGCATCAGGACGGACTGGCCGGCCAACGCCAGCTTGCGCGCCAGCAGGGAACCGCAGATGCCGGCGCCGATGACGACGACGTCGGCGGATTGATTGTTTTTCATAAGTGTACTTGGATGAACGATGACGAAATTAAGGCTGGACGGACCAGGTGCCGATGGGGCCGTACGAATAGCTGGGCGGCACCAGGGTGGGCGCGGCCAGGCGGTTCGACAGCGCCTCGGTGAAGGTCACGCAGACGGCCTTCTTGCCCTTGCCGACGACGCCCAGGTACCAGGCTTGCAAAATGGCCTGGCTCAGCGCGCGTTCGGCTTTTTGCGCGTCGGCAAACGCCGTGGTATCGCCCTGCAACAAGCCCGCCTCCTGCGCCAGCGCAGCCTGCAGCTTGAGCAGCGTGGCGTCGAAATCGGCGGTATTGAGTTGAAAGGCCCGGTACAGGCCCTGCGCCAGCGCGGGATCGAGCGTGGCGCGGCCCGTCAGCGCCTGCGAGACCGTGACGAAAGCGGCGGCATTGCTGCTGGCCGGCTGCAGGCCCGCCCTCGCCTGCCGCGACAACAGCAACTGCCCGGCCACGCCGGACAGCAGCAGCAGGCCGGCGCCCTTGAGGACGAGCCGGCGGTTGAACTGGTTCTTGTGCATGGGTGCTCCTGTTTTATTTGAGTAGTAATGGTTGTGGGCGCTGCGCTGCCGCTGCCTGGTGCAGCACGAAGGTACTGACCACCCCGGCCAGCAGGTTCGCCTGGCCCTGCAGCGATTCGGCGGCCGCCGCCGACTCTTCCACGAGGGCCGCGTTTTGCTGCGTCACGCTGTCCATCTGCATGATGGCCTGGTTGATCTGCTCGATGCCCAGCGTCTGCTCGTGGCTGGCCGCCGTGATTTCGGCGATGATGTCGCTGACGCGGCGCACGCTGCCCACCACCTCGTCCATCGTGGCGCCCGCCTCCGCCACCAGCCGCGCGCCCGCGTCGACCTTGCCGACGGAGTCGCCGATCAGCGCCTTGATCTCGCGCGCCGCCTCGCTGGAGCGCTGCGCCAGGTTGCGCACCTCGCCGGCAACGACGGCAAAGCCGCGTCCCTGCTCGCCTGCCCTGGCCGCCTCGACGGCCGCGTTCAGGGCCAGGATGTTCGTCTGGAAAGCGATGCCGTCGATGACGCTGATGATGTCGACGATCTTTTTCGACGAGGCGTTGATCGCCTGCATCGTTTCGACCACCTGCGCCACGACCACGCCGCCACGCCCCGCCACGCTGGAGGCCGACTGCGCCAGGCTGTTGGCCTGGCGCGCGTTGTCCGCGTTCTGCTGCACCGTGCCCGTCAACTCTTCCATCGACGAGGCCGTTTCTTCCAGCGAACTGGCCTGCTCCTCCGTGCGCGACGACAGGTCCAGGTTGCCGGCGGCAATCTGCTCGCTGGCCGTGGCCATGGCATCCGTGCCCGCGCGCACCTGGCCCACGATGTCTTGCAGGCTGGCGTTCATGGCGCCCAGCGCGGCCAGCAACTGGCCCGTTTCGTCGCGCGTGTCGGCCACGATATGGCTGGTCAGGTCGCCCGCCGCCACGGTGCGGGCGATGGCCACGGCGCGGTGGATGGGCACGGTGACGCTGCGCGTGATGAACACGGCGATGGCGATGCCGAAGGCGATGGCCAGCGCGCTCAGGGCCACGGCCAGCTTGCGCGCCCGCACATAGGCCTGCGACGAGGCCAGCGTGGCGGCATCGTTCAGGCGCGTCTTGATGGTGGCCAGTTCCATCAGTTCCTTGCTCCAGCGCACCTGCAGCGGCTTGAGTTCGTCGAACAGCACGCGTACGCCGGCCTCTTCCTCATTGGCCTGTCCCAGCGCAATGACCTTGCGCATCACGGGCACGGCGGCGGCGCTGGCCGCCTGCACCCGCGCCAGCGCCTGCGTTTCCTCGTCGGTGACGCCGTAGCGGGCGAAGGCCTGGCGCAGCGCGCTTTCCGCCGCGTCATAGCGCTTCGCGTGCTCGTCAAACAGGGCCGCTTCCGCGTCGATCTGCGCCGGTTCGCGCAGCAGCACGACATTGCGCAGCGCCAGCATGCGGTTCGACACGCCGAAGCGCATCGCCGTGGCCGCGTTCGACTCGACATTGGCGGCCTGGGTGAGGTACTCGATCTCGCCCTGCAGCATGGCCATGCGGCTGATGCCCAGCGCGGCCACGCCCAGCAGCATGCACAGCACGATGCCGAAGGCGGCGCCGAGCCGCGCGCCGATAGTGAAGTTAGCTATTTTCATGGTTGTTTTTCTTCATAAGACTTACGCCCGCCGGCGGCGGCGCCGCAGGAACAGGAAGGCGATTGCGGCGGCGGCCAGCACGCCCGCCCCCATGCCCAGGCGCGCCAGCAACAGCAGCGGCGACGCCGGCCCGCCCTGGCGGATCACTTCGACATCGGCCGCCTGGATGGCCGGCGCGTCCGCGCCCGCGCCGTGGCCGGCCTGGATATAGTTGGCCAGCGCGGCAATCTCGTCGTTGGACAGGCTGGTGACGGCATTGGCCTGCGCGCCGAACGGCGGCATGAAGACGTGGCCCTCGGCCGTGTTGCGGTCCACGCCCAGCAGGATGGTCGCCAGCAGATTGCTGGTATTCACGGTGGCCGAGTTGTGGAACAGGCTGGGGTAATAGCCGTCGCGCGTGCCTTGCGCGCTGGCGCCATGGCACGAGGCGCAATTGGCGGAATACAGCTGCGCGCCTTGCAGCGGACCCTGCATGCCGGCCGCGTAACCGTTGCCGCGCAGGCTGGCCAGCGCATTGCCGGGCTGGCCCTGCCGGAAGCGCGACACCGTCTGCGGTGCCTGGCCCGTGTCGGCCACGGCCGGCACATCCTTGATGTAGACGGCGATGGCCTGCAAGTCGTCGTCGCTCATGCGGCTGAAGCTCAGGCTGATGGCCTCGGCCATGCTGCCCGCCGCCTGCGCCTTGCCGGCCAGGCGGCCCGTGCGCAGGTATTGCACCAGTTCCGCCTGCGTCCAGCTGCCGATGCCGGCCGTCGGGTGCGAGGTGATGTTGGGCGCATGCCAGGCGCCCACTTGCGCGCCGCCGAGGAACAGGTCCGCCTTTTCCTGCATCAGCACGCCGCGTGGCGTATGGCAGGTGCTGCAGTGGGCCGGGCCTTCGGCCAGGTAGCGCCCGCGCAGCCATTGCGGCGAGCGCGACGGTTCCGGTTTCAAGGGCTGGTCCTTGAGGAACAGCGCGTTCCACACATGCATCGACGCGCGCATATTCATGGGAAATGGCAGGCGCGTGGGCGCCGTGGCGTGCTCGGAGGCGGGCACGGCCTGCATGAAATAGGCATACAGGGCCTGCATGTCGGCATCGCTCATCACGGCATACGCCGTGTACGGCATGGCCGGATACAGCGGCGCGCCATCGGCTCGGATGCCCTTGCGCAAGGCGTCGCTGAACTGCTGCTGCGTATACTGGCCGATGCCAAACTGCTTCGATGGCGTGATATTGGTGGAAATGATGTCGCCCACGGGCGAGGCCATCGACAGCCCGCCCGCCATCGGCTTGCCGTGGTGCGCCGTGTGGCACGCCATGCAGTCCGAGGCGATGGCCAGGTAGCGGCCCTTTTCCACCAGCTCGGGCGAAAAAGTGGCCGCGCCGGCCGGCAGGCCGATGGCCAGCAGGCACAGTGCCTTGAAGAAATGTCGCTTCATGCGGCACCCCGCATCTGGCGCACGATGGCGTCGGCCGCCTTCAGGCCCAGCGACACCATGGTGATGGTGCTGTTGCCGCAGGCCGTGCTGGCCATGGCGCCGCCGCCTGGCAGGAACAGGTTCTCGTGGTCATGCGCGCGGCAGTCGGCATCGACCACGGAATCAGCTCCGTCCAGGCCCATGATGGTGCCGCCCATGATGTGCTTGCTTTGGGCGAATTTCGGGCTCAGCTTGATGTCGGTGGCGCCCATGGCTTGCGCGATGCGCTTGCCGATCGGTACCGAATACTGCTCGGCCGACTTGCGCGTGTAGTCGCCCACGTCGTAGTGGATGGCCGGCTTGGGCAGGCCCAGCCAGTCTTTCTTGCCGGAGAGCGTCAGGCGGTTATCCGCATGCGGCAGCACTTCGTGCGCCAGCACGATATCGGCCGTGCACGCCGTCATGCGGCGGATTTCCGCATCCAGGGCCTTGCCCACCAGGCCCTGCTTGAGAGCATTAAAGGTGACGAAGCGGTTGCGCGCGAAATTATTGAAGCGGAAATAGGCGCCCGCATGTTCCGAGCGGAACGCGCCCTGCGACGTTTCCATGATGCCGCTGTTGACGACGGGTCCCACGCCGGCCCAGAACGGCTCGGCCAGGGTCAGGGTCATGGTCAGCTGCGGGTGGTCCATCATGTTGCGGCCCACCTGGTCGGAACTGTTGGCCAGGCCGTTCGGGTTGCGCGCATTGGCCGACATCAGCAGCAGCTTGGCCGTCTCGATGCCGTTACAGGCCAGCACGAACAGCTTGCCCGTCACGCGGTGGCTCTGCCTGTGTTCGTCGAAATAGGTGACGGCCTCGACCCGGTTGCCGGCCGCCGTGTCGACCTTGTAGACGACGGCGTTGGCGCGGATCGTCGCGCCCTTCGCTTCCAGGCGCGCCAGCGCCGTGGCGGCGTCGTACTTGGCGCCCACGGGACAGACGGGCACGCAGTTGTTGTTGGCGCAGCAGGCAGGACGGTCGTCATACGGCATGCCGCTGTTGCGCGCCTGCGCCGTGGGGATATTCTGATAGCCGAGGGTCTTGACGACGTCCGTGAAGCGCTGCTCGCCCGGCCCGAATGGCAGCGGCGGCATCGGATACGGCTTCGAGCGCAGCGGCGGCCACTGCTGGGCGGGATCGGACGGGCCGCAGATGCCCAGCAGGTATTCGGTGCGCGCGTAGTACGGTTCCAGGGTCGCGTAGTCGAAGGCCCAGTCGCGGCCCACGCCGTACAGGGTGCGCAGCTGCATGTCCTGCGGCGTCAGGCGCCAGCAGGTGCCGGCCCAGTGCCAGGTGGAGCCGCCCGCGTAGCGGATGAAGGTCTGGGCGTAGCGGTCGGGACCGCTCAATTGCAGGTAGGCGTCGTCCGGCGTTTCGCTCGACGGCATGGGGTGCGGCGCCCACGGCTTGGGCGGGTAGCAGGAGGAGGGATCGCCCTTCAGGGCCAGCGGCAGGTTGCGGAAATTCTCGACCACCTCGGCGCGCGTGACGCGCGGGCCCGCTTCGAGCATCAGCACCTCGATGCCGGCGTCGAGCAGCTGCTCGGCGATCGCCACGCCGACGACGCCGGTGCCGACGATGACCACATCAAAGCTGTTGGAAATAGCCATGTTCAATTTACTTTTTGGGTTGCGTTGCGGGTTACAAGGGTTCAGAAATGCGGCATGTCGGACAGCGGCACGATGGCGCGGCTCCAGGCGTTCGGCCCCGTGAGTCCATAGGAGGGAATCGCCACCACGTCGGCCGTGGTCCGGTAGGTCAGCGCTTCTTCAAAGCTGAATACCCGGGCATCCTTCTTCGCCGACGAGCAGCCCGTATACCAGGCGAAGATCACCCAGTGGGCCAGTTCCTGCAGGGGGCCGGGCGGGATGTCGGCAAAAAAATCCTCGACCAGCACGGCCCCCTTCGCCGTGGCGATGGCCAGGATGGCATCCGCCATGGCCGCGCTGTCCGCATACTTTTCCGCCGCGGCGGCGGCGATGCGCGCGCCGGTCGCCGGGTTCAGCTGGTGGTTGACCAGCAGCGCCGACAGGCGCATGAAGGCGCCCGCGTCCACCGCCGGCGCCGTGCGCGCCGCAATGGCCCGGGCGGGCAAGCCGCCCCAGGTCACCCAGGCGCGCGAGGCCACCGCCGTGCCGAGCAGGAATGTGCGTCGTGATAAAGCCATAGTCTTCTTTCAATGTCGCCGGCCGGGGCACTGCCCTGGCCGGCTGCTGTCATGCCGGTATCAGGTTCAGAATGCGTGGCGCAGGCCGACCATGAAGACGTTCTGCCTGCCGTTCGACGACGGCGTGGCCACTTGCGAATCGCCCACCACGGCCACCGCGTTGATGGGCGTCATGCCATCGGCCGCCAGGGTCTGGCCGCGCGCGCGCTGGGTCGCCTCGACGATGTAGATGGCCGTGCGCTTGGAGAGCCAGTACGACTGCTGCAGCGACAGCTGGCGGTAGTTGGCCGCGTCGCTGATGCCGTTGGCCCGGGTGGCGCGCGTGTAGGTCAAGCCGGCGCCCAGCTGCCAGGGCGTGCCCGTCTTCCAGCTGGCCAGCACGGCGCCCGTGTTGAAGATGGCCGTGTCGGCAAAGCGCGACGAGGCGTTCGGGCGGTACTGCACGTTGCTCAGCGAGCCGCCCAGGCCCAGCGCGCCGCGCTGGTAGAAGGTGGCGGCCGTCAGATACTGCACCTCGCGGGCCGACAGGTAGCCCGCGTTGATGGGCGACTTCGAGAAGCTGCTGGCTGCCGTCGGGTCCCACGTGGCTTGCTGCGGACCGTTCTTGAGTACCTGGTAGCCCAGCGCATAGCGCCATGGGCCCGCATCGTATTTCGCCGCCGCGCTGAACGCGCCGCCGCTGCCCTGGTGGTCCGCCTGCTCGCCGGACGCGGCCAGCACGCCGAAGCTGGCGCCATGCCAGTCGGGCGACACATACTTGATCGAGTTGTTGTTGCGGATGGTGATGTCGAGGCCATCGATGTCGCCCGGGTGGGCGCCGGTGGCCCCCGTCAGCACGGGCACGGGTCCCAGTGGATTGAGGAAGCTGAAATATGGCGCGTACTGGCGCCCGGCCGTCAGGGTACCCCAGCGCTTGTCGGACAGGCCGATGAAGGCGGCGCGGTTGAACAGGCTGCCGGCCTGGCTGGCCGTGCCATCGTCGAGATTGAAGCCCGCTTCCAGCTGGAACAGCACCTTGGTGCCGCCGCCCAGGTCTTCCGTGCCCTTGAAGCCGATGCGGCTGCCATCCTTGGTGCCGCTGCGCAGATAGGTGTTGCTATTGCCTTTCTGGTTGCTGGTGTACGCGACGCCCGCGTCGACGATGCCGTACACGGTGACGTTCGATTGCGCCGCGGCGGCGCCATACACGCCGGACAGCAGGATGCCGCCCAGGAGGAAGAAGTTATTCTGTTTCATATCAGGTCTATCTTGAGGTCAGGATGCCGGCGGAACCGGCTGGAAAACGCGCCAGACTGCGGCGCAAAGTCGAATGGGGGCATGCGGTGCGGGGCGAGACGCGGCGCGGACTCAGATGCGGGCCGGCCTCCAGTGCAAGAGTTTGTCGATGAAGATGACGATCGCCGGCACGGCCAGCGCGACATACATGTTGTCGACGCCATACGGGTTGTCCAGCACATACCACACGGTGGTGGCCACCGCCGATGCCAGCAGGCCGCAGCTGGCGCCCCGGTTGCTGGCAAAGAACGGCAAATAAAAGCCGATCATGGCGACGATGGAAATCGACAGGCGCAGCGCGCGCGTAAAGAAGGACAGCTGCAGCAAGCCTGGCGCGACAAAGACAAACAGCAGGGGAAGAAAACCGATCAGCACCGCCAGGCGGCGCGTGGTGATGAATTCGCGGCCGGCGCCGGGCTGCCAGTACGGCACATAGAAATCGCGCACGACGAGCGAGGCGATCGCCAGCGCCACCGTGCTGACGCTGATGAAGATCGACGCCACCAGCGCCACGCTGACAAAGCCGGCCGCGTACACGTTCATGCCTTGCAAAAACACGGGCAGCGCATACAGGCTGTCGAGCTGCGGATACAGGTAGCGCGCGGCCACGCCGATCAGGCCCAGCGCGATGCTGACGGGAATGGCCAGCGCCGCCGCGATGAAGGTCGAGCGGCGCGCCGCGTCCGCGCTGGCGGTGGAGGAAATCGCCTGGATGATGTACTGGGTGGAAAACACGGAACCGATGGTGCCGATGCAATACGCGGCGATGGTGGACGCGCCCAGCTGGCCATCCCACGTGAAATACGCTGCCGGCAAGGTCTGCATGACGGGCGCCAGGCCGCCGCACAGGTGCAGCGCCACGCCCAGCACGACGAAGATGCCCAGGTACTTGACGCCGCTGTGCAGCAGGTTCACGTACGCCAGGCTCTTCATGCCGCCAAAGGCGAAATAAAAGGTGCTGACGGCGGCGATGACGGTGGCCGCCACGGGCAGGTCGACTTGCAGCACGACGGCGATCGAGGCGGCGCCGCTGAGGTAGTTGCCCACGTTGACCAGCAGCAGCGCGTAGATCATGATCAGCGACACGATCAATTGCGTGGCGCGGCCATAGCGCCGGAAGATGGCGCCGGAAATGGTGAATTCGCCCGTGTCGTACACCTTGCGGGCGAGGAAGAGACCGAACAGGGGAAAGGCGATGGCCGCGCTGAGCACGGCCCAGGAGGCGGCCATGCCCGATTCAAACGCGCCCTGCGCCGTGCCGATGGTCGACTTGGCGCCGATGAACTCGGACAGCATCAGGATGCCGACCACGGTCGCCGGCAGGCTGCGTCCGCCGACCATGAATTCACTGGCCGTGCGGCTGCGCGAACGGGCCGTCAGCCATGCCGTGAAAACGATGTACAGCGCCACCATCGCCACGATGATGGCCGTATCCGCGTGTCCGAACGTACGCATGCCGCAATTACTGGGCCGCACTGGAGGCATAGCCTCCCGTTGCCTGCAGCGCCTTGGCCAGGGTCTGCGCGGCCTGCTGCACGGCGGCGACGGTGTTGTGCTCGAACTGCTGCAAGCTCGTCTGCCAGACGGGCGCGGCCACGCTGAGGGCCGCGATGGGCAAGCCGTCGATGTCGAACACGGGCGCCGCCACCACGTACACGCCGGACACATTCTCCTGGTCGGACACGGCATAGCCGCGGCCGCGCACGGTATCGAGGCGCAGCAGCAGCGCATCCATGTCCGTCAGGGTGGTGGCCGTGCGCTTGATCAGCGGCTGGCCGCGCAGGATGCGCACCTGCGCATCGCGCGGCAGCCAGGCGAGGATGGCCTGCCCCACGGCGCTCGAATACGCGGGTACCTTGCTGCCGATGCGCACGTCGACGCCCAGCTGCGTCAGCCCCGCCTGCACGCGCTCGGCGTACATCACGTCGCTGCCATCGAGCACGGCGACGGAGGCCGCCTCGTTGACCTCGCCCACGAGGCCGCGCAGGATGGGACGCGCCAGGGTGCGCAAGTCGGAGCGGGCGATGGCATGGAAACCCAGGTCCAGCACTTTCAGCGTCAGGCGGAAGCGGCGGGTATTGTCGACCTTGTCGACATAGCCGATCTCCACCAGGGTATTGATGAAACGGAATGCCGTGGCATTGTCCATGCCGCTCTTGCGCGCCACTTCCGCCATCGTCAGTTCCGGCTCCTGCGCCGTGAATGCCTGCAGCACCTTGAACCCCTTGGCCAGCGATTGCACCGTGTTTTTCGCATTCGCCGGTGCCGGCGCGGTCATCTCCGCAGATGCGGCAACAGTATCTTTACTCAAGTCTGACTCCCTCAATAATTCGGAATGCGAATTATAATTCGTAAACTGAAGGGCAATGCCCCCGCGTGCTGCCGCATGCTCGCTGCCCCCAGGTGGCAGTGGCACGCTCGTCCCATGGCGCCATGCCCTGTCTTGAGCTTGCGCACCGACCTGCCAGCCGTTCCGGACCATCAAAATTCGGAATGCGAACTTTTATTCGGAAAAATAATTGAACTGCACCGCCGATAATGCGATTTCCTGCGATTGCACCGGCAAAAGGCGACACGCAGCGCCACCAGGGCGTCGCATGACTACGCCACTATATCATATGAGCACCATATACCTTGACCTTAGTCAAGATTTTTAGTGCCATACGGAAATTTTCATGCCAGAAAAATGCAGGCATCTACCATGTGCAAAGTTCAGCCGGCCGCGCTCGCTGCAGGCCGCGCTCGCCTGCCCGCGCTAGCCCCGCGAATAAAAAAAACTGAAAAATCAAAGGCGTGCATCGGACATGACGGAGCTATAAAATCCGGTACAACGCCACGGGCCCATGCTGATACACCAGCGCAAACGACTGCTCGAAACCCGCCTGAGTGGTGATGCCCGGCATGCGCGTGACATGCACCAGCAGGCTGTCGTTGCCGCGCTGGCGCAAGGCTGCCGCCAGGGCAGCCGGCGCCAGCGTGGCGAAGTCGCGGTAGCGTCCCGGCCCGAAATGGTCGCCCGACGTATGCAATGGCGCGTAATACAGCGCATCTTCCAGCCCGAACTGGTAAGTCTGCCGCATCGGATGCTGGCGCAGATACGCCAGCACCGGATAGCCGGTGATCTTGCGTTCCAGGATCGCCTCGCGCGCCGCTGGCGCCGGCGCGATCAGGGCCCAGTTATCCGCCCACTTGCTGGCGACAGTCGGCAACAAGATCAGCAAGGTCAGCGCGGCCAGGATCGCCGCCGCGCGGTGCTCAATACTGGCGATGCGCGCAGGCGCCGGGTGCCGTAGCAGCCCGCCGATCTTGCCGATTCCTGCCATGAACAGCCATCGCCATGCCGCCGCGGCGAGCAGCGCCAGGATGGGGAAATACGGCATCAGGTAGCGCGCATAGTGCGACGTCAGATACCAGACCAGCAGCGCATACGCGCTCAATATCAGCGCCGCGCGCGCCGCCGGGATTTGCCGCAGGCCGGGAACCAGGGGCGCGAGCAAGGCTGGCCAGAGCACGAAATGCGGCCAGTTCGCATGCATCTTGAGATCATTGAACTGATACACATAGTCTTCCAGGTTCCAGTCCGTAAAACCGAACAGCTTGCCGCCGACAGGCGCAAACGGATCCCCCGTCATCAGGTAATTGCGGGCGTACCAGTAGATGCAGGGTAGCAGCAGGCTGATGCTGGCCACCAGCCAGACACCGGGCTTGCGTGTCCGCAGCAACATGGCAATGGCCAGCGGCAGCAGCACCGTCAGCGACTGGTATTTGGCGCCCACCGCGATGCCGAACAGGAATGCCGCGCTGGCCAGCCAGCCAAGCTGGCGCGGCTGCTCCATCCAGCGCGCGAAGCCCAGGCAGCCGGCAAACATGAAGGCTGTCACGCCGAGGTCGATCATGGCGCTGTCATAGTCCCAGCGCGTCAGTACCAGGAAAATGATGGTTGCCAGGCAAGCCAGTCCGGCACCGCCATGCCGCTTGCCGGTCTGGTACACCAGGAAGGTGGCCAGCCAGCCCATCAGCGCGTTGAGCATGTGGGGCAGCACATCGTCCTGCACCAGCATGCCGCCGGCAAACAGCACATCGACGTTGTAGGGGAACCATGGATAGCGCAGCCACGCGTTCACCGTGAGCTTGCCGTTGAGTACCCACTGCTGGGCATGCGGCAAGTGATACATGACTTCATCCCACGCCAGTGGCGGGCACAGGGGGGCGATCACGGTGGGCAACAGCAGCAGCGCGATGATCAGTCCGGCGCCACGCAAGGGCCAGCTGGCGGCACGCCAGCGCGCGCGCCATGACGGCCGGGCCGACGGGCGCAGCGCGCGCAATTGGCCGATGCCGATCAGTGCGCCGGCCAGCACGATGCCGAGCACCGGCGCGAGCCGGAATTGACCGGCAATTGCCAGCCACTGCAAGAAGCAGACCGAGACACCGATGCCCACCATGGCGCTGTAAGCGTGCAGGAACGGGGCATCCGCACCAGTGGGCGCAGACGCCGCTGCCAATGGCATTGAGGATGGAATGAAACGCCGCATCAGGAAATGGCCGTAACCCCAGCTCGCAAACAGGAAGACCAGCAGCGTCAGGTAATGCAGGGCGGCATAGCCGATTTTGTCCATCATGAATGTGCCACAACAAGATGGGTCATCGTATGCTCACCAGTACACTAAAATTATCAACTATAATTATTGATGATGCATATCATCGCGTCAAGCGCGGTGCACGACGCACCCCGCGCACTGGCCGGCCCTCCTCGGTGCGCTCTCGCCCCATGGCTCCCCCACAGGAACAACTTAATGATCCACCAGCAGCAAATTGCAGTACTCATTCCCTGTTACAACGAAGAAGTCGCCATCGGCGCCGTGGTCCGTGATTTCGTGGCGGCCCTGCCCGGCGCCACCGTGTACGTGTTCGACAATAACTCCAGCGACCGCACCAGCGAAATTGCCAGGGAAAATGGTGCGGTAGTGTATAGCGTGCCCCTGCAAGGCAAGGGCAACGTCGTGCGGCGCATGTTTGCCGACATCGAGGCGGACGCCTACGTGCTGGTCGACGGCGATGACACCTATGCGGCCGCGAGCGCACCGGCCATGCTGGACAGCCTGTTCACCAGGCGGCTCGACATGGTGGTGGCGCGCCGCATCACCGAAGAAGTCGCGGCGTACCGGGCCGGACACCGGCTCGGCAACTGGCTGCTGACTGAATGCGTGGCGCGCCTGTTCGGCCGCTCCTTCAGCGACATCCTGTCCGGCTACCGCGTGTTTTCACGGCGCTACGTGAAGTCCTTCCCTGCCCTCGCCAACGGTTTTGAAATCGAGACCGAGCTGACGGTGCACGCGCTTGAACTGCGCATGTCGGTCGACGAAATCGCCTCCCCGTACAAATCGCGTCCCGTAGGCTCGCACAGCAAGTTGAATACCTATCGCGATGGGGTGCGCATCCTGCTGATGATCGTCAAGCTGTTCCGCATCGAGCGCCCGCTGGCGTTCTTCGGCGGCATCGCCGCGCTGCTGGCGACACTGGCGACCTTGCTGTCCGTGCCCTTGTTCATCACTTACGCGGAAACGGGCCTGGTGCCGCGCTTCCCCACCGCCGTGCTGGTCACGGGCATGGGCATCACGGCAGCGCTGTCGGCCGCCTGTGGACTCATACTCGACACCGTCACCCGTGGACGCCAGGAAATCAAGCGCCTGACCTACCTGCAAATCCCCCCGCCGCAACGCCCACGATGAGCCAGTTCGTCCGCTTTTGCCTGGTCGGTGCGCTGGGCTTCGTCATCGATGCGGGCGTGCTGCAATTATTGCTGCTCACCTTAGCGGCGAACCCGTACAAGGCGCGCATTTTCTCGTTCCTGGCGGCAGCCAGCGTCACCTGGCTCTGCAACCGGCGCTACACCTTCCGCACCGCCAACCGGGCCAGCCGCGCCGAATGGCTGCGTTACGTCGGCCTGATGGCGGTGGGCGCCCTCGTCAACTACGCCGTGTATGCACTGTGCATCGCCACCGTGGCATACGCCCGGGCGCAGCCATGGACTGCGGTGGCGGCGGGTTCCGTGGCCGCCCTGGGAATTAATTTCGCCCTGTCCCGGCTGCTGTTCCAGCCGAAATCGTGCGGCAACTGAGGCGAACGACATGACAGCCTCGCGCTGCCAGATACCCCGCCGCTTTGCCTTGGAACATGCAGCATAAAAAAAGCCCCTGAAAAATCAGGGGCTTAGCTGTTTCATTGACCCGGCGTTACCTTACGGTGCCGGACGGGAGATTATTCCCATTCGATGGTCAATGAGGTGGCTAAGCGCTTGATTTTTCGCCGCTTTCCGAGCCATTCAGTTACCGATACCATCAACAATACCCTCATCAGAAAAATCCAGCATTGCCGGTTTGTCATGCCAGGATCAATGAAACCAGTCCGCGCACTATTTGCCTACAGGACTCGCCATTCAAGACGGCATCTGACTCCGCCCCCGAATATTATTCCCAACACCCAATGGCAGACTAATACAATTCCATCAAAGAAAAATAACTAAGCAATGCTGAGATCGTGTCTGAATGGCAGACCTGACCCCGCCTCCGTGACCCCGCCTCCGTTCCCAACACCCAATGGCAGACTAATACAATCCCATCAAAGAAAAATAACTAAGCAATGCTGAGATCGTGTCTGAATGGCAGACCTGACCCCGCCTCTGAATGGCAGACCTGACCCCGCCTCCAAATCTGATTGGCAAGTCTGCGACTTCCATCATTCCTGGATCAATATTGATAATCGTTCGCAAGCTCACCAATTGCATGTTATCGATTGCGCAGCCACCACTTCGCCTGCGATACTGCCATTGGCGTCCCTTTTCCGCATCATATTGATGAATTACCTGCAAAATTGAATACCCCTCAAGCGTGACATATCTGGCTACTACAGCAATAGTCTTTTTTCCATGTGCAATTTTTATTGCATCATCCTCGGAAAATGGCAATGCATCTAATTTATCGCGATTCACTTTCGTCGTTCACTGATAAAATGCCATTTCCCTCTCGTATTGCGCCTGCATTAACCGGCCAGCCATGAACTTCATGTCATTAATGCCAGCGATTCAATCGTAAAACCCCGCATTCACGAATACATCGATTTCATTTCAATATATCCACCATGCCAAAGAGTTTTATATATTCCTCAATAGCAATAAACATGCATCCGTTCTTCCCGCTTATGCCGGCCCTGCGCGCGCAGATCCTACATGAGCATGTAGTTACGACACCATGGCGATCATTCTATATTCAAGCCTGACATACAGGAGTGTTCACCATGGATATCGTAGCGATTAAAAGAGGCAGTATCTTTCTTTCAAACTCTGACGAACAGGAAATGTTTCGATTACGTCACTCCATGTTTCGGGAACGGCTGGGATGGGATGTCCACACGCAGGACGGCATGGAATTCGACGAGTATGACCTGCTCAATCCCCTGTACATGCTGGCCAAGGAAGGCAACACCTTGCATGGCTGCTGGCGCATGCTGCCGACGACGGGACCGAACATGCTGCGCGACGTGTTTTCCGTGCTGCTCGACGGCGAGGCCCCTTGCGGCGGGGACATCTGGGAACTGAGCCGCTTTGCCGTGCGCAAGCAGGACTCTGCCACGTTCGGCCTCAGTCTGCTGCCGCTACAAATGATGCTGCATGTCGTGCGCCTGGCGCGCAAGTATGGCGTCAACCATCTGGTGACGGTCACCACGCCGGCAATGGAACGCATGCTCAAGCATGCCAACATCGTGCCGCGCCGGCTGGGACCCGTGGTGCCGATGGGGGTGGCGCGCGCGGTGGCGCTGTGGATAGAGGCCAGCGATGCCACGGAATCGGCCCTGGTGCATGCCCTTGCCCAGCGCGAGGAAAAGCACCAGGCTTCCTACTGCCAGCCTGGCATGGCGATCACCATTTATGACTGAACAGCAGCGCCCGGCTGCGTCTTTTCCGAGGTGCCAGGCGCGGCTGTTGCGCAGATGACGGAGGCAAGAAAATGGATTCCCGCTATTACGTGTTTGGCGCTGGCCATGCAGCCGGGCAATTGTCGTACATCGGCCTGTGCGATTGCCGGCCAGACCAGCACAAGGAAGACATACTGCGCAGCCTGGCCCATGGCGAAAGCGGCCATCTGGCCGCCTGGACAGCGGAAATGCGGCAACGCAGCGAATCGGAGCTGTTCGTCATTGAGGACTACCCCACCCGCAGCGAAGCCGAGGATGCCGTGAGCTTCTGGCGCAGTTATTACCGCTGGCTCGGTTTTGACTTGCTCTCCGGCGACGCCGCCGCCATTGACGTCAAGGCGCATGTCGCCATGTCCCCGATAGGATAACCATGCCAGCCATCCCCACCGTATTCATGTTCTCAGGACAGGGATCGCACTATTTTCATATGGGAAAGAGCCTATTTGAGCACAATGCCACGTTTCGCCGCTGGATGCAGGATATGGATCAGTTCGTGCGCAACAGCGGCGGGCAGAGCGTGCTTGACATCCTGTACGACGAGCGGCGCGGCAAGGGGGAATCCTTTGACCGGACGTTGCTGACCCACCCTGCCATTTTCATGGTCGAGTATGCATTGGCGCAAGCCGTGATGGAACAGGGAGTCATGCCCGACCTGACGCTCGGCGTGAGCCTGGGCGCGGCGACTGCAGCGGCCGTTTCCGGATGCATCAATGTGGAAGACGCGCTCAAAGCGGTGATGATGCAAGCGCACGCGCTGGAACAGCACTGCCTGCCGGGCGGCATGGTCGCCATCCTGAGCAGGCCCGACACCCGCGTGCTCGAGGATTTGAGCGCGGAATTCGAGATCGCCTCCATTAACTTCGACAACCATTTTGTGATAGCGGCGCAGCGCGGCAGCATGGCCGCCATCGAGGCCGTGCTGCGCGAACGCCAGCTGACGTTCCAGGCCCTGCCGGTATCGTTCGCTTTCCATTCGCGCTGGATCGATGCGGCCCAGCCCTGCATCGAGCGCGGCCTGGCTGCGTTGCCGCAGAGACCGGCGAAAATTCCCATGGCATGCTGCGCCCACGGCCGCGTCCTGACGCAGCTGTCGGCCAGCTATTTCTGGGAAGTGGCCAGGAAGCCGATCCGCTTCCAGCACACCATTGCCGAGCTGGAAAAAAACGCACCTTACCGCTATCTCGATCTCGGGCCGGCGGGAACACTGGCAACATTTTTGAAATACACGCTCAAGCCCGATTCCGGGTCGGTCGCGCAAGCGCTGATGTCGCCCTTTGGCGGCGAAGTGCGGCACCTAGCCGCGCTTGGCGCCACTGCACCGCTGGCGCAAGGGGCCTGATATCGCTCCCCTGCTCACCCTGGATCGCGCCCGTATCGATGTGTGGAGCACCCATCTGGACGATGTGCGCCAGCCCGTGCTGCTGCAGCGCTATTGGCCGCTGCTGGCGGAAGCCGAACAGGTGCAGGCGCGGCGCTTCCATTTTCCTGCGGACCGGCACCGTTACCTGGTGACGCGGGTGCTGCTGCGCACCGTGCTGTCGCGCTACGCGCCGGTCGCGCCAGCGCAGTGGCGCTTTTCCTGTAATGCCTACGGCAAGCCTGCCGTCGCCAATGGCGGGCTACAAGCGGCAAGGATCGCATTCAATCTCAGTCACAGCGGCCATTTGGTGGTCCTGTGTGTCAGTTGCGATCAAGCGCTGGGCATCGACACGGAATGCCTGGATGGGCGCACGCCCTGCCTGGACACGGCGCAGCACTATTTCTGTGCCGAGGAAGCGCTTGCGTTGGCGGCCTGTCCGGCTCAGCACCGGACCGAGCGTTTTTACCGTTACTGGACATTGAAGGAAGCCTATGTCAAGGCGCGCGGCATGGGCATGTCGATTCCGCTGAACCAGTTCAGTTTTGGCTTTGGGGCCGGCGGCCATATCGCCATGCACGTGCGGCCTGCGCTGGGCGATATGGCCGCGCGCTGGCGTTTCTGGCAGTGGCAGCAGGCAGCCGCCCTGGTGGCGGTGTGCGCGCCAGCCGGCACGCCGCAGCCACAACAGCTGACACACAAACGCATCATTCCGATGCTGCAAGAGCAGGTGTCGGAGGATATCTGCGCAACGACCTCTTTCTGACGCCTGCGGCGCTTGAACATGCATAGCAACCCTTACCTGCAGGGCAATTTCGCCCCTGTTGCGAGCGAAACGAACATCACCGGGCTGCGCCTGACGGGCCGGCTGCCTGCGGGCCTGTCAGGCACGCTGTGCCGCGTCGGACCCAATCCCCAGTTTCCTCCCCGCGACGCCGACTATCATTGGTTTGCCGGGGATGGCATGCTGCACGCGTTCGACATCCGCGACGGCCGCGTCGCGTACCGCAACCGCTGGATGCGCACGCCGAAATGGCGTCTGGAACATGGCGCGGGGCAAGCGCTGTTCGGTACCTTTGGCAATCCGCGGACCAGCCATCCCGTTACCGCCGGCCTGTGCAGCGGTACAGCAAACACCAACGTCATATGGCATGGCCGGCGCCTGTTCGCGCTGGAAGAGTCCCATCAGCCCTTCGAACTCGATGCCGACTCCCTGGCATCGAAAGGGCACCAGGATTTTGGCGGCAGACTGCACGCTCCGTTTACGGCCCACCCGCGGGCCGATCCGCGCAGCGGCGCCCTGCACTTCTTTGCTTATGCCGCTGACGGCGCCGGCCAGCCAGGCATGCTGGCCGGCGTACTCGACCCCGATTGCCGGCTGACACGGCTGGAAACTTTTCGCGCCCCCTATGCGGGCATGGCGCATGACTTCCTGCTGACCGAACACTTCGCGCTCTATCCGGTGATGCCGCTCACGGCCAGCATGACGCGCGCCATGCAGGGCCTGCCGATGTTTGCCTGGGAGCCAGGCAGGGGCACGCACGTGGGCATCATGCGCCGCGATGGCACGCAGCGCAGCATGCGCTGGCTGGAAACCGAGGACTGCCATGTTTTCCATTTCATGAACGCCTGGGAAGAAGGCGATTGCATCGTGGCGCATGCGATGCAATCGGACGTCGCGCCCGGCTGGGCAGATGCGCGTGGGCGCATGGGCGACCCGGCCCGGATGGTGGCGCGGCTTTGCCGCTGGCGTATCGACCTGCGTAGCGGAAAGATCCAGCGCAACTACATCGATGACCTCGCCGCCGAATTCCCACGCTTCGACGAACGCTACGCGACCATGGCGCATCGCGCCGGTTTCTATGCCTGCCATGCGGACGCGCTGGCGCGCGATCCCTATCAGAACCTGCTGTTCGGCTCCCTGGCGCGGATTGACCTGCACAGCGGCAAGCGCACGCTGTACACCTTGCCTGATGGCGACGTCATTTCCGAACCCGTCTTCGCGCCGGCCGCCAGCGATGCGCCGGAAGGCCAGGGCTGGCTGCTGGCCGTGGCCTGGCGCGCGCGCGAGCAGCGCAGCGAGTTGTTGATACTGGACGCGGAAAACCTGGAGGCCGGTCCGCTGGCGACGGCAGCGCTGCCATGCCGCGTGCCGTTTGGATTTCACGGCAACTGGCGGGCTGACCTTCCTGCCGCTTGAGAGCGCGGCCCTTGGGCCCTGGCCCGCGCCAATACACGAGACGAATTGAGAGAGAGTATGAGTGAGATTGCCCCCACGGCGCCGGTGCGCCGCGCCGCCATCGCGCCTCGCGAAGCGCTGGGCCGCTTCCGGCCACGCCTGAGTCTGCGTACCCTGAGCCGCGGCGATGGCTTGCTGGGCTTGCGTCCGGCCGGCCTGTTTGCCCCGCGTGGCAGCAATGTGACGGTGGCACAGATCGACTGGACCTATGCGACGCCGGACGGCTTGCGCTGGGAAACGCCCGCTCCGACATCGTTGTACGCCAGCGAGTCCGATCTGACCCAGGAACTGCTGGATCCGCAGGGCGAATGGCTGCTCATGCGCCGCAACGTGCATGCCGAAACCGACGCGCTGGAACAGATCCGCAATCTGGGCATGCATCCGCTGCCTGACGACGCGCTGCAGTGGCGCGCCGGCGGCATGGCGCCGTCCATGCAATGGTGGTCGCTGCTGCAGGAAGAACTGTTCGGCGACTTTTGGGCTGACAACCTGCCCCAGCTGCAGGCCCAAGGCTGGACTATTGTCGTCCATCCCGGTTTTGCACACGAAAGCGTCCCCGTGGAAGCGTGGCACCTCATCGTCGATCCGGAAAGCGGCGAAGTGCTGGGGCGCGAAGTGGCCGCACGCCTGCACGGGCGCAGTGCAAGCCTGGCCGGCGGCAGTGGTCCGGGCAAGGCTGAATGGTGGCTGCTGACCCTGGGCGTGGACATTGACGGCGAGTCGTTTGATCTTGCGCCAATGCTCGCCGACCTGCTGCGCCGCGACCAGCGCTGGCTGGACCGCAAGCAGATTGCCGCCATCGATGCCCATGCGCGCATCTCCCTGCGCGCGCCCGGCGGCAAGCGCATCGATGCGCTGGCGGCCCCGCTGAAGGCCATTGTCACGGCCATGCTCGATCTGCTGACCGATCCCAAACGCAAGCCGGGCGCGCTGCGCCTGTCGCCATGGGATGCGCAGCGCCTCGACGAGCTGGGCCTGGAATTGCTGGACGCGGATGCCGCTTGCGGCGGCGCGCAGGGCAGCCTGCGGCTCCAGGGCGGCGAGGACCTGCGCGCCCTGGCCCAGCGCCTGCGCGGCAGCGGCGCGCCGTTGCCCGTGGCAGCGCCGGCGGGCCTGGGCATCACCCTTCGGCCATACCAATTGCATGGCCTGTCCTGGCTGCAGTACCTGCGCGAACACCGGCTGGCGGGCATCCTGGCAGACGACATGGGCTTGGGCAAGACGGCCCAGGTTGTCGCGCACCTGTTGGTGGAACAGCAGGCTGGCCGCCTGGACCTGCCCGCGCTGGTGGTGCTGCCCACTTCGCTGGTATTCAACTGGCAAGCCGAAATCCGGCGCATGGCGCCCAGCCTGCGGGTACTGGCCCTGCAGGGGGCGAAACGGGCCGGGGACTTTGCGCGCATCGCGCAACATGACGTCATCCTGACGACCTATCCGCTGTTGTGGCGTGACCTTGATGTGCTGGCGCCGCAGCCTTTTCATCTGCTGATCCTGGACGAAGCGCAGACGGTGAAGAACGCGGCCGGGCGCAGCGCCAGCGCGGTGCGCCGCATCCAGGCCCGCCATCGCCTGTGCATGACGGGCACGCCGATGGAAAACCACCTGGGCGAATTGTGGACGCAGTTTAACTTCCTGATGCCAGGCTTCCTGGGCGATGCGCGCAGTTTTGCCCGCCTGTGGCGCAAGCCCATCGAAGAGAACGGTGAAACGCTGCGCGCAGCCTTGCTCGCCCAGCGCATCCGGCCGTTCATCCTGCGCCGGCGCAAGGACAACGTCGCCACGGAGTTGCCGCCCAAGACGGAGGTGATCAAGCTGCTGCGCCTGGAAGGACGCCAGCGCGACCTGTACGAGAGCGTGCGTGTGGCCGCCGACAAGCAGGTGCGCAGCGTGCTGCAGCGCCGCGGCTTTACCGGATCGCAGATCCGCATCATGGATGCCTTGCTCAAGCTGCGCCAGGTCTGTTGCGACCCCTTGCTGCTCAAGGGCGAGGCGCCCCCCAAAACCATCGAAAGGGCCAAGATCGACATGCTGCGCGACATGCTGCCCAATCTGGTGGCCGAAGGACGCCGCATCCTGATCTTTTCGCAGTTTACGGAAATGCTGTCGCTGGTCGAAAAGGAACTGGACGCATTGCAGCTGGGCTGGCTGTCACTGACGGGGAAAACCCCGCCAGCCCAGCGCGGCGCCCTGGTGGCCCGCTTCCAGGGCAAGACGGTGCCCATCCTGCTGGTCAGCCTGAAGGTTGGCGGCGTGGGCCTGAACCTGACGGCGGCCGATACCGTCATCATGCTCGATCCGTGGTGGAATCCTGCCGTGGAAGAGCAGGCCATCGCGCGTGCCTACCGCATTGGCCAGGACCAGCCCGTTTTCGTCTACAAGCTGGTGGTCGAAGGCAGCATCGAGGAACGCATACTCGAATTGCAGGCACGCAAATCGGCGCTGACAGAGGACATCCTGGGCAGCGACGCGGCGCTGGCGCCCAAATTCGATGCGGCCGAACTCAATGCCCTGCTGGCCCCCCTGGGTTCCAGCATGGCTGCCATCGCCTGAGCCGGCCGCAGTCGCCTGGCCTTACAGCAAGCCGCTGGATATCGCTTTCAGCACGGCCTGGTGGCGGCTGGTGACATCAAATTTGTGCAGCAGATTGCGTACATGGTGGATCACGCCATGCTCTGAAATGCCCAGCACCCTGGAAATTTCCCAGGTGCTCTTGCCGGCCGCGATCCACTGCAGCACGTCATTTTCGCGCTTGGTCAGCCGTGGCCCGGCCGTCTGGCAGTTCTTGACGATCTTGCTCATCACCTCGTGGGCCAAGGTCGCCACCAGCGGACCCCACATGAGCATTTGCTGGATATGGCCGCGCGCATCGTCGCTTCTGCTCGACAGGGAAAGGCTGAGCATGGAAACGCCGCCATCCTTGTTTTGAATCGGGAACGTGACGCCGGCGAGCAGGCCATAATGATGGGCCTCCTCGCGGAACGCCTGCTGGCTGGCGTTCCCATACATCTGATCCGTCCAGATAAACGGCACTAGCGAGCTGAGCGAATGGGTCACCGTCGGATCGACGCCCGCATATTCGCTTTGGTCGTACTGCGCACGCCATTTCCCATGATAGTTGGATTCGACTTTTTCTACCTTGACGCTGCCGGAGGTGCGGAAACGCCCGCCGAACAGAAAGGAATCAAATCCCAGTACCTGGCTCAGATGCTGGAGTTCGCCATGCAGCTGGGCACTGGTCGCGCAATCACTGAGGCGCATGACGTTCGACAGCAGTTCTGAGCTGTCGAAGGCTGCACTGTGCCGTTCGCAGCGGATCTCTTCATCGCGCAATTTCATCATGTAGTGGATGTAACGAAATGGGGGAATGAAATATCAGTCGGACAGCACAGGCGCATGCGGCCTGCGGACCTAAGTTGTCTGTATTTTAACACCATCATTCAGCGATGTTGCACAAATAACTGAACAGGAACATCCCTACTTCCAAGAGGGAAAAGCAGCGCCGGGGCGCGGGTCGCGCGCGGCTGCCTGGCCATCCGTGCCGGCGCTGCGCGCGCATGCGCGCGGGGTGCCAGCCTGGCCGACGTGAATGCCACGCGGGCTTGCCTTCCGCCAGGCACGGCGGAAGGCAAATGGCGTCTAGGCGGCCGCCGGATGGGCCGCCGCCGGTGACTCAGGGGTGCCTGCGCCAGGACTGCCGTAAAACTGTTGCATGGCGGCGAACTGTTCCTGCAGCAAATAGCCTGTCAGCTTGGCGATCGACGGGAAGCCGAAGAACACAATCGGCGTGATGTCGACACCATAATGCGTGCTGAGCAGTTTGGCGAAGGAAGCCAGGCTGATTGAATCGAAGCCGAATTCGACCAGGTGCCGTTCGACATCGAGTTGTTCGACGGGGAAAGCCAGCAACTGGTTGACGCACTGCTTCAGGTCGTACTCGATGCACTGCGCCAGATCCAGGCCGCTCAGCGCCGCACTGCGGCTGGCCGACGGTGCCGTGGGCGAGGCCAGCGTTGCCACCGGCGGCGCGATCGCATGCGCCAGGCCCAGGGATGGATAGACGCGGTCGCTGCGTCCCATCATGACCATTTGCTGCGCCGTCGGCTGTGCCAGCAGGCGCTCGAACATGGCGATGCCTTCGTCGTTGCCCAGCGCCCGCTGGCCACCCAGCATGAGGAACATCTTGGTCGCGTCGCCATACGCTTGCCCCATGCCGCCATCCTTCCAGAATGGCCAGTTGATGGCGATGGCGCGTCCCTGGCGCCGCCCTGCCGCGCGCAGCGCGTTGCGGTGCTCGGTGTACGCCATCTGGAAGCGGTTGGCAATGGCATAGTCGCATGTGCCTATATCGCCCATGATTGCCGAGACAGTCGAGAAATAGCAGACGAAATCCAGGGGCTCGTCCTGCAGCACCTCGTCGAGCACCAGGGTGCCATCGATCTTTGAATCGAGTACCGACTGGAAGCCGGCCATGTCCTGGTGCACGATGGTCTGTACGCTGACGATGCCGGCCGAGTGAATCACCCCATCAATCGATGAAAACACCTCGCGCGCGCGCTGCACCCCCGTGCGCATCGCTTCGCCGTCGCGCACGTCGGCCTGGAGGTACAGTACCTTGCCGCCCAGCCGCTCCAGCGCCTCGATGCGTTCGCGCTTTGCCTCATCGAGCGGCGCGCGTCCCGTCAGGATGATGTTGGCTGCGTAGGCACGGATCAGATGCTCGGCGAACACGTAGCCCAGTCCGCCCAGCCCGCCCGTGATCAGGTAAGTGGCGCCGGACTTGAGCAGGCTCGGCTGCGCCTGCAGCACCGTCGGCCGTATCTGGCAGACCTGGCGCCGGCCTGTGTCGTAGCGGACGCTTTTCATCTTCTCTAGCTGCAGTTCTTGCCACAGCAGGGGCACGCACGCCCCCATGTCGGCGACGGGACCGGCCATGTCCAGGGCGACCGCGGCGACCTGGGTATGCGGCAAAACGATGCCGATGGAACGCTCAAAACCGATCCACGACTCGACATAGCAGCGGTCCAGCGGCGCATACTCGCAGCCGGCCAGCAGCAGGCGAGCCACCTCCAGGCGGCTGGAAGCGATCGCTTGCAGAATATAAACGATATGCCGGTAGTCGCGCAGGCATTCGCTGTCCTCCAGGCTCCACAGGTACAGCATGGCGCCGATCTTGCCATGCGCCTTGCCGATGGCGTCGAACGCCAGCGCATAGCTGGCCGGATCGGCAGCATCGATCCAGTACTCCCCATCCGGCGCCGGCGCCGCGGCGTCGTGCAGGGCGGCGCGTCCCACGAACACGACGCGCGCGTCGGCCTCCAGTGCGTGGATCGCCGCGCTTATGGCCTGCCGGTCCGCCGTCCGCGACGCCAGGCAGACCACGGTGCCCATCTGCGCGGCAGCGGACGGCGCGCAGGGCTGCTCCTGCCAGCGTTCCTCGAAGGTCATGCTTTCGTTCCAGTCCGGCAGGGCGGAGCGCGCGGCTTCCGCTTGCGGCGCAGGCGCAGGCGCCGCCCAGTAGCGTTCCCGGGAAAATGGATAACCCGGCAGACTGATGCGGCGCGGCGCAGGCTGGCCAAACAGGCTGTGCCAATGCAGCGCGTATCCCTGGCAATACAGGTCCGCCAGCGCCATCATCCTGTCCTGCATCTGGTCCAGCGTGCCATGCAGCGCGCTGTCGTGCCTGGTCAGCTCATCCGCGTACTGCTGCAGCATCACCTGCGGCGTGAAATCGCGTGCCACCTTGCCGTGGAAGACATGCGGCGTTTTTTCACCGTCGAGCGCGCGCGCCAGCACCGCCTGCGCATCGTCGCGGTCGCCAACCACGAGCGCACAGCGGTACATGAAATGCTGCCTCCCCTCGAGCAGGGTATGGCATATGTCGGCCAGGGCATGGCCGGCATGCATGCCATCGGCCAGGCAGGCGTGCACGTCGCGCAGCCTGTCCTGCAGCGCGCTCTCCGTCTTGGCCGATAGCACCAGCAGATGGTGCGGCGACGGCGCTGATACCGCGGGCCTGGCTTCCTCATGGCTTTGCAGTACCACGTGCGCGTTCGTGCCGCTCATGCCAAAGGCACTGACCGCGCCCATGCGGGCCTGGCCCTTGCTGGCCCGCCACTGCTTGTTGCGCTTGTTGACATAGAACGGGCTCTGCTCCCAGCGGATATAGCTGTTCTCGCGGGCGCAGTGCAGGCTGGCTGGAATCGTCTGATGGCGCATGGCCTGAATCAGGCTGATCAAGCTGACCAACCCCGATGCCGCCAAGGTATGTCCAAGGTTGGGCTTGACCGAAGTCAGCGCGCAGAAGCCTGTCTTGTCCGTGAAGGATTTGAACGTCTCATACAGCGCATTGACCTCTACTGGATCGCCCAGGCGCGTGGCCGTGCCGTGCGTCACGATGTAGTCGATGCCGTCCGGTGCAATGCCGCTGCGCTCGTACAGGGAACGCAGCAGGTCCGCCTGCGCCGCGCCGCTGGGGGCGGTGATGCCATTCGTCTTGCCATCGTAATTGATGCCGCTGGCGCGGATGATTGCATGGATCGGATCGCCATCTGCCTGGGCCTGCGACAGCCGCTTGAGGACGACAACGGCGACCGCTTCGCCAGGCACCATGCCGTTGGCCCGCTCATCGAACGCATAGCAGCGGCCATCGGCCGACAGCATGCCTGCCTGCCCCATGCGGCCATGTCCCGCGTCGGTCAGCATCAGGCTGACACCCGCAGCCAGCGCCGTGTCGCATTCTCCCGCCCGCAAACTCTGGCAAGCCTGGTGCAGCGCGACCAGTCCGGAGGAGCAGGCCGTATTGATGGCCATTGCAGGTCCGCTGGCGTTGATGAAGTAGGCCAGCCTTGCCGCCAGGATGGCGTTGTGGTTCGACGTGATGCCCGCATCGCCCTGCGCCAGCAGCTGGTAGTCGCCCTCTTCCACGCCGACAAAACTGCCCAGCCGGCCGGCACGCAGCTGGTCCGGGCCGTAGCCTGCATTCTCGAGTGCATTCCAGGCTTCCTGCAGCAGCAGGCGCTGGCGCGGGTCCATCGCCTGTGCTTCCTTGGGCGAAATGTCAAAGAACAGGGGATCGAACTCGCTCACGCCCGGCACGAAGCCGCAGGGCTGGCTGCCCGCATTCCACCCGCCGGGGCGGTCGTCGGGCGCGGCGCGCAGCACTTCCTTGCCGTCCAATAAGATCTGCCACAATTCGTCCACGTTGCGCGCGCCGGGAAAGCGTCCGCTCATGCCGATGACGGCGATGGCTTCCTGCGCGCAGGCGCCCGGCGCGGCAGGCGCGGCCCTGTATCCCTGGCGCCGGCGCGCAGGCAGCGCAGCGGCTGCGGGCACGCCTGTGGAGACCGGCGCTGCCGCTTGGGGCAGCGCCGGCGCTGGCGCACCGGCGCAATCTTCCGCATACAGGGCAGCCAGCGCCGCGGCATGTTCCTGCGCAAGATGCGCGGCCAGCTTGTCCAGGGTGGGAAAAGTGAAAAATACCGTCGGCAGCAGCGTGATGCCGAAACAGGCACTGATCGTGCCGGCAAAACGCGCCAGGCTGACCGAATCAAATCCGAAATCGGCCAGGTTCTGCTGTCCCCCCATGCGCTCGCTGCCGAGCTGCAGCAGTTCGCCGGCAAGCCGCTTCAGTTCGATGCCGACGCACTGCTGCACGCTCAAGCCGCGCATGCCGCTGCGCCGGCCAGCCGTGGCGCCTGTCGCCGCCACGACGGCGACAGCGGCGACGGCCGTGCCAGGCTGATGCGTCGCAGCGGGTGCAAAGAAGCGCTGCAGCCTGTCCGGCTGGCCGAACAGCACCAGATGCTGGCCCGCGTGCTGCGCCAGCAGGCGTTCCAGCAGCGCCATGCCGTCGGCCGTTTCCAGCGCGCGCTGGCCGCTGCTCTGCAGATAAAGCTGCGCCGCGCCTTCGGTGCCGCCCATGCCGCCGTCCTTCCACAGCGGCCAGTTGACCACCACGGCCTTGCCGGCCGTGCCGCAGCGCGCCTGCCATGCCGCGTGCGCCATCTGGAAACGGTTTCCCACCGCATAGTCGCAGGAGCCAAAATCGCCGAGCAAGGCGGCGGCCGACGAGAAATGGCACACGAAGTCCGGCGCGTCATCGAGAAAAATATCGTGTAATACGAGCGTCCCGGCCACCTTCGGCGCCAGTACCTGTTCGAACTGCTCCAGGGTGGTGTCGGGCAAGGCGGTCCGGCCTTCCAGGCCGGCAGCATGGAAGACGCCGTCGATGCGGCCGAAACGGGCGCGGGCATGGGCCAGCCCCTGTTGCATCTGCGTCAGGTCGGCCACGTCCGCCTGCACGTACGCGACCTGCGCCCCCATGGCTTGCAGGATTGCCAGGCGGCCGTGCAGACGCGCATCCGGCGCCGAGCGGCCGCTGAGGATCAGCTTGGCCCCATATGCCGCTGCCAGATGCTGGGCCAGCAGGTAGCCCAGGCTGCCGCCACCGCCGATAATCAGGTAGGTCGCGCCTTTTTTCAGCAGTGTCGGCAGCGTCGCATCGAGAGGAACCGGACGCACCTGCGGCACGTGCCGCACGCCGTCCCGGTATTCCACGCAGTCAGTGGCGCCGTGCGCCTGCTCCGCCCACAGGCGGCGGCACCACGCGGCAGCATCGAAGGGCCCGCCCTCCAGCTGGCCGACGACGGCCAGGCGCGTATGCGGCAGCACGCTGCCCAGCGAGCGCGCATAGCCTGTCCAGGATTGGGCATGGCAGCGCAGTACGTCATCGCCATAGGCGGCGGCAAGGAGCACGCGCCGGCAAACCAGCCCGGTAGCGGCAATGGCTTGCAGCGTATGCACGATGGGGCCGTGGTCGCGCATGCAGGCAGCGTCCTCCAGCGGCCACAGATACAGCAATGCATCGATCTCGCCGCAGGCGTCGCGGATGGCGGCGCAGGCAGCGGCGTAACTTGCCGGCACGCCGAGGCTGACCGCGTGGACATCCGCGCCCGCTCCCTGCGTTGTCTGCGAGACAAACACCACGCGGCACCGTGGCGCGAGCTGGCGCAGCGTATCCCGGATGCTGCGCTGGTGCGCCGGTACGGAAGCGAAGCACACCACCACGCTTGTCTCGGCACCGCCTGTCTCAGGCAAGTCCAGCCGCTGCCAGCTTTCGGCGAAGGTCATGATTTCACAGGCATTCTCCGGCGCGGTGGAATGCGGCGGCCCTTCCTGCATCGCCACCCCTGTCAGCCGCACGCGCACGCTGCCATCCGGATCGCACAGGTCGATATCGAGCTTGCGCGCGCGCGCGTCCGCCTGGTCAGGCGCACGCGTGCGCACCAGCGCCCACATGCTGGGACCGCATTCGCCCAGCACCTCCAGGCGCTCCAGGCCGAACGGCAGCGGCGCGCCGCGCGCCGCGCCCAGCGACAGCCCGACCGGCGCCTGCAGCGCCGCATCGAGCAGGCTCGGATGCAGGCCATAGGCGCTAGCCTGCGCCGCCTGCCCCGCCGGCAGCTCCAGCCGCGCCAGCACCTGTCCCTGGCCCACGTACAGCGTGTGCAGTGCGCGCAGGGCCGGACCATACGCCAGCCCCAGTTCGCCAAGCGCGGCGTAGCACTGCCCGGCCGACAGCTCGG